>CAVHXU010000011.1:0-111446 GCA_963640185.1 Lachnospiraceae bacterium | reverse complement strand
CGGAGCGCAGCGACCCAAGGGGTCTGGGGAATCCGGTCCCCAGTGCCCCGGCGGGGCTGTCACGGCAGTGACTGGGGGTTGGACAAATAAAAGGGGGTGAACGGAATCGCCTTCCGTTCTCCCCCTTTGCAAACCCTTGCGGGCTTTTCCAATCCGTTACTGCTCGTCAGGAGTGTCGTCCGAACCCTGAGGCCCGTTGTTCTGAGCCCCGCCGTCGAAGCCCTGGGCACCGCCCTGCTGACCTGCCTGTGCGGCCTTGGCCATATCCTCGGATGCTGCGTGCCAAGCCTGCTCAAGTTCGGAGTTATATCTGTCGATGTCGCTTATGTTCTGAGCCTTGACAGCCTCTTTCAGAGAATTGAGCGCAGTCTCTATCGCTGACTTTTTGTCAGACGGGATCTTGTCTCCGTACTCCTTGAGGTTCTTCTCGCTCTGGAAGCACATTGCATCGGCGTTGTTGATCTTCTCGATTCTCTCCTTCTCAGCCTTGTCCGCCGCCTCGTTGGCCTTGGCCTCGTCACGCATCTTCTTGATCTCCTCCTCGGAAAGTCCTGAAGAAGCCTCTATACGGATCTTCTGCTCCTTGCCGGTGGCGTTGTCCTTGGCGGAAACGTTCAGGATGCCGTTGGCGTCGATGTCGAACACGACCTCAATCTGAGGGACTCCCCTCGGAGCCGGAGTGATGCCGTCGAGGATGAAGTTGCCGATGAGTTTGTTGTCCTTTGCCAGAGGCCTCTCGCCCTGAAGCACGTGGATGTCGACTGCAGGCTGGTTGTCGGCCGCGGTGGAGAAAATCTGGGACTTTCTCGTAGGGATCGTCGTGTTGGACTCGATAAGCTTGGTCATTACGCCGCCCATAGTCTCGATGCCGAGTGAAAGCGGAGTGACGTCAAGCAGAAGCACATCCTTCACGTCGCCGGCAAGCACGCCGCCCTGTATTGCTGCGCCTATGGCCACGACCTCGTCCGGGTTCACGCTGCGGTTAGGCTCTTTCCCGAAGAACTTCTTCACGATTTCCTGAATGGCAGGAATACGGGTCGAACCGCCTACGAGAAGCACCTCGTCAATGTCCGAAGGCTGAAGCCCGGCGTCTGCAAGGGCTTTGCGGCAAGGCTCGATGGTCTTGTTGATGAGCTCGTCCGCAAGCTGCTCGAACTTGGCTCTGGTGAGAGTCTTCACAAGGTGTTTAGGAATACCGTCAACAGGCATGATGTAAGGCAGGTTGATCTCTGTGGTCGTCTGGTTGGACAGCTCGATCTTGGCCTTCTCTGCAGCTTCCTTAAGCCTCTGAAGCGCCATAGGGTCTTTCTTGAGGTCGATGCCGCCGTTCTCGGCCGCGAACTCCTGCGCAAGCCAGTCGATGATCACCTGGTCGAAATCGTCACCTCCGAGGTGCGTGTCTCCGTTGGTGGACTTGACCTCAAACACGCCGTCTCCAAGCTCCATAATGGAGATATCGAAAGTACCGCCGCCGAGGTCATAGACAGCGACCTTCATATCCTTGTTCTTCTTGTCGAGACCGTATGCGAGTGCTGCCGCGGTAGGCTCGTTGATGATACGCTTGACATCCAGTCCGGCTATCTTGCCCGCCTCCTTGGTGGCCTGACGCTGAGAGTCGGAGAAGTATGCAGGCACGGTGATGACGGCTTCCGTCACATCCTGGCGCAGATAGTCCTCTGCCGTCTTCTTCATCTTCTGAAGAATCATCGCCGAAATCTCCTGCGGCGTGTAGAGCTTGCCGTCGATGTCAACACGCGGGGTGTTGTTGTCGCCCTTCACTACCTTATAAGGTACGCGCGCGATCTCCTTGCCTACCTGATCGTAGGTCTCGCCCATAAATCTCTTGATAGAGAACACGGTCTTGTGAGGATTGGTAATGGCCTGACGCTTGGCAGGATTACCGATCTTCCTTTCGCCGCCGTCAGTGAAAGCCACTACAGACGGGGTCGTTCTCTGTCCTTCATTGTTGATGATGACGGTAGGCTCGTTGCCTTCCATCACGGCCACACAGGAGTTGGTGGTTCCGAGGTCAATACCAATAATTTTTCCCATAATTTATAATCTCCAATTTTATTGTCGTAAATACTTGTTCCGTCGCCTCAGTTCCCAAGTCCCTCGCGGAGCCTCGGGGCTGAGAGCGACGCCACATCCTTTTACGAAAGCTGTGCCACCGCAAGGGACCCCCCGGATTTATGCCAATTTGTCAGTCGGAGACCGGAATTTCCCGCCCCGTAATGACATTTTCAGCGTTTATGTTCTTCACAAGACTTTTTTCAGTATTTTTGCTGCCCGGTAAGCATCAGGAATATGTCACAGTACAGGCATTTGTCGCAGCAGGAGTTCAGCGACATTCAGTCAAGAATCATTTATGAGGACAATCACATCCTCGTCATCGACAAGCGGCCGGGGGAGATCGTGCAGGGTGACAGGACCGGAGATGAACCTCTCAGCGAGCTGTGCAAGGCATTCATCGCCCAGCGTGACGCCAAGCCGGGGCAGGTCTTCATAGGGGTGCCCCACAGACTTGACAGGCCTGTAAGCGGGATAGTGATTTTCGCCAAGACCTCCAAGGCCCTTGAAAGGCTCTCTGAAATGTTCAGGGAGGGAAATGTCCACAAGACATACTGGGCGCTCACTTGCGGAGTGCCGCAGAAGCCCGAGGCGGAGCTGTGCGACTGGATGGGGAGAAACGAGAGGCTGAACAAGTCCTACATCTGCGGGCATACGGGGGATGCCAAACTCGCGAGGCTGCGTTACCGCGTGGCGGGGCACAGCTTCAGATATTGCCTTGTGGCCGTGGAGCTTCTGACCGGCCGGCATCATCAGATCCGCTGCCAGCTCGCGGGGATCGGCTGTCCGGTCAAGGGGGATCTCAAGTACGGAGCCCCGCGTTCCAATCCGGACGGAGGCATCTGTCTCCATTCGAGATCGGTGACATTCATTCATCCCGTCAAAAAGACGGAGATTCGTCTGGAGGCTCCTCTGCCGCAGTCCTGGCCGGAAGTGCGCCTCGACGGGGATAAGGCTTGTGAGGAGCAGCGGCCGGACGCAGGTGAAAAAGGAGAATGATATGGAAGAAGTGAGAATCGACAAATATCTCTGGGCCATCCGGGCCTATAAGACGAGAAGCGAAGCGGCGGAGGCCTGCGGCGGGGGCAAGGTGCGTTTGAACGGCAATGACGTCAAGCCCGCCCGGGCTGTCCGGGCGGGCGACATAATCACTGCGCGCAGAGGTCAGGTATGCTACACCTACAGGGTGAAAGCTCTGACGGAGAACCGCCAGGGTGCCGCCAAAGTCCCCGAATACGCCGAGAACCTCACCCCGCAGTCCGAATTGGACAAGCTCAGGACTCCGGTGGAGACTTTCTTCCTCAAGCGTGACCGGGGTGCCGGACGCCCGACGAAAAAAGACCGCCGTGAGATGGAGGCGCTATGGGAAGCTCTGGACAGCGGCAATTGATCTCAGAGACTTTGAGGCTTTAAGCGAAATACTTCTTCCACAGCCCCTCGAACCCGCGTCCGTGTCTGGCTTCGTCCCTTGCCATCTCGTGCACGGTGTCGTGGATTGCGTCCAGATTCTGCTTTTTCGCCAGCGTGGCTATGCGGAGCTTGTCCGCGCAGGCGCCGTTCTCCGCCATCAGCCTCTTATGTACGTTGGTCTTGGTGTCCCAGACACATTCTCCCAGAAGTTCTGCGAACTTGGCGGCGTGCTCGGCCTCCTCGAAGGCATATCTTCTGAATGCGTCGGCTATCTCAGGATACCCCTCCCTTTCGGCCTGACGGCTCATTGCGAGGTACATTCCCACTTCTCCGCATTCGCCGTTGAAATGGTCCCTGAGTCCCTGCACGATCTCCGGATCAACACCTTTCGCGACTCCCAGCTCGTGTTCGCAAGCCCAGGTCAGATTGTCTTCGCTCTCGACGATTTCTTCGAATTTATCCGCTTTCACGTGGCAGATCGGGCACTCGGCAGGCGGCTCCGGACCTTCGTGAATGTATCCGCATACAAGGCATCTGAATTTCTTGGTCATAATTCTGTCAGTTTAAAGTTGTTTGTATTAAGTTGTTGTGTTTTCTAAATTTGAATTATTCAAAATTGTATCCACAAAGATAAGCATATTTTCCCGACAAGCAAAGTTTCCCCGTCAAATTTTGAAAATTTTATAGCTTGCGAAGCGGTTTTGCTCAAGGTTGGGTTATATTTGTGAAAAATTAAGAATTATGAAGCCGTTCCTCAAGCAGGTCGCAGAACACTATCTGGCGCTCGGAGACATTTCCGGGAGGGTGTTCGTGTTTCCAAACGTGCGGGCCTCGCTTTTTTTCCGGAAATATCTGTCGGAGCTGGTCAGCATGAGCGGGAGGCCGCTGCTCGCTCCGGAGATAGTCACTGTCAGCGACTTGTTCCTGAAAGGCGCGGATCTGCGCTGTGCCGATCGGGTATCTCTGCTGGTGGAGCTGTACCGCTGCTATTCCTCGGCTCTGGAGAGTCGCGGGCACAGGGCGGAGACTCTGGACGAGTTCATCTTCTGGGGCGATGTGATTCTCAACGATTTCAACGACATAGACAAATATCTGGTCAATGCCCGTGACATATTCGCCAACATCTCTGACCTCAGGAACATTCAGGATGACTATTCCTGGCTGAGCGAGACGCAGCGCAGGGCCATTGAGGCGTTTGTCTCCCATTTCCGCGCGGAGGACGGGAGGCTGAAAGTCGATATGTCTTCGAACCATCCCGCTCCCAAGGAGAGTTTTCTCCGGATCTGGGATCTGCTGTATCCCATATATGTGGAGTTCAACGAGTCTCTGCGCAGCCGGGGGCTCGCATACGAGGGGATGATCTACCGCCAGGTGGCCCGGACAGGCATTTCCGGAGACTCCCGCTATGTCTTTGTAGGGCTGAATGCTCTGAACGAATGCGAGAAGGAGCTGTTGACCCTCCTGCAGAAAGAGGGCAGGGCGGAGTTCTGCTGGGACTATTCCTCGACGATGATCCGTGACCCCCACAACCGTTCCTCCTTTTTTATGGAAGACAATGTGAAGCGCTTCCCCCAGGCGTTCACTCCGGACGAAGGGGAGACTCTGTCTCCTCCTGCGGTGAATCTGCTCAGCGTGCCGTCTTCCGTGGGGCAGGCGAAGCGGCTTCCCGACATTCTGCGCTCTCTCGCGGGAGGCGAAGACCTGTCCGGGTTCGACGCGGAGGACACGGCGGTGGTTCTACCCGACGAGAAACTGCTCGTTCCGCTGCTTAATTCCATTCCTCCCGGCATAGCCGCCGTCAATGTCACGATGGGCTATCCTCTCAAAAACAGCGAAGTGTTCGTCTTGGTGCGTGCTCTGGCCACACTCCAGATGAACGTGTCCCGGCGTGCCGGCGAATGCTATTTCTATCACAAGTTCGTCGAGGCCGTGTTCTCCAACAACGTTTTCCGCAGACTCTGTGACGGAGATGCGGTTTGGACGGAGGCGGATGCCGCGGGGGACGCCGGAGGAGGGAATGACTTCCCCGCATTGGATTGTGTGAAGAAAATAGGGCGTGAAGCCAAAAGCTATGTTCCCCTGGCCGACCTGTCCGGCTGCAGGCTGTTCCGGATGGTGTTCAGTCCGGTTCTCGGCGATGATGAGGCCTCATCCGCGGAAGCATCTGAGAGGCTCGCGGACTATCTGCTTGGCATACTGGAACTCTGCGGCCGGACCTATGCCCTGTCAGATGAACCCGGGGTGGAGACCGTCTTCCTCAGGGAGTACTGCACGAAGCTGACGAGGCTGCGCGATATGCATCTGGACATCAAGCCGGCCACATTCTTCAAGACGCTTGTGCGTCTGGTCTCGGACATCTCTGTCCCCTTTGCCGGAGAACCGCTTGAGGGATTGCAGATTATGGGGCCGTTGGAGACGCGATGCCTGGACTTTCGCAATGTCATCGTCATGTCCGCCAACGAGGGCGTGTTCCCCCGCAGGTCGGTCAGCTCCTCCTTCATTCCGCCCGAGCTGAGACGGGGCTTCTCCCTGCCGACCTACGAGTTTCAGGATGCCGTGTGGGCATATTATTTCTATCGTATGATCCAGCGCGCCGAGAACCTCTGGATGGTGTATGACTCCCGTACGGAGGGTGTGCAGTCGGGGGAGGAAAGCCGCTATCTGAAGCAGCTGCAGTATGATTACCGTCTGAAAATCCACCGTTTTGTCACGGAGTCGCCCGAGCTGACCGGCCAGACTCCCGAACCTGTCAGAAAAACCGGGGAGGATCTCGAAATCATCAGGAACTTCGCTTTCTCGGCCTCGTCCCTCAAAGTGTACCTGAACTGTCCGGTGCAGTTCTACTATTCCTATGTCAGAAAGCTCAAGGAGCAGCAGGATGTACTGGACTCGATGGATCGCAGCACTCTGGGGACAGTGTTCCACTCTCTGATGCAGCAGCTTTATTCCGAGGACGGAGACGGCAGGACACCGCGCCGGACGGTGACCGGGGATTATCTGAGGGGGCTCCTGAGTCCCGGGGGCAGAGCGGCGATCAGAGAGCGGGCCAAATCCCTGATCTGCGAGAATCTCCGGTCGATAGAGCTGCGCGGGCAGGATCTGGTGACCTGTGACATCATAGTGCAGTATGCCGTCAAAACCATATCCCACGACCTGACGCTTCTCGGAGAGTCCGGAAGGGACAGCTTCTCCGTCATAGGGCTTGAACGGGAATTTGTCGTGCCGTTCCGCACGGGACGCAATGAATTCCGGCTGAAGGGACTCATCGACCGTCTGGACAGCTTCCGGGAGGGGGTGGTGCGTGTCGTTGACTACAAGACGGGGAGGGTGACCGATGATGACTACAGGATACTGAGTCCGGGCCCGGCATCGGGCAGGGACGAGGCTTCGCCTGAAGTTTCGCAGGCAGTCGCCGACAAGATATTTGCTCCCCCGCAGGAGGATGCCGACAAACGGGGTTCCGAACGTCCGGAAGTCGCCTTTCAGTTCTACATCTACAATCTTCTGCTCCGCGAGTCGTCCGAGGGCCGCGCCATAGTCGGAGAGCGCAGGATCGAGAATTCCGTCTATTCGGTCGCCAGACTCTTTGACGGAAACGGACCCGGCTGCGGGGCTCTCTCCCGGGAGTTCTGCGACCGTGTCACGGAAAGACTCCGGGACACTCTCGATTCCATCGCGGATCCCGAAGAGAGTTTCACCCATTCCAAGTCAACGGCATCCTGCAGATTCTGCAGCTACAGGATGATCTGCGGAAGACTGTGACAATATGACTGTACAGCTATGATTACTCTGATGAAAGCCAGTGCGGGTTCGGGAAAGACCTGGAATCTCGCCAAGACCTACATAAGTCTTCTTCTGGGGGCCTGTGCCGCCTCCGGGCGGAACGGGGGGCCGGACGGGGAATGCTCAGGTGAGGCCCGGGGCACGAAAGCATACCGGCACATCCTCGCGGTCACATTCACCAACAAGGCGACGGACGAGATGAAGTCCAGAATCATCCGTGAACTGGCCCTGCTCGGCGGCGCCCCGCAGTATTCTTCTTATTATCCGTTGTTTGCGGAGGAGTTCATCCCTTCCGTGTTTCCGGACGGGGAAGCGATGAGCAGGCGCTGCCGGGACATTCTCTGCGACATCCTCCACGATTACGGCGCTTTCTCGGTAAGCACCATAGACAGTTTCTTCCAGCAGATTTTGAGGGCCTTTTCCAGAGAGCTCGGCCAGTATGAAAGCTACCGGCTTGAGCTTGACCACGATATGCTGGTCGAACAGTCCGTGGATATGATGCTGGACGCTCTCTCCGAGAATGACAGGGATCTTATAGACTGGCTCAGGGACAAGGCCATGGAGCAGCTTGCGGAGAACGGAAAGTTCGACATCGAGAAAAGCCTGTATGCGGTCGCCAAGACTCTTTCTTCCAGGAGTTTCAGGGAGGCCTCCGAAAGGGCGGGAGCGGATCCTGACAAGATGTGTTCCAGAGAGAATGTCTCCGGTCTGAGAAAACTTTGCCGGGAATATGCTGACGGCTACAGGGCGGCCGTGAGCGAGGCCGTGTCGGCTCTTCGTGAGGACTTCCGGAGCGTCGGGGCAGATTTCGGAGACACTTCCCGCCAATGGGCCGTCAAACTTGAAGCCTATATCCTGCCGCCGGACGGAGGCGCTTCCGGAGCAAAGCGGGGAGGATTCGTCCTGCCGAGCGAGAGCAATATGAACTGTCTCAGCTATGCTGGCAAGAGCCTTGAGGACTGGTTCACCAAAGCCAACCGTCCGCTGGCCGGCAGACTTGGGGAAGTGCCCGGCTTCGAGACTCACAGGGAGGCTCTGGTCCGGCTGTTTACGGAGGACTACCGACTGTACAAAAGTGCAGGGCTCATCCTTTCCTGCCTGTTCGGCTTCGGCGTGTACCGTGAGCTGCGGGAGTCATACGCCTCGCTGCTGAAAGAAAACAACATAATGTGCCTGGAGGACAGCGGCAGTCTGCTGAACGGCATCATCGACGGTTCGGACGCTCCGTTCATCTACGAAAAGACAGGCACGAGATACGACAGTTTCCTTCTGGACGAATTTCAGGACACCTCCACCGTGCAGTGGCGCAATTTCGAGCCGTTGCTGAGGAACAGCGAGGCTTCGGGCAATCAGAATCTGATTGTGGGCGATGTGAAGCAGAGTATCTACCGGTGGCGCGACTCCGACTGGAAACTGCTGGAGTACGATGTTCCGGAGCGTTTTCCGGGCAGAATCCGCAGCATAAGCCTTGACACCAATTTCCGCAGCGAGGCGAGGATAGTCGAGTTCAACAATCTGTTCTTCAAGTATCTCTGTGACCATTCGGACGAGTTTCAGAAAGTGGCGGAGACCGGAGACGCCGGGAGCAGCGCGACGGCGGGGCGGAATGCGGCCGTGTTCAGGCAGATCTATGCCGATGTCAGGCAGAAGTGCAAGAGGGCCGGAGCCGGGGTCAGGGGCAACGTGGACATCGCCTATGTTCCTAAAGCGGGCATCGGACAGGAGATCCTTGCCGTCATCGGGAGATGCCTGGAGAAAGGTGCGAGATACGGAGACATAGCGGTTCTGGTCCGCAGCAACAGGGACGGGGAGAGATATGCCAAATTACTGATGGAGAACGGGATACCCGTAGTGTCGGATGATTCTCTCAGTGTGGCCTCTTCTTCGGTGGTCAGGCGTCTGGTGGCGCTGTTGTCCCGGATCGCCAATCCCGAGGATACCGTTGCGGGCTATCTCGCAACGGCATTGGATGTCAGGCCCTGTCCTCCGGTATCCTCGCTGGCGGATGTGGCGGAGCACTATCTCCGTGAACTGAAAAAGGCGGATCCTGTGGCATTCGATGAGCAGAGTCCGTACATTCAGGCATTTATGGACAGACTGCAGGAGTATGTCGCTGACAATGGCAACCGCTTGTCCGAGTTCCTGTCCGACTGGAACGGGATCATCTCTTCAATGTGCAGCGAAGGGGCTGACCGGAACAACGGTCCGAAAATCGCCTCTCCGGCCTCATCGAATTCGGTGCGGATAATGACGATACACAAGTCCAAGGGTCTGGATTTCCCTCACGTCATCCTGCCGAGGTTCGATTTCGCATTCTATCCGATGCCCCAGATGTCTCCCGAACTCTGGGTGTCTCCGGAGAAGGACGGCCGGGTCGTGGATGGGACGGGCCTGCAGGAGGCTCTCAGTCATAATGTGTTCAATGTCAAGTGGTCATCTATGCCGGGTACCGTGTTCCGGAACGCCTATGACGAGGAGTCGCTGCTGCAGTTTGTGGACACGGCCAATATGATGTATGTGGCGATGACACGCGCTGCCAAGGGCAACCATATAATATGTGCCTCCGACAAGCTGCCGGATCCGGCAGCTTCGCCTGAGAAGGCCAGAACTGCAGGGGATGCCCTGTGGCTCTTTCTCAATCAGAACACATCGGTGACCGGCGCTCCCGCAGATTTGTCCGATTCTTCTGTGTTCGGGGTGCAGAAGTCCGAGTCGGAGACTGATGGAGGCCGGGAGATCCGCTTCTCGTATGGAGAGTATTGCGATATGGCCGCCCCGTCCGGAGGCAGCGGGGAGGACAGTGCGAAAGAACGGGCTGTCGCGGAGATTCTGGGGGAGGGAGTCAGCTGCATACTTCCCTGCAGCTACAATTCGTGGCCGCTGAACGCGTCCGGAGCGAGACTGAAAATCAGCGGTGATGCCGTGGAATTCTTCCGCAGTGACTGTAACAGCAGGCGCGCACGCGGCATAGTCCTGCACGAAGTGATGTCCTCCGTCAATCATTTGTCGGATGTCGAGGGCGCGGTGGACAGGGCGGTGACCGCCGGACTGATGGCTGCGGAGGATGCAGGAGAGGTATGCCGTCTTCTCCGCACGAGGGTGGAATCCGCGGCGGCTCGCGGCTGGTTCCCGGACGACGATTCTTCGGTCGTGAGGGAGCGGGATATAATAGTCCCGGCCGCCCGGGGCGACAAATCCGTGCGGCGACCGGACCGGGTGATCATTTCCGGGGACTCCGTGACGATAGTGGACTACAAGTTCGGCCATCCGGATCCCGCCTACGCCGAACAGGTGTCCCGTTACGCGTCTCTTTATCGGGAAATGGGCTATCGCGACGTCAGCGGCTATCTGTGGTATCTGTTCGACGACAGAGTGGAAAAGGTTCCGGCGGAACAGGCAGTAATTTGAGCGAAAATGACTAACTTTGCCGTCTGCGCGGACAAGGGACAAGTGCGCGGCTGCGGACTGCCGGTGGACAATGCCCGAAGAGCGCGGCTAAGGACGAGAATTTGGAAGAACACGACAATATGGAAGAGTACAACAATCAGAACGACACCAGGATACTGAAATACAACACCGAGCAGGAGAAGCTCAGGAAGTCGGAATATGGCAGAGCCATCCAGACTATGGTCGAAAGCCTCAATCTCATTGAAGACCGTGAAAAGCGTACGGAGCAGGCCGTAGCCGTCATCAGGGCTATGGAGTCCGTCAATCCGGAAGTGCGCCGTCAGGAAAACTACGAGCGCAAGCTGTGGGACGACCTGTACATAATCTCCAACTTCACTCTCGACATAGATTCCCCTTATCCGATGCCGACTCCAGAGCAGATTTCCTCGCGCCCCGATCCCATACCGATCAACAAGAGGCAGATGAAGGCTATGCAGTACGGCAGGAACATCGAGAGCGTGATAGACCTGATAGCCGGTCTCGAAGACGGTGACGTCAAGACTGCGCTGATAAGGTCTCTGGCGACATATATGCGTCAGCAGTATCTCATCTGGAACAAGGAGAGCGTTGCCGACGAGACCATATTTCAGGACCTGGTCCGCCTCTCCGACGGCAGAATCCAGATTCCCGAGGGTCTTGAACTGTTCAGAATCAATCCTGACGCTATGTTCTCCAAACCTGGAATGATTCTGAACCATTCCAAGGCGGGAGACAAGAAAAAGTCCGTCCAGAAGTCCAAGAAGAGAAAATAATGAAGAAAGAGAAGAGTTCCGGGAACAGCGCGGCGGCAGGCAAGCCGAAGCACCGCAAGAGATATCGTCTCAAACCGGCGACGAAGGGCAAGATAGTCCGTGTCGCCGGGATTGTCGTCGGCGTTTTTGCGGTCTTCACTTTCGCGGCGATCCTGTCTTATCTGTTCACCTGGAAGACAGACCAAAGCCTTCTGTCCGAGCCCCGGATGCTTGACAGGGATGTCGATGTCACCAACATTGCCGGCAAGATAGGCTTCCGCTGGGCCGACTTCCTCGTCGGGCGCTGCTTCGGACTCGCTTCTTTCTCTCTGGTGGTGATGCTCGCCGTGTGGACCTGCAAGCTGATCCGGCCTCAGAAAAGTGTCGCGGTGGGCAGGCTGACGCTTTTGAGCCTCAGCTCCGCCCTGCTGTTGTCCTGGATATTGGCATACGCAGGTGAGCTTTTCAACGCCCGGGGGCTGTTCTCCGGAGGACTCGGGGGAGATGCAGGAGCCGCGTTCATCCAGTCTGTCGTCAATCTCATAGGACTGATAGTCACAGGCTTGTGTCTGCTGGTGCTCGCGACGGTCTGGCTGCTGTTTGCAAGCGGCCGTTTTTCCGCGTGGTTTGCTCCCAAGCCCGAAGCGGACGGCGACGGGACGGGAAAAGATGCCGAAGAGGCAAAACTGATTGAGACACAGACTGAGACGGAAACGGATACGGATGCGGGTGCAGATTCAGACACGGATGCCGAGGATTCTTATGCCGCCGGACTTGACTCCGCGGACGGCTTCGATTATGGCTCACCCGGCATTGACGGCGGTGTGGACGAAGATGCGGACACTGCGGCGACAGAACTTGTAGATAGCCGTAGCGGAAGCCAGAGTTCCGGAAACGGCGCTGGAGACGGGCAGAGTGTTCCTGCACCGGCCGAGGACGGTAAATTCAGCGTCGAGACCGACGAGAAGACGCTCACCGGCGAGGTCAGGGAGCTGCCGAGGATTGATGTCCGCGACGAACTGTCCAACTATCGTTTCCCGACTCTGGATCTGCTGGATGACTACGCGAACGGCCAGAACGACGTCAGCCAGGCAGAGCTTGAGGAGAACAATATGCGCATACGCAACACTCTTCTCAACTTCAAGATAAAGGTGGATTCGGTGACGGCCAAGGTCGGACCTACGGTCACCCTGTACAAGGTCTATCCGGCGCCCGGCGTGCGCTCATCCGCCATCAAGAACCTGTCGAGCGACATAGCCAGATCGCTGAATGCCAGGGGAGTGCGTGTCATCGATCTGAGCGACTCCGTAGGCATCGAGGTCGCGAACAAGAACGCCTCCATCGTGCCGCTCAAGAAGATGCTCAACGACCCTTCGTTCCGGAACAACAAGTATGAGCTTCCGATAGCGATAGGCTATACGACAATCACCCAGACGGTGCAGACATTTGACCTGGCGGATGCTCCCCACCTCATAGTGGCAGGTGCCACCAAGCAGGGTAAGTCGGTCTGCCTCAACGTGATAATAACTTCGCTCCTCTATGCCAAGCATCCTTCGGAGCTCAAGTTCGTGTTCATCGATCCCAAGATGGTCGAGTTCACCACCTATGAGAGCCTGCTGAAGCACTATATAGCTGAGATTCCCGATGCAGCCAGCGAGGCGGACGAGCGCAAGCGCGCCATCGTGAAGGACCCCAAGCACGCCGAACAGATACTCGGATCGCTGTGCGTGGAGATGGATGAGCGCTTCGAACTGCTCTCGAAATCGGGAGAGAACAACATCAAGGACTACAATGAGAAATACCGCAACCGTCACCTCAACCCCGATGCAGGACACCGTTATCTGCCTTACATCGTGGCTGTCGTGGATGAGTTCGCGGATCTGCTGTCCACCGGCGTAGGCCCGGAAAGCAAGGCTACCGCCCGCAGCATCAACACCTACATCAAGAGGCTTGCGCAGAAGGGACGCGCGGCCGGCATCCATATGATCATTGCCACGCAGAGGCCGTCGGTCGGCGTCATCACCGGCGAGATCAAGACCAACTTCCCGTACCGCATCGCGTTCAGGGTCGTGTCCCGCACCGACTCTCAGACCATTCTGGACAACATCGGCGCGGAGAGTCTTATCGGAAAGGGCGATATGCTGTTCTATACCGGAGTGCAGACGGTCCGTGTACAGTGCGCGATGATCGGTATGTCGGAGATCAAGAGGGTCACCGACTTCATCAGCGCGCAGACGGGCTACAAGCAGTGCTACGGTTCTCCTTACTATCTGCCGTCTCCTCCGTCGCCTGACGGAAGTCCGACTGAGCCGGGCTCCATCGATATGACCGTGATAGACCCGATGTTCGAGGATGCGGCGAGGATGGTGGTGTCCAATCAGAAAGGCTCGACATCCGATCTTCAGCGCCGTCTGGGTATGGGCTATGCCCGTGCCGGCAGGGTGATGGATCAGCTGGAGGCTGCCGGAGTCGTGGGGCCGCAGGACGGATCTCGTCCTCGTCAGGTGCTCGTGGCCGATTTCTTCGAACTCGAACCGATAATCGAAGCCTTCTGTCACAGGAAATGAGGACGCAAGTTGTCATCTGTCTCGCCGAGGCCCTTGCGCTGCTGCTGTCCGGACCTGTTTCAGCTCCGGCCTCTTCTCCGTCGCTGTCCATAGTCCCGTCCGCAGTGTCCCCGGCCCCATTCATGGCGCAGTCCGCAGCATCTTCCCGGGAAGATGACGGGCGGACTGCAAAGCTGCTTGCCGCTTCGTTCGAAGCCGACTACAATATGGACGTCAAGGTTGCCGGAGGCGCTGCTTCATATATCTCCAAAGGCCATCTCATATTCTCCAAAGGTCGTTTTATGATCACGTCCGGGACTTATACCATCCTATATGACGGGTCTTCGCTCTGCACCCTTGACTCCTCGTCCAAAGAAGCGGTCATCGAAGCGTCCGACGGTCTCGAATCGCTGATTCTCTCCCTCGCGGGCAGCAAGGCGGACATTATCCCCGCCTTCGGAGATGACGGGAGACTCAAATCCCTCGGGCTCACTACGGAAAAGGGGACGGCCATTTCCGTGGCCATCCCCTCTTTTTCATATCTTGGAGCAGAACCCGAACCCGGTCTTTTCTCCATTGACATCGACAGTCTTGAATCCCAAGACTATGTAGTCACAGACCTGCGCTGAGTCCTACCAGCTGCCGCCGGCCCCTCCGCCGCCTGCACTTCCTCCGCCGAATCCGCCGAATCCACGGCTGCTTGAGCCTCCTCCGAAGCCGCCTCCCGTGAAGATGGGTCCGCTGCTTCCCCGGCTGCGTCCTCCTGCGCTTCCGCCACTGCCCTTGCCGCCGTTCTTCCTGCCGAACACTGATCTGAGAATCAGAAGCGTCAACAATATGATGAACACAAGGGCGACGATATAGCCCAGATCCTGACTGTCGTCAGTCTTGTCGGAAAACTCTCCGGAAGCATATTTCATCAGCATATCGCAGGCCCCGTCGATGGCGGCGTAGTAGTCATCCTCCTTGAAACGGGGGATCATCACCTCTTCGATGACGCGTTTGGCAATGATGTCCGGAATCGCACCCTCAAGTCCGTAGCCGACGGATATGAACACGTTGCCGTTGCCCTCGTCATTCTTGGGTTTGACCAGGATCAGCAGACCGTTGTCCTTTTCAGAGTCTCCGATGCCCCACTCCCGATGGAGCTCTGTCGCATATTCACTCGCTTCGCGTCCCTCCAGACTGTGCACCGTCACCACAGCAATCTGGTTGGAGGTGCTGTCATCGAACGCGACAAGTTTCCTCTCGAGCGCTTCCGTCTGGGCCTCAGTCAGAACAGAGCCCAGATCGTTGACCAGTCTCGGCGGGTCCGGGCGTGCCGGAAGCCCCGTCGCAGCCGGAAGCGGAAGCGAAAGTGCAAGCCCGAGCCCGAGCAGTGAGGCGAGAAAAACAGCCGAAGTGCGGAACATATCCGTAACTCTTAGAATTGAACTGTCGGAGCCTTGTCAGCGCCCTCCTCAGCCTGGAAATAGCCCTTGGCCTGGAATCCGAAGATGGAGGCTATGATATTGCCTGGGAACCGCCTGATGTCTGTGTTGTATTCTTTGGCTGTCTCGTTGTAAGCCCTTCTCTCTGTGGCGATTCTGTTCTCCGTGCCTTCGAGCTGGGCCTGCAGATCCTTGAAGTTTTCATTCGCCTTCAGATCCGGATAGGCCTCCGCAACGGCCATCAGCCTGCCGAGCGCAGATGAAAGCTCGCCCTGAGTCTCCTGAAACTTGGCGATCTGCTCATCCGTGAGATTCTCCGCGTCAACTGTCACCTGAGTGGCTTTCGCTCTCGCCGCGATCACACCCTCAAGAGTCTCGGACTCGTGCTTCGCATAGCCTTTCACAGTGGCAACCAGATTCGGAATGAGGTCGGCCCTGCGCTGATAGACATTTTCCACCTGCGACCAGGCTGTCTTGACGCCTTCCTCTTCGGTCACCATTCCGTTATAGGTCTTGACTCCCCAGAGGACCAGAGCCGCGAGTACAAGAGCGACGATCAGCCAAGCTGAAAATTTACCTTTCTTTGCCATAAGATTTTAGTTTAGAGTTTATAATGCAATGATGATTGTTCAAAGAAGATTGTTCAAAAGCGGCCTGCGTAAACCCGGAAACCGCTGTGCGGAGGGGCTGCTTATTCCTTTATGCAGCGCACTGAGGCCCCGAAACCGGTCTTGTCGGCAGTGCCGTAAAGCACATCCCCGTTTTCCACATACATATAGCGATAGACTCCCTCTCCGTCCTTTTCGTCGCTTGTCCAGAACATAGCGTAGTCGTTGAACCCGCCCCAGACTCCGCTTTCCAGATTGGCATAGCCGCAAGGTATGGCATCAAAGCCGCTCACGCTCTCGTCTCCTCTCGGCCACCACACCCACATCCTGTCGTTGACATAGGTCGCGTCTATGGCCATCAGCTGCCCGCTTATCCGGCTGAACGGCTCTCCCTCTGCAGCCTCGTCATCTCCGAGCGCCGCCGCAAGGGCCACCCAGTCGCTGTCGGACGGAAGCTTCCACCCCGACGGACATGCGGTCTGAGCCTCCTCCCAGGAGTAATAACCGCCCAGAATATTGCCCATAAGCTTGCCGTCGTGGTATGGCCTGCCGGTCTCTCCGGTGGAGAGATTCTCTCTGAGCCATACGTTTCCGCCGAGCTCGACCGTCAGATAGGTCTCGCCGTCGATTGTCACTATGTCGTCATCCTGTATGCTTTCCGGATCCAGATCCTGCGAGCGGCCCATCACCGTCCTGTCCGCAGTCAGCTGTCCCGGCAGATTGAGCCCTCCGCGCACCACGGTGACGATTGCCGAGGAACTCACGCTGTAGTATTCGTTGTCCTCGTCCGCCGCAGTGAGCGTGAACGTGTAGGCTCCGAGCGAATCGGGGAACTCGTAGTAGAACAGGTCTTCCGTCCTGCTGAGGGTCTCGCTGACATTGCTGCCGGCAGTGACCTTGGCTGTCCAGGTGATTGTGCCGCCGTCAGGGTGCTCGACGCCCGCCGGCGCGAACTTCACTATGTCCCCGATCTCGGCGAATTCGTCAAGTGACAGGGTGGGATAGGTGGGCAGGGTCTCTTTGGAGGTCGTATCTTTTTTGTCCTTGCAGGAAAGCAGTGACAGTGATGCCGCGAGTGCGATGATTGCGAATCTTGTAAATCTTCTCATTCCGATTTCCGTTAAAAGGCGGCGCATTCCCGGCTCGCCAAAATACAAATATCTGAATTTTTATTGGAAAAATAGCTACTTTTGCGCAAATGTTTGGTTTCTCAAAATTCGCGTCAATGAAACATTCCCGGAAACTCTGTCCCATCCTCGCACTTCTGCTGCTTCCGCTAGCCTTCTCCTGCGGGAGGAGTGACTACATCTCGATAACCGGATACGCCCAGGGCGGCACCTACATCGTCAAATTGGATGCCAAGAACGCGGATGTCAGCCACGAGCGGCTGAAGTCCTCGATAGATTCGATACTCAGAGTGATAGACGGCTCTCTATCGGGCTATAACAGAAACTCCATAGTGAGCCGTTTCAATGCCGGGGAGCAGATCGCCGACACCGCTTCCGCCGAATACCGCCTTTTCGAGCGGATGTGCGATTTCGGAGACAGGTTCTGTGCCGCGACGGACGGCTATGTAGATGTCTGGTCGGCACCGGTCTTTGATATATGGGGCTTCGGCTTTACGGCGGATTCCCTGCCTTCCGCAGATCTCGTGCAGGAGGCGCTGCTGCGTAGCCGTGAGCACAAGAAGGTGAATTTCAATGCTATAGCTCAGGGATACAGCTGCGATCTGGTGGCGGAATATCTGTTTGCCCACAGGGTGGAGTCTATGCTTATAGACATAGGAGGGGAAATCTTCTGTTCCGGAGTCAATCCCTCAGGAAAGCCGTGGACCATAGGGGTGGATTCTCCGGTGGACGGGAATATGGCTTCGGGAGCTGATCTGAAGGCGATTATGGAAGTGCCTCAGGGGCATTGCGGCGTGGTCACTTCGGGGAATTACCGCAAATTCTATGTGCGGGACGGCAGGAAATACGCCCACACCATAGACCCGCGCACCGGCTATCCTGTGGAGCACAATCTGCTCTGCGCCACCGTCGTGTCCCTGAATCATCCCGACTGGCCGGACGCGATGTATGCCGACGGCATCGCCACCTACTGTATGGTCGTCGGACTTGCCGAGGCTCAGAGCTTCATCCTCGCAGACCCCGCGCTTGAGGGCTGTCTCATCTATGACAACGACGGCACGATGGAGGTCTGGAGGTCGCCGGGATTCAAATTGCTGCAACAGTTCTGAGCACCCACCTCAGGTAGTCCAGCAGAGCCTCGTCAGCGGCAATCAGGAAATCGGGACAAAACCCGGCCGCCGACAGCAGCAGGACGGCGAGCGACAGGGGAATGACAAGCCCCACGGCCGGCAATGCCAGCAGATTGGCTATCAGGAAATAAAGCGGAAAAGTCCTGAAATGGTACCACGCAAGGGGCGCTGTGGTCACCTGGCACGAGAGCGAAACGGCTGCCGATTCCCATATCCTGCCGGAGAGCAGCTTCCTGCCCCGGACTGACGGGCGGGGGCCTGCGGGGCCGGTGTCGGCGGCTATGCCTGTCAGAGCAGGAGACGATGCCGGCCCGGGCGCGCCGGAAGGCGCGGATGACGACGTTTTTGCTCCGGAGTCAAAAAATGCGGTGAAACTGTCGTACATTCTGTTCAGCAGAGGTGAGATGTAGGCGATACCCGCGATGGCGGCATAAGAAAGCTGGAAACTGACGGAACTTATGGCTGACGGATCCAGCGCTGTCTGGCACACGAACGATGACCAGAGAATGGTGCGGAGGTCGTTCTTCCTGTTGCAGAGGCGGGCGCATTCTCCCATCAGGATGAACAGATATGCCCTGCAGATGGAGGCTCCGGCACCGGTCAGAATCAGATAGAATGCCGTGGCGGCGAGCGTCAGCGCGGCGCGGAGTCTGCCCGCTGTGATGCTGTTGCCGAGAATCTTCAGCAGGCGGCTGATGAACAGGCAGACGATCCCCAGATGCAGTCCCGACAGGGCGAGAATATGTGCCGCGCCGCTGTCTCTGAACGAGGCGACCGTCTCTCTGCTCAGACAGCTCCTGTCTCCCAGAAGCAGAGCCCGGATCAGAGCGTTGTTCTCCCTGTCCGCAAACGGTATCCCGTCTATGAGCGCACCCGCCCCGGCAGCGCATCTTCTTACAGGACCGGCCGCAGACAACCTTCCGCTCCACGACGGCGTCACGATGTCGGAAAGTCCGTCGGCGAGGGCGCAGAACGCGCTGCCGAGCATAATGGCGGCAATCAGAGCCGGCACGGTCCAGGCTTTTCCTCTTTTGAGC
This sequence comes from Lachnospiraceae bacterium, assembly GCA_963640185.1. Taxonomy (GTDB): domain Bacteria; phylum Bacteroidota; class Bacteroidia; order Bacteroidales; family UBA932; genus Cryptobacteroides. Next base: position 92,127 of record CAVHXU010000011.1, on the reverse strand, counting down.
GATACTATGCTGAATATAAGCAGAATGAATGTCAAGGGAAGCAGGGCGGCGCTCACGGCCGTGACGAACATATCAGCGGCGGATGGAAGCCTTCGGCCGAACATGGAAAGGCACGACCCCAGAGCCGTACCGCAGAGGACCGCGAGTCCATAGATTTCTATCCTTCTCCAGCCATTCATAGCATCATCGACGCCGGCTGGACATCTCCACTCCCGGAGACAAAAATACGAAATATTTTTTATAACTTTGCGCGGTCTCGTGAGGGCTGTCCGCAAGCCTGCAGGATGCCTGACCGGACTGACGGATTCTTAAAAATTTAACGATGATAGTCTTAGTTGTAAACTGCGGCAGTTCTTCCCTGAAGTATCAGCTTCTCGATATGAAAGGGGATGACGTGTATGACCTTCTCGCCAAGGGTCTTGTAGAAAGAATAGGGTTGGAAACCGGTTGTCTCAAGCACAAGGCTTCAGGACACGATCAGGTGGTGAGAGAGTTCCCGATTCCGAACCATACCGTAGGCGTCAAGGCCGTTCTGGAGGCTCTCACGGACAAGGAGACGGGAGTGCTCGAATCCCTGGATGACATAGAGGCCGTGGGACACAGGGTCGTTCACGGCGGAGAGGAATTCTTCTGCAGCGCACTTATCACCGACAGGGTCATAGAGCAGATCCGCAAATGCTGCGACATCGCTCCGCTGCACAATCCAGCCAACCTGCTCGGCATAGAGGCTGTCACCGCGGTGCTTCCCGACGTCCCGCAGGTGGCGGTGTTCGACACGGCATTCCATCAGACTATGCCCGCATACGCCTATATGTATGCGCTTCCTTATGAATATTACGAGAAATACCGCATCCGCCGTTACGGTTTCCACGGTACGAGCCACAAGTATGTGAGCGCCAAGGGAGCCGCATTCGCCGGACTCGACCTCGGCAACAGCAGGATCATCACCTGCCACCTCGGCAACGGCAGTTCGATCACCGCGGTCCAGAACGGCAAGTCGATAGACACCACTATGGGCTTCACTCCGCTTGAGGGGATGATTATGGGCACCCGCTGCGGCAACATCGACCCGGATGTAGTCACATATATCGAAGAAAAGGAGGGACTCTCTCCCGCAGGGATGAGCGCGGTGCTGAACAAGAAGTCAGGTTTCCTCGGTCTGTCGGGCGTGTCTTCGGATGCGAGGGATCTGAACGATGCGGCCAATGCCGGAGATCCGCGGGCAAAAATCACTCTGAAGAAGCTCACCTACGATGTCATAAAGTTCATCGGGGCTTATGCCGCCGCGATGAACGGCGTTGACCTCATCGTGTTCACCGGAGGCATCGGGGAGAACAACGCCCGCCTGCGCCGCAGGGTCTGCGAGAACCTCGGCTATCTCGGCCTGAAGTTCGACTATGACGCCAACGCCGCCAAGGCGGACGAGATGATGATCACTCAGCCGGATTCCAAGGTCAAGGTGGCTGTGATCGCTACCAATGAGGAGCTTATGATCGCCCGTGACACTATGCACATAGTTTCGGAAGAAGAATAATTAAATCATACGGATATGTTTACAAGTTTTGATGAAATCTTCGCGGAACTCGCTTCCCGGGGAGCAAAAAAGAGATTGGTTGTGGCCTGGGGCGTCGATTCCCACACTGTCGGAGCCGCTTACAAGGCCATTGAGCTCGGAATCGCCGATGTCACTCTCGTCGGTGATCAGTCCATTATAGAGAAAGTATGCACAGAGGAGGGTCTTGACATCACCAAGTTCACCATAGTCCACAATCCGGTCGAGATGAAGGCTGTGGCCCAGGCTGTCGAGCTCATCAGGAACGGCGAGGGGGATTTCCTTATGAAGGGTCTCTGCTCAAGCGACAAGTTCCTGCGCGCCATTCTGAACAAGGAGACAGGCATTCTGCCTCCTAAGGCTGTGCTCAGCCACGTGGCGGTGCTTCAGAATCCGAACTATCACAAGCTCATATTCCTCAGCGATATGGCCGTGATCCCGGCGCCGGACCTCAAGCAGAAGAAGTCGATGCTCAACTACCTCGTGGACACCGCCCATTCTATGGGCTGCGCCAATCCCAAGGTCGCCATCATCGCCGCCACCGAACAGATGATGGAAGGTATGCCGGCCTGCGTCGAGGCGGCTATCCTCGCTAAGAAAGTGGAGCGCGGAGAGATTCGCGGCTGTGTGGCCGACGGCCCTCTCGCTCTGGATGTGGCCATTGACAAGGAGTCCGTGGAAATCAAGAAGCTTGTCAGTCCTGTCGCCGGTGACGCCGACTGCCTGCTGTTCCCCAACATCGAGTCTGCAAATGTCTTCTACAAGACCAACTCCAAGCTCATCAAGGGCGTAAAGCAGGCCGGAATGGTGGTGGGAGCCAAGGTTCCTTGCGTGCTTTCTTCCAGAGGCGACTCGATGGACACCAAGCTGAACAGCATCGCCATTGCCGCTATGGCAGTCAAATAGTCAGATGTTCAAGGACGAATATCCATCCGGACTGCTGCAGGATGCAGTCGAGGCAATAAGCACACTCCCCGGCGTCGGCCGGCGGAGTGCGCTTCGTCTTGCGCTGCACCTTCTTCGTCAGCCTGCCGAGAATGTCCATCACTTCACCTCTGCGGTGAATGCCTTGAGGGACAACACGGTCTATTGCCGGCAGTGCGGGATGATTTCCGATTCGGAGATTTGCTCGATCTGTTCGGACCGCCATCGGGACCGGAGAACCGTCTGCGTGGTGGAATCGGTCCGGGAGGTGATGAGCATCGAGAAGACCGGACAGTACCACGGGGTGTATCACATTCTGGGAGGCGTGCTGAATCCCATCAACGGCATCGGCGTCTCGGATCTGCGTGTGCCCGAACTGCTTGAGCGGGTGAAGACCCTTTCCGGAGATGGCGCTGCGGAAGTGATATTCGCTCTCAGCGGCGATGTGGAGGGGGAGACCACGGCGTTCTATCTCTACCGCCAGCTTCAGCCGTTCGGAGTGAAGATTTCCACTCTGGCGCGCGGGCTCGGATTCGGGGACGGCATTGAGTATGCCGATGAGATGACGCTGGGTCGGTCTATATTGAACCGTCAGGAATTCAAACCCGAAAGGGAGTCACGGTGATCGACAGGATCAAATTCCGTTTGACCGCAACTTCATTCTTCATTAGTCCAAAAAAATTGCTATCTTTGCGGGCTTGCTTTCCGTTGCAAGCCTGTTTCCATTATAAACCCTTCCGACGACTGGCCGGATAAAAACTTGACAAGCTATGGTAGAGATTTTCTACAGGGTAAACGGACAAATGGCCTCCCAGTCGGAAGCCGATTTCTCTGGCATCAATGCCCAGGATGTGGTGTGGATCGACCTGTTTTCACCGACAGGCGAGGAGAAACGAGCCGTGGAGGCGTTTCTCGGGACAACGATCCAGAGCCGTGCACAGGCGGAGGAGATTGAGTCGTCTTCACGTTTCTACGAGACGGAACAGGCGATTTTCGCGAACACCAACTTCGTCATTCCCGGGCCGGAGGAATATTCGATGGAAACGGTTTCATTCATCCTTAAGGACAGCATTCTCACGACTCTGCGGGAGTGTCCTCTGCGAAGCCTCACCGACCTGCAGCGCCGCCTGAGGGCTTTTCCGAGGATGTACACCAACGGTTATGTGGTGTTCTGCTCCATTCTGGAACAGCGTGTGGACCTGGATGCGGATATCATCGAGCTGATGTCACGAGACATCGAGCAGTACAATCACCGGATCAGTCTGGGCGAGGACATCAACGAGGAGTTCCTCCTGGACATCAACCGCCTGCAGGAGAACACGATGCTGCTTCGCGAGAACATAGTCGATAAGCAGAGGGTCATCTCCAGCATTCTGAAGGGCTCCAACAAGTTTCCCAAGACCGCCTCTTCCCGGCTGAACGTGCTGCTGAAAGACATCGCTTCGCTTATCAACCACATCAATTTCAGTTTTGAGCGTCTGGAGTATCTGCAGAACACTGTGGTGGGACTTATCAATCTGGAGCAGAACAAATTGATGAAGATTTTCACTCTGGTGTCACTGCTGCTTATGCCGCCGACCCTCATCACTTCTTTCTACGGGATGAATGTGCGCCTGCCGATTCTCGACGAGGACAGTCCCTGGAACTGGGTGATCATTCTTGTGCTGATGCTGATGTCGTTCGTGGTGACGCTGCTGGTGTTCAAACATCGTAAAATGTTATAAATCCGGTCGCAGTACACTTAATACTCCGGTCCCCAGAGCCCCTGCGGGGCTGTCACGTCAGTGACTGGGGGTAGTATTGGACTACGAAAAAACTGGCTCCGCGAGTCATAATTTCGGAGCGTAGCGACCCAAGGGGTCTGGGGAATCCGGTCCCCAGTGCCCCATAGGGGCTGTCACGTCAGTGACTGGGGGTGGAATTGGGACTACGAAAAAACTGGCTCCGCGAGTCATAATTTCGGAGCGTAGCGACCCAAGGGGTCTGGGGAATCCGGTCCCCAGTGCCCCATAGGGGCTGTCACGCAGTGACTGGGGGTAGTATTGGACTACGAAAAAACCGGCTCTATGAGCCGGTTTTTTCGTAGTCCCGAGCAGAATCGAACTGCTATCTAAAGTTTAGGAAACTTCCATTCTATCCGTTGAACTACGGGACCGCAAAAAGCAGCCTATTCCGCCGCCTTTTTCTCGATGATCTGACGACCGCGATAGTAGCCGCACTCCGGACAAACTCTGTGGAACATAATGGTTGCTCCGCAATTTGAGCAGGTCGCGAGTGTAGGAACTACAGCCACATCGTGGGTTCTTCTTTTGTCTCGTCTCGCTTTGGAGACTTTTCGTTTAGGATGTGCCATCTTATATCAACTTTTTAATTATTTTTTGTTCATATACGCTATGCCGCGTTCTATAGTTTGTCTGACAGCAGCGAGCCGAGTGAGGCGAAGGGACTGTTGTGGGCGTCTTCCGCCGGCCGGGTATCCTGAATGCAGAGATGTCTGACGACCTCCGGGTCGCATTCCCCGTCCCCGTGATGTCTCTGAATCGGCAGGCTCAGGCAGATGTAGTCATACACCGTCTGGCTAAGGTCCAGCTCCGTGTCGCTCTGCGCCAGATAGAGCACTTCCCGCCCGTCGCGGGTGCATTCCTCCGGCTCCGGACACTCTCCGAACCTGACTTCCAGAAGCACGGTCTCATCTACGGGCAGCCGCAGCTCCCCGAGACACCTGTCGCACGCGACCATCACAGTGCCCCTGATGTCGATGTCCACTCCGATGCGGCTTCCGCCTTTCTCCAAACAGAGACTCACCGCGACATCCGCATCAAGAATTTCGCTGTTCTCAAAACTTGCAAAGAACTTCCTGCCGACAACTCCCCCGAGAAATGTCTTTCCCGAAGGCAAATCGTTTAATGCTATCAATAAAAAGTCATTCATAGACGCTTAAACAGATTTGAGCCGACAAAGGTAAGCATATTTTTCTCTAAAATCAATTGTAATCGCCACTTTTTCCTATTCGGAGTCGGCGTTGTTGCTATGGCGCTTCCTTTCATTCTCGTCGAGAATGATTTTGCGCAGTCGCATAGACTTCGGAGTCACCTCCACAAGCTCATCTTCCTGAATGTACTCCAGAGCCTCCTCCAGAGAGAAGACTATCGGCGGAGGCAGCATCACTTTCTCGTCGCTGCCGGCGGCACGCACATTGGTGAGTTTCTTGGTCTTGCAGATGTTGATGTTGAGATCCCTCTCGCGGGTGTGCTCTCCGACCACCTGACCGGCATAGATTTCCACGCCCGGCTCAATGAAGAAGCGTCCTCTGTCCTGAAGCTTGTCCATCGAGTAGGCCACCGAAAGCCCAGTCTCAAGAGACACGAGAGAGCCGTTGGTGCGGCGTTCTATCTCGCCCTTGTACGGCTCGTAGTCCTTGAACCTGTGGGCCACGACGGCTTCTCCCTGGGTGGCTGTCAATAGATTGCTCCTCAGTCCCATAAGACCTCTGGACGGGATGTCGAACTCAAGATGCGTCCGGTCTCCCCGGTTCTCCATATGGATGAGGGCGGCCTTCCGCCTCGTGGAAATCTCGATGGCCTTGCCCACAAACTCCTCCGGCACATCTATCGTGAGGTTTTCTACAGGCTCGCATCTCTGGCCGTTGATGGTCTTGTCCAGCACTTTGGGCTGCCCCACCTGAAGTTCGAAGCCCTCGCGGCGCATAGTCTCGATGAGCACCGAAAGATGCAGCACGCCGCGGCCATAGACTATGAACGAATCCGCGTTGACACCCGGCTTCACCCTGAGCGCGAGGTTTTTCTCCAGCTCCTTTTCCAGTCTCTCCTTGAGATGGCGCGAAGTGACGAACTTGCCCTCGCGGCCGAAGAACGGCGAGTTGTTGATGCAGAAGAGCATACTCATCGTAGGCTCATCGACGGAGATCGGCGGCAGCGCCTCCGGATTCTCGAAATCGGCGATGGTGTCCCCGATCTCGAAGCCTTCGAGGCCGACCACAGCGCAGATGTCTCCGCACTGCACCTTCTCGACCTTGTTCTTGCCCAGCCCCTCGAAGACCATCAGATCCTTGATTTTCTGCTTCTGGATGATGTCATATCTCTTGCAGAGGCTGATGTTCATACCCGCAGTGAGTTCGCCCCTGGTGATTCTGCCGATGGCTATGCGGCCCACGTAAGGGGAGTATTCGAGCGAGGAGATCAGCATCTGCGGCGTGCCCTCGTTGACCGCCGGCGCGGGAATCTCCGTGAGGATGGTGTCCAGCAGAGCGGAGATGTCGTCTGTCCGGTTTCTCCAGTCATAGGACATCCAACCCTGCTTTGCGCTGCCGTAGAGGGTCTTGAAGTCCAGCTGCTCATCGGTGGCGTTGAGGTTGCACATCAGATCAAACACCTCTTCCTGCACCTCGTCTGGACGGCAGTTGAGCTTGTCCACCTTGTTGATGACCACCACCGGCTTCTTGCCCATGCTGATGGCCTTTTCCAGCACGAAACGGGTCTGCGGCATACAGCCCTCGAAGGCGTCCACCAGCAGCAGCACTCCGTCCGCCATATTGAGCACCCTTTCCACCTCTCCTCCGAAGTCGCTGTGCCCCGGAGTGTCTATGATATTGATTTTTACACCTTTATAGTTGACTGACACATTCTTGGCGAGAATCGTGATGCCTCGTTCCCTTTCGAGGTCATTGTTGTCCAGAATCAATTCTCCGAGTTTTTCCTGTTCGCGCGCCTGCTTCGAATAGTAGATCATCCTGTCCACGAGCGTCGTCTTGCCGTGGTCAACGTGGGCGATGATTGCGATGTTTCTGATTTCCATATATCCTTTTTCTCTGTTTTTGCCCAAAGGCTGCAAATTTACTAAAAAGAATCGGACGGCAGGTTATTTTTTGAGCAGAGTTTCTTAATTTTGCGGGTCATTTTGCGGGTCATTTTGAGGAACAGGATTTTTAATTTATTGAATATGAAAAGGTTTATTGTCGCGGCAATGGCGCTGCTGCTCCTGCAGCCGATAAATTATGCCGTTGCGAAAGTAGCCGGGGATGAACTTCCCAAGGCCATTGAGTCTGCTTCAAAAGTCAAGGATGCGGAATATCTGAAGATCGGCAAGACGCTGCTGCGGCTTATGGCGATGGGGGAGGAAGGCGATCAGAAGGAGTTCCTCAAGTCCCTCAATCAGATACAGATGCTGAGCCTGAAGCCTTGTGAGGCGGAAAAGAGAGATGCCGCCGTCGAAGCTATATGTGCAGTTCTGGCCTCATACGAGGTGGTGGCAAGCGGGACTGAAGACGGGATGACCGTAAAGGCCTATGTGCGTCAGGACCCGGAAGGCAATTACACTTCCCTGCTTGTCTATTGTGTGGAGGAGTTCACATTTATGGCGATGTACGGCAAGATCTCCCCTGACCATCTGCAGTCCGCGATGGATATGGCGGACGACAAGGACACTGAGGACGCCGATTAACCGGCGCTGATATTCGCGGCGATTCCGTCCACAAGCCGTTTTCTCGCCTCGGCGCTTGCCCAGCCGATGTGCGGTGACAGACTGAGCCTTTCCTTGCGGGAAATCTTCATCAGAGGATTGTCTTCGGGGAGAGGCTCCTGCGTGAATACATCCGCAGCCGCGCCCGCGATCCTTCCCTGTTCCACAGCCTCGGCAAGGGCTTTTTCATCCACGATGCCTCCGCGTCCCATATTGACGATCAGTGCGTCGGGCTTCATAAGCGCCAGCTCCCGCTCTCCTATCAGACCTCTGGTCCGGCCGTTGAGCGGCGCGTGGATGCTGACTATGTCGCTGTCCCTCATCAGATCCTCGATGCCGACGGATTGATACTCATTGCAATGGGATGTGCCGGATGTGGAGAAATAGATGACTTTCATCCCGAAAGCCTCCGCTATGGAGGCCACTTTCCGGCCGATGGCGCCCATCCCCACGATGCCGATTGTCTTTCCGCTCAGTTCCCGGAAAGATTTGCTGACATCTGTAAAGATGCCGCTGCGGGAATATCTGCCGGACTTGACCGAGCCGTCGAAATATGCGCAGTGGCCGGTGAGGCTGAGAATGTGCGTGAATGTCAGCTGGGCCACGGAATCCGTGGAGTAGCCGGCCACGTTCTTCACCTTTATGCCTTTCTCTTCGGCATAGGCGATGTCGATGTTGTTGACTCCGGTGGCGGCTTCGCAGATGAGCCTGAGCCCCGGGGCGGCATCGATGATCTCGCGGTCGATGACCACTTTGTTGGTTATGAGCACCTCACAGTCGGAGACTCTCTCCAGAGCTTCGCCGTGGGACGACCCGGCATAGCAGACCAGTTCCCCGAGCCTCGCGATGGGGTCCAGAGAAGTGTCTCCCAAAGTGTCGGCGTCCAGAAATACGATTTTCATAGATGTATCAACGAGCGCACAGGCGCATACTTCTCAAGCAGTTTGTCGCCCTCCAGCTCGTCGATGCAGACCAGAAACACGAATTCTTTGACCCGGACGCCGTATTCCCGGCCGTCCTTCACTATTCTCTGCTCCTGAAGCGACTCGGTCAGACCCTTGGCGGTGCCTCCGGTGGCGAGCACGTCGTCCAGCAGGCTGATTTCGAACACGCCCTTCTCCTCGTCGGGGATGCCTGCGGCTATGTCGCTCTTCCTGTAGTACAGCTTGTCGAAACCGTATTCCTTGACAATCTTCACTTCCACGAGATCTCCTTCGTTGTAGGGAAGCTTGCCGGACTTGCGCATCGGAATCACATTGTTGACGCACGAGCCGTCCTTGATCAGAAGCGGAGTCCCGAACAGGAAGCCCCGAGCCTCGGGAAGCGCCAGATTGGGTGCGGTGACAGCCCCGTTCAGAGCGTCGATGACTTCGGCGAATCCGTCCCTTGACTGTATGAAAGGGATTATGTCAATGAAATTGATTCCTGCCTTGGGAAAATCTTTGTAGAATTTCAGTTTCTCTTTCATCTCGTGAAAAATTCTGTGCCGTACAGGCCGTATAAACAAAATAACCCCCATTTCGGGGACCTGCAAAGATGACTCTTTTTTTTCAGAGCGGCAACAGAATTTCTTGGATTTTGGATAAATCTGTGTAAATTTGCAACCCTCTCCTTCGGGAAGAGACAGTTGCGGGCGTGTTGTAATTGGTAGCCAAGCCAGACTTAGGATCTGGTGCCGTGAGGCGTATGGGTTCGAGTCCCTTCGCCCGCACAGATGGAAAAGCTTTTAGACCGTTTCTTGAGATATGTGTCTGTGGACACGCAGTCCGATGAGAGCAGCGACTCCCAGCCGAGCGCTGCCAAGGAGTTGAACCTGCTCGCTATGCTTCGCGATGAGCTTACTGCGCTCGGCGTGAAGGCGGGCCTTGACGAATGGGGCTACGTCATGGCCGAGATTCCGTCCAATCTGGAATCAGGCAGAAAAGTGCCGGCCATAGGCTTCATCGCCCACGTGGACACCTCGCCGGATGCTTCCGGAGCGGATGTCAAGCCTCAGATCATCACGGACTACGATGGCGGCGACATTCCTCTGCGCGGGGTGGACGGCCTTGCCCTCAGAGTTGAGGACTTTCCGGAACTCGCTGATTACAAGGGACAGACCATCATCACCACCGACGGCACGACCCTCCTCGGAGCGGACGACAAAGCCGGTGTCGCGGAGATTATGCAGGCGGTGCAGTACATCGTTGAGCATCCGGAGTTCAAGCACGGGAAAATCTGCATAGCATTCACCCCGGACGAGGAAATCGGCCGCGGAGTAGTGAAATTCGACACTGCCCGCTTCGGAGCCGACTATGCCTACACGATGGACGGCGGAGCAGTGGGTGAGCTTGAATATGAGAACTTCAACGCCGCTTCAGCCACGGTCCGCATCCAGGGCCGCAACATCCATCCGGGCTACGCCAAGGGCAAGATGAAGAACGCCATCCTCATCGGGATGGAGCTCAACTCTCTGCTGCCGGTGGAGCAGCGGCCCGAATTCACGGAGGGTTATGAGGGGTTCTTCCACATCATCAGCTTCAAGGGCACAGTGGAGGAGGCGACATTCTCCTACATCATCCGCGACCACGATCTCGCTCTCTACGAAAAGCGCAAGACCGTCATCCGGGACTGCGTCAGCTTCATCAACCGGAAATATGGCGAGGGAACGGCGAGCGTTGAGCTGCGGCACCAGTACTACAATATGCGCAGACAGGTGGAGCCGCACTACGAGATCATCGAGAAGGCCGTGAAGGCGATGGAGATGGAGGGCGTGAAGCCTCGGATTCAGCCGATCAGAGGAGGTACGGACGGAGCGAACCTGTCGTTTATGGGGCTGCCGTGCCCGAACATCTTTGCCGGCGGTCACAACTTCCACGGCAAGATGGAATATGTCCCTCTGGAGTCGATGGAAAAGGCCGGCAGGGTGATTCTGAACATCATCTCCCTTTTCGCCGAGGCCTAATTACACTTCGAGTCGTCAACGAGGCATCACCGGGACTTAATCCGGCAGGTGCCAGAGACTTAATCAGGCACCGATGCCCTGAACCTTGACCAGATACACCATATAGGCGATGTAAATCAGGAAGAGGACAGCGCCGCCAGCCCGGGAAATCTTGCCCCGGATGCCCAGCAGCATAGGGAAAGCGGCGGAGGCGATCATCACTAGGTAATCGGCCATCGTTATGCCGGAGGTCGGCAGGGGAGTGATCATAGAAGCGGCTCCCAGGATAAGCGATGCGTTGAAGATGTTGGAACCCACGATGTTGCCGAGCGCCATCTGGGTGTTTTTCTTGATGGCGGCTGCAAGTGAGGCTGCAAGCTCTGGTATGGACGTGCCGCAGGCTATGAGCGTGATGGAGATGAAAGCCTCGCTCACGCCGAGCGCTTTGGCTATGTTGACTGCGGAATCGACGAAGAATCTGGATCCGACGACCAGGGCCGCAAGTCCTCCCACAATTTTCACGACCGGCAGCGCCAGCTTGATTTTCTTCCTTTCCTCATCGTCAGTGCCGCTATGCGGCTTCCCCTCTCCTCTGAAAGACAGGTACATATACACCCCGAACAGAATCAGGAGCACCGTGCCGTCCACTCTGCCTATGACCGCGTCACCTCCAGTGAAGAAGTTGAAGACCAGCAGCAGAAGCAGCACGGAAATCATCAGGCAGTAGGGCATCTCGAATTTCAGATTGTTCCGGGTCACTGTCGCTGGGAAAAGTATCGAGGTGAGCCCCAATATGCCGAATACGTTGAAAATATTGGATCCCACAACATTGCCGATGGCTACATCCGGACTTCCCTCAATGGCCCCCGTGACGCTTACCACCAGTTCCGGCAGCGAGGTGCCTATGCCGATGATGGTTGCACCGATGACAAAGTCTGATACGTTGAATCTTCTGGCGACGGATACGGCTCCGGACACGAGAAAGTCCGCGCCGATCACGATGCCGGCGAGTGAGAGAATGATGATGAGATAATCCATTATACTTATATGTTTTCTTTGTTTTTTTACTGAAGGCTGCTGCCGCCGATGAAGCCCCGGAGCAGTGATGTGGCAGGCACGTCCTTGTCGGACACCGGGAAGAAATAGTACAGGAACTTCAGCAGCCTGTGGGCCTCGCTGTATTCCGGACAGTTCCTCGGGATCGTGCGCAGAATCAGCTCTGCGTGAGGCCGGAGCACCGCGAACTCGACGAGATATGCCGAATTGAACAGCACGTCGGCGTTCTCCTGGAACGGATAGATCCACTTCACCTCGGCACGGCGGACGTTCGGCCAGTTGCTGATGGTCTGGCGCGGACTGAAGGCTCCCTTGTTGTAGTCGCGGACAATGCGCCGCAGAAGCCTGTTGTCGCTGGTCGGGATGCAGTTGTGGTCATCGAGCGAGATGCTGGTGATGGTGTTGATGAAAATCTTGAATTTGGCGGATTCCTCCACCTGGTCGGTAAGCCTCGGGTTGAGGGCGTGGATGCCCTCCACGAGCAGAACCGTGTCCGACTCCAGCTTGAGGGTCTTGCCGTTGTATTCGCGGATGCCGGTGACGAAGTTGTATTCCGGCACCTGCACGGTCTCTCCGTTGAGCAGCCTGACTATGTCTTTCTGAAGCGCCACGTGGTCCACGGTGTCGAAATTGTCGAAGTCGTAGTTGCCGTCGGGGAGCTTCGGAGTGTCGAGCCTGTTGACGAAATAGTCGTCTGTGGAGAACGATATCGGCCTGAGGCCGCAGGCCTTGAGCTGGACGCTCAGTCTCTTGCAGAACGTGGTCTTGCCGCTGCTTGTGGGCCCCGTGATGAGCACGAGCCTGGCAGGGTGGGAGGAATGGAAACGCCTCTCTATCTCCTCCGCGATCTGGACGATTTTCTTTTCCTGAAGAGCCTCAGCCACCTGGATAAGTTCGCTTGCCTTTCCCCTCTGGCAGGCTATGTTCACGTCGCCGACATTGTCCAGCTTCATAATAGCGTTCCAGCGGATGATCTCTGCGAAGGCGTCGAAAGTCTTGGGCTGCTCGAAGAACGGCGCCAGACTCTCCGGCGCGTGACGGTCCGGCACCCGGAGAAGCATACCGCTGCGGTATTTTTCCAGTCCCCAGACCTGCAGGTAGCCTGTCGATGGCACAAGGGTGTCGTAGTGATAGTCAATGCTGCTGCCCAGCTTGTAATAGTCAACATATACCGGCTGCGTGGTCTCGATGAGCTTCACCACATCGCCTCTGCCGCATCTGGTGAAAGCCTCCTCGGCCTCGTCGGCGGGCACTTCCATCCTGTAGAACGGCAGGTCTTTCCGGACAAGCTCCAGCATACGGGCTCTGACGGCCTCCACATCCTCATAGCTGAGTCCGCTGCCGTCTTTTTTTAGCAGGGAGCAGAAATAGCCTTTGGAGATGGGTCTGCGCATATACACGCGACATCCGGGGAACACGTCTTCCGCGGCTTTGCCGAGCAGGAAGCACAGAGAGCGGCAATAGACGCCGCGGCCGTTGTAGCTGCGGTAGTCGAGAAACTTCACCGTCTTGTTGTTGTACAGCTTGAACCTCAGGCCCTGGACCACATTGTTGACCATCGCCGCCACGATGGGGTAGGGCTTGTCGAAGTCGAATTGCCTGACGGCGTCAAGCAGCGTGGTGCCTTCGGTGAATTCCCCGCTCGTGCCGGTGTTTGTGCAGAATAGCTTGACCATTGTCGCAAGTTGTTGGATTTTGCCCGCGAAGATAGGAAAATTTATCTTAAATTTGCGCCTCAGAACTGAAGAAGCTGAGATTTTCTGTCCTGTGGCTGACGGGGATGGCTTCGGATGAATCCTAATTAAAACATATTATGAGTACAGTCCACATCATCGACCACCCTATGATTCAGCACAAGCTGACAATTATGCGTGACAAGAACACCGGTTCAAAGGATTTCAGACAGCTTCTGACCGAGATTTCTCTCTTTATGGGCTATGAAGTCACCCGCGACCTTCCGCTTGCGACCAAGGAGATAGAGACTCCCATCTGCCGGATGATCGCGCCGAAAGTGTCCGGCCGCAAGCTTGCGATTGTCCCGATTCTCCGTGCCGGAATGGGTATGCTGGACGGTATGCTGACCCTTATCCCCGTCGCAAAGGTGGGCCATATAGGACTGTACCGCAATGAGACGACCCACGAGCCGGTGGAGTATTACTGCAAACTCCCGGAGGACATACAGCAGAGGCTTGTCATCGTCACGGACCCTATGCTCGCCACGGGAGGAAGCTCCTGCGACGCTCTCACGATGCTGAAGAGGCACGGATGCACCAACATCCGTCTTATGTGCCTCGTGGCTGCACCTGAGGGCATCAGGAAAGTGCAGGAGACTCACCCCGATGTCGATATCTATGTGGCGGCCGTGGATGAGCGCCTGAACGAAAACGCCTACATCGTCCCTGGACTGGGAGATGCGGGGGATCGTATTTTCGGCACCAAATAGCGACTTGCCGCGCTGTCAAGGCAGTGACTGGTCTGTCACCGTCCCTTCAGCTGTTGCCTCAGGGAGTATCTCCAGTCCTTATCTTTGTGCACCGTAGTTGGTCTTTTTCGGCTTGAATATGCCTTTCTCGATGTTGAAATTCTCTGAATCTTCGCCGAAGTCGAAAACTTCGGAAGCAGCAGCCTGTGTCTTGTTGTATATCTGTCCGTTGTTGATGTTCTGTCCCACTTTCATTCTCTTGTTCGGCACGGAATCTCCCGCGTAGATGACATAGTTCTGCAGGAATCTATCGTAGTCCTCAGCTTTCGCATTGTCTTTGGTCTCTTCCTTGACAATGCCCGTGTACGTGTCATTGCAGTTGGTCGTGTAGTCCGCGAAGTAGAACAAGTTGTTCCCGATGCTGCCCGCCACAAGGTCATCAATCTGGCAGTATGCGTAAGAAGCCTGCGGATAGACATTTACGAAAGTGTTATGGGTGATAGTCACATTTGAAACGGCAGCCTGCCTGTTGTGATAGAGGCCGAATCCCTTGACGGCGCCGTCTGACCAGAACACGTTGTTGTCGAAGGTGAGTTCGGTCATAGTGTACGCATTGGGCTGCACCTGAAGAAGGTACACAGCTGTCGTGGAGTTCGCCTTGATGTCGCAGTCCTTCACCACAAAGGCGTTCACATTCCTTGCCGACAACATATAGCTCAAGTTCTTGTCTCCGACAATCTCGACCTTGCAGTCTTTCAGACCTATGCGGTCAATGGTATTGTCCTTGGTGTTGGCAAGCAGATAACCCTCCGGAATGCCGTCAGTGCTGAGGCTGACATTCTGGAACTCGACCACATTGTCGCTGACTGTCTCGCCGGATGCGAATTTGATCTGGGCGGATGACGTTAGGGCTGTTCTGCTGCCCTCGGTGTTGCCCGCCACGATAAACGGCAATGTGATTTCCGCCGTCGGGAATGCTGCGGATGCATCGGCATCAACGAAATTCACTCCGGCCTTGAGAGTCTTGTCGGAACTTGTCGCGCTGATGTAGTTGACCGAAGGATGGGTCGTCTTGTTGATGGTGACTCCTCCCACGACTACATCCTCACCGTCGCAGTATTTGCCATAGAGGCCGGGATATGTGATTATCGGCTCAGAGGATGAAATCTGCACCTTGACCTTGCTTATTGAGGAATATCCGTTGCTGGAAACGGCGAGCAGGCAGACATCTGTCCGGCTGTCCGCAGAAACCGCTTTGGTCGCTGTCGCGGGAGCCGTGACGGAAAGAACGGAGCTTTCAAGCGATGCGTTCCAATCCTGAGGTGCCGAAACCATTACGGACGCCACCCCTTTCATTTCCACCGTAAATGTCTTGGTCTCGGCATAGGCGAATGTCACGACATCTTCAGCCCCCTTGATGACGCAGGAGAAATCGCTGACAATCGGCAGAGAATATGCGGAGCCGTCCTTGAGGACAACCTCCAGTTTGTCGCCGCTTACCGTCACGCTTTTGAACCATGAGTCTTCAGATGTGGAACCGCTCTCTGCCACAGCTTTCACCGGTTTTCCGTTCACATCCAGGACCTGAGCATAAGTCTTGCCGCCGTCGTAGCTGACGGTCCAACAGCCCGATGCGTCAATGCCGAATTTTGGTGTGACTCCGTCGCTTCCGACAGCCCTGGCCTTTTGGCCGTCAATGAGAATGTACTCTGCTCCATCGCCGTAATTCACTGTCCAATAACCATCCGCGTCTATGGACACAATAGGGGCGTCAGCAACGCCGACGCTGCCTTGATTGAGAGTAATGACGGTGCCGTCGCTGAACGTGACGGTATAGACACCGTCTTTCTCGGTGACGCTGCTCACCGTGCCGCCTTCCACCATCTTTTTCAGGGATTCGATATTGGAATTGATCGCTCCGAGGTTCTTTTCCAGAGCGTCAATTCTGCTTTCCGCCGAGTCCAGACGGTTCTCGAGCTTGGAAATATCCGAGCAGGCCGCGATCACCCCGGCTGCCAAAACAGTTGAAATCAATATATATATCCGTTTCATAGTCTTAATTGTTAAAATGTGTATAATCAATTATTTCAATGCATTGAGCCAGGCCGGCACCGCGCCGAGACGGGCCTGTAGCTGCTGCTCGTAAAGTGATTCCGGTGTGACCGCCGTGCCGTTGCTTTTCAGCAGCTTGACTTGAGTCTCGTCGAACTGTGTGGCCTCTCCGTGGAAACCGACGATGACAGGCGGGAGGAATTTCCACCACAGACTGCCGTGATCCCAGAAATTGAATGTCGAGGACTGCGGAGTCGTGGAATTGAAATTCCATATGACCATATCGTCGAGATGGTTGGGCACCTGGGCCTGGTCGCCTCCCTGGCGGTATTTCATCCATCCGCCTGTGCAGCAGTCGACAAGAGTGGCACGCGGCTGCGTGGCGTGGGACTCGAAGCAGCTGTCGTCTCCCCAGATGTTGCGCCAGAGCACCGTGCCCATACTCTGCTTGGACACTCCCACGGCGTGGTACTGGCCGGCCTTGTCCGAAAAGACGGTGGGGGTGTCAATCAGATTGCCGGAGGCGGTGTCCACCGTAGCTCCGATGAATACCCTGGAGGAACACTGCGAACGGATGGCAGAATGTCCCCGGTTTCCACCTATCCTGATGTCATAGGCGGAAATGTTCGCGCTCCAGATTATGGAGCAGGCTTCGCTTACGCTCTCAAAGCCCACCCGGCGCATCCACGAGTTTGTCAGGCGCGAGAAGTTGACGGGCTTGTAGGCCCCGTCGTCCTGCCAGCTGCCGTGGTGGATAAAGCCCGCCTTTGCATTGCCCTTGAAAGTGAGGTCTTCGACACCCACGTTTTCATAGTGAGGGTACTTGTCTATCCTCCAGTTGTAGCCTTTGCTGTTGGTGTTTGCCGTATATTGCAGATCGACTTCGTGCATTATAGGCTCATAGAACGTGACCTTGTTGCCGGAGATGGATTTAATCTGGTGGTAGTCATAGACCTGTACACCTTCATTCACGATATTCGTCATGGTGGCGAGTTCGGAGGCCGTCGGAGCTGCGGCAGCGAGTTCCGCCGCCACGAACGCCGGGTCGTTGTTCACCACCGTGAGGCATACCCAGTCTCCCTCATTGAGGACGGCTGCGGATGTGACTTCCACTGTGAAAGAGCCTTTCTGCGCATTGGCGGCCACATCCGTCAGTTTGCTCAGACCGCTGTTGTGCTTGATCTCGATCATCGCAGGTGAACTGTATAGAATCGCAGCGTCTGAAGGCTGGTTCGGATCCTGCATCACGAGTTTGGTCTTGTCTCTGCCTGCCCCTCGAAGTATGAAGTTGCCGGCGCGGATCTGAATGGTCTGGCTCGGGCTTTTGCCCGCAAGCGTAACGTCATCGTCGGCAGTGTGCAGGATGAATTCTCCCTCAGGAAAATAGACAATGGCATTTGCCGACTGCTTGTGCTCGAAAGTTATGATATTGTTGGCGTTCACCGTATAGTCCACTCCGAGAGCGGCTTTGAGACAGTTGAGAAAAGCTTCCCTGTCCGACTTGCCGTCATCGGGCACAGCCCCGTAGTCGCAGACATCATAGACCTTGTAGCCCCAGGCGTCCGCTTCCGCCGGTGCGCTTTCGCCGTGGTCATAACCTGCGTAGGACCAGTCCAAAAGCCCCGAGCCGAGGTCGGAGAGGGTGAAGACAAGCCTCACTGTCTTGAGCCGTTTGTCCACGGAAGTCAGGACGATGGTCAGAGCATACTCTCCGGCGGTCCCGGAGTCGGGAGCCATTATGACAAGTCGCCCGTCGCTCATAGACGCTGTCCAGCCGTCGGGCACGGATGAGAACATGGCTTCAGCCACATTTGACTCAATGAGGTTGAATGTCAATGTCTTGCCGATGAATATCGTGGCCCCGTCCACATAGCCTTCAATCTCGAAACGGAAATCTTCCACGACATCGATTCCGATGGTCTGCCCGTCAATGAGAGTGAAGATCATCCTTCCGTTGTCGGAGTCGTATCTGACATCCTTGAAAAGACTGTAGCTTCCTCCGGAGGATGTAGTGCCGGTGGCGCTCACAGGCTTGCCGTCTTCTCCAAGCAGCCTTGTCCAGGTGTCCCCGCCGTCAGTGCTTATAAGCCAGAAGCCGTATCCATCCACTTTGAGTTGCGGAGTGTATCCGTCTTCAGTCAGCGCAGGGACGCAGCCGTCAATTCGGCGGAAAGTGTCCCCGTTGTCCAGCGACATCACCCAATAACCTTCAGCATCTATCCCGATGATGGGGATTAGTGACTCCGATTCAAGTCCATATATGACTTTTACCTCAGTGCCGTCACTCAGGGTGAGGACATATCCGGTCACTTTTGGATTGTTCCCGGTGATTTCCTCGTATTTCTCGATCCATACACTTTCCTTGAGTATGGACCGGAGCGCAAGAGCGTTCTGCCAGGAGAGCCCGGCCGCGTTTTCAATCTCAGCAATACGGGCCTCAAGCGAATCCAGACGCTCTTCAATCTTGTCCTGTTCACAAGACAGAGTAAGTGCCGCCATAATGGCAATTGTTGCAAATCGTTTGATACAACGCATAGTTAGAGTGTTTTTGTTAATATATGTTCACGATACCAGATGTCATTGGATTCCTCCAGTTTGTTCTCCAGCTCTTTCAGCAGAGCGGCGAACAGTTCCGGATCGTCCCGCCTGTCGATGGGATGCATCTGGTAGGGGTCATTCACGTCATCGAAAATGGTGACTGCGCGGAGAGTCCTGTCGCGGTTGATGGAAATCTCCATAGTGTGCGTTGCGGTTTTGATACCTCTCGCCTGCGGGAAAAAGCCGCTCACGGTGCCGTCCGGGGCCTTCTCACCGTCCATATTGCGGATGTAGAGCACGGATGTCGGCTTTTGGCAGGCTTCGGAGCTTTCCCGCAGGAGCGGTGACAGGTCTCGGCCTTCGGCGGATGACGGGATCGCCTGCCGCAGTCCGGCCATGGACAGGAGTGTCGGCATTATGTCCACAGACGCGAACAGGGTCGTGTCCACGTGCGGGCGGATCCTGCCCGGATAGCGGATGATCATCGGCACGTTGAAGGACTCGGTGTAGATGGAGTTCTTGGGGTCGAGCGTGGAGTGGCTGCACATAGTCTCGCCGTGGTCGGAAGTGAAGACAATGATGGTGTTCCTGTCCAGGCCGAGCGACTTCACTTCATCGAGGATGCGTCCGAATTCCCGGTCAACGGCAGTCACGTTCGCGAAATAATATCTCGCCGCAGGAGCCTTGGAAAGTGTGGTGTCGGCGTTTTCTCTCCGGTACAGTTCCCGGAGCGGCATATCCGCATAGATGTTGTAATCCTCCTCCATACAGTCGTCGAGACTCCCATATGGGCTGTGCGGCGGATTGTAGGCGACGACCAGAAAGAAAGGAGCGTCTCCGCGCCTTTCCCCGTTCCCGTTGCGGAGAAACTCTATGGCCTTGTCGGTCTCGTGCCTGACTGAAAACTCCTTGGGGTCGTGCCTGATGCCGTCCGTGTCCCAGTAGTGGGGATTCTTGTGCTCGTCGAACGTCCCGTAGGAATACCACCAGTCGAATCCGTGCCGTCTCTCCGGGGGAGTGTAGGCATCCCATTCGGGCCTTAGGTCGCTGACATAGTGTCCTGGACGGGCGGGGTCGTTCCTTGTGGGGAAGTCGGCGTGCAGCTTGCCCACATAGCCGCAGCTGTAGCCGTTGGCTTTCAGCACGTCGCTTATGCAGACGGCATCTTCCCTGAGGCTGCTCTCCGGACGGTCAGACATACAGTTGAGCGTGATTCCGCTCCGCTCCGGCAGCATACCTGTGAGAAAAATCCCCCGATAGGGGCTGCTCAAGGGACAGTTGCTCATTGCCCGGGACAGTACGACCGACTCCGATGCGAACTCATCCAGCCTGGGTGTCTTCACCGGGTCGGCGGCCCAGCGCACATAGGGATGGTACTCGGGTTCATCCCAGAAAGCCAGCGCCGGATTGCGGAACTGGTCGGGGAACACATATATTATGTTGGGGCGCGTGTCCTGTCCTCCGGAGCACGAGGCTGCGGCCAGGGCGGACACAGGCAGAAGCCCGAACACTATTTTTTCCAACTTGTTCATAATGCCGTGCGATTAAGGGTTATTTCTTCGGTGCGGGCCTCCGCGGTGCTGAAAACCAAGTCGGTGCAGCCGTTTTCCTGCAAATGCTCCACTACGGAGCAGCCGCTGCCGGATACTTCCCACAGGCCTTTCAGCCTGATTCTCACCTCTGTCGGCAGACAGTGCGCATCAATCCATTCGCGGCCATACACGCTCCTTTCCAGCCTTTTCCCGTCCGGGCCGTAAACTTCGTCAGGCTCTCCCCGGTAAAGGGCGAGATCGGGATTGCATACGCTCAATCTGAGAGTGTCCCCGTCGAACGAGTACATTATCACGGCGGGTGTGCTTTCCGCTATAAGCGAATCCACTGCGCCTCCCTCGAACACGGCGCAGCCCGTCACTCCGCTTTCAGGGTCCCGCACGATGTGCGCGGCTCTGTCTTTTCTGACCACCTTGTACGGCAGAGAGGCTTTCCATTCCCTCACCTTGTCGTCGGGAGCGAGTATCCCCACCATATATTCGTAGTCATCCTTCACGTATCCGTCGTCCGGGGCGGTATTTTTCCCGACAATGCCGCCGTGGCAGATGTAGGCTTTCTCGAACCTTCCCTCTGTCGGAGCGTCAGTTTCCTCGTGCAGGGAATGCTGGAGTCCCCGGAAGACCTTCACACGGGCGTTGCTGACAAAGTAGGAATTGCCCAATCTGTCCTTGAGGACGGCGAGCGGCTCATTCAGTTCGGCAAAATACTCCTGGGCATCGGTCCGGACGCCGTCCACTTCCGTGTAAGACGTGTCGCTGATGCTGTTCTGGAAGAGGGTGGTGTGGAGCTGAGAGCCCTCAAGCACGTTTTCGAGATCGGAGCCGAGAGCCACCACCCTGTCGCCGAAAGCAAAGAAGGACTTCCGTGCGCGCAGGCTGCCGTTATATTTGTCGTGCTCGTGCAGTTTCATCGCGAATGCCCCGTACAGGCCCCTGTGCGTGACCCCACCTGCAAACCATTCGTCGGAGAGCAGCATTTCCTCATAGCCCGAAAACTCATCCACGTTCAGCACGTCGGCCTTCATCTGCGGCATCGGCAGTTCGGCCGCAGTCGTGCCCGGGATATGGCACCAGTCCCAGCCGTCCACCTGAAATCCGCTCCCGAAAGAGCTTATGATAGGCTTTCCTCCGCAGAGAATCTGCATACTTCCGTGGGTCAGATAGCGTCCGTAATGGTTGGCTCCCCGGTATATCTCGGCGGACCAGAGGTAGCGGCTGTGTCCTGCGACAGTCACGAGGGCTTCACCGCTCCGATGCGAGAGCGAGCAGTCGTATCCGTAACTTCTGCTGCCCTGAGGAGTGGCTTCGGGACTTATTCCGGCTCCGATGAACCGGTTTCTCCATACGGCCTCGTTTTTCCTGCTGTCAGCCGTGAGCCGGAGATATGCCGATGCCAGATCCGTGTCCGTCAGGCTCTTTCCGTCAGGGCTTCCGGCATCGGCGAGCAGGGCAAAATGTCTCGGGAGGAGTTCACCCCTGCCGTCCGGATGCCTGCCCGACATAGCGAGAGGGAAAGAACGCAGATTGCAGCGGAAACGCATCTGCAGCAGGGCGTCTTTGAGTATCTGATGGCTTTCCTGCGAGACGGCCAGCGAAGTGCCGCGAAGCATCCACACCGAGTTGACCGCTCCGTCGAGACCGCCGACTGCATAGGCGGGATATGCCCTGCGGTGGTGGAAGATGGAACCGTCGGGCTTGAAGCAGGGACGGGTCCCGTCAACATAGCGGAATCCGTTGTCGATCCACCTGGAGATGGCCTTGAGATAGGCATATTTATAAGAGGATGGCTCCAGAATCAGAATGGATGCCATCCTGCCCATCAGCGAGGTGTTGAAGGCATCGATGTCCATACCCGGTTCCGCCGGGGCGGTTTTCACTTCTCCCACTCCCGAGAACCATTCCATAGCCGCCTGCACCTCGTCGAGCAGCCCGGCCTCCCGCAGCACATCCTTCATAAGCATCGGAGCGGTGTAGAAATTCCTCATACTGTAGCCGAGGTGATGCAGGGTGCCCTGGGCGCTTTCCGCCGCGAAGCCCTGGTCGAGCAGATGCCGCGTCATCATCACATACATCCGCCCGAGTTCGGCCTTGTCCGGCCCCTCGTCCAGAGAGCGGTATGCGGCGGCCAGGTTCAGAAGATTGTCATTGTAGTCGCGGAGCAGCTGCCCGTTTTTCCTGAACGAGGCGGAAGCGTCCCTGATGCCGAGATTGATGTAGGTCTCTCCGTATCTCGTGAAGAAAACAGGTTTGCCGCATATCGTGCCGTCTCTGTTCAGCCTTATGCCATAGCTGTCGTACATCCTCCGCAGCGAGTCCGTCGGAACGGTTTTCCCGGGGGTCACAAGGCTTATGAAACGCTCCTCCACAAGTCTCATATCCTCTTCCTGCGGGGAGGTGAGGGGAGTCTGCGGAATGTCGAGGCGGAGATTCCAGCTCCGGTTGAGCACGAGCCAGTGGATGTCGGTGCCTGTATTTATGAACGGCGCCTGCCGGTCTGCGGTGTGGTAGCGGGCATCCTCAAAGGCTGAAATGATGATACCGTCGAACCAGAGCCTCCCTTTCCGGACTCCGGAGGGGGCGGTGATGACTATCTCGTCCATCCCCTCTTCCGGCTGTCCTTCCATATCCCTGTCAAAGGCCACCCAGGCACCGCGCCAGCCGGTGAAGCCGAGGCCGTACTCGAAGTGGCAGCATTCACGGCCGCCTTTTCTGAACGAGAAGCGGAGACGGCCCGGGAGAGCCTCGTCGGCATAGACCCAGAAGACGAAAGTCGAAACTGAAGTCTCCCTCGGGTCCGGGTTGCTCTTCAGGTACGGAATCTCTCCAGGGATGGAGAGCGTGGCCTCCTCCCTTCTCCATTTCCACTCAAGCGAATGTGAGCCGAGCTTGAAGTGGAGCGGAGACAGGCTCAGCGAGGAATGCCTGCCGGGAACGGCGGGGAAAGCGCTGTCTTCGAATGACAGGACTCCCCGGTCAGCCCCGTAATCCACGACTCCGGCCGCGGCCTCTGCGGCAAGGAACATTGCGGCGAGCAGGGATGCCGCTGTTTTGAAATGGGGTGTCATATCTATGTCAGGTCTGTTTCAAGCCTGTTCCCGGTTAATCGACGGGAGACAGGCCGTTTTCGATTTTTCGTTTTCTGACAAGTGATTCGAGAAAATAGTAGTCCGCGTAGTTCAGAGGCACGTCTATGCTGCTGCCGTGAGGAATGCTTCCTACGGAGTGCATAAGTATGAAGCCGCCGTTGGTGCCCGGCTCCGCCCTGTATGCCGGAGATGAAAGACTGCACAGAATCCTGTCCGCCTTCGTCCGGTAGAACTCGTCCCGGGTGATCCAGTAGAGCTCATACATCGCGGAGCAGATGATGGCGGCAGACGAGGCGTCGCGGATCTGACCGTATTTTTCATAGAAGTCAGGGTCTGGCATATGAGGACTGAATTCCTTCACGTCGAAATCCCACAGAGGGACGAGGTCTTCCGGCATATTGTCCTCTGTCACAAACAGATATTGAGCCACATCCTTGGCTCTGCCAAGGTATCTCTCATCCCCGGTGAAGCGGTATGCCACAGTGAACCCGTAGAGAGCCCATGCCTGACCGCGAGCCCACCTGGACTCATCCGCGATGCCCTGTGCGGTGCAGCGGCGGCGTATCTCCCCGGTCTCATCGTCATAGTCCACGACGTGGTAGCTGCTGAAATCGCTGCGGAAATGGTTCTCGAGAGTCCTGTCGGCGTGGCTGACCGCTATGTCGCGGTAGGTCGGGTCGCCTGTCATCTCGCTCACCTTGAAAAGCAGCTCAAGATTCATCATATTGTCGATGATGACCGGACATTTCCATCCCCGGAGCGACTGCCATCCGTTGTTCACCACATTCCACGACTGGAGGATGCCGGCATTGGGGCGGAAGCGCGTCGCGAGGGATCTGGCAGTGTTCACCAGAACGGTGTCATATCCGGGGATATGCTTGAGCCTCAGTCCATTGCCATAGCTGTCATAGACCATGAATCCCACATCGTGATGCCATTTGAGATACTGGATGTCGTGCAGAATCTCAGTGTGCCGGCGTGCGTGCTCCGCCCATTTTTCCTGTCCGGTCAGTTCGTACATATACCAGAGCGACCCCGCGAAGAAGCCGCTGACCCAGTCGTCTGCGGGGACATACTGCACCTCCCCGTCCTTGAATGTGGACGGTATGCGGACGGTGTCTCCGGCCTCCGACGCTTCGACGAGCTGTCCGAGCTGCACTTCCGCGTTGCGGACGTTTTCATTGATGATGTCGTGATCGGCGCAGCACTGCAGTGTCAGGAGCGCGGCGGCTGCGGAAAGGAAGAATCCTGGTCTCATTTTCATTTACAGTAAGTCAATTTGCCTGTATTCAAGGGACTTGCCCGTTTTTTCGGCCGCCTCCGTCAGGCGGCATACCTTGCAAATATATAAAGAATTATTACATTTGCACCTTGAGTATGAAATATTGAGAGAACAATGAAAAGACTTTTTGTATTTCTGCCATTGCTGCTCGCGGCGTCCTTCTGCGCCTCTGCGGCCATCAATTCCCAATATGCCTTTGAGGGAGAACTTCCGTCGTTCATTTCGGCCCGGGGAGACGGGACGCTGTCATTGTCCTCCGACAGGTTCAAGGACGGCAGGCAGTCCGTCAGATTCTCATGGACCGGCAAATCGGAGCTCGTGTTCTCCAACTATTCGGACTTGGAGGCCTCAATGAAAGTGGACGGAGCCGGCATCATTATGTGGATCTACAACACCGCTCCCGCGTCGAGCCCTCTGACTTTCACTTTCTACAACTGGGTGGACAGGGAGATCTGCCATTTCGACTTCAATATGAACCATACGGGATGGCGGGCGATCTGGATGAAATACATCGATATGCCGTCTCCGGAGGGCTATTACGGGGACAAAAGCCCGGGGGAGAGGAACAGCCGCGCCGCCAGGATGGTCATAAGCACGCCGGAATCCGCCCCCGAGGGCACCATCTACATAGACAGGGTCAGTTTCAGCCGCACCCGTCTGCACGCCCAGATCACTCCGGATATGCAGATTCCCGACAACAACTGCCATCTGCAGAGAGATATGTGGCAGTGGTGCCGGCTGTGGGAATGGGAGCAGTACCCCGAGCCCGAGTTCGCACCTGTGGATGAGCCGCAGAGGGAAGTGCTGCGGACTGTGGAGAAGAGGCTGGACGAATGGGCCTCCACGGGCAATCCGAGTCCCGAATACACTGCAGGCACACTGCTCAAGAGGGCTCAGGCGCATATTGACAAATACGGTATAAGGAGACTGCCCGACGGGCATATAATCGGAGCGCCGCTGCTGAGCGACGACGAGTTCAACAATGCGGCGGGGGAGATGAGAATACGCTTCATTCAGGAGATAGTATATTGGTATGCCCTGGACTATCTCTACACGGGCAGCACCTCCAATCTCGGCAAGGTGATAGACGCTATGGATCACGCTCTGGATCAGGGCTTCGCCTATGGAAGCGGACAGGGCACGAACCATCACTACGGCTACCAGATCCGCGACCTGTACAAGGGCCTGTGGATTCTCCGGAAGCCGCTTGCGGAGGCCGGCAGACTGCAGGACTATATCCCCGCCCTCACCTACTGGTCCGGGCTGCAGGAGACCCGAATGCCTTATGAACAGACCAGAGACGGGGTTCTGGACGCCTTCCACACCCTCCACAACGCAAGGGTGATATCGGCGATGCTTCAGGACTCGGAGGCAAGGCGGTTCGCTTATATGCGGGCTCTCGGCAGATGGACTTCCGGGGCCCTCCGCTACACTGACGGGACTCTGGGCGGGATCAAGGTGGACGGCACATCCTTCCATCACGGAGGCCATTATCCGGCGTATTCCGTCGGGGCTTTCGCAAGTGTGGGAGAGTTCATAAGGCTTACCCGCGGAATGGAGTTCGAGCCGGACGAAGAGGCGCGCAGGGGCTTCAAGAAGGCTCTGATGGCTATGTACGACTATACCAACGGACGTGAATGGGGCATCGGAGTGTGCGGCAGGCATCCTTTCGGCGGGAGGATTCCGGACGGCGACGTCGAGGCTTACGCGCAGCTCGCTCTTATGGGCGATCTGTCCGGACGGGGACTTGCGGCCGATCCCGACCTGGCAGCTGCCTATATGAATATGGGAGGAAAGGACAAGGCGGCCCTGTCCGTCTTCAGAAAGGCCGGGCTCAAGCCTGCTCCCGCCGGGGACGGATTCCGTGTCTATAACTACGGCGCATTCGGAGTCCACAGGAGAAACGGCTGGATGATATGCCTCAAGGGCTACAATTCCGATGTGTGGAGCTCCGAAATATATGCCGCGGACAACCGCTATGGCCGTTATCAGAGCTACGGCTCCGCGCAGATCATTTTCCCGGAGGGCGAAAAGGCGAGCGGCTACAGCCAGGAGGGCTGGGACTGGAACCGCTACCCTGGAGTGACGTCGGTGCACCTTCCTTTCGACAAGCTGGAGAATCCGCTGAAAGGGACTCTGATGGAGCGGAACACATCCCGTTTCCCGGGCGTGTCTTCATTGGAGAACAGGAACGGATGCCTTGCATTCACATACACGGAGCGCGACCGTCCGAACTTCTGTGCAGGGGCTACAGCCACCAAGAGCGTGTTCTGCTTCGACAACAGGATTGTCTTCATCGGCACGGGGATCTCCAACGGCTCGGAGTATCCGACTGAGACGACCCTCTACCAGCTGCGTCTGGACGACAGGGAGGCGGAAGTGGACATAAATGACGGATATTCGGGGACTTTTCCTTATTCCTGGAGGCAGGACGGGGACGGGCAGGCTATACTGGGCGACATCAACGGGAATGCATATATAGTAAAGAACGCCCGGGGACTCAGTGTGGAGACAAGGCATCAGACTTCCCCTTCCGACACCAAGAAGAAAATGGGGGAGGGGGACTTCATCACGGCACGGATAGATCACGGAGTGTCGCCGTCGGAGGCTTCCTATGAATATATGATGCTGGTGCGCCCGGGCGGGAAGGAAGTCTCGAAGTTCGCGAAGAACCTGCCATACACGGTATTGCAGGCCGACAATTCCGCGCACGTCGTCAAGGACGGACCCACCGGTGTCACCGCCTGCATAAGCTACGGGGGCTACAGTTCGACTTCCACTCTCGCGGCGCGGATCCCTGCTGAAACCATAGTGATGGAACGCTCTCTGGATGACGGTTCGGCGGTGATGAGCGTCTGCTGCCCGGACCTCGGAATCACGGAAAAGGGCTACACCACCTCGCAGCCGAGCCAGCCGCTGCTCCGCGAAGTGACGCTGAACGGGGAATGGGAACCGGTCGGGGAGCAGCCTTCGGTCAGTGCCCGGAGAGAGGACGGCAAGACTTTTCTCAAGATTGTATGTATCGACGGACAACCCGTCGAATTCTACCTTAAAAACCTTAAAAAATAGAAGCGTCGACAAGGAAACCACTTACACCACACTATCGGAAAATGGCTTGACGATTTTGCCGAATCATTTTTACTTCTTATGGAAACCATTCATTATTAACTAATTACACTATTCGAAATGAAAGCATTGATGCACATTATCGCTTCCATTTGCCTTCTCTGCACGGCTCTGACAGCCCAGGGGCAGACGGTAAAGGTAAGCGGTCGGGTCGTGGATGCCGCAGGAACCCCTCTTATCGCAGTCACGGTCTTCGAGGAGGGCAGAACGGCCAATGGTACAGCTACGGATGCTGACGGCAGGTACAGTCTCACTCTGTCATCTCCGGGGGCGACAATCGTCTTCTCCTGTCTCGGCTACGCGGAAGTTAGGGAAAAGGTCGCAGGCCGCAGCAGCATAAACGCGACACTGGCCGAAGAACAGCTGACTCTTGACGCCGTAGAGGTAGTCAGCGTCGGTTACGGAACCGTTGCCAGAAGAGACCTCACCGGCGCGGTGAGCAAGGTGGATATGGACGAACTGATAAAGGCCCCTGTGACCAACTTCGATCAGGCTCTCACGGGCAAGATCGCCGGAGTGGTGGTCTCCACTTCCGACGGTGCGCTCGGCACGGAGGCCAACATCACCATCAGGGGAAACAACTCTCTGACCCAGAGCAGCGCCCCTCTCTATGTGATTGACGGATTCCCGACTGAAAGTTCTCTGGCAACCTCTCTCAACTCCGCGGACATCGAGTCCATCGACATCCTCAAGGATGCATCCGCGACTGCCATCTACGGAGCCAGAGGAGCCAACGGAGTCATAGTCATCACCACCAGACAAGGTCAGGAGGGCAAGCCGAAAGTCAACTTCAACGCGACCTGGACGATGAACAGGATCGCCAACAAGCTGGATCTGCTGAACGGCTATGATTTCGTGAAGCTCCAGACGGAGATCTACGACCTGTCGGGCAACACCAACCCGTATCTTGAGCCGTCCGATGCGGACAAAGCCGCGGGGATAACGGCCTACACTCCGGAGGATTATCTCAATGTGCCGTCCAATGACTGGCAGGACAAGCTGTTCCGCACATCCCTGACCCAGAACTATTCGGTCTCCGTGTCGGGAGGCAGCAAGGAGGCGGGCAACCGCTACAATGTCAGCCTTTCCGCTCTCGACCAGGACGGTATCATCATCAAGTCCAATTTCCAGAGGTATCAGGGCAAGATCAACTTCCAGCAGAAGTTCGGCAAGAGGGTGACTCTCGATGTGCTCGGCAACTACTCGCGGGCCATCACGAACGGTATCACGCCGACCGATGCGCAGCAGTCATCTTCCGCCACCGGCTGGCTTATGTACTCGGTATGGGGTTATCGTCCGGTGAAGCCGCTGCGTTCCGGCAAATCAGACGACCTCTACGACGAACTCGTGGACACGGAGGTGACAGGCTCGAACGACTACCGCTTCAATCCGGTCAAGACGGCTCAGAACGAGTACCGCAAGACCATCGTGGACTACCTCAACGGCAATGCCGGACTCACCTGGGAGATCATAGACGGGCTCAAGCTCAAGATTACGGGCGGCTACACTATGTACAAGCGCCGCAGAGAGGAGTTCAACGGCACCAAGACCTATACCGGCTATGCCGGTTCGCCTTCGGGCAAGGGCATAAACGGAGCGATATACTGGTGGAACCGCACTTCCTGGCTCAATGAGAACACTCTGACCTGGACAAAGACCGTCAGCCGTCAGCACCATCTCCAGCTTCTCGGAGGCTTCACGCTGCAGGGCGAGAACTACGACTACAAGGGCACCTCCGCCACCCAGATGACCACGGAGGCGCTCGGTCTCAACGGACTCCACACCGGCAACTACCAGACGGTGAGGCCTTGGGAGTATGACTGGACTATGATGTCGGGACTGTTCCGCTTAAACTACAACTACAAGTACAGGTACTACCTCACGGCTTCGTTCCGTGCGGACGGCTCGTCGAAGTTCCCCGCCCGGAACAGATGGGGCTATTTCCCTTCGGCCGGTCTTTCCTGGAACTTCAACCGAGAGGATTGGCTCAAAGCCGCCACCTGGCTCTCCACCGGCAAGCTGCGCGCCTCCTGGGGACTCACCGGCAACAACAGGACGACCACTCCTTATGACTTCTATTCCCAGATTTCCACTCTTCCGGGCGATCCGTCCTCCTATGACTATGTTTTCAACGGGCAGACAGTGTCAGGATACTTCCCTTCCAACATGTCCAATGAAAGGCTGAAATGGGAGACCACCGAACAGTGGAATGTCGGTATGGACCTCGGCTTCTTCGACAGCCGGCTGAAACTCACCGCCGACTGGTATCTCAAGAACACGAGGGACCTGCTTCTGCAGGCGACCATTCCGTCATCGTCCGGCTACACTTCGGCCATGATGAACATAGGCTCTATGCGCAATCAGGGTGTGGAATTGACGCTCGACGCCGTGCTGATCCAGCGCAAGAACTTCGTCTGGAGCGCCAATTTCAACATCGCCCTCAACAGGAACAAGGTCACGGCGCTTACCAATGACCAGTATTCGCTCCTGAGCAGCGTGTCCTGGGAACAGAGATTCAACGCACAGTATCCATATATCACCCAGGTGGGCAAGCCTTCGGGAATGATGTACGGATTCATCTACGAGGGCACATACAAGCCGGGCGACTTCAATTCCGGCATATCCCTCAAGGACGGCATCCCTTATATGTCTTCCGTGGGCAAGAGCGCCGTCAGGCCGGGAGACCCGAAGTACCGTGACATCAACGGCGACGGGATCATCGACGACAACGACCGCACCGTCATCGGCTGCGGACAGCCTCTCAGCACGGGCGGTTTCGGAACGGTGTTCAACTTCTACGGTTTCGACATCAATGTCTTCTTCTCGTGGAGCTACGGGAATGACATACTCAACGCCAACCGTCTCTATTTCGAAAACGGCACGCTGACCAACACCAACCAGTGGGCGAGCTACAAGGACAGGTGGACGGAAAGCAATCCGGACAGCGACGTCCCGAGAGTGCAGGCGAACGGAGTCTATGTCTATTCGTCCCGGGTGGTGGAGGACGGCTCGTTCCTTCGTCTGAGAAATGTCTCGCTGGGATATACGCTGCCTCGCAAAGCCTTGAGGAAGATGCATTTCGACACTATGAGAGTGTATATCTCCGCCGACAATGTCTATACTTTCACCCGCTACACCGGTCCGGATCCGGAGGTGTCCACCAGACAGTCCGTGCTTACGCCGGGCTTCGACTGGTCCGCCTATCCGAGGGCATTCGGTCTGACCGGCGGTCTATCGTTCACTTTCTAATTGACAGGCGTTATGAAAAAGATTTTCAGATATATGACAGCGGCTGCGGCCATCGCGTGCGCGGCATCCTGCAGCTTTCTCGATCAGACTCCGAGGATCATCAGCTCCGACACTTTCTACAACACGGAGGAAGAGGTCAAGTATGGTCTGGCGGGAGTGTATGGCGTAATGGGCAGGGAGTATTTCTACGGGAACTACTATAGCGCAATGTATGCCAACAATGACGACCTCTGCTACTTCAACAGGGACATAGGCACCAATTTCCTTCAGTACAACCGTCACGATGCGGGTACGGGGCAGATCTACGATATATGGACGGTGCTCTATCAGGGCATCCGCAACGCCAACGCATTTATGGAGGCCGTGCCGGGGACCGGTTTCGACAAGGAAGGCAAATATTGCAACGAAGCCCGGTTCCTGAGGGCCTATTACCATTTCATCCTCGCCCAGTCCTGGGGGAGCGTGCCTCTGAAGGACAAGTCCACCAAGACTCCGGACGAGGTGATGTGCGCTGCCACCCCGCAGTTCGACGTGCTCACCTGGGCCGCTTCGGAGATGGAGGCGTGTCTCGCCCTGGCGGATGAGGACACGGCCGTCCAGCCGTCCAGAGTGACCAAGACCACCATTCAGGGCATTCTGGCAAGGCTCTACCTCTTCCTCGCGGGAGAGAGCGTTCAGGGCGGAGACAAGACGGTGTTCCTCACCAGGGCGAGGGATTATGCCAAGGCGGTCATCGACAGCGGGAAGCACAGTCTCAACCCTGATTACTCGGAGGTCTTCATCAATATGATAGCGGACAAGTACGATACGGAATATCACGAGTCTATGTGGGAAGCGGAATTCCTCGGTGACCGTTCCAGCGCCGAAAACTGGTCGAACGGCCGCATCGGGGACGTGCTCGGACTTCTGAGCGGCGGCAGTTCCACCAAATACAGCGAGTTCAACTGCAATTACGCCTACGGACAGTACGACGGGTCGCTCAAGCTATGGGATCTGTACTGGCAGACCGACCGGACGGATGAGGAGACAGCTCTACCCACTGTCACCGACACGAGACAGGAGTGGAATCTGCCTCCTTACAACTATCAGGGACACGCCAGCCAGCCTCCTTATGGCACGACGGGTGTGGGCAAATCCGAGGCCGGCATAGACAAGACTCCGTATGTGTACAATAACGTGTCCACCACTCAGGATCCCACCGCCGCACAGGCCGTACGCAACTGCGGCAAGTTCAGGAGAGAGGTTATCTATGAGGGGCAGAAGACATCCAAGAGTCTCTACACCACCATCAATTTCCCGATTCTGCGCTACTCCGACGTGCTCCTGATGTATGCCGAGGCTTCGAATGAACTGTCCGGACTGACACAGGAAGCCTACGACTGCGTCAAGGCAGTCCGCGACAGGGCCGGGATCGCCACGAAGCCGTTTGCGGACTATGACCGGGATGCGTTCCGCGAACTTGTCCGCAACGAGAGAGGCCGCGAGTTCTGCTTCGAGGCTTTGCGGCGCTTCGATCTGATCCGTTGGGGAATATATGTGCAATCGATGAACGAGTACGCCCAGTGGGCTGCCGACAGCCGCTGGTCCGGGAATGTCAAAGCCACTCGCGCCGCGACCATAGGCGGCAATGTGAGCGCAAGAAACGTTCTCCTCCCGATTCCGTCCATCGAGCTGGGCGTGAACAAGCTGCTCGTCCAGAATGAGTTATGGTCTAAATAGTTAAAGAGGCAACAGTTATGAAAAAGTCATTTATATTCTTTGTCGCGGCGTTGCTGGCTCTGTCCTCCTGCAAGCAGGATGTCGTCTATGAGATAGACTACACGGTGTCGCTTGACAAGGAGAACAGCTACAAGGCGGGAGATCCCGTGAAGTTCAACTTTGCGGGCTCCGTGGACAACATAGTGTTTTACAGCGGCGAGACCGGACATCAATATCAGTACCGCAACCGCTATGAGGTGGACAGGGAGGCTGTCAAGAGCGCGACTCTGAAACTGGACTATCAGGCGAGATATGGCGATGCCGGCGCAATGGAGGTCTGGGTTTCCAATGATTTCGCGGGACTTTCCGGCAGTGACGCGGCTGCTGACAAGGCTGCGGTCAAGGCTCTTGTCGACGGGGGTATGCAGGGCTGGACACGGCTGGAGTATAACGAGGGCAAAAGTACTGTCTGGACCTCGCAGGAATACCCTGCGGACTCCTATATGACAAGTTTCTGCATCGCGTTCCACTGGTGTCCGAAAGACAAGGCGAAGACGCAGAGGACATACTGGATAAACGGCGAACTCAATCTCGACATGGAGGGTCTCGACCCGCAGACCATCAGTTTCACCGGGCTTGAATTCGTGTCAGTGATGATGAACGACGAGATCACCGACCCGTACGTCAAGAACAATGGCAACGGCACAATCACCCTTAACAAGCCGGCCACCGCGCACCTCATCTTCCAGGGGGTGGGAGCGAACGCGCTTCCGTATGCGATCGACGGCTGGGTCTTTTCCAAGCCTGTGCCGCTCAACAAGGTGGACAATGACAAGGGGCAGGTAATCAAGAATCTGCAGAACTATCTGCACAGTTTCGAATATATCTACAGCGAGCCGGGCACATATAAGGTGACATTTGCCGGCACCAATTCGAACTATGCGGGGAGTTCAAGCCTGAACCGGGAGTTGACGCTGACCATACTGGATAAGGAATAAAAAAAGCGGCCGTACGGCCGCTTTTTTTTATTTATGTTTCTTGCCGGACTTTTTCCTGCGGCTGTTGGCGATGACCACCCAGATGACGATGACCACCGCGAGACCGATGCAGAT
This sequence comes from Lachnospiraceae bacterium, assembly GCA_963640185.1. GTDB lineage: Bacteria > Bacteroidota > Bacteroidia > Bacteroidales > UBA932 > Cryptobacteroides. The sequence continues at coordinate 58,079 of CAVHXU010000011.1, read as the reverse complement.
GTAGGTGAAATAGCCGGCATTGTCGCCCTTCACCCGGGACCACATCTTGAGCAGGTCCTCAGTGCGGTCGCCGCTGTCGTGCATCATCCCGCAGCGCGCCATAATGTGGGCGTCCGGATACATTACCGGGTTGAGACACGCCGATGCGGCCTCCTCGCCGAAGAAATAGCTGGCATCCTCGGGAGCATAGGCCTCGGGGTCTTCCATCGAATGGAGAATATCGTCACCCCCTATGGCGCTGACATAGCCGATGACATCCATATTGCGGAGCGCATTCTCCGGCCGGCAGAGGAAATTGATGAAATAGCGGGCCGCTTGCACGTTTCTGGCGTATTTGGGTATCACCCAGCCGTCGAACCACACCGTGCTGCCCTCCTCGGGCACCGCATAGTCCAGCGTCACTCCCACTTTTGCGGCCTCGTCTATCGCCCACTGGGCGTCGCCGCTCCAGGACAGGTTGATCCAGCCCTTTTCCTTGGTCATCGCCTCCTTGCCGAAATCGGCCTCCCATCCGAGCACATTGCCCTTGATTTCATTAAGGAAACTCTCCACCATAGCTATGGACTCGTCGGAGGAGTCGCTGCACACATCCTGGAGAGAGACCTCTCCGGAAGCGATCCGGTCCTTGTGCATAGCGATGTTGAGCGAGGTATAGACATCTCTGAATGCGTCCTTGACGAAGATTTTGCCCTTGAACTTCGGGTTCTTCAGACAGTCCCAGCTTGAAGCCTCCTCACGAGTCACATATTTCGGATTGTATAGGATGCCCGTGGTGCCCCACATATACGGCACTACGAAATCCTGCGCGTTCTTGCCGGAGCTGATGACCTCGCCCAGCTTGCTTTCCATAAACGGAGCCACGTTCACCGTGTAGTCGGGAGTCTCTCCGAAATTCCTGTCGATGGGCAGCAGCAGATCCTGACGCAGCATACGCTCTATGATGTAGTCGGAAGGACACACCACATCGAAGTCCTCGTGGCCGAGTTCAATCTTGGAAAGCATAATCTCGTTGACATCGAAAAGCTGGTAGATGATGTCCACATCCTCGCCGGTCTGTTCCTTGTACCAGGACTTGAACTCGTCGAGAAGCTTCTCGTCGATGTAGTCCGCCCAATTGTAGATCTTGAGGGTGTGGTCCCTGTCAGCGGCGCTGCATACCAGAGCCGCTCCGAAAAGCAAGCCCGCCAATGCGGAGAAAAACCTTTTCATTTCCTGTCTGTTTTAGATGATCTGATGTTGATGATGATTAGAAGCAAAAGCACGAATACGAAGATCAGAGTCATTATCGGTCTGATCTCGGGAGTGAGTCCGCCCTTGCGCGCATCCGCGTAGATGTAGGTGGACAGGGTTTCAAGACCGCCGTTCCCCTTGGTGAAGAGCGTCACGGCGAAGTCGTCGATGGAGAGAGTGAACGCCAGAATGAAGCCGGAAATCATCCCCGGCTTTACCTGGGGCACAATCACCTTTCTCATAGCCTGACCCGGCGAAGCCCCGAGGTCGAGAGCCGCCTCATAGAGGTTGGCCGGCATCTGGCGGAGCTTGGGCATAATGCTCAGAATCACATACGGAGTGCAGAACGAAACGTGTGCGAGCACCACCGTGATATAGCCCTGAGTCACGCCGACGGCGACGAACAGGATGAACAGCGAGATACCGGTGATGATGTCGGGGTTCATCATCGGGATGTCGTTGAGGAAATTCATCACCTTGCGCTTGCGCCCGTGCAGGTTGAAGATTCCGATGGCTGAGACGGTCCCGAGAATGGTCGAAAGGAAGGCCGAGATGAGCCCGATGCTGACCGTGTTCTCTATGGCTCTGATGAGCGAACTGTTGAGCCCGCCGCTGAATACGTTCCTGTACAGGTTGACTGAGAAGCCGGTCCAGTTGCCCAGCACCTTCGCTTCCGTGAAGGAATAGACGGCGATGATGAGTATTGGCGCGTACAAGATGATGAGCAGCAGCCAGATATAGGACTGGGCCAGAAACTTCTTGAACTTCATCATATCAGGCCTCCTTTCTCATTGTCCATATTCTCCTCGCTGTCGGAAAAAATCATCGTCACTCCGATGATTGCCAGCATTATGAGCGCGATGGTGGAGCCGTAGTTCCACATACCGTTGTTGATGTTCTCCTGTATTGTCGTCCCGAGGAGCTTCACCTTGTTGAGCGTCAGCAGCTCTGAGATGGCGAAAGTGGAGATGGTGGGCATAAACACCATCATCACTCCGCTTATCACGCCGTGTATCGACAGCGGGAGCGTCACCTTGGTGAATACTCCGGCAGGCCCCGCCCCGAGGTCCTGCGCGGCCTCGATGTAGGACTTGTCCATCTTGTCCAGAGTGTTGTAGATGGGATAAATCATAAACGGCAGGAAATTATAGACCATACCGAAGATGAGCGCCCCCTCTCCGAGCGGCATACGCAGAAAGTCGAACAGCGCCACCGTAGCGAGCGTGCGGATGAGCATATTGATCCACATAGGCAGGATGAAGAGCATCACCGTCACTCTGGATCGGTTGAGTTTGGAATTGCTCAGAATCCACGCGGCGGGGTAGCCCACCAGGAGGCAGAGGACTGTGGTAATAAGCGCAATCTCAATGGAATATGCAAATGTGCGTATATCCTCGCCGGTGGTGAAGAAACGCTTGAAATTGGTGAGAGTGAATGCTCCCGAAGCATCGGTGAACGCATACACCGCAATCATTATCAGAGGCATCACCACGAACAGCACCATAAAGATGAAGTATGGCAATGACCAGTATGACCGCCTGAAAGTTCTGCTATGCATTTCCCTTCTCCTCCCCGGCTCTCCTCAGACGGATGCTCTGAGGCTTGATTCTGATGCCGACCAGATCGCTCTTGTCCCAGACGTCATCGGTCTGGACATAAAGCTTGTCGCCCCCGTCGGTCTTGATCGTGAGGAAATAGTGGTTGCCCTTGTAGAGGATGAACGAGACCTGGCCGCTCACATTGCCCTCCTCCTTCTCGTCCATCAGCTCGACATCCTTGAACTCGACATCGGCATACAGATCCTCGCCCTCTCCGAGGCCTGCGAGCACTTCCGCATTGTCACCCTCCGCCGGATCCACTTCCCATTCCGTGTCGAGGAACCGCACCCTGCCGTCTGTGGACGCGCTGGCCCTGAAGCTGTTGCGCAGACATTCCTTGTGCATCACGTGGATGTCGTCAGGGCGTATGATCATCCCCACCGCGCTGCCCGGGGCAAAGGCGTTATAGTCCTGGATCATAATCTCGTAGCCCTCTTCGGTGAGCACCGTCATCTCATAGTGCACTCCTTTGAAGATGCAGGTCTGCACCGTGCCGGTGAACTGCGCCTTGTCCATATTGCCGCTGAATATGTAGATGTCTTCCGGGCGGATGACCACATCCACGTGCTCGTCCTTGGCGAATCCCTTGTCGATACAGTCGAATTCGCGGTATATGAACCTGACCTTGCCGTCGCAGGGCATAATGCCGTTGAGGATGTTGCTTTCTCCGATGAAGTCGGCGACGAACGAGTTGGCCGGCTCGTTGTAGATGTCGGCAGGAGTGCCTATCTGCTGGATGCTGCCTTCGTTCATCACCACTATGGTGTCGGACAGAGTCAGAGCCTCCTCCTGGTCGTGGGTGACATAGATGAAGGTGATGCCCAGCTCCCTGTGCATCTCCTTGAGCTCCATCTGCATATCTTTGCGCATCTTCAGGTCAAGCGCAGCGAGGGGCTCGTCCAGCAGCAGAATCTTGGGCTGGTTCACGATTGCGCGGGCTATGGCCACTCTCTGCTGCTGTCCGCCGGAGAGGGAGTCCACATTCCTCTCCTCATAGTCGGTCATCGTCACCATTTTCAGCACTTTGCGCACTCTCCGGTCTATCTCGCCGGTGGGTACTTTCTGCAGTTTAAGTCCGAAGGCGATGTTGTCATAGACGTCGAGATGCGGGAACAGCGCATATTTCTGGAACACGGTGTTGAGCTGTCTGCGGTGCGGAGGAACCGCCGTTATGTCCTGATCCTCCATCACTATCCTGCCTTCGTCCGCCTGCGTGAAGCCCGCCAGAATTCTCAGCATTGTGGTCTTGCCGCAGCCGGAGGGGCCGAGCAGCGTCACGAATTCGCCTCTGCGTATGTCGAGGTTGATGTCCTTGAGCACCTGCACTCCGTTGAACGATTTGGAGATGTGCTCAATGCTTATGATTGTGTCGTTTGCCATCTTTTTCATTTGCCGAACAGCTCTTTGAAATCCAGACTGTAGGTCACGCCCACATTGACCGACAGCTGGTCGGGAGCGTAGAACATCCCGTCGCTCGCCGCTACCACCGTGTGTATTCTCAAGGCTTTGGAGTTTCTCAGAGGGTAGTAGTGCACACCTGCGCCGCCCCAGAGCACGGTCTCCGCCGGAGTGTCCTTCTCCCTCGGATTGAATGCGAGCACCTCGTAGCCGGCTTTGGCGAAGAGGGAGACCTTGTCCCCGAAGTCATATTGCGCCCTGAACGTCAGAAGCACCTGATTGTCCGGGCTGTGCCATTCGAAACTCCGGAACATCCCGTCGAGACAGAAGCTGAGGGCGTCGAAGGTGAAGCGCTGTCCGAGAGCCACGCATTTCCACCAGGCACTTGAGGCCTTGACCCCGCTGCCCATCTCGTCCGAATATTTGTAGCTTTCCATAGCATTTCCGGAGAACATTCCCCTCCAGCATCCCACCTCTTCGGTCCAAAGGAATGACACGGCTTTGCGGAAGTCGTTGTAGGGTCTGCGGGAGAATGGGGAGGATGAGAACTGCAGCTTGAATGAGGTGGCCTGCGAGGCGGAAGTCCAGCCGACGCTTGCCCCCCACTGGTAGAATGAGCCCTGACACAGTTCCCGGCCCGAACCTGGTGCGTATGCGTAGTTGTTCCAGTACCAGGACGAGAGGTCGTAATGGCAGTCCACGTCATTGTCTTCCAGTTCGGTGAGACCTATGGCCATCATATCCTTGCCGGCGGAGAATTCCCAGGTGCCGGCCTTCGCGGTCTCAAGACTGTAGCCTATCAGCGCCCAGTCTATCCAGTCGTTGGCGTCAGATCTCCAGGTGCTGGAATAGAGGGGAGTGACACTGTCTCCCTCCGTGGTGGTCCTGTACCAGTCCACGCCCAGCCAGTGGTTGGAGACGGAGTAGAACCATCCGCTTCCGAATGAACCGTCGATGAAGGTGTAGATGGAGGTGTTGCCGAACGAAAAGTCGTAACCCGAATCTTTCTTCAGAGGAAAATAGGGGTTGACGTCGAAGCGCGCTACGGCGCTCATTTCGAAATCGTTGCCGGAGTCTGACGAGTCGGAGCTAACCTCTTGAGCGGAGGCAGCCAACCCACAGAGTGCAGCGGCGGTAATTAAAATTATGAGTTTTCTCATTTCTCATAAAAATGAATTTTAATTAAACATACGATGTGGCTGCCTTAATGCCGCAAATCGTTGACACAGAGCTGGATGATATGGACTTTCCACAGAATCGCACCCTCTGCGGCTGCAAATGTACTATTATTTTGACGATATGCAATATAAGCGGGAGAAAAATCCTATTTTTCTCCCGCTTATATTGCATTATTACCTCCGGTCACTGGGGACCGGATTCCCCAGACCCCTTGGGTCGCTTCGCTCCGAACTCGCGGTTTTTCTCCCGCTTATATTGCATTGATTCCCTCCGGTCACTGGGGACCGGATTCCCCAGACCCCTTGGGTCGCTTCGCTCCGAACTCGCGGTTTTTTTCTCCCGCTTATATTGCATTATTACCTCCGGTCACTGGGGACCGGATTCCCCAGACCCCTTGGGTCGCTTCGCTCCGAACTCGCGGTTTTTCTCCTATTGTTCTGTCAGCCAGCGGTCAAGCCAGGAAAAGTAGCTCCTGTGCCAGAACAATGCGTTCTGAGGCTTCAGAATCCAGTGATTCTCATTCGGAAACACAATCAGCTGCGCAGGCACGCCCATCATCTTAGCGCAGTTGTAGGCCGCCATTCCCTGATCGTACGGCACTCTGAAATCGCTGCCTCCGTGGATGACCAGAAGCGGAGTATGCCAGTTCTTTATGAGTTTGTGGGGAGAGTGCGCGTAGTGTCTCACGGCGACCGGATTCGCATCCCACGGAGCACCGCCGTTGTCCCAGTTCGGAAACCACATCTCCTCCGTGGTCATATACATATGTTCCTGATTGAAAATGCCCGCGTGGGCTATGAATGCATCGAAGACATCGCCGTGCACTCCGCACAGGTAATACACCGAATAGCCGCCGTAGCTCGCTCCGCACGCGGCCATTTTGCCGATATAGGGCTCGGCCTTGAGCTCCTTTGCCGCCGCGAGATAGTCCTGGATGTTGAGCCCGCAGTAGTCTCCGGAAATCTGTTCGCACCATTCCTGCCCGAACGCGGTCGTGCCCCGGCGGTTGGGCAGCACCACGACATAGCCCTGCGAACACATCAGCCTATAGTTCCATCTATATGACCATCCCTGGCTCAGAGTACCCTGAGGGCCTCCAAGGCATATCTCTATGGCGGGATAAGTCTTGTCGGGGTCAAACTCGGGCGGATAGAGCACCCAGGTGAGCATTTCCTTTCCGTCCACGGTCTTTATCATCCTGGCTTCGGTCCTGTGGGGCTTCAGCTGATTGAGGATGTGGTCGTTCTCGCGGGTGACCGGAGTGCATTCGCCGTCAGCCCCGATGCATACGAGCTCGGTGGGGAAGTCCATGCTCTGCCAGGAGGCATAAAGCTTTTCGCCATCCCCGTCCTTCGCCACATAGTAGGGCGTGGTGAAGTCGTACCATAGCGTGTCGGGGGTTCTGCGGTCGATATTGCCGTTGAGGTCGGCAGAGAAGATGCCTTGAAGCCCTTCTGCGAGGGCGTTGAACAGGATATGCTTTCCGTCCCTGTCCCATATGGGGTCTGCGGCGTTGTATCTGAATCCTGCGCTGAGATCACGGATGCCGGAGGCGCAGAGAGTTCCGGTGTCGATGTCGGCCACCATAAGCCTCTGCTTGTCGGCCTCATAGCCGTTTCTTGCCATCGAGATCCAGCAGATCCTGCTGCCGTCGGGACTCCAGACGGGGTGGGTGTCGTAGCCGCCGCCCATAGGGATGACAGCGGTCTCGCCGCTTGCGAGACAGTACAGATAGATCTCCGTGTCTGTGGAATAGGTGTATTCGTCTGGCTTCACTTTCTTGCAGGCGTAGGCAAGATGGCGGCTGTCCGGTGACCAGTCTATGTCCTCAAGCCCGTTGAAAGGCTCTGTGGGAAGCTCATAGGGAGAGATGCCCCCGTTCCTGTCCGCACCCTCGCTGCCGAGTATGTCGAAATGGGCCCCCACTTTGCCGTTCCAGTCGAATGCGGCTATGAAACTGTGGGTTATTTCAGTGGTCCAGTGATCCCAGTGGCGATACATAAGCGTGCCGGTCTCATAGGCTTCCGCCTTGCCGAGGTCGGGGTAGAGCTCCGCCGGAGTCCTGACCCTGCCCGGAACAGAGGATGTGAACACCACATTGCACTGGTCCGGGGACAGTTTGAACTCTCCGATACCATTCTCTATGTTGCTGACTTTGCGAGCTTTGACCAGCTTGTACCCCTTCACGTCGGCGATCCATATCTGCCCCTCCATCAGAAATGCGACTTTTCTGCCGTCGTTGCTCCACCTCGCGTTGCTGATGCTTTTGCCGGCTTTGGTGGCAAGGACAGCGTTGGAGCCGTCAATGTCGCTTATGTACAGATTCCTGACACTGCGGTTGTCTTCTATGGAACTGTAGCTTACGCCGTACATCAGTCTGGTGCCGTCGGGAGACACCTGGGGGTCGGAGAGTCTGCCGAGAGAGAGCATGGCCTCGGGCGTCATCCGGCCGTCTTCAATGCTTATTTCAGATTTTCCGATAAATCCGGAAGACGCTTTCAGAGGATTGTCAGCGCTGAGGAATTTCACCAGGACGAATGCAACTGCGGCGAGCAGCAGCACAGATACGAATACATAGTCTTTTGTGCCGAAAGTCATAATTATATAATTTATTGTCATTCAGTTTGTTCTGTTCAGTTTGTCGCTTGTGCGCCTCCGTACAGCTCGACTACGGCCCGAGCATCGTCCAGCAGCCTTTTCCGGATGGATTCGGGCTTGATGATCTCGATTCTGGGGCCGTATTTCCGGAGTTCGAAAAACAGATCTTCGCTGTCGGGATTCACAAAAATACTGAAATATGTCCATTCCCCGTCCTTTTTCAGAATACTCTGGCTGTGATGGAGCGGCAGGTCCTCGATGTAGCGGGCCTGCACTCCCTGTGCGCGGAATTCGATGGTGCTTCCTTTCTCTCCGTTTTCAGGAGCGTAGGTGCCGAAGGAGGTGGCAAGAAGTTCCCTGATGTCGAACCGCGCCGGCATAGTGAAATCGCGCCCCGCATTCTTCATCGAGACGACCCTGTCCAGAGAATAGCATCTGAGCGCCTGCCGTTCAATGCAGTAGCCGTACAGATACCATCTTCTCTTGTCCTCCTTCAGGGCGTAGGGTTCGACATTGTAGCGGCTCGGAGCATCATCGCTGTATTTGCGGTATTCAATCTCTATGGCGTGGCCCGCGAGCATAGCGTCCATTATCCCTGTGAGGTGTTCCTGCCCCGATGGTATGTTTTCCACCTCAATCCTGCCGCTGAGCGACTCCCTGCCTTTCTCCAGCAGTGAATTGACCGTGAAGCTGTCTATCAGCCACTGTTTCGAGCCGCTTCCGCTCATCTTGTTGCCGCGATCCACATAGTAGCGGTTGGTGCGCCTGTCGCAGCTGATCTCTATGCCGAACACCTCCTCGACGGCCTGCTTGTAGTTGATGAATGTGCGGCGGAGCAGTTCTTCCCCGAAACGGTTGGCGAAGCGGCGGACTATCTGCGGAAAGGTGATGCCGTCTTCGCCGGCGTCGAGGATGGTCTGGAGGAGCCAGATGTATTTAGTTATGAGTTCGCTTACCATAATGTAAAATCGTTTATAAAAGCGCATTGCCGCGTTGCCCTGCGGATGCTGCAATCCTCACAGCGCATCAGGCTGCTGCGGTTTCAGCCCCTTGTGCGCCTTGCACTGCATCTTTTATAAACGATTTTACCGTTCACAAAGGTGCATTGCGGCGCTCGCGCCGAGGATGTCGGCGGACTGTATTACGTCGCGGGGTCAGCTGATGCGGCTGTAGTCCACGGCGTTGTATTTGTCCCGGCGGAGCTCGGCGCGGAGCCGCGCATTCTCATCGGAACGCAGGGTCGGATCCTTGGTCAGCACCGACTCGGCAGTCTGCTTCGCGAGATTCAGTATCCCCACATCCGACACCGGAGAGGCCATATTGAGACTGATCGGCAGGCCGCTCTGCTGCGTCCCCTCAAGGTCTCCCGGTCCCCGCATCTTCATATCCTCCTCGGCCAGCACGAAACCGTCTTCAGTGCTGCACATCAAATCTATGCGGCGTTTCGAATCCCGGCTCAGCCTGGCCCCCGTCATCAACACGCAGTAGGACCTTTCCGAGCCCCGCCCGACGCGTCCCCGCAACTGATGCAGCTGACTCAGACCGAAGCGCTCCGCACTCTCTATCACCATCACCGACGCATTCGGCACATCCACTCCCACTTCGATGACAGAAGTGGCCACCAGAATGTCGGCACGCCCCTCGGCGAACGCCTCCATATTGAAATCCTTCTCCTCGGTGCTCTGCTTCCCGTGCACCACTGCCACCTTGTACGGCGGGAACGGAAAGTCCTGGCGCACCCTGTCGATGCCCCGCTCAAGATTCTGATAGTCCAGAGTCTCGCTTTCGAAAATCAGCGGATACACTATGAATGCCTGCCGCCCTTTCTCTATCTCCCTGCGGATGAAGCCGTACAGAGCCGCTCTCTTGCTTTCAGTGCCGTGGACAGTCTGCACCGGCTTTCTGCCCGGCGGCAGCTCATTTATCACCGATATGTCCAGATCCCCGTACACCGTCATTGCCAGCGTCCTCGGGATGGGAGTCGCCGTCATCACCAGAATGTGCGGAGGCCTGTCCCCGTCGCTCTTGTTCCACAGTCTGGATCTCTGCGCCACTCCGAAGCGGTGCTGCTCATCCACGACGGCGAGCCCCAGATTCCTGAATTTCACCTTGTCTTCGATGAGGGCGTGAGTGCCCACGATGATGCCGATGTCTCCGCTTTCCAGCCCCTCGTGGATCTCCCTCCTTTCTGCGGCGTGAGTGCTTCCCGTCAGCAGCGCAGCCCTCACCCCGGTCGGTGCCAGATATCTGGAGATGTTCTTGTAGTGCTGATTGGCAAGAACTTCGGTGGGCGCCATAATGCAGGCCTGATAGCCGTTGCCGTTCGCGATGAGTGCGGAAAGCACGGCCACCATCGTCTTGCCGGAGCCGACATCCCCCTGCAGCAGGCGGTTCATCTGCTTGCCGCTTTTCATATCCTCTCGTATCTCCCGGAGCACATTCTTCTGGGCATTCGTGAGGCTGAACGGCAGTGACTCATAGCATTTGTTGAACGCGTCTCCCACCACCGGCATCCTGATTCCGTTGTCCGCCCTCGAACGGATGAATTTCTGTTTCAGCAGCGCCAGCTGCAGGAAGAAAAGTTCTTCGAACTTGATGCGGAACCTGGCCCTCTCCAGAGCCTGACCGTCTTTCGGGAAATGTATGTTGCGCAGTGCGTAGTGCAGCGGAACAAGTCCCCGCGAAGACATCAGGTAGTCCGGCAGTGTCTCTTTCTCCTCGCTCAGAGCCACATTCAGCACACTTTGCATTATCTTGATCATCACCTTGTTGGTGATGCCCGAGCGCTTGAGCTTCGCAGTGGAGGGATAGACGGGGGTGATCCCGAAGCCAGCCTCGTCATCCCTCGGCGGATCGACGTCGGGGTGCACCATATTCAGCCTGCCGTTGAACAGTCCTGGTTTGCCGAAAAAAACGAATACACCGCCTTTCGACAGCTTTTCGTACATCCATTTTATGCCCTTGAAGAAAGTGATGTCCATCTCCCCGCTGCCGTCCGTCACCGTCACGTTCATTCTCTTGATGGCGTTGAACCTGATGGGGTCGCCCGGCGCTCCGACCAGCTCTATGTGCTTTATCTGTGCCTTGATCTGGACTATGCCCCCCTCCGGATTGACATCCCGTATGAGCGAGATGCCGGATTTCTCCACATAGCGCAGCGGATAGACCCTGAGCAGATCCCTTACTCCCGTGACATTCAGTTCGCGGCGCAGCAGTTCCGCCCTTTTGGGGCCGACTCCGTGCAGGTATTGAATGTCAAACTCTTCCATAAATAGCCCGGTCTGTTCTGGAACATCACCTGTCCGCCCGGCGGAAAACGACGCCGTTCACTCCACAAAAATAGAGAAAAATCCGGTGACTTCATATCTTTCACTTTCATTCATCCTGTAATTTCGCTATATTTGCGGGATTTTAGAGTGTTGCGGCCCGGCTTCGTCGTGGTCGCGAAAAATGGGGCTGAGCCCCGCTGAATATTGGCAATTATGGCAAACAACGACAGAAAAACAGTGGTGGGAATCACTCAGGGCGACGGCAACGGCATCGGCTACGAGGTCATCATCAAGTCGCTCGCGGACGAGCGTGTGCTCGAATTCTGTACCCCGGTCATCTATGGTTCCTCCAAGATTTTCGGCTTCTACCGCAAGCAGATCCACAATATCGACCAGACCATCAACACCAACATCATCACCGAAGCCGACGAGGCCCGGCCGAAACGCGTGAACATACTCAACTGCCTGCCCGACAATGTCTATGTGGAGCCCGGGCAGGCCACTCCGGAGTCCGCGAAGTCGGCTATGACGGCGCTTGAGAGAGCTGTGGACGACATCAGATCCGGCAAGATAGACGTGCTGGTCACAGCCCCCATCAACAAGCGCGCGATGGTGAACGAGGGTTTCGGCTATACCGGCCATACAGAGTATCTTGAGAAGGAATTCGGTGTGGACGACGTATGTATGATAATGGTCAGCGACACGCTGAAAGTGGGCGTGGTCACGGGGCACGTTCCTCTGAAGGATGTGCCGTCGCTCATAACGAAGGAGCGCATTCTCGGCAAACTGCGCCTTATGAAATCGTCGCTGGAGAGGGATTTCGGAGTCCACTCCCCGAAAATCGCGGTTCTGGGTCTCAACCCCCACTGCGGCGACGGAGGACTTCTGGGCGAAGAGGAGCAGTCGGTCATCCTTCCGGCCGTTGAGGCTGCCGCCGAAGAGGGGATTCTCGCATTCGGACCGTATTCTTCCGACGGTTTCTTCGGTCTGGGCAACTACTCCAGATTCGATGCGGTCCTGGCGATGTATCACGATCAGGGACTTGCTCCGTTCAAGGCGCTGTGCTTCGAACTGGGAGTGAACTACACGGCTGGACTGCCGATTGTCCGCACTTCTCCGGACCACGGGACGGCATACGAGATGGCGGGACGCGATCAGGCCGATCCGCGCTCTATGATGTCCGCCATCTACACGGCCATAGACATCGCATCGAAGCGCAAGGCCTACGATGCGCTTCAGCAGGGCAGGCTTGAGACAAGACAGGATACCTCCGACCGCCATCAGCGCGGAAGACAGATTGAGTAACGGCCAGCTGCAGGCGATGAACGAGAACCAATCCAGACCTCCCATCTTTCTCTACACCGACGGTGCTTCAAGCGGCAATCCGGGTCCCGGCGGATACGGAGTCGTGCTCAAATGCGGCGGCTATGAGAAAGAGTTCTCGGGCGGCTTTGCGCGTACGACCAACAACCGGATGGAGCTTATGGCCGTGATAAAGGGACTTGAAGCCATTAAATGGCGCGGGGCGACGGTGCGGGTGATAAGCGATTCGTCCTATGTGGTGAGGGCGGTCACTCAGGGGTGGCTTCCCAACTGGAAGAAAAAGGGATTCGCCAAGGTGAAGAATGTGGATCTGTGGCTCCGGCTGGATGCGCTTCTGTCCCTGTACGAAGTGTCGTTCCATTGGATCAAGGGCCACGCGGGACATCCCGAAAACGAGCGTTGTGACGCTCTGGCGGTGGCGGCCGGCGCGGGTGCGGTGGCTATGGGTATGAAGCTCCCTGACGATGCCGGATATCTCGCCTCTGCGGGCGCGGCTTCAGCCGGAGTCTCTCCGGGCGTGACGGCATAACAGAAAAGATTGTATATTTGCAAGTTTCAAAATTTATTAAGAATCAGGATATGTCATTTACAGACGTTTTCAAGAAGATTTTCGGAACGAAGGCCGAGAGGGATATGAGGCACATCCAGCCGATGCTTCAGAAAGTTCTCGCCGCGTATGAAGATATCGACAGGCTTTCCAATGATGAACTCCGCGCAAAGGCGGAGGAGCTGAAGGCTCTTATCCGTGAAAGGACGGCCGGGGACGAGGCCCGTATCGCCGAAATCCGTGCGGAACTGGAAAAGGAGATTCCTGTCGAGGAGAAGGAAGCTCTCGCCACCGAGTCCGACAAACTGGTCAAGAAAGTGGACGAGACCATAGAGGAAGTGCTCAACGAGATACTTCCGGAGGCATTCGCCATTATGAAATCCACAGCAAGGCGTTTCGCCCAGAATGAGGTCGTGGAGGTGACAGCCAATGATTTCGACCGCTCCCTCAGCGCGAGCCGTGATTTCGTGGAGATCCGGGGCGACAAGGCGCTATGGCACAACCATTGGATGGCAGGAGGCAATGAGATCACCTGGGATATGGTCCACTATGACGTGCAGCTTATCGGCGGCATAGTGCTGCATCAGGGCAAAATCGCGGAGATGGCCACCGGAGAGGGCAAGACTCTCGTCGCCACGCTTCCGGTTTTCCTCAATGCTCTGGCAGGCAAGGGCGTGCACGTGGTCACGGTCAATGACTATCTGTCCAAGCGTGACTCCGAATGGATGGGGCCTCTGTATCAGTTCCACGGTCTCAGCGTGGACTGCATCGACAAGCACGAACCCAACAGCGAGGCCCGCAGGAAGGCCTATGCTTCCGACATCACTTTCGGTACCAACAATGAGTTCGGCTTCGACTACCTGAGGGACAATATGGCGGTGTCTATGGGCGATCTGGTCCAGCGCAAGCACCATTATGCCATCGTCGATGAGGTGGACTCCGTGCTGATAGACGATGCACGTACGCCTCTGATAATTTCCGGTCCGGTGCCTCGCGGCGATGACCAGCAGTTCGTGGAATACCGCCCTTATGTGGAGCGCCTCTACAACACTCAGAGATCTCTCATAACCAGCATTCTGAACGAGGCCAGGAAGCTCATAGCCGAGGGCAACGAGAAAGACGGGGGAGTGCTGCTGTTCAGAGCCTACAAGGGATATCCCAAATACAAGCCTCTCATCAAGTTCCTCAGCGAACCGGGTATGAAGCAGCTTCTCCAGAAAGTGGAGAACTACTACATCCAGGACAACGAGAAGGAGATGCCTTTCATCACTGATCCTCTCTATTTCGTGATCAACGAGAAGCAGCACTCCGTCGATATGACCGACAAGGGACGCGACCTTCTCACCGCCTCGTTCAACGATGACAATTTCTTCGTCCTGCCGGATGTGGGGGCCGCCATCGCCGAAATCGAGAAATCGGAGGCGGACCACGAGCAGAAGCAGCTCAAAAAAGACGAGCTTATGGCGGACTTCGCGCTGAAATCGGAGCGCGTGCATACGGTCAACCAGCTGCTCAAGGCCTATACGATGTTCGACAAGGACATCGACTATGTGATCTCCGAGGACGGCAAGGTGAAGATCGTGGATGAGCAGACCGGCCGAATTATGGAGGGACGCCGCTGGAGCGACGGACTTCATCAGGCTGTGGAGGCCAAGGAAAACGTCAAGGTCGAGGCCGCCACGCAGACCTTCGCCACCATCACTCTCCAGAACTACTTCCGTATGTACCATAAGCTTGCCGGAATGACCGGTACGGCGGAAACGGAGGCGGGCGAGTTCTGGTCCATCTACAAGCTGGACGTGGTGGTGATCCCGACCAACCGCCCGGTGGCGCGCATTGACTGCAACGACTTGATATACAAAACCAAGAGAGCGAAGTACGATGCCGTGATAGCGAAGATCGTGGAGCTTACGGAAAGCGGCCGTCCGGTGCTGGTCGGCACCACCGATGTGGAGACTTCCGAGCTCTTGAGCCGTATGCTCAGGATCAGAGGCATACAGCATCAGGTGCTGAATGCCAAGCAGCACGCCCGCGAGGCCGAAGTGGTGGCCAAGGCGGGACAGCGCAGTACGGTCACCATAGCCACCAATATGGCCGGTCGAGGCACCGACATCAAGCTCTCTCCGGAGGTGCGCGAGGCTGGCGGTCTTGCCATCATCGGTACGGAGCGCCACGACAGCCGCCGTGTTGACCGTCAGCTCAGGGGACGTGCCGGACGTCAGGGCGACCCGGGTTCTTCTGTGTTCTACATCTCGTTGGAAGACAAGCTGATGCGTCTGTTCGGCTCTGAGCGTATCGCCAAAGTCGTGGACAGTCTCGGAATGGCCGAGGACGAGGCTCTGGAAGCCCCGATGCTTTCCAACGCCATCGAAAAGGCCCAGAAGAAGGTGGAGGAGAACAACTTCGGCATCCGCAAGAGACTTCTCGAATACGATGACGTGATGAACTCCCAGCGCGAGGTGATCTACACCAAGCGCCGCAACGCGCTTTCCGGCGAGAGGGTGGAGATCGACATTATGAATATGATGCAGGACACGGCGCAGATTATCGCCGAGAAGTCCGAGGATATGGGATACGATGAGTGGAGAGAATATGTGATGTCCTCACTGTCCATCGATCCTGCCATTGATTACGCCTTCTACGAGAAGGCGGATGTGAACCGGATGTATGACAGTCTCTTCGCGACTATGATGGAGACTTACAAGCGCCGTATGGACACCATCGTGGCCAAGACCTGGCCTCTGATCAAGCAGGTGGAGGAGATTCACGGCTCGCGCTATGAGAACATCTCGTTCCCGATCTCCGACGGTCGCAAGATGCTGACTCTCTCGGTCAATCTCAAGAAAGCGTATGAGACTCAGGGCAGGGAGCTTGTGCGGGCTCTCAGCAAGACCATCACTCTCTATCAGATCGACGACCACTGGAAGGAGCATCTCCGCGATATGGATGACCTGAGGCAGAGCGTGCAGAATGCGACCTACGAGCAGAAGGATCCTCTCCTGATCTACAAGTTCGAGAGCTTCAACCTGTTCAGCGCTATGCTGGAGGCGCTCAACTTCGATGCCCTGTCATTCCTTCTGAGGGCGTTCATCCCGCTCCGGGATGCCAACGAGGTGTCCGATGCGCCTGCACGCAAGCAGCAGGATATGAGCAGGATGCGCACGAGCCGTTCCGACCTGGTGACAAACTCCGGAGAGCAGAAGAGCCGGATGCCGGTGCGCATCGAGAAGACTGTGGGCAGAAATGATCCTTGTCCTTGCGGCTCCGGGAAGAAGTACAAGAACTGCCACGGCCGGGCATAGAGATCGACAATCAGCAACTGATAAGACAGATAAAATATGGCAAAAATGGAACAGCAGGTCAATATCAACGCTATCAGCAGGATAGCTACAGGGACCAGATTCAAGGGAGAAATAGAGTCGCCTACAGACCTCCGCATCGACGGGGTGTTCGAGGGCAAGATCGACTGCAAGGGCAGGGTCGTAGTGGGGGAGAATGCTGTCGTCAACGCCGAGGTGGTCTGCGAGAATTTCGATCTTTTCGGCAGGCTTTCCGGCAATCTGACTGTACGCAATGTCCTCAGCCTGATGGAAGGCTGCAACCTGAACGGAGACATTGAGGTCAACAAACTCGTGGTCGAGCTCGGGGCGACATTCAACGGCAACTGCAAGATGCTTCAGAAAAAGGAGTCTCCTGCCGCAGCCCAGACAAAGTGATTGATTCGAAGGTTATGGATAGTCGCTCAGTACTGCTGAGCCGACGGTTTTAACAGATTATGTTTATGAAAAGAATACTGACGGGCGGGCTGCTCGGCCTTGCGGCTGCGATGGCTCTCATCTCTTGTGAAAAATTGTTTGAAGGGAGTTTTGACGAGCCGGACTACACTTACAGCGCGACGAAAGCCACCTATTACTATGGAAAGGCCGATTCCGAGTCGTATGACTATTGCCAGCTGAGTCTGGAAAACGGAGACCTTAAGGAGAGTGACGGCGCATACAGCGGGCAGGGAGCTGCTCTGCTTCTGGATATGAATGTCACCAAAGACTTCGGCAGGGTGCCGGCAGGCACATATCTGTGCGAATGGAGCGATGATGACTTCGTGTTTATGCCCGGCTCATACACTGCCTCCAAGGGCTATACTCCGAGCTATGTGTATGAACGCGTTCCGGGCGACCGCAGCCACTATTACACGGTGGAAGACGGCCGTGCGGTCATCGGTCTCTACGACGGCGGCACTTCCGGCAAGCGCATCTATTCCGTGGACGCCGTGGTCAAGACTTCCAACGGGTATTACAGATTCACCTATGCGGGAGAGTTCACGGACGGAAACGGCGGCAGCAGTGACGGCGGTGACGGCGGAGATGGCGGTGATAGCGGTGATGGTGGTGACGGTGAGGAGGAAACCACCTATCCGGACATAGACATCAGCGATCTGGCCAAGGGGAATATAATTTATTATGGCGGTGACGTGTGGTACTACGACGGGGTGCAGATTGCCAATGATTACTCGGACTGGCTGCTCTACATTGTAGCCCAAGACGACGACATAAATGACAATGGCGCGAATATGCTTCAGCTTGATCTTCTCGCCGGCAAGGATGATGTGAGATACGTCGCTTCCGGTGTCTATTCCTCAACTGAGGGTGACGTCACCGCGACCACTTGTGTTCCTTTCCGCTTCGTGAGTGCATTTGAGGATGAAGACGGGTATTGTAATGGTTGCTGGTACTTCGATGAGGACAATGGCCGCTATTACGGTTTGGAGTCCGGCACAGTGGAGATAGTCGGCAGGACCGATGACAAGTACACCATTGTACTGAACGCGCGTGACGAGACTTACAGCGCCGACATCACCGGCAGATTCGAGGCCTCTTTGACCTACATTGACGACACTGCGTCTGAATCTTCGTCCGCCCCGGCCCTTTCTGTTCAGAGCACGATGAAGCGCCTGTCCGGAGCAATGCCGTTCAGAAGGCAGGTTGTCTCCAAAAGGAGCAGACCGGCGGCATCGTCTTCACCGCAGCGCAGTTTCGCACCGAGGTTTTAGAGAAAGACCTTCCGGAAAACGGCAAGCCCCTTACCAAGCCCACCTACACCTCTGAAGGGGAACGAGACACCTCCGACCTCATCAGGACCGACGACGGGCTAACCCCAAATGGGTGACGCATTGATAAAGTCAGGAAAAAGAGGGGCTGACCCAAAAGTCAAATTTCGGAGCGGACAAAAGACAAGGGGCTGGACAAAATCATTTTTTGTCCAGCCCCCTTTGAAATGTAATCGATAAGGCACTCACTTCTTGATAAACTTCGCCGGGAAAAGATATGTGACATCCACGGCTTTTCCCTTGTGGTAGCCCGGAGTCCAGTCCGGAGAGCTGTTCGTGACGCGGAGAACTTCGGCATCGATTTCCTCGTTGACTCCGCGCAAAATCTTCGTGTCTTTGACCTTGCCGGTGCTGGAAATGGTCATCTGCACATATACGGTGCCGGTGACACCTTCCTTTGCCGACTTTTCAGGGAATTTGATATTGTCGAGCAACCACTTCAGAAATTCGGTGGCGTCTCCTCCGTTGAACGTCGGTCTGACGTCAATCTCGTAGTAATTGACCTTGGCGGTGCTGTCTTTCTGTATTTCAGTGGATTCAGCCATTACAGGCTTCACGTTCGGCTCTACGGCGGAGGCGGAAACCTGTCCGCAGAGAATCATAGCTCCCGAAAGCAGCGGGATGCACAGCAGGTAAGTCAGTCTGTACCAGCCGTTTGACTTTTCTTTTTGCAACATAGCGAGTCTGTTTTTGAGTTTGGTGTGATTGAAGCCGCTGGCCATCAGGAAGAGTCTCTCCCCTACGGCTTTCTTCACGAGAAGTAATTGATATTGAGTTACATTAATGCCTCTGTCGATAAGCGCCTTGTCTGCCTCGTATTCCTGCATATTCTTCAGCTGCCCCCACATCATCCATACTAAAGGGTTGAACCATTGGAAGATAAGTATGAAGCTGAAAGCGGTGACATCTATCGAGTGGTGGAATCTTGCGTGCATCAGCTCGTGAGAGTAGATGGCCGGATTGTCCTCCAAGTCGCTGCGGCTGATGAAGATGTGTCTCATCCAGCAGAATGATACTGCCGGAGTGTCACTGATATGCACCAGACAGCCGTCCCTCCTGACGGGCTTCACCTTTCTCAAGACGGTGGCTAGCTTTAGGTACGATATGGCGACGGCAATGGCGCACCCTCCGAGTCCTAACGCATAGATGCCGAGCAGCAGGCCCGCTGTGGAGATGCCGCTCCCCTGCCCCGGCGATATCGCGACCGGCTCCAGCTCGGCGTAGATCGCAGCGTTAATCGTCTCCGCTATTCTGGCCTCTTCCGCCGGGAATTCCGGCCTGAGCAGCGGCAGCAGCAGGCAGGCGGCGGTGCCGACGGCGAGCGCGACCCTGTTGAAGCGGAAGAAGTCCGTGTTCTTCATCAGCAGCAGAAAGAAGGCGTAGAAGAGCGCGAGATATAGCCCGCATCTGACTATGTAGAGCAGGATGTTCATAGTTCCCTCCCTTGTTCAATTGTTGCGATAAGATGCTTAAGTTCGTCAAGTCCCATATGCTCATCCTCCACGAACTGCGAGACGAGCCTGATGTAGGAGTTGCCGTAATATTTGGACACCATCGCCTCCACCTCGCTCCCACGGTATTCCCGTTCGGTGATGGCTGCGCTGTACTGGAATGCATTGGCCATCGGGCAGCGGACCACGAACCCTTTTTCTTCCAGAAAGTGCACCTGTGTGGCCACGGTGTTGTAGCTGGGCTTCGGTTCTTTCATCCTTGCCACGATGTCCCGTATGAACATCGGTCCGTACTCCCAGATGATGCCCATCACTTCCTCTTCTTTTGCGGTAAGTCTCTGTTTCATACCGCAAATGTAGTGATATTTTTCAAATCTCCTAATATTTTTAGGAGATTAACTAAAAATAATGGTAAAGATTGCAGAAAGGTCGGATAGCAGCACATTTGCACTTCGATAGAACGTGACCCCGGTTCCTGCACTCCGGCGACAACATCCACGGGCTGCGGGCACTGACAAAATTGCAGTCGGGGGAGGATGAAAACCGGACGGATTTAGATCTTTTCAAAATTATCCGACTCAGGGGATTACAGGGATTCTATGTCGGGAAGAGAGTTGGATAAAGATGGGTCGGACTGAAAAAATGGCAGGTCCATTACGACAAAATGGCTGATAATCAACGAGAAAACACAGTGGCATCTGATTTGAACAACATCTCGGCGTGTTCGGAAACGAACCAAGAAAACGAAGTTGAACTTTTAAAGTTGATATTACTATGATGCCTATTATGAGAACACAGAACTGGTTGCAGGATTTGTACAATGATTTGTTTGAAAACGATTATGTACTTCCTCAGTACAAGCGTGCATCAACGCCGGCCATCAATGTCATTGAGCACGATAAGGAATTTGAAGTTGAGATAGCCGCTCCGGGTATGGCCAAAGAGGACTTCAACATCAATCTCAACAGCGACAATGAGTTGGTGATCAGCCTTGAAAAGAAGGACGAGAAAGAAGACAAGGAAAAGAAACACGGACACTATCTCCGTCGCGAGTTCTCCTACACTTCATTCCGCCAGAGCTTCTCGCTCCCGGAGACCATCGACACCGATAAGATCGAGGCCAAGATGGAACACGGAGTCCTGAAACTCAGACTTCCGAAGAAGGAAGAGACAAAGGAAGTGCCTGCCAACAAACGCATTGAGATCAAATAAACAAGAACCTCACACTGCCCGTCCGGGCGACCGCAAGGCACCGGTGACGGAGTAGGGGAATGGAGAGGGGCTGACCAAAAAGTGATTTTGGCCAGCCCCGTTTTATTTGTCCAACCCCCAGTCACTATCGTGACAGCCCCTATGGGGCACTGGGGACCGTATTCCCCAGACCCCTTGGGTCGCTACGCTCCAATTTTAGGTCTTTTTGGCCAGCCCCTTTGTCCTTTGTCCAAAAGTGATTTTGGTCAGCCCTTGTCCTTTGTCCAATCCCCACTCACTGGCGTGACTCAGTGCACTGGAGACCGTATTTCCCAGACCCCTTGGGTCGCTTCGCTCCGAAATTTGACTTTTTTGGTAGGCCTCGTCTGATTCCCCTCGGGTCACTGTCGTGACGGCCTCTGTCAGGTGGACAGACCTCTCGGATGGCTGGTAAAATTAAACGAATGTGATTTGCCTGCGATGACTTTGCAGATTGGGAAAAATCGCATACCTTTGCAGGGTTATCACGATTTGGGGATGTTTTGGTTTTGACAGCATCTGACATTTGGTGGTAAGCACGCCGGGCGTGGGAGGTTTGCCCGTAAATCTCAGCTTCCGAACAATCAGTTGGCAACAACTCTTATGCACTCGCTGCCTAATCTACCAAGTAGAAAGGCTTAATCTCCGGGGCCAAGGCTGCCTCGGCGACGAGTATCCCGCCGGACTTTTCTGACCATTATGTTTCGGTATATGGGGTATCATTCCAAATGGTCTGCCGGGCGAGGACTCAGCTAATCGCCCTCAAGCCTCAGCTGATAAGCCGCAGTTGGCCCGTCTTCCGGCAGGCTTCGGTCGAAAACCAAAGGAAGAATAAGCGTGTAGAAAGCCCTCCGGGACGATGTTTGGACGGCGGTTCGAGTCCGCCCATCTCCACGATATTGATTACATATCAATGATTTAGAGGTTTTACAAACAGATTTACAAACAGATTTTGTGAGTTTGTGTTTGTAAAACCTCATTAGTTTCCGCTGAATTTCACCATACGGAAATCCCCGCCATTTCTCTCGGATGACGGGGATTTTTGTTCTTCGTGGAGTATAGTTGTCGGGGACGTTTAGAGCGTTCCGCTTTGATGTCCGGGTTGCCCTTACATTACCTGTTACTTTCCCAAAGATACGGTTTTATACTGCAATAGTCTTTGGTGGCCGGGGAAAAGTTATCAACAATCGGCGAATCTATTCTTCTTTGCTGATGTAGTTACAGTATTCGACCAAGCTTCGCTGGATGACTCCGCCGATTTTGAGCTGCTCTTTGTACTGCATCACAAGCATCGGACTCATACTTCGGTTCAGCGCGAAGCGGACGACATCCTGGTCGGATTCCTTGCAGAGGATGATTCCGATTGTCGGATTCTCGTTGGAACGCCGTTCTTCCTGGTCCAGCGCTTCAAGGTAGAATTCCAATTGTCCCTGATATGCCGGCTGGAACTCAGTGGTTTTGAGTTCAAAAGCTACCATACATTGCAGAAGCCTGTGGTAGAACAGCAGGTCTATCTTGAAAGTCTTTCCTCCTACCGTCACCGGATGTTCCTGGTCGATGAAGAGGAAGTCCTTGCCCATTTCAAGGATAAACTCCTTCATATGCTCCACGATGCCTTTCCGCAGACGGGTTTCCTTGTAGATTTTCGGCAGACCGAGAAAATCAAGGTAGGCGGTGTCCTTGAAAAGGACCGGAGAGTTCTCATATGTCTGCTGAAGCATTGCTGACTGCACATCCTTGCCTCCGAGCAGCGAGGACATCGTATCGGTAGTGATGGCACGCACTAATTCTTTGTTCTTGAGGTGCTCGCGCTCGGCATACAGCATATAGAACAGCCGTTGATTGTCCGCTTTACAGCGGCTCATAATAGTCAGATGATTACTCCAACCTGTTGAATATAAAACATTTGGAATTTGTGCCAATTTAATTGGCACAAATTCATCGCTTATGAATTGTGCCGATCTGATTGGCACAATTTCCTGGGTGGTTGAGGAATCTGTAATCAATTTCGGCTTTGCGTGCGCCTCAAGGCTCAGCTGCTTTACCAACCCGGCGAAACTTGCGGAGCTGTAAGTTTCGTAGAACTGAACCATCTTGTACAATGTGCGGCTGCTCCATCCACGCACGGTAGCATCTTGAGTTCTGATAAATTCTGCAAGTTTCTTGACAACTGCCTCACCCCAATCTGCGTTGCTGAGTTTCTGACTGATATAGCCGCCAACCTCCCACAACATCGTGAGGGATTCCGTGTCGATCCTTTGGGCAATCCTCTGACGGTGCGTTTGGATTATGTTATAAACCGCCTGAAAGTCAGAGATAGGAATATCAGTTGGTAAAGCAGCGTCTTTCTTCATCTTGTAGGTCTTTTATCGTTCCACAAATATACTTATTGTTTACTCTCCCCAGGCGTTGTCGATGATTTTCATCGCGTCAACTTTGGTCTTTTCGGCGATGTCGATGTATGGGCGCATCGCCTTGTAGTCGGAGTGGCCGGTCCATTTCCCACTGGTCAGATATCCTTCGAATACCTGAGCCATTAAAGAACACAATCCTTTGGGGGTTCACCGTCTGCCCGCACCATGCCACCGGGTGGAATCACCTTCCTCCAGCTGTGTCTCCAGATAGATGTCGCGTCCGGGGGTGTCGTTGCGCATCATATCCACGAGCATATTGAACGCATCCTCCGCAGTCTCCCTCGTGTTCTGGGTGAGCTGGGTGATGGTCGGGGTGACGATGCGGTAGGCCTCTCCTCCGTCGAATCCTATCAGGGCCAGATCTTCGGGAATACTCATCCCCAGTCTCCTGATGGAGTTGCATATATGAAGGGCCAGATAGCCGCGTGGGACGAAGATCGCATCTGCGCCGCGCCCGACGGCATCCCTGATGCAGCAGTCCATGACTTCCGGTCCGGCTTTTTCATCAATGAGACTGACCCGTTTGATGTCCGAAAACCCCATTTCGTCCATAACCCGGCGGTAGCTGGCCACTCTCGTGTCCAGTGTGGAGAGCTTTATGTCGCTGGAAATCATCTCGACGTGCCGGTAGCCATTGTCAAGAAGATGCCTCAGCCCGATGCGGATGGCTTTTTCGTTGTCAAGAAGCACTCTTCCGACATTTTCCAGTTCCGGGAGGTCTCTGTTCATCAGCACCACCTTGATTCCCAGATTCATAGCTCTCCGCAGCTCTTCCTCACACCCGTCGCACGGGCTGAGCAGGATTCCCTTCACTCCGTCGGAGCGGAACGCGTCTATAAGTTTTCCTATTTTGTCGATGCGGTCGTCCGAACTTCCGAACAGGACAGTGTAACCGTTGTCATAGGCGATATTCTCGATGTGTCTGGATATGTCCGAGAAATAGTGGTTGGCGATGTCCGGAGTGATTACTCCGATGGTTTTCTTGTAGCCTCCGCGGAGGGCTGAAGCCGCCTTGTTGGGTGTGTAGTTCAGCCTCTCTATCACTTTCATGATGGAACTCGCCGTCTTTGAGTTGACTCCGCTCTTCCCGTTCAGAGTCATAGATACAAGACCGACGGAGACTCCTGCTTCTCGTGCTATATCTTTTATCGTAATCTTGGACATCTGTGAAATCTATGACATTTATGACATCTACATATGCCACACTCCGTTAGCGTGACAAAAATACTAAAATTCTGAAAAGTTTTTAAGAATTTCTTTGAACCGATTCAAAAAAACTATAACTTTGCGTCTGTTTGAAACGATTCAAATAAAGCGGTTTATCGTGCAGTCCTTGAAAAATGCGCACGGAAACCATTGAAAGCCCGGATTTTACGATGACGGGAAGAACTGATAACCAGAAAACAGTCGACAGCAATATGCACAATCACTCCAAAATGACGGTCAGCGGGGAAGTGTCAATCGTCGGAAACTACGATGTCGTAGTCTGCGGAGGCGGACCCGCCGGTTTCATCGCGGCGGTCGCGGCGGCGCGGGAAGGCGCCCGAACCGCGATAATCGAGCAGTACGGCTTCTTCGGGGGGATGGCCACCGCGGGATTCGTGAATCCCATAAGCGTATTCTCCTACAACGGACAACAGGTCACGGGAGGGCTTCCCTGGGAGTTCATAACCAGGCTGAAGGAAGCCGGCGGAGCGGAGATAGAAAGTCCGCTCGCGAATGTGGCCTTCGAACCGGAACATTACAAGCTGATCGCGCAGAGGATGGTGCTTGAGGCCGGAGTGGACATATATATGCACTCGTTCATTTCGAGATGTGTTCTTGACGGAGGACGTCTGACCCATGTGGTGATAGACAACAAGAACGGCTCTGAGGCGCTCGGAGCGAAAATCTTCATTGACGCTACAGGCGATGCGGATCTGGCCAATAAGGCGGGCGTGCCGATGCTGGAGTCTGAAGGACGGCCGCTGCAGCCGCTTTCTTCCTATTTCATAATGGGCGGGGTGAATGTGGACACTCCGATGATGCGGGAGGCCATCCATCATAACCGCCAGGGGGTGAACTGTCATTGCGTTCCCGTGAGGGAAAAGCTTCTGGACAAAAAAGATGAACTGAACATTCCGGAGTTCGGCGGTCCGTGGTTCTGCCCGACGATGCGTCCCGGTGTCATTACCGTGAACATCACACGGGCATCCGGCAACGCCTGCGACAACAGGGAGTTTTCCTCAGCTGAATGCAGGCTTCGTGAGGATGCGTTCAGGATGGCCGCCATATTGCGCGACAATGTGGACGAGTTCCGTGACAGCTACCTGCTCGCGGTCTCCACTCAGGCCGGCGTCCGGGAAACGCGCAGGATAAGGGGCGTCCACGTCTTGAAAGGTGACGAGTATATGAATGCGGAACATTTCCGGGACAGCGTGGCGAGAGGAGCACATCCCATAGACATACACGTTGCCAACGGGGAGAAGCAGAACATCACTTTCCTTAAGCAGGCCGCATATATTCCTTACAGGTCGATGATTGCCGACGGCTTCCCCAACCTCATAGTCGCGGGACGCTGCATAAGCGCAGACAAGACGGCATTCGCCTCAATCCGGGTTCAGTCCAGCTGTATGGATATGGGACAGGCCGCAGGCATAGCGGCGGCGCAGTGCTCCTTATCCGGTGCAGCCGTGCAGAATGCCGACATTGACAGACTTACGACCAGACTGCGCGAGACAGGTTCCTGCATCTGAACCGCAGAGAGTCAGTAAACTTGCGAAATTGAATATTGACAATGGGAACACTTGACTACATAGTTATCGTTTTCTATTTTCTCGGGCTTATCGCCGTCAGTGTCATAATGTCCCGGAAGATTAAAAATTCGGAGGATATGTTCATCGCCGGGCGCAATTCGTCCTGGTGGCTTTCCGGCATATCTTCATATATGACGATATTCTCCGCCAGCACTTTCGTGGTCTGGGGAGGCGTGGCATACAAATCCGGGCTGGTCGCCGTCACCGTGGCCCTCTGTCTCGGAATCGCCTCGTTCATTGTCGGCAGGTGGATATCCGGCAAATGGAGAAGCCTGCGGATCAAGTCTCCCGGAGAGTTTCTCACTGTCCGCTTCGGGCATGGTTCCGTGAAATTCTACACCATTTCCGGAATCATCGCGAGAGCGGTGCACACGGCCGTGGCCCTTTATGCAGTGGCGGTGGTAATGTGCGCGCTGATAAAAGTTCCGGAGGGAAGCATATTCGCGTCGACGGGGCTGGCGGGAGACACCGCCCCCGGATATCTCAGCATCTGGTGGGCGCTGTTCATCCTCGGGACAATCGCATTGATTTACACGGTGGTCGGAGGTTTTCTGGCCGTGCTTATGACCGATGTCATCCAGTTCGGAGTGCTGCTTGCCGTGGTGGTGTTTATGATTCCCCTCTCTTTCAATGCCGTCGGCGGCGTGGGGAATTTCATCGACAAAGCCTCGCAGATTCCCGGGTTCTTTTCCGGAACTTCTGACACATACACCTTGGTCTGGCTTGTCCTGTGGATATTCCTCAATGTCGCGATGATCGGTGGCGACTGGCCTTTTGTGCAGAGGTATATCAGCGTGCCCACGCGCAAGGATGCCAGGAAGAGTACATATCTCATCGGTGTCCTGTATTTTCTGACTCCGCTTATATGGTATCTCCCGGCGATGGTGTACCGCGTGATGGAACCGGGACTCGCCCTTGATGCGGATGCTGCGGCTATGACCTATAACGGCGAGCACGCCTATGTGAATATGAGCAAGATGGTGCTGATGAACGGTATGGTGGGCATGATGCTGGCCGCGATGCTTTCCGCCACCCTGAGCAATGTGTCCGGAATTCTGAATGTCTATGCGAATGTCTACACTTACGATATATGGAAGCATAATGAGAAGAACAGCGGAGCCGATGAAAAGAAGCTCATACGGGTGGGACGCATGTTCACGATTATATTCGGGCTTGTGATCATCGCGCTCTCGATGCTGATTCCTTTTGCGGGTGGGGCGGAGAAGGTGGTTGTGACCCTGCTGACGATGATATTGTGCCCGCTCTACATCCCGTCCATCTGGGGCTTGTTCTCCAGAAGGCTTACCGGGAATCAGCTCATCCTGGCGATGCTGCTGACCTGGGCCGTCGGGATTGCCGCGAAACTTTCAGTTCCTTCGTCCGTCTTGAGCCAGAGTCTGATAGATTCCCTGTCGGGATGTGTGCTTCCTGTCATCATACTCGCTGTTATGGAAGTCTGGTCGAAGTTCAAAGGGCATACTGCCGCCGGCTATGAGGCAATCTGCGGCCACACAGACCCGGATGCGGACAGAGAACCGGACGAGCGCACGAGACGCAGCGTGAAAAGCTACTCTTTCGTGGCCATAACCTGTTTCTGCATAACAATCGGAGTCATAGCCCTGCTTCTTGTCGGACTTCTTGTCGCCGGTGATCCGAAGACATTGGCGGTGAAGAACATAGTCATCGGTTTCGTGTCATCGATATTCTTTATCATAGCAGTTTATGTGATTTACAGGATTATTGACGGAAGAAGATGAAACGTACGCTGCTCATAATGTTGTCTATAGCGTCGTCTGTCGTCGCTTCGGCTCAGATTTATCCCGAGCCTGAACAGGATGTCGAGTGTTCCGTGTTCATCGCGAAAGAGCGCGGAGGGAATGCCCAGCAGGGAATGGAAATATGGGGGAATTATGTGTTCGCGCTGGAGGACGGAGGGAATGTCAATGTCTATGATTTCCGTACTGCATCGCCCGAGCCTCTGGCGTCGTTCTCTCTTGCCTCGTCGCGGCCGGACAATCACGCCAACAATGCGAGTTTCGGCACAGAGACCGGGAAGGGAGCGGACTTTCCGCTTCTGTATGTCTCCAACGGCAAGGTCGGCAGCGATATCGAGTGGACCTGTTTTGTGGAAAGCATAACTCGGAAGGGACGCAAGTTCTCTTCCGTGCTCGCGCAGACCATCACTCTTGACGGAGCAGGTTGGGAGGAGAAAGGTTATGCGGGCATATTCGGAGCTCCGAGCTGGATGGTCGACCGGCAGCGCAATGTGCTCTGGGTGTTCTCCGCCAGGAAACGCACCGTGAAAAAGGTGACGCGCAATGCATACGAAAACCAATATGTGGCCACGGCATTCAGAGTTCCGTCGCTGTGGGAGGGGACGGAGATACGCCTTGGCGTCAATGATATAGAAAAACAGGTAGTGTTCCCGTTCGATGTCTGGTTCACTCAGGCGGGATGTGTTCACGACGGCAGGATATACTACTGCTTCGGACTTGGCGACCGGGATCCTTCGCGCCCCTCAAGGATACGTGTGTATGACACGGATACGAGAACTCTCGCCGCCCGTTACGAGCTGCAGGAGCAGATTCCGAACGAACTTGAGGACATCGCGATAGTGGGGGAATGGATGTATGTGAACACCAACACCGGTCTCACGGAAACAGACAGGAAGGCAAGCATATACAGAGTTTCGCTTCCGAAGCGCAGGCCTGCGCCCGAGACCCCGGTGCAGGAGCTGATGCAGACTCCGGAAAAGGCTGCCGGGATTTATTACGTCCGCAGTTTCGAACCGGTCGTTCCGCTTGCCCCCGAAGGTTACAAGCCGTTCTATATCAACGGATACTTCCGTCACGGTGCGCGTCAGATAGACGACGGCATCACTTATCCGAGGGTGTATGGAGCGTTGGAATCCGCATACACTTCAGACAATCTCACCGATTTCGGCAAGGCGATATATTCCCGTCTGGCCCCGTTCAAGGTCAATGTGCAGTATCGTGAGGGGGATCTCACGCAAATCGGCTACCGTCAGTCGAGAGAACTGGGCGCGAGGATGGCGGACAATTATCCTGAGGTCTTCGACGGCAGTCCATATATCAGGGCCGACGCCACCAATGTCCTGCGGGTGTCAGCCACTATGCACTCCGTCATCGAAGGCATTCTTTCGCGCCGTCCTGAAATTCACCTCGGTGAGCTTGACAATTCAAGGGCATTT
This sequence comes from Lachnospiraceae bacterium, assembly GCA_963640185.1. Classification (GTDB taxonomy): domain Bacteria; phylum Bacteroidota; class Bacteroidia; order Bacteroidales; family UBA932; genus Cryptobacteroides. Next base: position 28,732 of record CAVHXU010000011.1, on the reverse strand, counting down.
CTGAAAGATCTGAACCCCTATGGCAGCGTGTGCCCCGGCAGACTTCAGGAGGATGCTGACATAGTGAGCGGCAGAGGCGTGTGGGACTGGAAATATGAGGAGTTCAGGAATTCTCTGATTGACGCCGACGCTTTCCTCTCCAGAATCTTCCGGGACATCGACACCGTCAAGGAGTCTTATGAACCCTATGATTTGGAATGGCGGTTCTACCTGATGGCCTCGGTGATGCAATGCCTCGACCGTCAGGTCCCTCTCTGGGATATGTTCACCCCCGGAGAGATTCTCGCGTGGGCTGAAGCGGAGAACTATAAATACTATGCGCAGAAAGGGCCAGAGCCTCTTACCCGAGGCCGCGGGGCGGGACTCGGAGCGAGGACGTTGAGACATATCCTTGAGGAGGCGAGGACGGACATCGATGCCGGGAGAAGCGGCATCAATCTGAATTTCGGGCACGATGGCACTTTGATGGCGCTTATGGTGAATCTCGGAGCCGGGACCTGGAATGTGGAGACTGATGACCCTCGGGAAGTGCTGGACATCTGGCATTATTGGGACATCCCTATGGGCGCGAACCTGCAGCTTGTATTCTACAGAAACGACGGCGGGGACATACTTGTGCATCCTATGCTCAATGAAGAGGACATCGTCCTGCCTCTGGAGCCTGTCTGCGGCAAATTCTACGGTTGGGACGAGTTCTATGATTTTTATGTCGGGCATTGCTCCTTTGTGGAAAAATCGCTGCAAGGTGAAGATGAATGTAAGGTGAAGATAAACAACTAATAATCAAATAACTATGAATCCGGAGAAGCTTTTATCAGCGGGATTGGCAATTCTGGCCCTTGCGTCTTGCCAGCGGGCTGCCGACCCCTATCTTGAACTCGAGACGAAGTCGCTCTCATTTGAGTCCGGAGGCGGTACCGCCACGGTGACAATTTCGTCGAATGTCTATTACAGAGTCAACAATGACTGTACGGACGCCTTCGGGGACCATCATTGGGCCAAAATCACCGGCTCGGACACGAACGGGGAGCAGACCGTGCTTCACTTTGAGGTGGAGGAGAACACCGGCTTGTCGGAGCGGGTCGGAACCGTCCGCTTCATAGGCGACAACGTGACTCCTCTCAAGCTTACGCTGAAGCAGAAAGGCTTTGTGGAGAAAGGAATCACTCCGGAGACCGCCAATCTGGAATGTTCGGGCGGATCGGTCACGTTCAAGGTCTTCGGCGACCTCAAGTGGACGGCGACCTGCACGGACACCGACGTGCAGATTTCTCCTTCGTCAGGTCTCGGAGACACTGACGTGACCGTCACCGTTCCGGAAAACAAGGAGCTTTCCGCAAGAACAGTCACCGTGAACGTGGAAATGGTGGGGGACAAGACATACGCATTCACCGTCACGCAGAACGCTTTCGTGCAGAAGGGGATTTCTCCGGAGTCGGCTGACGTGGAGACCTCCGGAGGTTCAGCCTCGTTCAAAGTCTTTTGCGATTGCAGCTGGACTGCGACCTGTACGGACACCGGCGTGCAGATTTCTCCTTCGTCAGGTTCAGGAAATGCGGATGTGACCGTCACCGTGCCGGCAAACACGGAACTTTCCGCGAAGACTGTCACCGTTAATGTGGAAATGGGCGAGGAGAATATATATGCATTCACTGTCACGCAAAACGCCTATTTCGGTGTGCTTGCAGACTGGAATATCAGTGCGCTGAAGGCTAAAGCGAACGAAACGTTCACTGACGGAACTGACCAGACCGTTTTCCCTGGAACCGACGGAAAATATCTGAATGCGGACACCGGCAGCGGAAAGATAGAGTACTATGCTGCCGAGCGGACAGGTTATGTCAGCAACAGTAAGGTGTCTTGCAAGCGCACTGTCGGAAAGAACGGTGATCTATGTGTGGCAGGTGCCATACCGGAGGATTACTGGCTGATCACGGTGGATAGGAAGATTCCTGCGGGGACGAAACTGCACTACTATTTCGTTACGAAGCCCGGTACGGCTACATCGTCTTACTGGATGATTGAGTACAAGTCCGGGGAGGAATGGAAACCGACCGTAGCCGTGTCCTCCGTGCACGAGTCTTCAACTATAGGACTCACAGGCAATGTCGTGGACTATTCGGCGGACATCCAATACAATTTCGCCGGAACCCTTCTGGATACGTCGAACAACGGCGCCTATATCGCGGTGGACGGGACGTTCACTGTCGACAGTGATGCTGAGCCGCTGCAGATCCGTTTCCGTCAGGCAGGCCATCTCGGACTTAACGGCAGCAAGAACGACAGCAAATACATCGACCAGCCGCAAACGGGAGAACAGGCCAGATTATCCGCGCAGAAGCCAAGTACTATAGAAGACGGCTACGGCGTCGCAGTGAAAGAGTATGACCAGCACATCACAATAGAAACAGCGGAATGACATTATGAAAACCAGAATACTTGCAACAATATTGTCCGCATTGGCTCTCCTTCCTCTGGAGGCCATTGCACAGGAGTCGCTGAAAGGGACCGTCAGCGATTCCGACGGCCCTCTTGCGGGCGTTATGGTTCTGAACCGGGACAGCGGCAAATGGGCGGCGACCGACATTGACGGAAACTGGTCAATGGAGGGCGTGGCGAAAGGCGATGCGCTCGAATTCACCTGTCTGGGCTACATCGCGAAGAAAGAGGCGTGGAACGGTCAGAATCCTTTCAATGTCACTTTGGTTCAGGATGCCGTGGAATTGGAGGAAACCGTGGTGATCGGTTACGGCTCCGTGAAGAAGAAGGACCTTACGGGAGCCGTGGGCGTGGTGAATGACAGGATCATCGGCCAGCAGAGCACTTCGCAGCTTTCGCAGTCGCTGCAGGGAGTGATGCCCGGGCTTACCGTGACCCGCTCCAGCAGTATGCCGGGCGCAAGCGCCACGATCAAAGTCCGCGGTGTCACCACGATGTCCGACTCCAGCCCGCTCATTCTTGTGGACGGTATGGCGGTGAGCAGTCTGGACAATGTCCCGACGGAGGATGTCCGTCAGATTACAGTCCTGAAAGATGCGGCTTCGGCTGCAATATACGGAGCCAGGGCGGCATCGGGGGTGATTCTGATCACCACCAAAGAGGCCTCCGAAGGACAGCTCCAGATTGGGTATAACGGCGAGTTCTCGGTCATCACTCCGACAGAACTTCCGTCATATAGAACGGGCGTGCTGGACTATATGAACGATTTCAACGAATATTCGTGGAATGACGCCGGCAACCCCGAAGGGGGAGAATATGCCGCCTTCTCCAAAGATTACATTGACAGCTATCTCCAGAACAACGCCTATGACCCGATATCCTACCCGGACTTCGACTGGAAATCGGCGATGCTGAGTAAATCCAGCCTGCGCCACAAGCACAATGTCACAATGACTTATGGCAACAAGACCATAAAGAGCCGCACATCAGCGGGTTATGAAAACGCCGACGCTCTTTACAAGGGGCTGAGCCACGAACGCCTTTCTCTCCGTTCCCGCAATACCATTAAATTCAGTGACAAATGGAGCGGCTCCCTCGACTTTTCTTTCCGCCGGACTACCAAGAAGGATCCGCAGAGCGGAAGCCCGATCAAGGCGGCGAATATGTATCCGTCGATTTATGCCGGGCTTTATCCCGACGGGAGGATTGCTGACGGCAAATCGTTCAGCAACACTCTCGGGGCTCTCCGTGAGGGCGGCTCATCCAGTACGGTGAACAACGGTGTCACGGCGAAGATTTCGCTTTCCTACAAACCTTTCAAGGGTTTCGACATCACGGCCAATTTCACGCCGACATTCACCTCTCTGAAGACCAAGAGCTTGACGAAGGCTGTGCCGGTATATGACGCCTACGACACTGATGTACTGCTCGGCTATGTGTCGGGATACAATTCGAACTCGCTTTCCGAAATCAGAAGCGATTCGAAGACTTTCGAGACCCAGGTAATCGCCACCTATGACCACACTTTCGCAAAGAAGCACAGCCTCAACGTGATGGCCGGCTATGAGGACTACATCTACACATACGAAAAACTCACGGTCGGCTCCAATGATATGGATCTGTCGGCATTTCCTTATATGGATCTTGCCAACAAGAACTCTCTGGCCGTAGGCGGCAGCGCATACCAGAACGCATACCGCTCTTTCTTCGGGAGAGTGATGTATAACTGGTCGGGACGCTATTATGTGCAGCTCAACGCCCGTGGCGACGCTTCTTCCCGTTTTCACAAGGATTGCCGCTGGGGTTTCTTCCCGAGCGCGTCCCTCGGCTGGGTCGTATCCAACGAGGAGTTTATGGCGAATGCCGGGTGGCTCGACCATCTCAAGCTTCGCGCCTCTGTCGGCAGCCTCGGAAATGAACGGATAGGAAACTATCCTTACCAGACCTACATCACGTTCAACAAGGCTCTTCTTTATGACAGCGCAGGTTCTTCTCCGGTTTATGTTATGACCGGAGCACAGCAGGACTATGCTTATGAAGACATCCATTGGGAAAAGACCTGGAGCTGGGATGCCGGAATCGACGCTTCGTTCCTCGGCAACCGTCTGGATTTCTCCGCTGACTATTATTACAAGAAGACCACGGATATGCTTCTTGCGGTGGCCATCCCTTCTTTCACAGGTTATTCGGCTCCGGAACGCAATGCCGGCACGATGAACACCAGAGGCTGGGAAGTCAAGCTGGGGTGGAGCGACAGCATAGGGGACTTCAATTACGGGATTTCTTTCCATCTTTCCGACTACCGTTCAGTTATGGGCGACCTCGGAGGAAAGCAGGTGTTCAACGCGGACGGGACAATCATCACCGAAGGCGAGGAATACTGCTCGTGGTACGGCTACCGGTCCGCAGGTCTGTTCCAAACTGATGAGGAGATTGCCGGCAGCGCCCTTCTCGTGGCCTCCACCAAGCCGGGAGACGTCAAATACGTGGATGTCAGCGGCGCGGACGGAACGCCCGACGGAATCATCAATGAAACATACGACCGCGTGATTCTGGGAAGCTCGCTGCCTCATTATCTTTACGGCGGAAGCATAAACCTCGGGTGGAAAGGGATTTCGCTGTCCGTGCTGTTCAACGGAGTCGGGCGTCAGATGTCTCGCCTCACCGAGGATATGGTGCGTCCGTTCCAGAGTCAGTGGCTTTCGGCACCTTCCGTGATTTACAACTCCGACGGCAGCCGCAACTACTGGAGCCGCTACAACACGGATGAGGCGAACCGGAAAGTGAAGTACCCGAGATTGAGTGAATCCGGAGCGCGTTACAACAACTACGCAGTATCCGACTACTGGCTCGTGAACAGCGCCTATTTCAGAGTCAAGAACATAAATCTCGGATATACCTTCCCGAAAGCCCTTTTGAGCAAAATGAAGCTGAAAGGTCTGCGGGTGTATTTCAATGTGGACGATCCGTTCTGTTTCGACAACTATCTGAAGGGATGGGATCCGGAAGCCGGGACATCCACATATATCGCAAGAACCTGGACATTCGGTCTGGACCTTAAATTCTAGTCACAATGAGAAAGACATCATACATAATAATCGGGGCGCTCGGAGCGCTTTTGGCGGTTTCCTGCGCGGATCTGAATCTGAATCCGCTCTCCGCCGCTTCCAGCGAAAACTGGTATTCTTCGCCGGATGAGGTCAAAATTTCGCTCAATGACTTCTATAGAAGCGAATTCTTCAAGATTGAGAACAATCTGTCAATGGACCGCCAGACTGATGATTGGAATCAGCGTCTGGTGTCGTACCCGGTGTCTTCCGGACTTATCAGCGCGACCACTGAAAGCGGACAGATTGACATAGCCAAGACTTGGAGCTACTCCTACAAGAATGTGACCCGTGCGAACTGCATCATCAATTCTCTGGACAGGCTGGCCGGGAAATACAACGAGGCGGAGCTTGAGAAACTGCGCGCGGAAGCCTGCTTCTTCCGGGCATACGCCTATTCCCGCCTTATCACGCTCTGGGGCGATGTCCCTTTCTATCTGACTTCAATAACTCCGGAAGAGGCTTTCGAAATGGGGAGGACGGACAAAAAGACGGTTCTGGAACAGGTTTACAAGGATTTCGACTATGCGGCGGAGATTCTTCCTGAGGACAACAACTCTTCATTGACGAGGGTTGACAAAGGCTGCGCCCTTGCGTTCAAGGCGCGGATAGCTTTGTATCAGTCGGACTGGGAGACGGCCGCAGCAGCCGCAAAGGACTGCATCGACCTTGGAAAATATTCCCTCTATCCGGACTATGGCGAACTCTTCCGCGACAAGACGAAAAACTGTGAAATCATCTGGTCCATCCCTCATTCCACGGATCTTGAGGTGGACACGGACGGCAAGCCCACCACGCAGAGCATCAAGACTTTCATCGCAAGAACAGCCGGCGGTACACACGACGCGCAGCCGTCCTGGGAGCTTCTGGCTTCTTATGAGATGAAAAACGGCAAGACTATAGACGAGCCTGACAGCGGTTTCGACCCGCACGATCCGTTCAAGGACAGGGATCCCCGCTGCTGCGAGACGTTCGCCGCTCCGGGAACCCGGATTTACGGGGATTCCGGAATCGACTGGAATCCGTCTCCTGACGCTCTGAAGACTATGGATTATTCCCAGGGGGTCGAGGTGACGAACAAGGACAGCAAGGGAGGTTCGGATTCGAAGAACTGCTCATACAACGGATGCTGTCTGCGCAAAGGGGCGCAGCCTGAGTGGAGGACCAGCCTCTACAATGAAAACCCGGTCATTCTGATGCGTTATGCCGATGTGCTTCTGATGTATGCTGAGGCCAAGGTTGAGCTGAATCAGATTGATGCGGAGGTCGTGGCCTGCATCAATGACGTGCGTGCGCGCGCCTACAAGGTGTCGAGAAGCGAGACATCATCATATCCCGCCGTCACCTCTTCCAATCAGGAGACATTGAGAAAAATCATCCGCAGGGAGCGTCGCGTGGAGCTTGCGTGGGAAAACCGCCGCTACTTCGACCTGCAGCGCTGGCATCAGTTCGAGAATGCATTCGCCCACAACAGGTACGGATTCTCCAGGACTGCGTCAGTGAACAAGAAAGCGTTTGCCGACGGCAAGTGGTTCTGGCCGGAGACTCCCGAGTTCGATGAGGCGGGATTCCCGAATTTCGACAAGATGGCCGCCTCCTGCGACTATATCGAGCAGCACGTTGAACGCAAATTTGACAGCAAGGTCTATCTCTGGCCTCTGCCGAGTGACGAGGTTCAGATAATGAACGGCAAGCTGGCGCAGAATCCGGGATATTGACGTGAGGAATTCATTATAAACACATACGGGATTTTAGATATTTTCATACAGAATGCAAAGATTAATCTCAATGCTTGCCGCTGCCGCAGCATGTCTGCAGCTCGCGTCCTGCTCATCTGACGATGAGCACAAAGGCCCCATCATCAAGCCGACTGGCGATGATGAATCAGGCTCATCCATTGTAGTCGGGAAGACTCTCCCCGCGTGGAAAGAAGGGGAGATGGATATCCATTTCATAAACACGACCACCGGGGAGTCCGCGTTCGTCATAATGCCCGACGGGACTCAGCTGCTGATTGATGCGGCCAGTTCGCTTGTCGCGACCAACTCTGACGGCAACACGACAAACACCGGCATCAGAAGCCGCTGGGATCCTACATTGACGAACACTCGGGGTTCGCAGATCATAGCCGATTACTTGAAGAAGTGTATGGCGTGGACAGGGAACAACACCATCGACTATATGGTGCTGACGCATTTCCACAATGACCATATGGGAGCCTACAGCAGCACGATGATTCCGAAGGCCTCGAATGGAGCCTACAGCCTGATCGGGCTGCCTGAGATTCTGGACGGTTTCCGTGTCACCAGAGTCATTGACAGGGGCTGGCCGGATTATGACTATCCCTTCGATATGTTGACCAAGGCCAGCAACTGGGTTTCTGTCAAGAACTATGTGGACGCCGTGAAGTGGCACGTCGCCAACAGCGGGCTGAAGGCGGAAATCTTTCAGGCAGGTTCCGCAAGCCAGATTGTTCCGAAATCATCCGTATATGACGTGCGTGTCAGGAATATCGCCGTGAATGGCGGGATCTGGACCGGGACGGGCGAGGAGACTAAGATGACTTTCCCGGAGAAGAAGGATATAGTCGTCGCGGATCCTATGAATGTGAAAGGAACGGACAAATGTCCTCCGGAGAACATCTGCAGTGCCGTGATGAAGATTTCCTACGGCAAGTTCGATTATTTTGCCGGAGCGGACCTCCAGTACAACGGCCGTTCGAACTTCGCGTGGAAGGACGCGGAGCTGCCGTGCGCCAGAGCCGCAGGTATGGTGGAGGTTATGAAAGCGGATCATCACGGTTCCGCGAATACGAATCAGGCTGATGCCCTGAAAGCGCTCAATCCTCAGGCCATCATCGTCAATTCCTGGGTGGACAGCCATCCGCGTACGGCGGTTATGTCCGAGATGATTACGGCTCTTCCGAATGTGGATCTGTTCATAACCAATTTCTGGAAGGGGGACCGTCCGGCAGGCGTGGATGACAAGGTGACTGAGCAGGAGGCCGCCTATGTCAAGGGCTATGACGGAAATATCGTCGTCCGTGTTGTCGATGGAGGAAACAAGTACTATATCGTGACGACATCGGATTCGGACGGGAAGATGACGGTGAAGACCGTGTCCGGCCCGTACACAAGCAGATAAACGGAGGAGGTCATAATCAGATGAATAAGAAAGTTGTCGGGATAGGGGAGACCGTATGGGACATTTTCCCGTCCGGGAAGCGTTTGGGCGGCGCGCCGGTCAATTTCGCGTTTTTCGCGAAAGAATTCGGCGCGGAGGCGTATCCCGTGTCCGCTGTGGGGGATGATGCTCCGGGTGACGAGGCTATGGAGGCGTTGGACGCCGCAGGACTCAGGCTCGGCTTCATCCAGCGGAATTCAAACCCCACAGGCCGCGTGCTGGTCAAGACGGACGGGACCGGCGTACCCAGATATGAGATAGTCGAGGGGGTGGCGTGGGATTCGATGAGCTGCGATGACCGGACACTGGCTCTGTTGGGTGATGCGGATGTCGTATGCTGGGGGACATTGGCGCAGAGAAGTCCGCAGTCACGTGCGAGCATAATGAAAATGGTGGCGGCCGCTCCTTCGCGGAGTCTGAAAGTCTTTGACATCAACCTGCGTCAGCATTATTTCTCCCGGGAGATTGTGGAGGAGTCGCTGAAATGTGCGGATCTCCTTAAACTCAATGAGGATGAACTGCCTGCGGTGTCGGAACTTTTCTCTTTGGAAGGCGATGTGCGGGAATGTGTCTGCTCCCTTGTCAGGCGGTTTTCGCTCAGCAATGTCATATATACTTGCGGCTCCGTATGCAGCGAAGTCTATGGAGCCGAAGGGCTGCTCTCGCATCTGGATACCCCGAAGGTGAATGTGACTGACACTGTCGGTGCGGGTGATTCATTCACCGCCACTTATGTTATGGCGCGACTCGGCGGAGCCTCTGTGACGGAGGCGCACGCTCTGGCGGTGGAGGTGTCTGCCTTCGTCTGCACCCGGAGCGGCGCGATCAACCCTCTCCCGGAGTGCCTGCGCACCGGCTTATGCCGATAGCGGGGGATTTGGCGGGATGACGTGGCATCCGGATTTTCGGCATATAGACGGTTTTTCAATATGGATAATGAAATGAACGGAATCATAAAATATAAATATGACCGTGCCGGCGTGACTCCCGGCATAGTCCATTTCGGTGTGGGCAATTTTCACCGGGCCCATCTTGAATATTATACCAATCTTCTTCTTGAAGACAAGTCTCAGAGCAATTGTGCCGTATTCGGTGCTATGATTATGCCGGGCGACGGCCGCCTGTATGACGCTCTGAAAAGGAATGCCGGCGAATATAATCTCACGACCTGTGAACCGTCCGGGAATACGGCGACATACAGGATCGGCTCCCTTGTCGGCTTGTGCTGGGGAGAAGAAAATCCGGAGCCGATAATTGCGCAGATCGCCTCTCCGGAGACGAAGATAATCACGTTGACCATCACGGAGGGCGGGTACAAGGTCGATTTCGACCGCCCCCGGAGCGTGTTCTGGTATGTGGCTGAAGGACTGAAACGCCGCAAGGCTGCCGGGCTTCCGATTACAATCCTCTCCTGTGACAATCTTCAGCACAATGGGGTCACGGCGCAAAAGGCGTTTATGTCATATTTCCGTGCGAAATGTCCCGATCTGGCCGAATGGGCGGAGGACAATGTCACTTTCCCCAACTCGATGGTGGACAGGATTACTCCGGCGACCCTGTCCGGCGACATTACAGATGTCCGCTGCGAGGATTTCATCCAATGGGTCGTGGAAGACAGGTTCATTGCCGGGAGGCCGGCGTGGGAGAACGTGGGCGTGCAGTTCACGGATGACGTGACCCCTTATGAGAATATGAAACTGAGCCTGCTGAATGCGTCCCATTCGCTGTTGTGCTACCCGGCATATCTGGAAGGGTTCCGCAAGGTGGACGAGGTGCTCGCTGACAGCCGCTACCGCTCCCTCATAAGGACATTTATGGATGTGGATGTGACTCCGTATGTTCCGGCTCCGGCCGGCATAGACCTTGAAGATTACAAGGCCACGCTGCTGAGGCGTTTCTCCAATGCCGCCATAAGCGATCAGGTGTCGCGGCTCTGCGGAGACGGCATAGCGAAATTCGAAGTTTATATCGTCCCCACATTGTCGAAAATGCTCAGAGACGGCCGTGACACGAAGCGTCTCGCCTTTCTTATTGCGAGTTACGCCAAATATCTGGTCACGGCCCGGACTGAATCCGGGGAGGCGATAGACATCTTCGAACCGCACGTCACCGCCGCTGACAGCGCTCTGCTTGAGAGGATTGGCGGGGATTCCTCCCCGGATGCCCTGAACGGATTCCTGTCCCTGTCGGCATTCGACTCTCTGGGACTTCGCGACAATGCGGATTTCCTCCGTCAGTACCGGCTTTTCTGCCGTCTGTCAGTCGCGGAAGGTCTCGCAAAATAACTTCCGGCCACTTGACACTTTTCATCGAAAATCGGAGAAAGTGTCAAATGGCCGGTATTATCCGGTATGTTTCTGAACTCTGACGCTGGCGAAGACTACCTTTCCAGAACGTTGGTCCTTATCCAGATCTGATTGTCGTCGAACGTTTTCCAGCTCACAAACTGCAGATACCAGGTGTATATGTTCCCTTTGACCTCGAAAACGCCCTTACCCAGAGACTTCGGTCCGACATCACTTGATGATGTCGTTTTATAATTGACGGAATAGTCAAGTCCCACGATTTCCTTGTCTGCGGAATAGCCTTTACTCTGAAGCGTGAGAATGAGCGTCTGTTCAGGCCGCGTGACTATTGAGAATTTGAAACCTGCGTTCCTGAAGATTTCAAGCAGAGTCAAATCCGTGCCGTCATAGTAATTGAGAATCTTCCTCGCCTCGTCCGGAGTGAGTGATTTGTTGTAACGCTCTATCTTGTTCGGGCCGTAGATGAAATCCATATCACTGTCATATTCCACCCATTTGTGAGGGAGGGTGCACCAGGACGGGTTCTTGTACTGCCCCGATGTCACAATCTCATAATTGACTGCGTCCATGACGAAATGGCAGTCCGCAATCTGGCATATCACTTTATCGTTGTGATGCTCCACAGGATTCTTTTTGATATGATCGGAGAATTGCTCGAATTTCTTGATGTTATTGGAAAGAAGTGTAGCCTTCGAAGCATCATCTACATCTGATCTGAGCGTATGATAAAGCTGTGTGAGATACAGATTCTGGGCGGCTACAGCTATATCGCTGGCACGAAGAGCCTCCCTGATGGCATAACCCTCGCCTTCCCACGCAGTGGTGTTGAAAGTGTACAGGTCATACATATTGTATATGCCCCTTTGCTCTATCACGGTATTAAGCAGGAAATCTATGAAATTAAGACCCTGAACATACGGAGGGTTGCCGCCTACATTATGTGAGGCCCAGTCAAGTATGATTGTCTTCACATCTTCCTCTGTCTTGGCATTGCTGAGACGGATATAATATTCGGCGTTATAGTTGGTAAGTTCACTTACATACTTGCTGCGCTCGTTGAGCTTCGCCTCGTATGTCGTGTTCTTGTAAAGAAGAGTCATCTGGTTAAGCTGATCCGTGATGGAATTCAGCTTCTCCAGCACTTCGTCCAGCGAAGTCTCACCTGAAGCCGGGAACAGCATATCCAGAAGCACGCCCACACCTTTGCCCCAGGCAGTGGTGGCCGCAGTCTTGCCCGCCCACTCAAGGAACTCCAGCCAATTGAAATCGGTGGTGAGGGACTCTGACTGCAATGAAGTTTCCGCATTCTCCGGATATACACTCGGTCCGACAAATTCTTTGTCCGAAGGAAGGAGACACGGACTATAATTAAATGACTTGTAGTAGCTTATGGCGTTGGAAGTGCGGGTGTATTGACTTTCGCCGTCCGTTGAATAGATGACGGAGCCGCCATCGGAAGCGAAGGTGTATTCAGCACCGTCCAAAGTGACTGCAAAAGCCTTAGAATTACTTTTGCTGTCGTCAACAATCTTCAAGGCAGAAACTCGCTTTGAATTGACAGTGTAGCCCTTTGCCAATGAGTATTCCATATCATAGAATTCGGCGGTAGAGCCTGTCACATTGATAAGTTTCACTGAAGTGCCGGTCTCTGTAACTGTCATCGACCCTTCCCACACTCCTTCGAATGGAGAATAAGTGTTATGGCGTTTACATCCCATAACGGCGGCAATTCCCAGAAGAATGGAAACACCTTTAAGAAAAGTTCTGTTCATAATCTTTCTTTAAAAAATCACATAAAAACCGCGCAAAGATAATATGGTTCAAGGACATCCGCAATATTTTTTTCTTATCCCTAATTTCAGCTGCACGCGTTGGTGGCTCGGAGCGTTGCGACTCTTTCAGCTACACGCTGCGGTAGATTGGAGCGCAGCGACAAAGCGGCAAGTGCCGCTCGGCCGAAGGCCGTAAAGATTCTCCCCTTCATAGGGGCCGGGGGTTAGAATCTATGGTCCTCATTATCATAATTTCAGCTACACGAGTTGGTAGCTCGGAGCGCAGCGACCCAAGGGGTCTGGGGAAAACGGTCCCCAGTGCTTGGGCAATCAGGTCCTCATTATCATAATTTCAGCTACACGAGTTGGTAGCTCGGAGCGCAGCGACCCAAGGGGTCTGGGGAAAACGGTCCCCAGTGCTTGGGCAATCAGGTCCTCATTATCATAATTTCAGCTACACGCTGAGATTATGATAATGAGGACCGAAGCGCCTATACGCCGCTTCGTCCAGCGCCGCGCGATGCTCCGGATGTGCGATGCCCGTGAGCAGCTTGGCGCGCTCCTGCAGCGACCTGCCGTACAGATTCACAGCTCCGTATTCGGTCACGATCCAATGCGCGTGGGCTCGCGTCGTGACGATGCCGGCGCCGTCCAGCACGGTGGGGCAGATCTTGCTGACCCCCTTGGCGGTCACTGACGGCATAGCGATGATCGCCTTGCCCTCCTCTGCCAGCGACGCCCCATATACGAAGTCGCACTGTCCGCCCACTCCCGAATAGAACTTCGTGCCTATCGAATCGGCATTTATCTGCCCGGTCAGGTCGATGCTCACTGCCGAGTTGATGGCCGTCATACGGGGATTCCGGGAGATGATGCGGGGATCGTTGGTGTAGCCCACATCCATCATCTGCACCATCGGATTGTCATCGATGAAATCATAGACCTCCCGCGAGCCCATCAGAAACGTGGAAACTATCTTTCCGGGGTCGGTGACTTTCCGGCGCCCCGTGATGACCCCCTTCTCCACCAGCCTCAGCACCCCGTCGGCAAACATCTCAGTGTGGATTCCCAGATCCTTGTGCCCGTCCAGCTGAGCCAGAACGGCATTGGGCAGCGCACCTATCCCGAGCTGGAGGCAGGCCCCGTCGTCAATCAGCTCCGCGCAGTGGCGGCCGATCGCGAGCTCCGTCCCGTTCGGTTCGGCGAAATGGCAGGGCCTCAGCGGCGTGTCGTCCCGGACGAAGATGTCGATGTCGTCCAGCGGAATCATAGCCTGGCCCCAGGCTCTCGGCACATTGGGATTGACCACGGCAATGACCGTCCGGGCACACTCTATCGCGGCCAAAGTGGCATCGACGGAGGTCCCCAGAGACACGAATCCGTGCTTGTCCGGGGGGCACACCTGAATCATCGCCACATCGCAGCGCAAAGCCCCGCAGCGGTACAGCTTCTGCGTTTCGCTCAGGAACACGGGGATGTAGTCGGCATAGCCGGACTGGACGCCCGGACGCACATTGGCTCCGATGAAAAAGCCCTGGTGGAAGAAGATGCCGTTGTATTTCGGCTCCGTATATGGAGCGGGACCCTCCGTATGGAGATGGTGTATGCGCACATTTTCCAGTTCTCCGGCATCGCCTCTGCGGCACATGGCCTCGATAAGTACTGCCGGTGCGCTGGCAACGCTGCTCAGATGAACGTGGTCTCCGGATTTGATGACTTTTACGGCCTCGTCGGCGCTGACAAAGTGCAGATCTCTCATATAATTCTCATTGGTAGGCGCAAACTTACGCAAATTTCTCAAAATAGCCTATCTTTGCACGCTGATTATCGGACGCGGTTTGGGATGGACGGCACATTTTGGGAAATATTCACGCTGCTGACAGGTGCGGTGTACATCGTTCTGGAGATTCTGCAGAACAAATGGATGTGGGCTGTGGGTTTTCTGACGGCAGTCGCGGCGATGGCGGTCTTCTGGAGCGAGGGGCTATATGCCTCATTCTCGTTGAACTGCTACTACTTCGCCATCTCGGCATACGGACTGTGGCAATGGATGAAGGACGAGCGCAGACTGAAAGCCTCCGTCGCGGCTGAGTCCGCCGTCAATGACTCGGCAACGGGCCCCGGAGGAGCATCTTCGGTGCACCTGACGCGGCTCACTCCCGCGGTCGCCGTCGTCTCGGCACTGCTTTTTGTGGGAGGCACGGCCGGGTTCTACTTTCTGGCACGGATGCTCGGGGACTCGCAGCCGCTTATGGATGTGACTGTCACTGTCCTCAGCGCGATAGCGACCTGGTGGCTTGCCAAGTCCTACAGGGAGCAGTGGCTGCTGTGGATAGTGGCCGATGCCGCCACATTCGCCATGTGCGTCCGCCAAGGGCTTACTTGGATGTCCGTCCTCTATGGACTATATTGTGCATCAGCCGTTTACGGCTATATTCGATGGAGGAGAAAGGGTGAATATGTAACTATATAGAGATATGCACAGCAGAGAAGAGAAAATTGAGGCCTTCGGACGGCTTCTGGACATTATGGACGAACTCAGGGTGAAATGTCCCTGGGACAGAAAGCAGACCAACGAAAGCCTGCGCCCCCAGACCATCGAGGAGGTCTATGAACTCAGTGATGCCATATTGAAGGACGAGCACGCGGAGATACGCAAGGAGCTCGGGGACGTGCTGCTCCACGTGGTGTTCTATGCCAAGCTCGGTGACGAGAAAGGGGAGTTTGACATCGCGGACGTGTGCAATCACCTGTGCGACAAGCTGATCTACCGTCATCCCCACGTCTTCGGCACGGAGGTGGCAGAGTCCGCCGAGGCCGTTCTCCGCAACTGGGAGATGCTCAAGACCCGGGAAAAGGACGGCAACAAGAGAGTGCTCAGCGGAGTGCCGGAGTCCCTGCCGTCTATGATAAAGGCGTTCCGGATTCAGGACAAGGCCCGCGGAGTGGGCTTCGACTGGGAGAAGAAAGAGGATGTGTGGGACAAGGTCAGGGAGGAACTCGGAGAGTATGAGGTCGAGCTTCGCGCAATGGATGAGGCCGCCACGGAGGCTGACGGGGCTGCGGCAAAGGAGAGGGCGGAGGAAGAACTCGGAGACTTCGTCTTTGCTGTGGTGAACGCCGCCAGACTCTACGGGCTCAATCCGGACACCGCTCTCGAGAAGTCCTGCGCCAAGTTCCGCCGCCGCTTCACATATCTGGAGGAACACACCATACGCCGGGGCGTCAGCCTGAAGGATATGACTCTCGCTCAGATGGACGCCATCTGGGACGAGGCCAAGGCGAAGGGGCTTTAGACGGAGCGCAGGCGTTAGGAACAATCGCGGGAAAAGCTGTTGTCGGAAAATGTGGACGGAAAGGACAGAACTGCTCATAGGGAGGGACGGACTGGAGAGGCTCGCCTCGGCCAATGTCGTGGTCGCGGGAGTGGGAGGAGTCGGCGGTTATGCCGCGGAGATGCTCGTCAGGGCCGGAGTGGGTCATCTGACAATCATTGATGCGGACAGGGTCTCGGAGTCCAACCGCAACCGTCAGCTCATCGCCCTCGGCAGCACCACCGGCCTTCCCAAGACCGAGGTTCTCGCCCGGAGGCTCAGCGACATCAACCCGGCTCTGGATCTGCGCGTCATAGACGAATACCTGACTCCCGAGTCCATTCCCGGCATCATCGGCACAGGCGACGGCACCGGCCCCTACGACTATCTGGTCGATGCCATAGACACCCTTGCGCCGAAGCTCGCGCTCATAAGGCATTGCGTGGACAACGGCATCCCTCTGGTATCCTCGATGGGTGCCGGGGCCAAGTTTGACCTCACCCGCATCCGCATCGCCGACATATCCAAGTCCTTCAACTGCCCGCTGGCCTACATAGTGCGCAAGAGGCTGAGACATCTGGGAATAAGCCGGGGCTTCAAAGTGGTGTTCTCCGAGGAATTGCCCCGTGAAGAAGCCATCGTGCCCTGCGAGGAGCGCAACAAGAAGTCCCTGGTGGGCACCATTTCCTACATCCCGGCGGTCTTCGGCTGCGCCTGTGCCCAACAGGTAATCACTGCTCTGCTGGAGTCTGCACCAGAATCCGGGGAGCCCCGGTAGAGCCAAGGGTAGAGCTCGGGGACAAATGATTTTGGGCATTTCGGCGAAATTTGGTATCTTTGCGGGCTCTGCGCCTTGACGGAGGCGGGACACGGCAACAAAAGGAAAACTTATGGCAGAAAACTCATTACTTGACAAGATTCTCGGACTGCAGGACAGATATTCGGCACTTCAGACCCAGCTGTCTGATCCGGAGGTGATTTCCGATATGAAGAAATACATCTCACTCAACAAGGAGTTCAAGGAGCTCAGCCCGATCATAAAGGCCGGCAACGAGTACCGCAAGCTTGTGGAAAGCGTCGAGATGGCCAAGGACATCATCGCCAACGAAAAGGACGATGAACTGCGGGATATGGCAAAGGCCGAGCTTGCGGAGATAGAGCCCAGGCTTCCTCAGATGGAGCAGGAAATAAAGCTGCTCCTCATCCCCGCCGATCCGCAGGACGGCAAGAACGCCATTCTGGAGATCCGCGGCGGCGCGGGCGGCGATGAGGCTGCCATTTTCGCCGGCGACCTGTTCCGTATGTACAGCAAATATTTCGAGCGCAAGGGCTGGAAGATGGAGGTGACGAGCCAGAGCGAGGGCGCCGCCGGCGGCTTCAAGGAAATCATCTGCAAGGTCAGCGGCGAGGGTGTCTATGGTACGCTCAAATATGAGTCCGGCGTGCACCGTGTCCAGCGTGTGCCCCAGACCGAGACTCAGGGCAGACTCCAGACGTCGGCCGCTTCAGTGGCGGTGCTTCCGGAAGCGGACGAGTTCGACATAGACCTGAATATGAATGATATACGCAAGGATACATTCTGCTCGTCGGGTCCCGGCGGACAGTCCGTCAACACCACGTATTCCGCCATCCGCCTGACCCACATCCCGTCGGGTATCGTGGTGCAGTGCCAGGACGAGAAGTCCCAGCTCAAGAACTTCGACAAGGCCCTCGCCGAGCTCCGTACCCGTCTCTACAATATGGAGTACGAGAAATACCTCGACGAGATCTCGTCCAAGCGCAAGACTATGGTCTCGACCGGCGACCGGTCGGCCAAGATCCGCACCTACAATTACCCGCAGTCGCGCGTCACGGACCACCGCATCGGTTACACGGTGTATAACCTGCCGGTGTTTATGGACGGTGACATCCAGCCGATGATAGACAAGCTCCAGATAGCGGAAAACGCCGAGAGGCTCAAGGCCGCGGGAGAGGAGCGCCAGTAGATAATTTTTACAGGAATCGGATAAAGTTTTGGCAGTTATCCGATTTCTTCTTAACTTTGCACTTTGGAGCGTTTTGGAAACCAGCTCTTGTTGAAAGCATTTGTCGGTAGTTTAGTTTTGAGAATATATTAATGGTGAGATTATGATTGTCGGTGTGTGTGATAAGTATGCGGCGCCAATGACTGAACGCGCCATACTGGTGGGGGAGGGCAGTTTTTGCGCTTCGAAGCCGGTCAAGATTCAAAGCAAAGTCGAGGTTGACGACTGGGTCACGGTGGAGAACGACGTTACATTCGATTAAATCCTCTGCCTATGAAATCCAGATTATCCCTATTGTTCGGCATTGCATTGTTCGGGATTCTTTCCGTTTCCTGCAACAAGGACATCGTGTCGCGAAAGAGCGTTGAAGCAGGGCTTCCGGTCGCTCTCCGTTTCAGTTTTTCCACCCCGGCGTTCCCGGCAGTCGCCGTCAAGGCGTCGGATGCCCAGGAGTCCGAGATCAAGGATCTGGCTCTTGTGTTTTTCTCCAAGGACAATACTTCTTCCAAGGCGGTTGTCGTGCCTGTGATCAAGTCGCAGATAGTGCTCTCGTCGCAGCCTACGTCCACCAACTACATCTATAGCGTCACCCTGAGCGAGGAGGAGCTTGAGCCTACCGGTCTCGTGAGCGGCGATTGGTATCTCTATGCCATCGCCAACTACAACACACGCTTCTGCGGCGTGAACATCTCCGAAGTGGCGACTTTCAATCATCAGGAGTTTCTGGACCATTGCCTGCTCAAGACCAACAACTTGATAGATTTCGCCGAGGCCGGGATGCTTATGAGCGGCCGTTACGGTGAGACATCCTCCGACGGCAGGAGCGAGGTCATCACTCTTGAGGGCGGCAAGGAGAATACTCTGGCGAAGACTATCCATCTCAAGAGGCTCACGTCCAAGGTAAGTTTCACCCTGAAGTCCGGCAGCGGGGTGACATTCACTCCCGAGACATACAGCATCTACAATCTCTCGCAGTCTTCGTCTCTGATGGAGCGCTCCGGCTGGTCGGGCGACAAAGGTTCCCTTCCCGGCAGTCTGGGCTATTTGGGCGTCACTCCTGCGGACGACAATTTCACCACCCGTCTCAATGAGCCCATCGCCTCCGACGGCACGTTCTATTTCTATATGATGGAGAATGTGCAGGTGCCGGCCTCCAGTCCTGCCACCTGGACCTACGCTTCGCGGGAAAAGAGGGCCTATTCCGCCGAAGAGCCTTACGGAGACTTTCTCTATGCTCCGGCTAATGCCACTTATGTGGTTATCAAGGGCTATTACCAGGGACCGGGCAAGACAGAAAACGGCAGCACCCCGACAGTTTCCGGCAATGTCAGCTACACCATTCATCTCGGAGACTGGGGAAGCGACTTCTCCAACTTCTCGGTGAGAAGAAACTATAAGTACAACTACACCGTCAACATCAACGGTGTCAACAGCATCATCACGGAGGTCCAGACGGCATCTGAGTACGAGCCCACCGAGAACAATCCGGGTGCCGAGGGAGACATAGTCAACAGCGGCGGCGCGGCGGTGGTCTGCACCTTGGATGCGCACTACGAGACTGTGCTGATGTCCTTTGACTACGATGCCACGGTCGGGATGCAGCATTATTCAGTGAGAGTCCGGACTCCGTTCGCGGACTTCGTGGATTACGACGGGAACAACAAACCGGCGACTGCGGACGCCTCGGATTATTCCTGGATAGAGTTCGGAAAGCCTGAGGTTACTACCACTACGGGTGGCCGCTTCAGCGCAGCCAGCGCCAAATCTTATCCGGGTCCAGGCAATGTCACGGACATCTATGGGTTGATAGCGGATCTTAAGAATAAGAATACATCCTCGAATTACTACTACTACCGCAGTAGTCAGAAAAAAGTCTATGTGGTGGCGTATATCAATGAGTATTTCTACGAAGACAAGGACAGAAGCGAATGGGTGAACGCCGATGACAGGGTGATGACCGTGTCATTCGGAGCGACGCAGCAGTCCCGCGACCTGCACAGCCTCTACACTTCCGACGTGGTGTTCTCTTTCACCCAGAAGTCCATCAAGTCTTTCTACGATCTGAGCGTGGAGCGTCCGTTCGGCATAGAATCAGTGGAGGAAACCCCTGCCACGTATCTTGGTCCCGATGGAGCAGGCTCTGACACGTACGCGGGCTCGAGCGTGACCAACGGCTGGAGCAACACTCTCGGCAATCTTACCGCCAACGGCACGGTGTCGTGGAGCAGCTATGTCAATGCTTCCGGCAATGCTTTCAACGGTTCTACGTCACCGACGGCGGCTTCCATTATGCAGACCGCATACAACTCCAACATCTATCAGTGCCTTTCCCGCAACCGCGACAACAACGGCGACGGAAAGCTGGATAAGGACGAAGTCCGCTGGTATATGCCTTCTGTGCGCCAGTGTGTCGCCATCTGGTTCGGAGAGAGGACTCTTCCGGTTTCCCTTCAGTTCGACAACACGCAGTACCCTACCTCGACGGCGGGCGGCTACCGTGTGTGGTGGGCCAAGGAGGGTACGGCTATGAGTTCCCTGGCTTCTGCCGATGCAGAGAGTAAGACCCGCGTGGTACGCTGCGTGAGAAATCTCGGAGATTCTACTGCCGTGTCGGCGGCGGGGGGAGATGTGACCACTGTGTTCAGATACAATACCGTCACAAGGGTAGCCACTCTGACATCACTGCAGTCTTCCGCGCTGCGCAGTTCCGGTTCCCAACACGGAGAATATGCCGAGCACGTCAACACTGACCTGGCGGCACAGCTCCCTCAGGCCATAAGGATCGCCAAGGAGAATCTCACGGGGGTAAGCATTACGGAGGGCCGTACTGCGGTCACCGCATCGGGCTACACAAAGCCTATTTCGGACAGCACGTTCTATTTCAACGAGCTGTTCCGGGGATCGTTCTGTCAGGACTACTATTACGAGAATGAGGACAAGTCCGACCTCGGCGAGTGGCGTATCCCCAACGAGAAGGAACTTTATCTGATTTACAGATGCTGTCTCGATGAATTCAGAACCGGTGACGGCTCGACCCAGACTCTCGGAGCAAAGACAAAATACAATAGAAACGTCGATATTACAGCCCCTGACGGCAGCGTGCAGACATACTTCATCTATGTCGGACGATATGACTCCTCGGCAAATGACCCGATCATATCCACCGGTCACAGCATAGCCACTACTCCTTTGGTGATCCGTTGCGTACGCGACGCCGATCCCGAGGAGAACGACTCGGATGCGGTCTACAGCAACGGGGGTTCGGGATTTGGATTGCAGTAGGTTTGGAGCGATGCCTGGACGATGGCGCTCCGCACAGTGTTAAAAGAAGACTTTGAACCCGAGAGGGCGTATTCATTGGAGAAATCTTGGAATACACCCTCTTTAAGATAAAAAGTTTATGAGAAGAACACTGTTTCCGGCGGCGTTGTCGCTGTTGCTTGCCTGCGCTCTTGCCTCTTGCGACAAGAATGAACTCAATGAGAATCCTGCGCTTTATCAGGTACGGATTTCAGCGGTTTCCGCACAGATCCCGACCAAGACACAGATAGCCCCTGAGTCCACGAGGACCGATATGACATCCGTCTGGTGGTCGCCGGGGGATACCGTCGGCGTGTTCGGTGCGGCGTCGCTCAACTCCGCGTTCACATCTGACATAGCGGAGATTGCGCCCAACGCCCTGTTCAGCGGCCTGATGACATCCGGAGACACGCCTCTGTGCGCATATTATCCCTACAGGAAAGATTGTTCCGACAAGTCCGCCATCCCTGTCAGCATCAACAGGATACAGGACTACACCGGTCCCGGCTCCATCTCCGCCGGCGACTTCAAGGTGAGCGTCATTCCCGCGCGGCAGTCCTCCGGGGACTATACCTTCACATTCAGCCCCAAGACGGTTCTTCTCCGGCTCGATCTTGATCTGACGGCCCTTAAAGGGGTCTCGTCGGACGAGGTCGTCAAATCCGTGCATTTCTCGGCGACAGGGGACAGCGCATCGTCCCAGTCCTGGACGGGAGAGTTCAGTTTTGATCTGGAGGCTCTCGCTTCCGGCCAGTCCTCCGAACTTCAGCCGGTGGCGGCTGCGCGGACATACCCCGGGGTCGTTGTCAGATTTCCGGACACTCCGTCCGTGAGCCAGCCCGTCGAGGCCTACGCCAACATCGCTCCTGCCGTCCGGAAAGACGATATCGTGCAGATAAGGGTCGTGACGGACAAGCATTCCATATCCTTCAATGTCACCGCTCTCAAGGACTTTGAATCAGGCTGCTGCTACGATGTCTCCCTGGATCTTTCTCTCGCCACCGCCTCTGAGAATGCCCTGTCGATAGTCGAGACCTCCGATATCACTCCCGAGATGACGGCTTTCGGCTTCACCGCCGCGGCCAATGAGGGCAAGATTCTCGCGCATAAGGCTTCATACACCGGCAGCACCGATCCTGTGGTCAGCAGCGTCTCCGGAGTAGATCTTACAGTGTCGCAGAGCGACGGAGTCATAGAGGGTGTGATTCCCTACCTGTACGACTACTCTCTCGCTCCGTATTTTACGGTGCCGTCCGGATGCAGCGTGACGGTAGGCGGGGAGGAGCAGACAAGCGGGGTGTCCGTCCAGGATTTCACGGCTCCTGTGGTCTATACGGTCAGTGCCGTCAACTCCGACGGGGAGATTGAGAGCCGCGAATACACCGTGAAGCTCAGCGGCAGCGGCATCCCCGTGGTCGTGATCAACATTCCGCAGTCGGGCCTGACTCTCTCGAAAAACAGCAGTTTCCTGGACTACACCAACATTCCTTCCAAGGACTCGGACTTTGCCAAAGACCACAGCATCTCCATCTATGAGAACGGTGTCTTGAGCCTTGACAGTGCGGCCTGCGGCATCCGGCTCCGGGGCAATTCCTCCCAGCTTCTCGCCAAGAGACCTATGGCGATCAAGCTTGTCGATAAAGCGGGCGTGCTGGGGATGAAGAAGCACAAGCGCTGGTGTCTGATAGCGAGCATCTATGACCGCACTATGATCCGCAATGCCTTTTCGTACAGGCTCGCCAATGCCGTGCAGGCTCATTTCGAGAACGGCACAGTGGGCGAACCGCTCGGTCGCGGCTTCATCTACAACCCCCACGGGCGCAATGTCGAAGTGGTGCTCAACGGACTTCACATAGGCTGCTACTATCTCTGCGAACAGATAAAGATTGACAAAAACAGACTGAACATCAAGGACTGCTATGAGGATGTGGTGGAGGACGGGAATTCATCGCCGTCCATCTCCGACTGCGGATTTCTGATAGAGCTGAGCGGCGAGTTTGACGAAGATTGCAAGTTCAAGACCGCCAAACGACAGCTTCCGGTGATGTTCAAGGATTCCCTGAGCTCCGGGATGCTTAAAGAGATGGAGGCCTGGTTCAACGACATCGAAGCGAATCTCTACAACGGAAGCACTGCCGTGACCGGGGGCAATACATCCGACGCGCGGAAATATTATGACGCCGCCTACGAGAAAATTGACATCAATTCGATGATAGACTGGTGGATAGTTATGGAGCTGGCAATGAACGACGAGATGCAGCATCCCAAGAGCTGCTATATGTACCGGGATGGTGACAGCAAGCTGTTCGCAGGCCCTGTCTGGGATTTCGACTGGCAGACCTATGTGAACATCTCCAAGTTCAACTCGGATTCGCGTTTCTCCGCGATGGAAACTGCGGCCGGCGAGCCGTATCCATACAAATTCACCTATAACGGAGGCTATTCTGCGCTCTTCTATCAGAGGGCTGATTGGGGTACGGGCACGCTTGCCAAGCCCAACGGCTATGTCTGGTATCCTCTGCTATTCAAGGACAGCGTCTTCGTTGAGAGAGTCAAGGCCCGCTGGAATTCGCTCTATGGCTCCGTGCTGAAGACTCAGGGCGCCGTGATCACGGAGCTCGGGACGAGTCTGGAGCAGGCCGCCGAGTCCAACTGGTCGATATGGAACATCTCAGTCTCGCACGGCGGCAACTCCGGCGACGAGTTCCTGACCTATTCCGCGGCCATCGAGAGTATGCGTACGACATATGAGAGCCGCGTGGAGGGGCTCAATACTGCCATAAACGCCCTTCCAGATACTCAATGACCCGGCGCTTGGTAAAATCCCCATTTTGGCTTACCTTTGCCGGGTATGACAGATTATTCACGGACACACATAGTCATTATGGCGGGTGGCATAGGCACCCGCCTCTATCCGATGAGCACCCCGGAACATCCGAAGCAGTTCATAGATGTGCTTGACTGCGGCAGGTCGCTCATTCAGCTCACTATGGACAGGTTCCTGCCCCTGTGCCCGCCGGAGAGATTCTGGGTGGTGACTTCGGAGCGCTACCGCGATGACATCGCCCGGCAGCTTCCCGGCATCCCCGCGAACCATATACTGCTGGAGCCTGTGGCGAGAAACACGGCTCCCTGCATAGCATACGCCTGCCGCAGGATCGCCGCCGAGTGTCCAGACGCCAGTGTGGTGGTGACCCCGTCGGACGCCTATGTGGAGAAGACGGCTCTCTTCGCCGCCACGATTCGCAAGGCGTTGGATTTCGTGGAGTCCTCAGAGGAACCCGAGTCCATCGTGACGGTGGGTATCACTCCTACCAGGCCGGAGACGGGATATGGCTACATCCACCTGTCGCGGATTTCTCACGGGGTGGTCGTCCCTGCGCTTGAGTTCCGGGAGAAGCCCGATGCCGGGACTGCGGAGTGCTATCTGGCATCCGGGGATTTCGTGTGGAATGCCGGCATATTCGTCTGGCGGGTGGCGGGCATAAACAGCCTTCTGCGCCGTTTCACACCGGGAATAGCCGAAATAATGGATGCTCTGGAGCCGCATTTCAACACTCCGTCCGAGCAGCAGGCGCTCGGCGAGAATTTCCCTCTGTGCGAGAAAATCTCCATCGATTATGCCGTACTGGAGAAAGCTCCGTACATCTACACCGTCGCCGATGAGCTGGGTTGGGACGATCTGGGCAGCTGGACATCGGTGTTCTCGCATCTGGAGCGGCTCGGCAAGCAGGATAAAATCGATTACTGGCGGGAAAAACTGCAAAAAATCCCGCAAAAAATTTGATATTCCCAAATATTGCAGTACCTTTGCAATCCCATTTCGGAAACGAAATAGTTTTTGGTTCGGGGACCGGATTGATTCGTTAGCTCAGTTGGTAGAGCACAACACTTTTAATGTTGGGGTCTCGGGTTCGAGCCCCGAACGAATCACATAGAAGCAATGCTTCCTTAGCTCAGTTGGTAGAGCACGACACTCTTAATGTTGGGGTCTAGGGTTCGAGCCCCTAAGGGAGCACACTGAAGAGGGTGACTAAAGGGTTTTAGTCATCCTCTTCATTTTTCTAAAATATGGAGATACTCGACGGTCTTGTCGGCGCGGTGATTGCGGCTTTCTTCCTTGTCTGCTCTGAATCTATGATAATCCAGCGAGAACATACCATAGTGTCCATATCTTGACATTATGGCGGCAATGTCCTGCCGGGTCATCAGTCCTTCGTTATTATATGACAGAATGATATACTTGAACTTGGCATCCTTGATTAAGGACTCGAAGGATGAAAGTACAGTTCTCTTGCCGCAATATGAGGATTTAAGATATTCGCGCAATCCTGTCTTGCCTTTGGGCACAAATGGTTTGTATTCTGCTATCGTATTGAGAAGATGATAATTGGCTCCATACTGTCGGGCGTTATACGGGGGATCAAGATAAAGGATATCGCCCTCTATATTCTTTATAAGGATATTCGCGTCAGAGCAATAGACATCATGAGTATTTTCGTTGACCGTATAAACTGCCGGAGTTAGAGAAAGCGGTTTTTGAGCAGTCGCTTTCAAATGTTTCAAGAAAGCTCCATATACAGAGGCTGTGTTTGCCAGTTTGTCCGCGCTTTCGAGAAGGCTGGCCAACAAAAAGAAGTACATATCCTCTGAAACATAACCGGAAGTTCTCCACTTCTCTATCTGCGACCTTATCGCATCTATCTTTTTCCCATTTTCATCAGAAAAATACTGTCGTCCGCTTCCACTGCCCTTGCAATAATTCCGGTATATGAATCCATCACCAGCTCCTTCCAGTTGATTCAACCGATTCAGAAGTTCTTCCTTTCCATCAAGTTCAAGATGATTCCCGATATAATTGCGATTCAGAACATAACTGTAGTATTCCCAATCGTTAGCAATCACTTTGCGCACCTTAGGCTTAAACGATCGGCCAACGACGCCTGTTCCAGCAAAAATGTCACAAAAAACCTTATCGTGAAGATCTGTTCCAACAACGTCTTCAATGGTTGATTCCAAGAAAGGAAGAAGCGAATATTTAGAACCTATATAATTCATTATTGGCTTTTTGAAGTATTAACCGCCTATATGCATCAATGGAAGAACATGTGCATTATTCATCATTTCTCTTCCGGATATAGTTTGTTCATAATATACTCTGCGGTGTGTTCAGATGCCTCCTTTGACACTTTTTTCACACAGGTTTTTCTGTACTCAACCGGGTCATATTGATAGCAGCCCACACACCCCAACTCCTCTGTGTAATTCTTGTCTCCAGCATAGAATGGGTACGGGTTCCCCTTTATATTGGTCGCGTCCCATCGTTCATTCGACTGTTTACATTCCTTGCATATCTGACGTTTCACATCATTGGCGGCTTTGCATAAAGGCTGAAAATCGTCAAATCTCTGCGTTTCCGGATTTGAAACCCGCCAGTCTTCTTTGCGGCCATCCTTATGATCAATCTCTATTCTGGTGTTTTCAGAAAAGCCTTTTACTCCCAACATTACGCACCGTTGTTCCTTGTAAAAGTCTTTGATATCTTTTCTGATGGATTGGCTGAAAGTATCTTCCCTCTTAAACCCATTCAATCTTACAGCGTCAATTGAATTTCCCGGCGTAAGCGACTTGTCAAGCTCCACATTATATTTTTTCGCGAGCATGGAACTTGCACGACACCAACTGCCACCATTTCCAAGTTGCAGGTCAGCATAGCGACCGGTGAATTCTGAGGAACGCACCCATCTGCTCACTCCTTTTGAATCTGGGCTCGCCAATTCTATAAACAGTCCCGTCTTGGTCATATTAATCCATTTTCTTGAAGACAAAAATGTATTCGTGCTTGAAGAGGAAATAATCGCTTTGAAGGGCCCTGTATTTCCAGATGTCCTGTGTGCCAAGTTTCCCTTTGTTCCCCTCGATATTTTTGATGACAATGCCTTTCATCTTGACATTGAAGTTCTGTTTGATGATGTTCATCATATGGAAGGCCAACGGCACTACTTCACTTTGTTTATATATGTCTCCGCCGATTACTGCCAAGTACTTCCCTTTTTTCAAATATGATATGCCGTTAGCCATCGCAATATGGAATTTATCCAAGAATGTATCCAGATTTGATGTTTGAGAAAGGTCTCTTTTATCTTGCGTAAACTTGACAATATCCCAATACGGCGGGTGAGCTATCAGAAAATCGACCTTTTCAATCCCTCGTTCTTGGCATATTCGGTCAGTCTGCTCTTTAAACGACACTGTATCCGTGACATCGCAATAGCAGTTCGAATAGTGTATGGTGTCACATCCGGCCATCTTTTCCGCCACATATTCCATTATCTGTTCATTGATGTCAAAGCCGATATAATCTCTTCGGAGGGTCTCGCATTCGAACAGGGTGGTGCCGCTCCCCGAGAATAGTTCCATCACCGTGTCGCCTTTTCGGGTGTAACGCCGGATCAACTGATTCGGTATCTGCGGTATGAAGTTGCCATGGTAAACATTTGCGTGCTTGCCGCTTTTATCTCGTTCGTCAATCAGCCACAGACTGTCAACATTCAAGTCTGTCTTCTTCCAATCGTCTTTAGTGACCATACCCATCTGTGCCAAGAAATCAACACTGAACAAAAAGTGTTATGGGTTTCAAAGTTACACAACTTCGCGAAATAAGCAACTATGTAGCAGACGATATCCTGCAGGATACTGCGGTTCGGGCCTCTTGAAGGCGGAAGAAATCTATGTCGAGATAAGAGCCATTTGACTTGAAATACGATAATTTCGTATATTTGAGCGACAATATAACAGCATTGAGATATGGCAAAGAAACGCAAGTACGGGACCATTGATGGTGTCTGGCAGATAGACCCAGAAGATCAGGCGTTGTTTGACCGGATAGCCAGAGAATCCGCTTCGGAGAACGAGAAGCATTTTTTTCGAGTGGTCGAGTATCGGGAAAAACATAATCAGTCGATGCCTGGCGATTTTCTTCTCGACTTCCGCAAGAATCCGGACGGAATCGGTATCATTCGTTATGATTATGATATGTATAAATTTGTAATCGACACAGGAGATGGTTGGGGAGATACTCCTTGGATACTGGAATCCATAAACTACTTTCTGAATTTCGATTTCAGCCGGTACATATATGACCGCACCGGTTGTAGAACTCTTTTCGAGTATCTGCGCTCGATAGACTATGCGGGCATCGATTACGAAGCCGACAATGATGACTGATGGGAGGGGCAGGAACTCTTGAACAGCATCTGGAAACAGGCGGGGTGGAAATAGCCGCCC
>CAVHXU010000010.1:0-87576 GCA_963640185.1 Lachnospiraceae bacterium | reverse complement strand
CAATCCTCCTGATCTTCTTGGCATTCCTCATCCTCGAAGCTGCAATCAGTTGGATAGCAGGGCTATTTAGCAATAAAAAGTAACTTGTTCAAAATTCAGTTCCTATTGACAGGTTTTAGCAGAGTTCCTATCTGAAATTCATAATAATTACCTATATTTGCCTGATACAAAACCAAATAGCATACAAATGATTGTTGTAAAGTCCAAAAGATGCAGTGAAAAGAACCTCCTAAAGGAATATCCGGAAGCCGTAATCCTCGATGTTACCTCCCATGCGGAGGGTGATTTGGCCCGTCTGAGTCCCTTCTATCCACATGGTGGAATTCCTGTTCCTTTTTCACCGGGCTGGACGGCAATGAGCGTGGAGTCCATCTGGCAGGGCTTGAAAGTTTTTGAAAGCACAGGGACGGATATCTCGCTTTTCAAGAACAATACGATGAAGAACCTGAAACGTACCACGCGAAAGTATGGGCCGATGAAGGGACATCGCAAAGGTGTTGGCGGCAGTGAACTCCTGGGGTACATCACAGCCAGGCGGCTCATCTATGTGCCCACTTACAAGTGGACGTTGGAGCACAAAGCAAAATCCGTTGTGGATAGAATTCGTGAGATGGCAAAGGCCAGAACGGTGGTCCTGTTGGATTATGATACGAATCCGGTTGTGGAAGATACATCTTCACCCCTCTCTCATGCAAGCCTCATCAAGGCCTACATAGATGGAAACTATCCTGTGTATGAAGGCACTGACGCTGCCCAGCTGCAAAAATCGGAGGAAGTGAAATGTGATTTCATCGTGGGCCAGCGAGTCCGTCACCCCAAGTTCGGTGATGGCACGGTCAAAGCCATTGAAGGTGAACGTATCAGCGTAACGTTTGCCGAAGGTGAGAAACTCCTGGCTCTTCGACTTGCAAAACTTGAAGCAATATAGCGGAAATGTTCCCGGATCTTGCCAACCCCCTGATGGCCATCCACGACAATAGTGCCGATTTTGTGGATTAATTTAAGAATAGAAGATTTTATAGACTACAAAGAATGGAAGAAGCTATCTATCAACACCTCAAGAAGATCACTCGTCAACATTGGCAGAGAGTCAATCTTTCTGAACTATACGAACCCAAAAGGTATGGAGTGCCTATTGATTCATGCCCCGTAAATGTTCAACTGAGAGACAAAATCATATCAGGTGGATCCAATTTTGAGAAAAATCTTCGTCTTAAGGAGGGTTTGACGACTGAAATGGAGGGAGGCGTAGGGCATAGGGGCATTAACTTTTGGATTATCCAGAAGTGGGGTGGAATATCAAGGATGCAGGACACGGCCAACAATCAGGACCGTATTGTCAACTTTTACGATCTTCTCAATCAGCCTCAGCTTGCTCAATCCTACAATATGGTTACAAAACAATTATCCGCTCCCTATTGAACCGGGTCACCTCATCCTCCCCGAAATATTCTTCCAGAACCTTCCGACGCATTTCATCAGGAGGAAGGTCGATGTATTTTGCGAAGGTGCCGCAGAAGAGCTCCATGTTACGGGCCATCTGGTCTTCGTTCAGGACGGCGCGGCCGAGGCAGTAATATTCTTCGGCGACCTCGCTGATGATCATGCCGGTGTGCAGGCCCCTGCCGGCACTGTACTTTCGGAAGTAGGCGTCGGAGTTGCACCAGATCGAAAAGTTTTCCTTATCCCTCAATAGAGGGGCCTGGGCGGGACCGACGATATACCGGGAGAACCTGTTGAAGACCTTCCGTCCGTCCGGATATTCCACCAGTGCCCCGGCGAGCAAGCCTTCCTGGCAGCCATGACCGAGCATGATAATGCGGTCGTGACGGCGAATCTGCTCATCAATCTCATCCAGAGGCGTAGCGAAATCCCTTATGACCGTCCAGTCCCGGCCGTGGTAAATGACGCCGAGACAGTCCGTTGAAGGGTCTTTCGGATGAATGACAAGTGTTTTGGAGTTCATAGTTCTTCCGGGATGTCCAACTTCGTCGGGTCTATGCAAAACGGGAAAGGTTCGGGAGTTATCACAAAACCAAGTTCTTCCCAAGCAACCATGTATGAATATAAGTCATTGCTGATTACGCCAGATTCTCCTTCCCGGGGACACAGGGGAAGAAAGCCTTTCCGGTTCGAATGGTTTTCATTCAAGGTGTCTGCAATCAACACAAGATCCCCGTCGTCCTCCATACGGCACGAACGGGCCAAATCTTGTATATTATTCTCTTTCTTGACATACTCGGACGGGAGGGCATACAAGTATCTCATCCACCATCCCGTATGCTTTGGCTTCTTCGGCCGTCATCCAGTAGTCACGGTCCGCATCTGCGAAAACCTTTTCGTAAGGATTTCCACTGTGTTTTGCGATGATTGAAACAAG
This sequence comes from Lachnospiraceae bacterium, assembly GCA_963640185.1. Taxonomy (GTDB): domain Bacteria; phylum Bacteroidota; class Bacteroidia; order Bacteroidales; family UBA932; genus Cryptobacteroides. The sequence continues at coordinate 85,196 of CAVHXU010000010.1, read as the reverse complement.
TTCCTCGCGAGTTTTCTCAATCTCCTTGGCTGCGATGAGAATATCGGAGGCCTGGCCATGCGCTCCGCCAAGAGGCTGATGAATAAGTACATGCGAATGAGGCAATGCACGGCGTTTGCCCTTCTCCCCGGCGCAAAGAAGAATGGAACCCATCGATGCGGCCATTCCGGTGCAGATGGTCGAGACCTCAGGCTTCACCAACTGCATAGTATCGTAGATGGCAAGTCCGCTCGACACCTTCCCTCCGGGAGAATTGATGTAGAGAGCAATGTCGGACGAAGGGTCCAACGACTCCAAAAAGAGCAGCTGTGCGGTGATGATGTTTGCCACGTCATCGTCGATGGCGACCCCAAGGAAGATGATGCGGTCCATCATCAATCTGCTGAACACATCCATCTGGGCTATGTTCATGCGCCGTTCCTCGATGACCGTCGGGTTGATATAGGTATCAACTGCGGACTGATAGTCCCACAAGGTTGTAGTGTTCACCCCTTGTTTTGAGCGGGCAAAGCTGTTGAAATCAATAATGCTCATACTGTTTTAAATAAAAGATATTGTCGGGCGATTAGTTTCCGGGACAATGATACGAACTAATCCCTAAACAATAAAAGCATCTCTGCCAAAAGGCGGCAAACAAGGAGTGATTCTGACAGCCCCGCAGGGGCACAGGGGGCATACTAAGGCACGGGATCGTAGCCGGAGCCGCCCCAGGGGTGGCAGCGCAGAAGACGCCGGACCGTCAGGCAGAAACCCTTGAATGGGCCGTGCTTGCGGAAAGCCTCCAGGGCGTACTGTGAACAGGTGGGGGTGAAGCGGCAGGATGGCGGCTTCAGAGGCGAGATGCAGATCTGATAGAAGCGTATCAGCAGCACGAAAGGCGCGATCAGCAGCTTCTTGACCATAGCCTTTATTTCCGGGAAGGTCGCCATCTCAGTGCAGCTGCTTCAATATGGCCTCGACATCGGCATAGATCCGCCCGTAGTCCATAATCTCTTTTGTGCTGTATATCAGCAGAATGTCATAGGGGCCGCCGTTGATTTCGCCTTTCAGGCGGCGGTAGCTCTCGCGGATGCGGCGTTTCAGCAGATTGCGCTTCACAGCCCTTTTGAACAGCTTCTTGGGCACCGAAATCATCAGCCTCGACGGCAAAGCCGCAGCCTCGGCCGCAGCATCATTCTCAAAGTCTCTCCTGCGCCAACGGCAGCGAAACACTCCCGCACAGCAATATCGCCCGGACGACACCAGACGCTCTATCGCTATGCCGCTGCACAGTCTCTCATCCTTTGAGAAAGTCTGTGCCATTATTTCAGGGATTCGAGATAGATCTCCAGAGTCTTGGCGATAGACGGGGCCACCTCATTGGGAGCGGCAATCTCCACCCGGATGCCGGCCTCGTCCAAAGCCTTCTTTACAGATTTGCCGTATGCCAGAAACTTCAGGTCTCCCTGCCTGAAATCAGGGAAGTTCTCGAAGAGGGACTTCACGTCGGCGGGGTTGAACATCACCACAGCGCTGTAGTCCGCCGGGTTCAGCGACTTGATGTCCTGAGGCACGGCCTTGACGAACACCGCGCTTGCGAAGTTCAGTCCGCTGTTCTCGAAGAGAGCGGTGAAAGCGTCCCTGTTGCCGGAGTCGCTCGTCGCGATCAGCAGTTTTTCATCCTTGTGCTTCGGACAGATGAGCGACAGGACGGACTCGGGTGAGCCCGTGCCGAAGAAGATCTTCCTTTTCCGGTAAACGATATGCTTCTGCAGATAATTGGCTACCAGCTCGGTAGTACAGAAGTACTTCATCGTCTCGGGAATCTTCACGCGCAGTTCCTCGCAGAGATGGAAGAAAGCGTCTATGGTGGTGCGCGCCGTGAAGACTATCGCGGAGTAATCCAGTATATTGATTTTCGTGGCCCTGAACTCCCTGGAGGTGACCGGTTCAGGTTTGAAGAATGGAACAAAGTCAAACTCAGCTCCGTATTTCTCCCTCAGCGCATCGTATGGCGAAGCCGTCTTCGGCTGCGACTGCGATATCAGTATCTTTTTCGCACTCATTTTGCTCTAATTTGACAGGGTCGTCTGCAATCACCCGGGGCAGTCTGCGCATCGGACGGCAGTTATTCCTCAAGTCAGCAGGGCGGACACTACCAATAGGCCTGTCGGTAAAACTTCAAGGGCGCAAAGATACAAAATTGCTGAAAATATCGGGCAAGATGAAGCGAAAATTTGAAATTTTCTAAGTACAAACACCAAATACAGAGCGGCATAAAGCCACAGCAGCACAGTGCGGACAACAGCGTCCGCCGCTCCGCAGAGAGAAAGGACACACGCGGTCAGCGCCACGACGATCGTCGCCAGAATATTTGCCGTAAATGCGAAATTGCACCCGGCTTGATACACCTCGCCGCTCAGCCTCCTGTGGCGAAGCAGCCTCTGCGGGACATATCGGCACAGCCAATAGAGAAAAATCACCGCGATGCACGACAGCAGCCTCAGAGCCGGTCCGAGATGGGAGAACCAGTCGGGGTCGTAGAGACGGAACCGCCATATTATCAGCCCCATAGGCAGTACCATTCCCATACACAGCCTGTTGCGCGTGATCTGCTCCCTCAGGTTGAACTCCAGTTCCAGACAGATGCGTGTGCGGAGCAGCGATGCCGTCAGCTTGGGCAGCATTGCCGTCAGCGGCCGCAGCATCAGCAGGGCGACCAACACCGAAAGCCCCACTGCCACATTGGTAGTAATCTCTTGCTCCATAGCTAATTGCCTCTTTTGCTCCGGCTGTATCCCAGCTGCAGAAGCAGACCCAGCACTCTCTCCCTGAAGTCTCCCTGGACGATGATTTCTCCGTCTTTTGCCGAGCCTCCGACCCCGCATTTCACTCTCAGGGTCCGGCCGAGCTCCTCCAGATCCGCGTATCGGCCTGCAAAACCGCTGACAACGGTGACCTGCTTTCCGGCCCGTCCCTTACGGTCGATCCTCACTGTCAGCTTCTGCTCTCCCGGCGGCAGCGTTTCCTGCTCCTCCTCGTTCTCCGTCTGATACCGGAAGTCCGGGTCGGTGGAAAACACCACCCCGAGTCTGCTTTTCCAATCGTTGTCAGCCATAATCCAATCTTTTATCAGACGCAAATATAGCCAATCTATTCCTCCAATCTGCAGATTCGGCGAAAATTGAGTATATTTGCGGGATATTGCGCCCGCCCCGAAAGTCAAATTCCGGAGCGAAGCGACCCAAGGGGTCCGGGGAATAGGGTCCTCAGTGCCCCGGCGGGGCTGTCACGACAGTGACTGGGGATCGGACAAAGGAAACGGGAAACAGACAACATACTGATATGGATAACAAGAAGTTCAGACTGTGGAACTGCGTGACTGCCCTGGCGGTATTCGCCGTGTCGGCCGTCACTTACCTCTGCACCATAGAGCCGTCGGCATCTTTCTGGGATTGCGGCGAGTTCATAGCCTCATCCTACAAGATGGAAGTGGGACACCCGCCCGGAAACCCTGTGTTCCAGCTTTTCGCGAGATTCTTCACGATGTTCGGCGACAAGATGCACGCCGCCATCGCGGTGAACTCAATGAGCGCCCTTTGTTCCGCGCTGACCGTCTTCTTCCTCTATCTCACGATCGTATTCTTCCTCAAGAGAATCATCAGGCCCGGCTCCGACGGGAAGTACAAAGCCGGTCAGACGATAGCTATCTGCGGATCCGCCGCAGTCGGAGCTCTCGCATACTGCTTTTCCGACACGTTCTGGTTCTCCGCGGTCGAGGGCGAGGTCTATGCGATGTCTTCGCTTTTCACGGCAGTCGTGTTCTGGGCTATGACCAAATGGTATGAGCAAGCGGACACGCCGTACGCCAACCGCTGGATAGTGCTCATCTCTTTCCTGATGGGACTCTCAATAGGGGTTCATCTGCTCAATCTGCTCACGATCCCCTGCCTCGTGTTTATGTACTACTACAAAAAGCGCGAGGACAGGCCTTACACTTTCTGGCAGTTTCTCGGCATTTTCGCGCTCTCCTGCGTGATTCTCGCCCTGATCCTGTTCCTGATCATCCCGTATCTGCCTAAGCTGGCGGCCTATTTTGACCTCGTCTTCGTCAATGTATTCCACTGTCCGTTCAACACCGGGGCGATAGTCTTTATGGTCATAGTGTTCGCCCTGCTTTTCTGGGGGATGTTCTACACGATGAAGAAGGGCAAGGTGTTCTGGAACACCGCCCTGCTGTGCCTTACCACGGTAGTCACGGGCTTTTCCATCTTCTCGGTGGTGATCATCCGCTCCTGCGCCCACACTCCGACCAACGAGTATCAGCCAGATAATCCTTTCACCCTCTGCCGCTACCTCAGCCGCGAGCAGTACGGCAGCAACCCGATTCTGTACGGACAGTACTTCGACGCCGACTATGACATAGAGGATGACACCTACTGGGCTTCGCTCAACGGCAAGTATGTAAAGGCGCCGTCTTTCGGCAAGATCGAATACGACCTCAAGGACAAGATGCTTTTCCCGCGTATGTGGAACTCCGGTTCCGGCGACGATGCCCGCTACAAGAAGTTCTATGCCAGCTACTACAAGGGCAACGCCAAGACTTCCAACGGACGGTACCGCAAGCCCACTTTCACGGAGAATCTGAGCTACTTCTTTGACTATCAGCTCAACTGGATGTACTGGCGCTACTTTATGTGGAACTTTGCCGGCCGTCAGAACGAGTTCCACAGTCCGAGCCCCGGAGAGCTTTTCCTCGGCAACTGGGAGAGCGGCATCACCTTTCTCGACGAGCTGAGGCTCGGTGACCAGAGCAACGCTCCGGACTATCTCAAGGACAACAAGGGCAAGAACCACTACTATATGCTTCCGCTGCTGCTCGGTCTGCTGGGACTTTTCTTCCAGTTCGCACGGGACAAGAGGGGATGCTGGCTCACTTTCCTGCTCTTCTTTATGACAGGAATCGCGATTGTGATTTACCTCAATCAGCCGCCTCTGCAGGTGCGTGAACGGGATTATGCCTATGCGGGCTCGTTCTATGCGTTCTCCATCTGGATCGGCTTCGCCGTCGCGGCTGTCTATACCTGGATTACGGAGCTGATATCGGCGAAGAAAAAAGCCCCGGAGAGTACTCTCGCAGGCACTGTCACGGCGGCGCTTGCCACCGTCATCTTCCTCGGAGTGCCCGCGCTTATGGCCGCCGAAAACTGGGACGACCACGACAGAAGCAACCGCCGCACGGCCGTGGAGATGGCCCGCAACTATCTCAACTCAGTGGGGGAGAACGGCATTCTCGTCACCCACGGCGACAACGACACCTTCCCTCTCTGGTATGCCCAGGAGGTGGAGGAAGTCCGTCCGGACGTGCGCATAGTCAACACGTCGCTGCTCGGCACCGACTGGCACATCGACCAGATGAAATGGGCCTGCAACAAATCGGCTCCGCTTTCGCTGTCGGTGGGCCCGGAGCAGTATCTCTACGGGACCAATGAATATGTGCACATAGTCGATGCCCAGGACACCGTGGTGCCGCTGAAGGATGTGATGTACATATTCCGCCATCCCCGTGCGAAGATAAGGCTCACTTCGGGCAATGAGGTCGATTATATCATTTCCCGCAAGTTCTCCATCCCTGTCAACAAGGAGAATGTCATACGATACGGCATTCTCGACGGAAAGTACGCCGATCAGATCCCGGACGAGATAGTGTTCTCGATGTCCAAGAACAAGCAGTACATCACCAAGCCGGAGCTGTTCCTCCTTGACTTCCTGTCCAACTATCAGTGGGACAGGCCTCTGCATCTGCTGAATCTGGGGGGCGACCTCAATGTCGGCATCAAGGACTATCTCGAATATGACGGATTCTCCTACAAGTTTGTCCCGATCAAGAACCGTCAGAAGCTTTCCGAGGTGGGCTTCACCGACCCTGAGGACCTGTATGACAAGATGACCCGGGTCTATAGCTGGGATGCCCTTTCCCGCGAGGATTACTTTGCCGATGCACAGCACCTCTATACGTTCTGCGGCGTGCTGTCGCAGCGCAATATGTTCCTCAGCGCGGCCAAGAAGATGTATGAGCAGGGATGGAAGGACAGGGCGGTGGAGTTGCTTGACAAATGTCAGGCGAGCGTGCCGGAGTCCGGGTATCCTCTGGACATCTCATATCTGAACTACGGCAACGAGCTTGTGGTGATGGATATGGTGAACCTGTACTATGCTCTGGGAGAAAAGGAAAAGGCTGCAGACCTTGCCGTCCGTTTCTCGGGCAAACTTCTGCAGTCCATCAATTTCTATATGGATTTCTACGACTATGCCAAGTCGGAATTCGAGCACAATTCCAAGATCGTGCTGATGACCGCCGACATAGCCAAGGAATTCGGCGACAGCGCCACCTCCGATCTTATCAACAGGGCATTTGAATCCCTGATTGATAAATAGTATTTATATCAGCATCTCGAAGAGCGTGTTGTTCCGGTTGATGTACTCGTAGGACACCCCGTTCGCGTTCATCCTGCGGATCAGGGCGTCGAAGTCCTCGCGGCAGGTCACCTCGATGCCTATCAGCGCCGGACCCTCCTCCTTGTTGGTCTTCTTCATATACTGGATGTACACCAGGTCATCGCTCGGACCGATGATGTCGCGGATGAAAGTGAGGATGGCTCCTGCACGCTGAGGGAAATTGACTATGAAATAGTGTTTCAGACCCTCGTAGAGCAGACTCTGCTCGCGGATTTCCTCCATACGCGTGATGTCGTTGTTGCTTCCGGAGATGATGCACGCCACTTTCTTCCCCTTGATCCTGTCGGCGCAGAACCTCAGTGCCGCCACTGACAGCGCGCCGGCAGGCTCCACCACCGTAGCGTTCTTGTTGTACATCTCGATGATGGTGGTGCAGACTGCCCCCTCGGGCACCGGGATTATCTCGTCAAGGATGTCGGAGCAGATGGCATAGGTGAGTTCGCCCGGCTTTTTCACGGCCGCTCCGTCCACGAATTTGTTGATGTGGTCCAGATCCACCACGTGACCCGCCTCCAGCGAAGCCTTCATACTTGCCGCGCCGGCAGGCTCCACTCCGATGATCTTGCACTCCGGCCATTTCTCGTGGATATATGCGCCCACGCCGGAAGCCAGTCCGCCTCCGCCGATGGGAATGAACACCATATCGAGCGGCTCATCGCACTGCTGAGTGAGCTCATAACCTATCGTGCCCTGTCCCTCGATGATCTTCTCGTCGTCGAAAGGCGGGATGAATGTCTTTTCGCTCTTTTTCGCATACTCGATGGCCGCGGCATTGGCCTCATCGAAAGTGTCCCCCGTGAGGACTATGTCCACATACTGCTTTCCGAACATACTCACCGCATCGATTTTCTGACGGGGAGTGGTCACAGGCATATAGATGGACCCCATAATCTTCAGCTTGTCGCAGGAAAACGCCACACCCTGGGCGTGGTTGCCGGCCGAAGCGCAGACTATGCCGTGTTTCAGCGCCTTGGGGCCGAGACTGCGGATCTTGTTATATGCCCCGCGTATCTTGTAGGAGCGGACCATCTGCAGATCCTCCCTCTTGAGATAGACGGAACAATCATAAACCGTCGAATAATACCGGTTGAGCTGCAGCGGTGTAGGGCCGAGTATCTCTTTCAGTCTTTCCGAAGCCTTTTCAATGTCTTCGCATTTAGGAAAATAATGTTTCTCTTCCATAATATTTTAGTTGTAACTGTCCGATTGTCAATTGAGAACTATCAGAACCACCGCAGGATGGCTGAAGCGCAGCCTGACCGTATCGGCGGTGGCCCTGTTGAGGCTCGCCCTCCACCAGTTGTCAAGCTTCACGCCCTCCAGAGGCCACTCAAGCCCCTCCGAGACGATTTGCAGAGTCGGATCCGGACTGAACAGGGACACGCTCCTGCCCTCTCCGCAGTCGAACTCGCCGGAGCCGGCCATAGCGAACATAGTCGTCCGGTCAGATACCATATCCATACGGATATCCCGGGGCGGAGTCAGGGCAAGCGGACCTTCACCCCTGCAAGCCCTCGCATATTCCATCAGCAGCGAGACATTGGCTATGGTGTGGTCCTCCCGCTTCCCGGTAGCCCCCACGATGTGGATCTCGGACACTGAAGGATAGCGTGACAGGGTGTAGCGGAATGCCTTGGTGAGATCGTTGTAGTCCTGTTCGTCCACCTTGACGATGATGTCCTCATACTCCTTCTGCATTCCGGTGGGCAGCGTGTCCATATCGCCCACCACCGCATCCGGAAGCCGCCGTTCTCCGAAGATGTCCTGACTTTCCCTCAGAAACGGCTCCAGAGCTCCGTCACAGCACACCACCGCATCGGCGCTCCCCACCAGGTAGCGGGGATACTCTGCCGTGGGGAAGTCCCCGTCGGCTATTATAGTCACAGTCATAGCTTTATCGACCATTTGTCCAAGTCTCTGAATCCCGCGAGGAATGCCTTGACATCCATCCTTTTCTTGCCTGACAGCTGTATGTCCGTCAGAGCGACGGCACCGTCGGATACCGCGACTGCCAGATAGGTCCTGCCGTCGGACAGTATTGTGCCGGGAGCGGCGTTCCATTCTTCGCCGTAGCGTTTCTCTCCGAAGTAAACTTTCAGAATGTGAGGAGTTTCCCCGTCTCTGACCAGTTCCGTATAGGCCGCCGGACACGGGCTCAGTCCCCTGATGAAGTCATAGACATTCTCAGCCGGCCTGTTCCAGTCTATGCGGCACATCTCCGTGGTGATTTTCGGAGCCGGCTTCAGCACTTCGGAGCCCTGGATGAAGCTGCGCTGCACCCTGAACTCCACAGAACCCTCGATGATGGCCTCGGTGGTGTTCACGACCAGTTCGGCTCCGATTCTGGCGAGCTTGTCGTGCAGGGTGCCGGCCGTGTCAGTCTCCTCTATGCGGCATTGTTCGCGGTACATTATCTTGCCGGTGTCCACCCCTTTGTCTATCATAAACGTGGTGACTCCGGTCATCTTCTCGCCGTTGATTATCGCCCAGTTGATAGGGGCGGCTCCTCTGTACTGCGGGAGCAGGGCGGCGTGCAGGTTGAACGTGCCTCTGTGAGGGATGCTCCACACCGCTTCCGGAAGCAGACGGAACGCCACCACCACAAAGAGGTCAGGCTTCCACGCTTTCAGCGCATTCAGGAATCCCTCGTCCTTCAGGGAAACGGGCTGCAGCACCGGTATCTTGTGCTCTACCGCATATTTTTTGACCGCGCTCTCGTTCATCTTGAGCCCCCGTCCGCTCGGTTTGTCGGCGACGGTCACCACTCCGACCACCTTGTAGCCTTTCCGCACCAGAAGGTCGAGGGACTCCACCGCAATCTCCGGCGTGCCCATAAACACTATCCTGTCTTTCTTGAAGATGTTGACTATAAATGTCCTCACCTTTCTCAAACCGCTCTTTATCCCGTCCATATTGATGAAACTTGAGTCATTTACCGCTTTCCAGGTCAGATAGATTCCCGTAGGTCCGAGGACAAAGCTTGAGATGAACACGCCTATCCACGGAGCGATCGCGCCGTCCCGGGCCAGTTTCTTGCCGGAAATGTCTATCACCCAGTAAGCCACGAAGAAAAGCACGGAGATGATGGCCGAAGCACCGAGTCCTCCTTTCCTGATGAGCGAGCCCAGAGGCGCGCCGATGAAGAAGAATATGAGGCAGGCGAGCGACAGGGCGAATTTGCCGAGAATCTCCATATCGATGTTCCTCAGCACCCTGTCGTTGTACATAGTGTCGCGGCCGTACATCGAGAGCGTCTCCTTGAGGTCCCTGGCAGAGTCCATCGCCTTCTCGACGGCGCTGATCTCCTTGTCCGTGTCTGTCCATTCCCCGGCGTCCGCGATGTGGTCGGTGATGTCACTGTGGCATTTCTTTCTTCCCGCCGTGTCTATCTGGGACCAGTAGCGAAGTTCTGACCGGGAGCCGTTGAGCGACCGGAAATTGCTCTCCCAAGTGTCGTGTCGCAGAGCTCCGATGGAGTCCTTGCCGTAGCGCAGCTCCTTGAGCCCCATCGACTTGACCTGATCGCTGTAGCGGGTTGAGTCGGACTTGTGGAACGCGTAGTTCTCCAGCGGAATGACGAGATCCTGTTTGTGGAATTCGATGGTCTGCAGCTGGAGGGTGGTGTCGCGGTATCTTTTCGTGTTGGTCTCCTCGTAGTTGGACCCGTCGTAGAGGATGAAGGTCAGGTAGCTCTTGTCCTCCGACATCTTGATCATCGCGGAGTCGGCTATGGTCAGGCTGGTGTTGCCTTTGTTGCCCGTGTGGTCATACACCATCACCCCGTACATCATTCCGGTCTCGTCGTTGCGGCTGTTGACGCGCAGAATATATCCCTCGATGCCGTCGTAGAACGTGCCTGTCGGAATCTTGATTTCCTCCTTGGTCCGGCCTATGTCGTCGCGGAGAGTGTAGATCTCGTTGTAAGCCACCGGAATGAGGTTGTTCGCTATGAAGAATGCCGCTATGCTTATGACGGTGCAGGCGAGCCCCAGAGGCACAAGCACTCTTCTGAGGGAAATGCCGGCGGCCTTGATGGCCAGAAGCTCATAGTTCTCGCCCATGGCTCCGAGCGTCATCATCGAGGACAGCAGGGTCGCCAGGGGCAGGGAAAGGGGCAGAAGCGTGCAGCTGCCCCACATCAGAAACTCGGCTATGACTTTCAGACTCAATCCTTTGCCGACCAACTCATCGATGTACAGCCACAAGAACTGCATCATCAGGATGAATATCACGATGAAAAGTATCGCGATAAACGGCCCGATAAAGGATTTGAGTATGAAGCGGTCGAGTTTCTTCATTCAGGAGAATTATTTTTTGCCTGTCAGGGCGGCGAGCATAATCTCCGACGCCTCCCTGAGCCCGGCTGCGTTTCGTCCGCCCGCGGTGGCCAGTCCCGGCTGTCCGCCTCCGCCTCCCTGGATGGCCTTTGCCGCCGCCTTGATGTCAACGGTGGCATTGTGTCCGGCCTCCACGAGGTCTGCGGAATACATCAGCAGGAGCTGCGGCTTGCCGTCCTGCTCGATGGCGGCGATGACCGCGAGGTTCCGCGCCTCTTTCTGGAGCATAAACGCCGCATTCCTGAGCAGAGTCGGGTCAGCCTTGTCTATGACAGCAATTCTCATTCCGTCAACCGTTTTCGCCGAATTCTCCACCACCTGTCCGTAGGCTGCCGCTTTCTCCTTGGCGACTTTCTCGGCTTCCTTTCTGTAAGCCTCGTTTTCCTCAAGGATCCTGCGTATGCTTCCGGCAAGGTCGGGCGCGTTGTTGAACAGGGCTTTCGCCTCGTGGAGCGAGCTCTGCATATCGTCAACGAGCTGCTCTGCCGCGAGTCCTGTGCGCGCCTCGATACGGCGTATTCCGGCTGCGATGGCACCCTCGGAGACAATCTTGAAGTATCCGATGCGGCCCGTCGAGGAGGCGTGGCAGCCTCCGCAGAGCTCTACGCTGTCTCCGAACTTCACCACTCTCACCCTGTCGCCGTATTTTTCGCCGAACAGCGCGATGGCTCCCATCCCGTGCGCCTCGTCCATAGTCGCGTCGCGTTTTTCCTGCAGGTGGCTGTCGGCGCGGATGAGCGCATTGACTCTCTTCTCCACGGCGTCGATCTGGGCGTCGCTGAGCTTTTCGAAATGCGAGAAGTCGAAACGGAGGTAGTCCGGAGTGACATACGAGCCCTTCTGCTCGACGTGAGTCCCGAGGATCTCCCTCAGGGTGAAGTCGAGAAGGTGGGTGGCCGTGTGGTTGTTCTCGATGCGGGTCCTCCTCTCAGCGTCAACGTGGAGTCTGAACCGGCCCGCGCAGTCCGCAGGCACCTTGTCCGCTATGTGAATCGTCAGGTTGTTCTCCTTGACAGTGTTGAGGATGTTGATGCGCTCTCCGTCCGCGGCCTCGATGTAGCCGCTGTCTCCGACCTCGCCTCCCATTTCTCCGTAGAACGGCGTGCGGTCGAACACGAGCTGTATCATTTCACGGTTCTTCTGCCGGACTATCCTGTAGCGTGCCAGAAGCGAGTCTTCACACTCCGTGCTGTCATAGCCGGTGAACTCTACCTCCTCGCACTTGTGGAACTCGTGCCAGTCGCCGAACTCGTTGGCGGTGGCGTTGCGGGCGCGCTCCTTCTGTTTCCGGAGCTCGACATTGAAGCCGTCGATGTCGATGGTGTAGCCCTTCTCCGAGGCGATGAGTTCGCTCAGGTCTATCGGGAATCCGAAAGTGTCGTAGAGTGTGAACGCGTCGGCGCCTGATATGACCTTGGTGTCGGAGCATTTCTCCATAATGTTGTCAATCAGCTTGATGCCTCTGTCCAAAGTGCGCAGGAACGCAAGTTCCTCCTCGCGGATGACTTTCTCTATGAGCTGCTGCTGGGCTGGGATCTCCGGATAGAAATCCCCCATATCGTCGATCAGCTGCTGCACCAGACGGCAGAGGAACGGCTCGTTGAAGCCGAGGAAAGTGTAGCCGTAGCGCACTGCGCGGCGGAGGATGCGTCTGATGACATAGCCGGCCTTGACATTGGACGGCAGCTGGCCGTCCGCAATCGAGAATGCTATGGCGCGGATGTGATCCGCTATCACCCTCATAGCCACATCGGTGTCGGCGTTCTCGCCGTACTTGTGGCCGGACAGCGAACTGATGCGGGAGATCATCCCGGTGAACACGTCCGTGTCGTAGTTGCTCTTCTTGCCCTGAAGCGTCATACAGAGGCGTTCGAAGCCCATTCCTGTGTCTATGTTGCGGTGCGGCAGCTCCTCCAGGGAGCCGTCGGCCTTGCGGTTGAACTGCATAAACACGAGATTCCAGATCTCGATGACAAGCGGGTGTCCCTGATTCACGAGGTCGCGCCCCGGAACAGCCTTTTTCTCCTCCTCGCTCCGGAGGTCGACGTGGATCTCCGAGCAGGGGCCGCAGGGACCCGTGTCGCCCATTTCCCAGAAATTGTCGTGCTTGTTGCCGAGCAGCACCCTGTCTGCCGGCAGGTGGGTGAGCCATTGTGCTTCGGCCTCGGTGTCAAGGCCAGTCCCGTCTTCCGCAGATCCCTCGAACACGGTGGCGTAGAGGATGTCGGGGCTGATCTTATAGACCTCCGTGAGCAGCTCCCAGGCCCAGTCTATGGCTTCTTTCTTGAAATAGTCGCCGAAGCTCCAGTTGCCGAGCATCTCAAACATCGTGTGGTGGTACGTGTCGTGCCCCACTTCCTCCAAATCATTGTGCTTTCCGCTGACACGCAGGCACTTCTGGGAGTCCGTGGCACGCTGGAAAGGTGCGGGGCTGTTGCCCAGAAGCCAGTCCTTGAACTGGTTCATCCCGGCGTTGGTGAACATCAGCGTGGGGTCGTTCTTCACGACCATAGGTGCAGACGGGACAACGGTGTGTCCCTTTGATGCGAAAAAGTCAAGATAGGCTTTCCTTATTTCCTTTGCAGTCATCATATTCTGTTGTTTCTATACTCTTTCGGAGGCCCGGAAGCCCGGAGGGCCGGACGCAAACAGTCTGCGAAATTACAACATTTTTTATTTTTATCAAAAAGCCGTATATTTGCCCGATATGGGCGCTCGTAAAAAATACATTTTCAATCCCAGGACATTGTCCTACGAGGTGCAGAAAACGTCGACCGGGTCGAAGGTTCTGCGCTCCGTACTGTATTTTTCCCTGAGTCTCGCCCTGGCCTCACTATATTTCTGGCTGTACACTTCGGTGCTCGGGATGGAACTGCCCAAGACCGCGCTTCTCCGCAAGGAAAACGCCCGTCTGGTGTCCCGTATCGATATGCTGGGCAGGCAGTTGGACGGATGCGAGGGTGAGCTGGAGATTCTCAGGATGCGCGACGACGACATATACCGCTCCATTTTCGGTCTCAACACCATCTCTCCCGAGGTCAGGAATGCCGGTTTCGGCGGAGTGAACCGTTACGACTGGCTTTCCAATCCGGATCTGGGCGATGACTTCCGCAGTGCAGTGATGAGGATCGACCGTCTCAGCAAGATGAGCTATGTGCAGTCCCGTTCTTTCGACGAGGTCTCGGGCCTGTCTAAGAGAGCCGGGGATATGGCTTCCTGCATACCTGCCATACCGCCTATCAATCCCGACCGCAGGACGTTCAGACTGTCAAGCACGTTCGGCTACAGGACCGACCCCAAGTGGGGCGGCATAGCGCGGCATACCGGCATCGACCTCGCGACCAAAACCGGCAATCCCGTCTATGCCACCGGCGACGGCGTGGTGGAGAGCGTGAAGTTCGAGCTTTTCGGCTATGGCAACCAGATTGTCATCGACCACGGATTCGGCTACAGGACACGCTATGCCCATCTGAGTTACATAGCGGTCGCCGAGGGTATGAAGATCAAGAGGGGAGAGTGCATCGGCGCAGTCGGCAACAGCGGCAAGTCAACAGGTTCGCACCTCCACTACGAGGTCATCTACAAGGGCGCTCCCATCAATCCCATCAACTATCTGGATCTGGATATGTCGCCGCAGGAGTATGCGAGTATGGTCAATCTCACGGAGGATCTGTCCGGCAGGGTGACGGTGCATCCGAGCCACAGGCGCAAGAGGAAATAGGCGATGCGGAGGTATGTTTTCGACAAGGACAATCTGAACCTGAAAAAGGACAGGCTGACTTTCCGCAAGGCCGTGAAATGGCTTGTGGTGGTGCTGCTTGCCTCAGTGGCGCTGTCCATCGTGTATTATGCCATCTTCGCTCTCGTGTTCAGCACCCCGACCGAAGCCCGTCTCCGCCGTCAGAACCGCATCTACCGTGAGCAGATCCCGCAGCTGGAGGAGAAGGCCGACCTGCTTTCCGATGTGGTGGGCTCGCTCAAGCACAGGGATGACGAGATTTACAACAGGGTTTTCCATACTGCGGCCCCGGACATCGACCCCACCTCCTCGATCGCCGCGATGAAAGGCCTTGACTCTGCGGGTGACAGCGACTTCGTGAAATATGCCCGGGAAAAGATAGACAGCTGCTTTGCGATGGCCGGCAGGACTGAGGAGAATTTCCGGGCGATAATGGCGAAGATCTCCGCCCCGGGGACGGTCCTGCCGCCGCTCAGCTCTCCTCTGAAGAATCTGAACTATTCTCAGGTCAGCGCCTCGACCGGAGACAAGATCAATCCTTTCTACAAGGTTCCTGTCCGTCACAACGGTCTGGATATCATAGTCTCTCCGGACGTGCCTGTGTTCTGTACCGCGGACGGGACGGTGAGCGACGTGGTCCGCTCCGGAAAGGGTATGGGGAACACCGTCACCGTCACCCATCCGGGCGGCTACAGGACGGTGTATGCCCATCTGGCCCGGATAGACGCCGTCAAGGGACGCAATGTCAAAAGGGGGAGCGTGGTCGGCACCGTGGGGATGTCCGGCAACAGTTTCGCGCCCCATCTCCATTATGAAGTCCACCGCGACACCTTGACCGTCGATCCGGTGAACTTCCTGTTTGCCGATGTCCGTCCCGAGGATTATCTCAATATGCTGGTGATGTCGGCATCCACCGGACAGTCAATGGATTAATCGTTGAATCAATATGGAAAGACAATCATCAAAGCTTTACTACTCCGTCGGAGAGGTGGCGAAGATTCTGGGCGAGAACACGTCTCTGGTCCGTTTCTGGAGCGACACTTTCCCGAAATTCATCCGTCCTGCCCGCAATGCCAAGGGCAACCGCCTGTTTTCGGCCGATGATGTGGAGACTTTCAAGCTCATCCATATGCTGGTGAGGTCGGAGGGACTGACCCTTGAGGGTGTGGCGAAGCGTCTCGACGGCAATGACAGGGAGGCTCTGAACCGTCTCCGCGCAGTGGAGGCCCTCTACGCCATCCGCCGCAGGCTCGTTTCCATAAAGGATGAAATGTAAAGCTGAGTGACAATGATGCGGGAAACTATGGACAAACAGGTCACGATAGCCGATGTCGTCCGGGTGCTTGAAGACTTCGCCCCTCTTTCGGTTCAAGAACACTGGGACAACAGCGGTCTCTGCATAGGAGACAGCTCCGCCCCTCTCACCGGCATTCTGCTGGGGCTCGACTGTACGGAAACCCTTGTGGACGAGGCCGTGGCTATGGGGGCCAATCTCATAGTCACCCATCATCCCCTCATTTTCCAGGGCATAAAGAGGATTCTCCCTTCAGATCCGACGGGCGCGGCCATCATCAAGGCGGTTTCCGCGGGCATAAGCGTCTATGCTTCACACACTCCGTCGGACAAGGTGCTCGGCGGCGTGAGCTTCGCGATGGCGGAGAGGCTGGGCCTGGAGAATGTGGAGATTCTGAGCCCAGAGCCCGGCGATTCCGGCATAGCCGGCGGGCAGCCCCAGAGGACGGGGCTCGGGGTGATCGGAGACCTGCCGCAGCCTCTTGCCCCGGAGGAGTTCATAGCCCGGGTGAAGGCTGCCTTTTCCCTGAAATCCGCCCGTTGCTCCAGACCTGTCGAGGGAGTCATCTCGCGGGTGGCGATGTGCGGCGGCTCCGGCTCGGAATTCATCGGAACATCCCGTCAGCGCGGGGCTCAGGCCTACGTCAGCGGAGACATCTCCTATCATCATTTTTTCTGTCCGAAAGGCTTTATGCTTATCGACATAGGGCATTATGAGAGCGAAATAGGCATAGTTGACATTTTCTTTTCCTTGTTAAAGAAAAATTTTCCTACCTTTGCAGTCCGCATTACCGAAAAGAACAATAATCCGATATATTACTATTAGCGATATGGCTACAAAAAAGACTAAGAAAAT
The DNA here is from genome assembly GCA_963640185.1 of Lachnospiraceae bacterium. GTDB lineage: Bacteria > Bacteroidota > Bacteroidia > Bacteroidales > UBA932 > Cryptobacteroides. The sequence goes on along the minus strand of CAVHXU010000010.1, from coordinate 68,473 downwards.
CGAGACCCCCATAGACCAGAGGGAGACGTTCGTATCCATTCAGAAGAACTTTGCGGAAGGCTCCACCGTGGAGGAGAAGCTCAAAGTACTGTACGAACTGCAGCAGGCCGACTCTGAGATAGACAAGATACTGCAGCTGAGGGGCGAACTTCCCGTGGAGGTGTCAGGTCTTGAGGACGAGATCGCGGAGCTGAAGGGCAAATATGCCCGCAATCAGGAGCTTGTCGAGGAGTACACCCGTTCGATCGCTGAAAACAAGAACAAGATTTCCGACTATAACGCAGAAATAGAAAAGTACCAGGCCGAGCGCGAGAATGTCGAGAACAGCCGTCAGTACAACTCCATCAGCAAGGACATCGAGAACGCCGACCTTGAGAGGCAGATCGCGGAGAAGTTCATCGGCGAGGCGAAGCTGAAGATTGCTGACCGCAATGAGGCCAATCTGGTGCTCAAGGAGAAGATCGCCGTCCGCGAGGCTGACCTTGCCGCCAAGAAGGAGGAGCTCGCCACCATCGTGGAGTCCACTTCGGAGGAGGAGAATGTCCTCCGTGCCAAGAGAGAGGCCTGCGCAGGGAAGATCGATGCCAGAACGATGAGCGCGTACGACCATATCCGCAAGAGCAACGCCAACCACCTCGCCGTGGTGTCGGTGTTCAACGGAGCCTGCGGCGGATGCTTCAACTCCATCGCCCCTCAGAAGCTTATCGACATCGCTTCCAACAAGAAGCTCATAGTTTGCGAATACTGCGGAAGAATACTCGTGAACCCCGATTTCGAATAATCTTACACCTGATTATATATGGCAGAAGACGGTAAAAAGAGGGTTTACCGAAAAAATGCTTCTGACGTGAATCTTAATACACTTGGGCTTGAGATGGGAAACAAACCGCCTCAAGCTCTTGATGTCGAAGAGGCGGTCCTGGGAGCGTTGCTGGTAGAACCGAGCTGTGTGGAGGACACTATCGGAGAGTTGTCCTCATCCTGTTTCTATTCTGACAAGCATCGTATGATCTACGAGGCTATGGCCGGGCTTTTCAACTCCCACAACCCCATCGACATCATCTCGGTGAGCCAGCAGCTCAAGGGCGCCGGCAATCTGGAAGCCGTCGGGGGGACCGTTTTCCTCGTGCAGCTGTCCCAGAAGATAGGCTCCGCGGCACACGTGGAGTTCTATGTCAAGGTGTTGAAGCAGAAAGCCATACAGCGTGACCTCATCACCGCGTCCTACGACATCATCAAAAAGTCCTTCGATGAGAGCGTCAATGTGGACGACCTGATAGACAACGCCCAGTCCAAGATTTACTCCGCCATACAGAGCAGTGTCAGAAAGGATGTCGAACAGGTGGGCGCGGTCATCACCAATGTCCTCGACGATCTGGAGAAGCGTCAGGATTCGGCCGGCCTCAACGGAGTGCCTTCCGGTTTTTCCTCTCTGGACAAAGTCACCAACGGTTTCCAGCCTTCGGATCTCATCATCCTCGCGGCCCGTCCTTCTGTGGGAAAGACCGCCTTCGTGCTGAACATAGCCAGAAATGCGGCGGTGGATTTCCACGTTCCGGTAGCGGTCTTCTCTCTTGAGATGCCTGCGCTTCAGCTCGGCCGCCGTCTCATCACTTCGGAGACCCGCCTGAGCGCCGACAAGATAAAGGGAGGCGTGAAGATGGAAGACTATGAGTGGCAGCAGCTTGAGCTTCGTGTCAGAGACTTGGCGAAGGCTCCCCTCTACATCGACGACACCCCTGGACTTCCCGTGATGGAGTTCCGTTCCAAGGTGAAGCGGCTTGTGAATCAGAAGGGAGTCAAGCTGGTGATAGTCGATTACCTGCAGCTTATGCAGGGGCCTCCGGATCTCCGTGGGATGCGTGAGCAGGAAGTGGCCGCCATTTCCCGCACGCTCAAGGCTACCGCCAAGGAGATGAACATTCCCATCATCGCCCTGTCGCAGCTGTCCCGTCAGTCGGAAATGAGGGACGGAAGCCGCAGGAGACCTCAGCTCAGCGACTTGCGCGAGTCTGGTTCCATCGAGCAGGATGCCGATATGGTGCTTTTCATCCACCGTGCCGACTATCAGGGAATGGCCGCGTCTCCGGAAGAGGTCGGTCAGACCACCCTCATCATCGCCAAGCACAGGAACGGTGAAATCAAGGACATAGCTCTCCGTTTCCGTCACGAGGAAGTGCGTTTCGTCGATGAAGCGGAAAGCAGTTTCAACATAGCCTCAGCGATGGATGTGCAGCCGTCCGTGTCCAAAGCGTCGCCAGCCTACGACCGGGGAGACGTTTCTTTCGGACCCGGGAGCGATCCGTTTCAGCGCGGAGGTGCTCCGATAGACGATTTCAATCTGTCCAACAGTTTCGAGTAGCCGCCCCGCCGCGCTCTTCCGGATGAATGCATAGGCCAGTCTCATTTCTTCTTGTCTCCACGTTTCTGCTGCTGACGCCCTCTACGGCATCGGCGCAAAGCAGTTGCGTGCCTGTCCATCCCCTTATGCGGGATTCCCTGGCTTTCCAGCCGGGAGAGAAGATGTCCTTCTCAATGCATTACGAATGGGGCAAGATAAATTCCGACGTGGGCACGGCCGATGTGGAGCTGAAAGAGACGGTGCTCAACGGCGAGCAGGTCTATCACTGCCGCGTCACGGGCCGCACTGCGGGGTTCTATGACTGGTTCTTCAAGGTGCGCGAGGATTTCCAGTCCTGGTTCACCTCCGACGGGCTGCATCCGAGGAAGTTCACCCGGGACACCAGAGAGGGCAGATACGTCGCCAGAAACACCTATATCTATTCTCCCGCCGACACTCTCATCCACGCGGACGTCTATTCGTCGTCCCGGGGCCAGCGCAACATAAGCCTGCCTCTGGACAAATGCACCTACGACCTGCCGGCGCTGTTCTTCTTCGCGAGGAACATGGATATGAACGCCGTCACTCCGGATGTCCGCTATCCTATGACATTCGCCATAGATGACGACGTGTACAATGTGCATTTCATCCTCCACGGCCGCGAGACCATCAAAGTGAAGGGCCTGGGGACGGTGCGGACCATCAGGTTTTCGGCACGGCTGCTTGCCGGGGAGGTTTTCCGCAAGGACACCGATATGACGATATGGATTTCAGACGACGGCAATCGTCTGCCGGTATATTTCGAAGCTCCGATACTCGTCGGCAAGGCCTCCGGCAGGATGACGGGCTTCTCGGGGCTGAAACATCCGTTCACCTCGATGGTGGAGCAGGATGACTGAGAAAGAATTGACGCTCACCGGAGGAGCTTACAGAGCGGTTTCGCGGCGGGCGTAATGGAACAAAAGGATCTGTACTATGAAAAAGAACGACGACATCATCCACAAGGGCAGGATTGTGGAGATAACTCCCGACTTCACTTCGGTGGAGATAATCCGTCCGTCGGCCTGCTCGGGCTGTCACGCCAAGTCCCTCTGCGGTCTGGCCGCTTCGGAGACCAATCTCGTTATGCTGCCGACTGACCCATATTCGGAGCACAGGGTCGGCGATGAAGTGGAGCTGGTTATGAAATATTCGATGGGGATGAAAGCAGTGTGGATATCATATATGATTCCGTTGCTCATTCTATTGATTTTAATACTATCTTTGTCGCCTGTTATCGCGGACGAGCTGTACAGAGGGCTCATCGCGATAGGGGGAGTCGCTCTGTATTACTTCATTATCTGGCTGCTGAGAGGAAAGCTGGAGAATGAGGTCGTATTCCGCATCAGAAAGTAACTAACAACTATTATAGATTTATGAACATCATTGTCTGGACTATTGTCATCATCACCGTTCTCGGTCTTCTGCTGTCGGTGGTCCTCTTTTTCGTCGCGAAGAAATTCAAGGTGGAGGAGGACGGCCGCATCGATGAGATCGAGGCTGTGATGCCCGGCGCCAACTGCGGCGGGTGCGGCTTTGCCGGATGTCGCGCTTTCGCGAAATCCTGTGTCGAGGCCGGCAATCTGGATTCCAACTACTGCCCCGTGGGCGGCAACGAAGTGATGAAGCAAGTCGCTTCCGTGCTTGGAATCGAAGTCAGGGAAAAGGCTCCGATGGTGGCTGTAGTGCGCTGCAACGGCTCTTGTGAGAACCGCCCCCGTACCAACATCTATGACGGAGCGAACTCCTGCCGTGTCAAGGCGGCTCTCTATGCCGGCGACACCGGCTGCTCTTACGGATGTCTGGGTTGCGGGGACTGCACTGAGGCGTGTCAGTTCGATGCCATCCGGATGAATCCCGCCACGGGCCTTCCGGAGGTGGACGAGGAAAAATGCACCGCCTGCGGCGCCTGCGTAAAGGCTTGTCCGAAGAATGTCATCGAACTCAGGAACAAGGGTCCGCGCGGAATGAGAGTGTTTGTGAGCTGCATCAACAAGGACAAGGGAGCCGTGGCGCGCAAGGCCTGCAAGGCTGCCTGCATAGGCTGCGGCAAATGTGCCAAGGTCTGCGCCCACGGAGCGATCACCGTCGAGAACAATCTGGCATATATAGATTTCACCAAGTGCCGTCTTTGCAGGAAATGTGTTGCAGAGTGCCCTACAGGTGCTATCCACGAGGTGAATTTCCCGGTTCTGAAGCCTAAGGCCGAAGCCCCGAAAGCCGCTCCGGCCGCGAAACCGGCTGCGCCTGCCGCCGCTGCCGCAGAGGCCCCGAAAGCCGCTCCGGCAGAAGTGAAACCTGCTGAAAAGAAGGAGGAATAAGATGAAAAAGACATTCAGAAAAGGTGGTATCCACCCGAATGACAGCAAAATCAGTTCAAACTGCGCCATCGAGGTGCTCCCTCTTCCCAAGACGGTCTATGTCTCTATGGCACAGCATCTCGGCGCTCCCGCTACACCTGTCGTGGCAGTCGGGGACTCAGTGCTCACGGGGCAGGTCATAGCCGAACCGGCAGGCTTCATCTCCGCTTTCGTCCACTCTCCGGTGACCGGGACGGTGAAGTCCATCGGACCGAGACCGGACATCGCCGGCAATCCGGTCAACCACATAGAGATCGCAGTCGCTGACGAGGAAGTCTGGGCGGAGGGCATCGACACCTCCAAGACTCTGGTCACGGAGCTTCCGGACTCCCAGTTCATCATTGAACGCATCAAGTCTAACGGCATCGTCGGTCTCGGCGGCGCCACTTTCCCCACCCACGTCAAGCTCTGTCCTCCTCCGGGCAAGAAGGCGGACTGTCTGATCATCAACGGAGCGGAGTGCGAGCCGTATCTGACGTCGGACTACCGCATTATGATAGAGCGCAGCCGTGAGATAGTAATCGGTGCGGCGCTTATGCGCAAGGCGCTCGGGAACTGTCCGGTCGTGTTCGGCATTGAGGACAACAAGCCTGAGGCCATCAAGACCATCTCCGCCGCGATCGCTGAGCTGGCGGCCAAGGATTCGGCGTATGACGGCATCAGCGTTCAGCCTCTCAAGAAGAAATATCCGCAGGGCGGTGAAAAACAACTGATTGCGGCCGTGATGCGCCGCGAGGTCAAGTCTATGGGGCTTCCTATAGACGTGGGTGCCGTGGTGCAGAATGTGGCCACAGCCCTTGCCGCCTACGAGGCTGTCCAGAAGAATATGCCTCTCATCAGCAACACTCTCACCGTCACCGGTGACTGTCTCGCCCCGGAGCATCAGCACAACTACCTGTTCCGCATCGGCATACCGCTTTCGTATATAGCCGAGGTGGCCGGCGGGGTGCCGGAGAATGCGGCCAAGATCGTCTCCGGCGGTCCTATGATGGGCAAGGCCATCGCCAATCTCGATGCCACCACCGTCAAGGGCTCGTCTTCGATTCTCTACCTCACCGCCGGACAGACTGTCCGTGCCGCTGAGGGTCAGTGCATCCGTTGCGGCAAATGCGCGCACGCCTGCCCGATGGGACTCGAACCGTTTATGCTCTATCGTCTCGCCGCGAACGGCCTCAAGGACGAGCTGGAAGCGAATGCCGTACAGGACTGCATCGAGTGCGGATGCTGTCTCTACTCCTGCCCCGCACACCTGCCGCTTCTGGATCAGATCCGCATAGCCAAGGGCGACGTGATCAGGATTATGCGTGCCCGTGCGGCTGCAGCCAAGAAGTAGTCAAAAGTTTAGAAAGATTATCGAAATGAATAAAATAGTATCACCATCTCCCCATATACACAGTGGTGTCTCCACGAGAACCATTATGCTGGATGTGATTATCGCGCTCCTGCCGGCAGTGATACTTTCCTGCCTGATGTACGGATGGAAAGAACTGCTTCTGCTCGCGGTCAGCGTGGTCTCCTGCGTGGGCGTGGAATATCTCGTCAACCGTTTCCTGCTCAAGAGGCCCTGCTCCGTCGGAGACCTCTCGGCAGTGGTGACCGGTGTCCTGCTCGCTCTCAACGTGCCCGTATCCTGTCCCTGGTGGGTGCTGCTGATCGGCGCGATCGTGGCGATAGGCATAGTGAAGATGACTTTCGGCGGCCTCGGACAGAATGTGTTCAACCCGGCCATCGCGGCCCGCGTGTTCCTGCTGATTTCGTTCCCGGTCTATATGACCGACTGGAGCTTTTCTCCGACAGGCATATTCACGGCTCCTGACGCCGTCACCGGCCCGACCCTTCTCGGCGCTCTCAATGAGGGCGGCCTCGGCGCACTCTCTTCCCTCGACTGGAAGACCCTGCTCATCAACACCTGCGGCGGCTCTACTGGAGAGCTTTCCGCCATAGCCCTCATAGCGGGATTCGTCTATCTGCTCTGCCGCAAGGTCATCAGACCGTGGATCTCGCTGTCCATTCTCGGAACGGTGGCCATCTTCGCCCTCATCTACGGTCTCGTGCAGACTCCGGCCATGGGCCTTGGCAACTTCGTCGCATTCAACCTCCTCAGCGGCGGTCTTCTGCTCGGTGCATTCTTTATGGCGACCGACTATGTGACCTCCCCTATGAGCGACTGGGGCGGCGTGGTCTATGGCATCGGCATCGGTCTTCTGACTATGCTCATCCGTTACTTCGGCTCCTATCCGGAGGGAGTTTCGTTCGCTATCTTGATTATGAATATGGTGGTGCCTCTGATTGACAGGGCGTTCCATCAGAGAAAATACGGGAGGGCTTAAGCTATGGCAGTAGAATCTTCATTCAAAAATATGGTAGTCTGTCTCACCGTCATCTGCCTGGTCTGCTCCATCCTGCTCGGAGGAGTGTACCACATCACCAAGGACGGCATCGCGGAAGCTGACAGACGCAAGGTCACTGCGGCCATCGAAGCGGTTGTTCCGGCTTTCGATTCCACTGCGGTCAATGACACCGTCCTGCTCGGGACAAAGGCGTTCACCTGCACAAGAGTGTTCCGGGGCGGCGAATATGTCGGCTGTGCAGTCAGTTCCGCAGCATCGGGATTCGGCGGAGCTCTCGACATTATGGTCGGCTTCACTCCGGACGGCACGATCTACAACACTTCGGTCCTCGCCCATTCGGAGACTCCGGGCCTCGGCGCGAAATGCACCGACACCACATCCCATTTCGTGAAGCAGTTCAAGGGGCTCTGCCCCGAGGGCAGGCTTGCCGTCACTAAAGACGGCGGCTCGATTGACGCGATTACGGCTTCCACGATCACTTCACGCGCATACACCGACGCCGTAAACACCGCCGCCGAGGTGTTCGCATCCCTTTCTAACGCTAACGGAGGAACTGAAAATGAATAAATTGAAGCTTATTACCAACGGCATCATCAAGGAGAACCCTACATTCGTGCTTCTCCTCGGAATGTGTCCGACTCTGGCGACCACAAGTTCCGCCATCAACGGTATGAGTATGGGCCTTGCCACAATGTTCGTCCTGATTCTGTCCAATATGGCCATCTCGGCGGTCGCGAAGTTCATCCCGGACAAGGTGCGCATCCCTTCATACATCGTCATCATCGCCACTTTCGTGACTCTGCTTCAGTTCATTATGCAGGCGTTCGTCCCTGACATCTACGCCACTCTGGGACTTTTCATTCCGCTGATCGTGGTGAACTGCATCATCCTCGGCCGCGCCGAGGCGTTCGCCAACAAGCACGGCGTGCTTGAGTCCGCCTGCGACGGCATCGGCATCGGCATCGGCTTCACTCTGGCGCTCACCATCCTCGGTCTCGTCAGGGAGATTCTCGGCAACGGCTCCGCATTCGGCTGGAAGTTCCTGCCGGGCGACGGCATTCTGGTTTTCGTGCTCGCTCCGGGCGCATTTATGGTGCTCGGCTATCTGATTGTGATTTTCAGGCAGCTCACCGGTAAAAAATAGGAGGCAAGATTATGGAATATTTGATTATCATCATATCGGCGATATTCGTCAATAACATATTGATGTCGCAGTTCCTCGGCATCTGCCCGTTCCTGGGCGTTTCCAACAAGCTTTCCACGGCTGTCGGAATGTCCGGTGCGGTCTGCTTCGTCATCACGCTCGCGACAGTGGTCACCTATCTCCTCAATATGCTGCTGGTCAGGCTGCACATCGAGTTTCTCCAGACCATCGCCTTCATCCTGGTCATTGCCGCTCTCGTGCAGATGGTGGAAATCGTGCTCAAGAAGGTCAGCCCGTCGCTCTATTCGGCTCTGGGCATTTTCCTCCCGCTGATCACCACCAACTGCGCCGTGCTCGGTGTGGCTCTCGTGGTGGTCACCAAGGAATTCACTTTCGGGGGCGAACCGCATATGCTCAATCTCGCCGAGGCGACGGTCTATGCGCTTGCCACCTCGATAGGCTACGGACTGTCGATGATCCTCTTCGCCGGCATCCGCGAGCATCTCTCCCTCAACAGGATACCCAAGCCCTTCAGAGGCATTCCCATAGCTCTCATCACAGCCGGCATCATGGCGATGGCGTTTATGGGATTCTCCGGCCTGGTATAGCTTTATGCAGATGACGCGCCGCGCAGTTTTTCTCGCAGCCGTTTTGGGCGTTTCTGTCCTCTCCACCGCAGTGTCGGAGGCGCGTAACGTGCTCAAGAGCAGCTGTCTGGAAAAGGTGAAAATATGGCGGAACTGTGCTCGGTCAACGGGGGACTCCCGGGCCGAGCTTCTGCTTTTCCCCGCCCCTGCGGACAAGAATACGGGCCTCAGCGTGATCGTCTGCCCCGGAGGAAGCTACTACTGGCTCGACAAGTACAACGAGGGGACGAATGTCGCGGGATGGCTCAACGAGAACGGTATTACGGCCTATGTGCTGTACTATCGCAGAGCCAAATACGGGCATCATTTCCCGAGTATGACCCAGGACCTCGAACGCGCTATGCAGCTGGTCCGCTATGGCGACGGCGGGAGTCCTGCTGCATCTTCATCTTCGTCTTCGCCCGGAGCGTCTTCCCGAAGCCTTGCTTCCCTTTGCGGCGCGGATCCGGACAAAGTGGGGGTGATGGGCTTTTCTGCGGGAGGCCATCTGGCGGGCATTCTCGGCACTTGGTGGAACTGGGATCTGATTTCCGAGAAAGTGGGGCGCGACCTCTCTTCGGACGGCATCTTCTGCAACGGGGATTTGTCCGGCGACACCTCTGTCGCCTCAGTCTCAACTTCAGCACCTGCTTCATCCTTACCGTTAGCGTCAGCCCCTGCCGTTTCAGCTTCAGCCTTGGCCGCCGCTGACTTTTCCCCTGCCGGTCCCGTCTATGTGCAGGACGAGTCCGCCGTGCCGGATGAGTCCACAGCGCAGGCCGGAGCCGCCGTGCGTAGCGGACGCGCTTCGCGGATGGGCCTGAAGCCATATTTCGCCGCTATGATCTATCCCGTGGTGACTATGGAAGACCCTGTGGCCCACGACAAGTCCCGCCGGAACTTTTTGGGCAAAAAATATGGGGATGCTGATCTTCAGCACCGCCTTTCCCTTGAGAAGCAGGTGCATCCCGATATGCCGCCGGTGTTCCTGGTCTGCTGCAAGGACGACACCACCGTAGATTGCCGCAACAGCGAACATTATTCCGAGTCCCTTGAGGCTGCCGGAGTCAAGCATCTTTTCCTCGAATACGAGAAGTCCGGACACGGCTTCGGAGTCACCACCGCCGGCGGGCATAACGACTGGGCGGAGCGCTTCATTCTTTGGGTCAACCAATTGTAATCCCGCCCGCGGCAGGGGGGATGAAAATATCTCCCAGATATCAGAAAAAGATGTATATTTGCGGCTTGAAACCGACAATAATTACAATTTCATATTATGCAACAGAACATTTCCACTTACGATTTCGCAGGCAAGAAAGCCATCGTCCGCGTTGACTTCAACGTCCCATTGAATGAAAAATTCGAGATTACGGACGACACGCGCATCCGCGCCGCGATTCCCACTCTGAAGAAAGTCCTCGAGAAGGGCGGTTCGCTCATCATAATGTCACATCTCGGCCGTCCGAAGGGAGTCGAAGCCAAATATTCCCTCAAGCACATTCTCGGCCGCGTGGAGAAGCTTCTCGGTGTCCCTGTCAAGTTCGCCGAGGATTGTATGCACGCTCAGGAGCAGGCTGCCGCCCTCAAGCCGGGCGAGGTTCTCGTTCTTGAGAATCTCCGTTTCTATGCGGAGGAAGAGGGCAAGCCGAGGGGACTTGCTGAAGATGCCACCGATGAGGAGAAAAAGGCGGCCAAGGCCGCTGTAAAGGAAAGCCAGAAGAAGTTCGTCGAGACTCTCGCTTCCTATGCCGACTGCTACATCAACGACGCTTTCGGTACGGCGCACCGTGCACACGCTTCCACTGCGCTCATAGCCAAGTATTTCCCTAACGACAAGATGTTCGGTTACGTGATGGAGGGCGAGATCAGGGCCATTGACCGTGTCCTCAAGACTCCGGAGCATCCTGTGACAGCCATCATAGGCGGCGCCAAGGTGTCCTCCAAGATCGGCATCATCGAGCACCTCTTCGACGCCGTTGACAATATGATCATCGGCGGCGGTATGGTCTATACTTTCAAGAAGGCACAGGGAGGCAGAATCGGCAAATCTCTCTGCGAGGATGACCAGCAGGGACTCGCTCTCGACATCCTCAAGAAAGCCGAGGAGAAGGGCGTCAAGCTCTATCTTTCAGACGAGGTGGTCATCGCCGACAGCTTCTCCAACGACGCCAATACCAGAATCTGCCGCAACAACGAGATTCCGGACGAATGGGAGGGAGTCGATGCCGCTCCGAGCACTCTCGCCACTTGGGAGGAGGTCATTATGAGGTCGAAGACCATTCTGTGGAACGGTCCTGTCGGAGTCTTCGAGATCCCGGCATTCGCCAAGGGTACTATGAAAGTGGCCGAGATGCTTGCCAAAGCTACGGAGAAGGGCGCTTTCACCCTTGTGGGCGGTGGAGATTCAGTAGCCGCCGTCACTCAGATGGGCTTCGCCGACAAGGTCAGCTATGTGTCAACCGGCGGCGGCGCGATGCTCGAATACCTTGAGGGCAAGGAACTCCCGGGTATCGCAGCCATCCGAGAATAACAATCGCCTATGTTTGAACTGTTATCCTTCCACTGGAATGTAAATCCCGAGATTTTCCACATCGGAGCCCTGTCCATCAGGTACTACTCGATACTTTTCGTGTCGGGATTCATCATTGGCTGGTACATATTCAAATATTTCTTCAAGAGGGAGGGCATCGAGTCCAGCCCTCTTTTGGATTATTTGCTGTACACTCTTCTCATCGCCACCATCGTGGGCGCAAGGCTCGGCCACTGCATCTTCTATCAGCCAGAGTACTATTTCGGCTCCTGGCAAGGATTTCTGGAGATATTTATGCCGTGGAAGGGCGGTCTGGCGAGTCACGGAGGCACGATAGCCCTGTTCCTGGCAATGTGGTGGTTCGCCCGCAAGTTCGGCCGCAAGTACGACTTCGACTTCGTGTGGATTCTGGATCATCTCGCCATAACGGTCTGCTTCGCCGGGGCTCTCATCAGGCTCGGCAATCTCTTCAACTCTGAGATTTACGGCGATGTCACCGACCTGCCGTGGGGAGTGATATTCGATCTGCGGGGGGAGACCCTGCCCAAGCATCCGACCCAGCTCTATGAGGCTCTGAGCTACACCGTACTCGGCATCATCCTGATGTCGTTCTACAAGTTCAGGCTGGACAAGACCTATCGGGGCTTCTTCATCGGCTGGTTCTTCATCGGCTGTTTCGGGATGCGTTTCCTCATCGAGTTCATCAAGGAGCCGCAGGTGGGCTTCGAGAACGATATGATACAGCATATAGGTCTCAATATGGGTCAGCTGCTCAGCATCCCGTTCATATTGCTCGGGATAGCGTTTCTGGTCTATGCATTCGTCCGGAAGATTCCGGCGAGGGCCGTGCATCCGCAGGGGCATCAGACCGTGGAGACGCATTATGCCAAGCCGCTGAACCGATAGAGTGGCATATTTGTTGCATCTCGACGACACTTTTGTAATAGAAAAATCATAATAATGAAGAAAGCAGTGTTTAGTGTTGCGGTGACCGCCCTTGTGCTTTGCTCCGTGCAGGCTTCTGCACAGTACCGGAAGAAGGATGCCGGCAGGGGGGAACCGCAGAAAACTGAGGCGCAGCTGCTGCTTGAGCAGGCCGACACGGCCGAAGCCCCTCTGGTGATCACTCTGGAGCAGGCTCTGCAGATAGCTCTCAGCGAAAATGTGTCGGTCAAGGTGGCTGACAAGGAAATCGAGCGTACCGCTTATGCCAAGAAAGGCACATATGCCTCCCTTTTCCCGCAGATTGACTTGAGCGGTTCCTATCAGAGGACCATCAAGAAGCAGGTGATGTATATGGACTTCGATATGAGTTCCATAGGCGGCTCCGGTTCGGGTACCGGCACAGGAGAGGGAAGCGGCGATGACGGCAGCGGTTCAGGCAGTGCTTCGGGCGGCTCTTCTTCCGACAAGTCATCATCCGACGGATTGGAGGTGGGCCGCTGGAACACCCTCAGCGGCGGCGTGTCGGCCTCTATGCCCATTATCAACGCCCAGCTCTGGCAGAGCATAAAGATTTCCGGACTGGATGTGGAACTGGCTGTGGAAAAGGCCCGTTCATCCCGCCTGGAGATGGTCGGATCCGTCAAGAACGCCTATTACGCCGTTCTTCTGGCCAAGGAATCCTTCAAAGTGTACAAGGACGTGTACGAGAATGCCGTCGAAAACTATGAAGAGACCGAGCAAAAGGCCATCACCCAGAAAGCCTCGGCTCTCGACCTCGCGAGAGCCAAGACCACGGTCGCCAATGCCATTCCCAATGTCTATAATGCGGAGAGTTCCGTGATTCTGGCTCTGTGGCAGCTAAAGGCCGTTATGGGCGTGGATCTGGATCTGAACGTCGACATCGCCGGGGAGCTGGAGGACTATGCCGGCACTATGTTCCGCGACATCCACGAGAACGATGAGATTTCCCTTGAGGACAACACTTCCATGAGGCAGCTCGCCATTCAGGCGGAGGAGCTTGCCCAGACCATAAGGCTTCAGAAATACGCCTATCTCCCGACGCTGTCGCTCGCATTCAACTACAGCTACAACTCTATGGCCAACGACGTGCGCTTCAGCGAGTGGAAATGGACGCCCTACTCCTATGTGGGCGTCAGCCTCTCCATCCCCATCTTCTCGGGCGGAAAGAGGCTCAATCAGGTGCGTCAGGCCAGAAGCAGCTATGAGCAGCTCAAGCTGCAGATGACGGACACCGAGCGCAATCTCAAGATCTCCATCCGTCAGAATCTCACCACGATGGAGACCAATATGAAGAGCTACAATTCCGCGAATTCAGCTGTCGAGACGGCTCAGAAGGCCTACGACATCGCCAAGGTGTCCTATGAGGTGGGACGCGCCACGCTCACGGAGCTCAACGACGCGCAGCTCGCGCTCACCCAGGCCAGACTTTCCGAGTCTCAGGCGATCTACAATTTCATCGTGGCAAAGGCAAGTCTCGAACAGACTCTCGGACAGGATTTTCTCAACTAGATAACAGACAGACGATAATATGAACAGAATTTTCAAGAATCTTTCATTCGCGGCAGTTGCCCTGATTGTGGTCTCCTGCGGCTTTTCCGGAAGGGGAGCGAAATCTTCAGATCCGGTCACGGACAGCCTCTCGACTGATGGGGCTGCGGCAGCGGCGCAGACGGCCGAGGCGGAAACCACTGTCGTTCCCGAAGTCACCGCTGTGGCGGTGACTCGTGAGGATGTACCTCAGACACAGGTATATACTTCCACAGTGGAACCATACGCCAAGAACAATATCGCTCCACAGTCCTCCGTGCGGATCAGCACAGTCAACGTGGAGGTCGGTGACTTTGTCTATGCAGGCCAGATACTTGCCCAGATGGACAAGCTTCAGCTTCAGCAGGCCGAACTTCAGATGAAGAACAACGAGGTCGAGTACAACCGTCTCAAGGATCTTTACGATGCCGGCGGACTCTCCAAGTCCGATCTCGACGCTATGGAGCTCACCTACAAGGTCAGCAGGACCACATATCAGAACCTTCTCACCAACACCGTGCTCCGCTCGCCGATCACCGGCGTCGTTTCCGCACGCAACTATGACAAGGGTGATATGTACACTATGGGCTCGCCCATCTTCACCGTCGAGCAGATCACTCCGGTCAAGATGCTTGTGGGCATTTCGGAGTCCGATTACTCCAAGATAAGCAAGGGCGACTCCGTGACTCTCACCGTGGATGCTTTCGGCGACAGGGTTTTCGAGGGCAGGATCGCCAGGGTTTACCCGACTATCGACGCCACCACCCACACTTTCAATGTGGAAATCCAGGTCCCGAACAAGGACAAGGTGCTGCGTCCCGGGATGTATGCCCGCGTGACCGTGCGCTTCGGCGTCAACCACAGCATCGTGGTGCCTGACACCGCAATCGTCAAGCAGACAGGCTCCGGTGAGAGGTTCATCTATGTCGTCAATGAGGACGGCACGGTATCCTATGTGAACGTGAAGCTCGGCCGTCACACCGGCTCCAAATATGAGGTGCTTTCAGGAATTGAGGACGGCGCTGTGGTCGTTACCGAGGGCCAGTCCCGTCTGAGAGACGGCATCAGAGTCAGCATCAAGGCCGATGCCGAATAGATCATCGCTGAACGGTTTAAAGAAGAAAGCAAATGAGCATATATAGAAAAGCGGTCAACAATCCGGTGACGACGACCTTGGTGTTCACGGCCTTCGCCATCTTCGGACTGTTTTCGCTGAGCAATCTGTCCATCAACAACTATCCTGATTTCGACGCCAACACCATTATGGTGATGTCCTCCTATCAGGGTGCGAGTGCCGAGGACATTGAGACCAACCTCACCAAGGTGCTGGAAAACGCCCTCAACGGCGTGAGCGACCTCAAGCATATCACTTCGCAGTCCAAGGAGAATGTCTGCATCATCACGCTGGAATTCGAGTACGGAGTCGATATAGAGGAGGCGACCAACAATGTCCGGGACAAGCTGGATATGGTCAATTCGTCCCTGCCTGACGGTGCTTCGGTGCCGATGATCTTCAAGTTCAGCGCAGACGATATGCCTATCATCATCTACTCCGCCACCGCTACGCAGAGTATTCCGGCATTGGAGAAGATACTTGACGACAAGGTGTCCACCCCTCTTGCCCGCGTGTCCGGCGTGGGTACGGTGTCAGTGAGCGGAGCTCCCCAGCGTGAGATACAGGTTTACTGCGACCCCAACAAGCTGGACGCCTACGGCCTGTCGCTCACGGGCATTTCCACGGTTCTCGCCGCTGAAAACAAGAACGTGCCTTCCGGCAACATCGACATAGGCTCGGACACCTACACCCTCCGCATCAAGAAGGAGTTCACTTCGGCTGACGAGATGCTGGATGTTGTCGTAGGCTATTCGGGCGACCGCGCGGTCTATCTCCGCGATGTCGCCACGGTGGTGGACGGACTTGAGGAGCGTTCTCAGGAAGCTTTCACCAACGGAGTGCAGGGTGCGCAGATCATCATCCAGAAACAGTCCGGTGCCAATACGGTCAATGTCATCAAGAAGGTGAAGAAGACTATGGCCCAGATTCAGGAGACTCTGCCTTCGGACATAAAGATCACCACCGTCGTCGACAGTTCCCGCAACATCATCAATTCCATCAACTCGCTGAAGGAGACCATCTTCATCACCTTCCTGGTTGTGGCTCTCGTGGTGTTCATATTCCTCGGCAGATGGAGGGCCACATTCATCATCGTGCTCGCCATCCCTATATCCCTGCTGGCATCCATCATCTACCTGTACGCGACCGGCAATACGCTGAACATCATATCGATGTCGGCGCTGTCCATCGCCATCGGTATGGTCGTCGATGACGCGATTGTGGTGCTGGAGAACATCACCACCCACATCGAGAGGGGAGAGAAACCCAAGGAAGCGGCCGTACATGGCACTCAGGAAGTGGGTATCTCCGTCGTGGCCTCCACTTTGACTATGCTTGCGGTGTTCCTCCCGATGACTATGATTCAGGGTATGTCCGGAATTATGTTCCGTCAGCTGGGATGGATCGTGTCAATCATTATGATCGTCTCCACTGCGGGCGCGCTCACCCTCGTGCCGATGATGTGCTCCCGTATGCTCAAGCATAAGCTGAATCACGGCAAGGTCTATACTTTCGTGTTCGGAAACATCAACAAGTTCATCGCTTGGATAACGAGGGGCTACGGCCACGTCATAGCCTGGGCTACACGCCACAGGGGCTGGGTCATCGCCATCGCGCTCGCCGTGTTCGCCGGCTCTATGGCTCTATACATCCCGCGTATGAAGACCGAGTATTTCCCTCAGTCCGACTCGGGACGTCTCCGCGCCACCATCGAACTGCCTGTGGGGACGGGTCAGGACATCACGCGGAACCTTGCTGCAGACATCTATCAGAAGGTCACCGCCGCCGCTCCGGAGATCAGGGTTTACAGCTACTCTTTCGGTCAGGCGGACTCCGACAATGCCTTCGCCTCTATGCAGAGCAACGGCACCCACATCATTTCCGTGAACATAGACCTCGGCAGTATGGAAAACCGCGAGAGGTCATCTTCCGAGATTGCGGATGTCTTCCGTGGGATTCTGGGCTCATATCCGCAGATCAAGAAATACACCGTCTCGGAAGGCGGTATGGGTATGGGAGGCTCTACCTCCGTCAAGCTTGAGGTCTATGGCTATGATTTCACGACCACCGACCGCGTGGCGGGCGAACTCGCCTCGCGGATGAAGGCAAGCGACGAATTTGCCGAGGCCATAGTCAGCCGTGACGAATACACTCCGGAGTATCAGGTCGATTTCGACAGGGTGAAGCTGGCCATCAACGGACTCAACACCACCACTGCGGCTTCCGCGGTGAGCGCAGCCATCAAGGGTTCCGTCCAGTCATTCTACCGCGAGGACGGTGAGGAGTACAACATCCGCGTCCGCTACGCCAAGGAGTTCAGGACCAGTGTGGAGGACATCGAGAACATCTCCATCTACACTCCTGCCGGCGCGGCCATCAAGGTCAAGGATCTCGGCAAGGTGGTGGAGACTTCCACCCCGCCTACGATCGAGAGAAAGGACCGTCAGCGTCTCGTCACCGTGACCGCCTATGTCGCCAGGGGCCACGCCCTTTCCGATGCAGTCACTGCCGCCAATCAGATAATCAGCGGCACCGACATCCCGTCGGAGCTGTCGGTGCTCATCTCCGGAGATATCGAGGATCAGCAGGATACGTTCAAAGACCTCATCACGCTGCTCATTCTCATCGTCATCCTCGTCTATATGGTGATGGCTTCGCAGTTCGAGTCTCTCACGGGGCCGTTCGTGATTATGTTCTCCATTCCGTTCGCCCTCACCGGCGTGGCTCTGGGCTGTACGATCACCAACACGGCAATCGGCGTTATGGCTCTCATCGGCATCATCATCCTGATGGGTATAGTGGTGAAGAATGGTATCGTGCTGATAGACTACACCATACTGCTTCAGGAAAGGGGCTATGAGATCAAGAATGCCGTCGTCGAGGCGGGCAAGAGCCGTCTCCGTCCTATCCTTATGACCACTCTCACCACCGTGCTCGGTATGGTGCCTATGGCTGTCGGCACGGGAGAGGGCTCCGAGATGTGGAGATCGCTGGGTATCACCGTGGCCTGGGGTCTGACCATATCCACGCTCGTCACCCTGATCATCATCCCGACAATGTACGCTTCGTTCATCATAGCCGGCCAGAACCGCAGGGAACGCCGCGCGCGCAGAAAGGCCGCCAAGGCGGCAAAGGCTGCGGCACTTTCGGCTCCGGCGACTGCTCCGGCAGAATAAATCACAATGATATGAAATCTATATTTATCGCATATAATCAGGCTTTCAATATGGAGATAGCCGACATTCTCGAGGAGGAGGGATGCCGGGGATACACTATGTGGCACGAAATCACCGGGCGCGGCAGCGTCAGCGGTGAGCCTCACGAGGGAACACACGCCTGGCCGACCCTGAACAACGCGATGCTTGCCGTTGTCGAGGATGACAAGGTTGACTCCATCTTTGCGAAACTCTATGCAAAAGACCACGAGTTCGAGAAACTCGGCCTCCGGGCTTTTGTATGGAATGTCGAGAGAACCTATTAGGGTCTTGTACTGTTTTTTGTTAAATTTGCAGTCGTTATGGAAACAATTATCACTGAAACCAACTTTGACGAGGTCCTGTCAGCCGGTAAGCCCCTCCTTGTGGATTTCTGGGCTCCGTGGTGCGGACCCTGCCGTGCGCTTTCTCCGGTGATCGGGGAGATCGCTGGAGAGTATGCCGACAAGGCGATTGTCGGGAAATGCAACGTTGACGAGAATGGTGAGCTCGCCACCAAGTTCCGCATTATGAGCATCCCTTGCCTCCTGTTCTTCAAGGACGGGCAGCTTGTGGACCGTCTTGTGGGGGCTCAGCCCAAGTCGGCGATTACTGCCAAGATTGACTCCCTGCTTTAGAGGAGGCTGACTTTCAGGTCAGTCCGGTGTATTGATCAGATAAACAGACAGAGCTATGAAGAAATTGATGTTGTCGGCGGCCATATTTCTGGCATTCGCCTTTTCAGCGTCGGCGCAGATTGACTTCGGAATCATCGGAGGCGCCACTTTCTCATCGGCGGACCCTCAGGAATGGAAGGCCACCGAGAAGACTATGTATCACGCGGGGGCTACCGTCCAGTTCACCCTCCCGGCAGGTTTCTCCATCCAGCCCTCTCTGCTGTATCAGGTGAAGGGCACAAAGGTGCCAGCCTCTACCGGCGAGGACAAGACTGACGTATTCCCGTCATTCTGCTACTCCGCAGGCTTTCTGGAGCTGCCTGTCGCCGTGCAGTGGGGCCCGGATCTCATAGTGATGCGTCCTTTTGTGGAAGTCGTACCTTTCATCGGCTATGCCCTGAACAACAAGTTCTCGGGCGGCGAGGAGGGAACGCTCAAGAATTCCTGGACCGACATCAGCCGTTTCGAATACGGCGTGGGCTTCGGCGGAGGTGTGGAGGTCTGGAAGTTCCAGCTTTCAGCCCGTTACAACTGGAATATCGGGCCGATGTTCAAGAACAAGGAGAATCCCGAATACACTTCTCCTGTCGGACGGCTCAAGCAGGCGTTTGACCGGAACAACTTCGGCGGAGTCACTCTTTCTCTGGCGTTTCTGTTCTAAATCCGTATCAGAAAAGTGGACATAGGACAAATCAGGCAGCGCCTCGGAAGTGACTGGACTGATGTACAGGACTGTATAAGGGGGGCTCTCGGCAGCGGCATACAACTTTTGGACTCGACCAACGAATCCATCATCTCGCACGGAGGGAAGCAGCTCAGACCGCTTCTCTCTGTGCTTGCTGCAAGGGCTTGTTCTCTGGAACACAGGACTACCCGCAGGACAGTGCTCTACGCCGCCGCGTCCGAGATCCTGCACAATGCGACGCTCCTCCACGATGACGTCGCAGACGAGAGCGACAGCCGCAGGGGAGTGCCCACGGTGCGCTCCCTTATGGGCCCGACCGTCTCTGTGCTGCTGGGGGACTATTGGCTGGCCAAGGCGGTGGAGCTGCTTCTGGATGAAGACACTCCCGACACGAGAGTGCTGCGCCTTTTTTCCGCCACCATCCGCAACCTCTCTGAAGGAGAAATGATCCAGCTGGAAAAGTCGGAACGCCTCGACACGGAGGAGAGTGACTGCCTGAGGATAATCTATTGCAAGACGGCCTCTCTTTTCGAGGCTTCCATAGTGGCCGGAGCACTGTCGGTGGAGGCGACGGCGGAGCAGGTGGAGGCCGCGGGGCAGTATGCGCGGGCTCTCGGCTATGCTTTCCAGATACGGGACGACATTCTCGACTACACCGGCACGGCCTCCCTCGGCAAGCCCCTGTATGTGGATCTGGACGAGAGGAAGATCACCCTGCCGCTCATCGGAGCCTTCCTCAATGCCCCGCAGCACGAGCAGAGCATCCGGAGGCATCTTTCCGAGATTCACGGCAATCCGCAGATAAAAAGTGCGGTCGTGGAGTTCGTGAAGTCCTCGGGCGGCATAGAATACGCCACCCGCAGGCTCAATGAGTATGTGGATGAGGCCGTGGGTTCTCTCGCGGCATTCCCCGAATCATACGAGCGCAGGGCGTTGGAGGAACTGGCGCATTTCACGGCGTTGAGAGTGTTTTAAGATAAGCGGCTATGAAGTTTTCGGACATACGGGGGAATGAAGCGGCTGTGAGGGCCCTGCGGACGATGGCTGACACCGGACGGGTCGCCCACGCGATGCTTTTCTACGAGAACGACGGCTCCGGAGCCCTCGCCCTTGCCCTCGCATATATCCAGAGGCTCAACTGCCACAATCCGCAGAACGGCGACTCCTGCGGCGAATGTCCGAGCTGCCGCCAGATCTCGAAGCTCATACATCCCGACATGCATTTTGTGTTCCCTGTCAACAAGGGTACGAAATCATCGGTGGACAAGCCCACTTCGGACACATATATCCGGCAATGGCGGGAATTGGCGCTGTCCGACCCCTATTTCACCGAGGCCGACCTCCAGGAAGCACTCGGGCTTGAGAGCCGCAGCGGAATCATCGCCGTGCAGGAAGCCAAGTCCATCATTTCCAAGCTGTCGCTGACATCGGTAAGCCGCGGCTACAAGGCCGTGATAATGTATCTGCCGGAGGCGATGAATGCGGAGGCTGCCAACAAGCTGCTGAAAATCATAGAGGAACCGCCTGAAAAGACGGTTTTCATCCTCATCTGCCACAGCCCCGAGAAAGTGATGCAGACCATCTTCTCCCGCTGTCAGGCACTCCGCGTATTACCCCTGTCCAGAGAGGAGCGGAAAACTCTGAAAACCGGGTCCGACGCTGACGGGGAGTTCTTCGGGATATGGTCCGAGTGCATCCGGGCCATCCTTGAGAGAGATTTGCCGGCGGCTCTGGAATCTGCCGAGAAAATGGATGCGCTGCCCTCAAAGGAAAAACAGAAAGGTTTTTGTATATTTGCAGCATCCTGTCTGCGAAAGATATTCATTCTGAACCGGAGCCGGACTCTCGACGGTGGATCCCGCCGGGCGATGGAGGAACTGGCGGACATCCCGGAGCGGGAGAGGGAATTCTGCGAAAGCGTGGCTCCCCGTCTCAGTTCCGGCTTCTGCCTCAAGACATTGTCGGCTCTGGACAAGGTGGTGGAGCTTCTGGGGCGCAACGTCAGCTCCAAGATGCTGTTCTGTGATCTGGTTGACAGGATGTTCGTCAATGTTTAGCGTGTATGGAAAGTAAGATATACGATTGTTTCAGGGGATGTACGGTGAGGCGTACGGAAGAGGGGGAGCTTGAGTGCAACTATCGTCCCGGCTGCTGCAAGCTTGAAGTCTATGACTGGCTGAAGGATGTGCCGCTGGAGAAGTTCAGAGACTATTATGAAGTGCGTTTCAAGAATACGCGCAAGGGGATATATGTCAACACTTCCGGCCAGAGCGTCAAGGTGGGCGATCTGGTGGTGGTGGAGGCCGTGAACGGTCACGACCTCGGAATAGTCACGCTGGAAGGGGCTATGGTGGCCCGTCAGATGAAGTTCAACGGGATGAATCCCGAGACTTCCGAGTTCCGCAAGATCTACCGCAAGGCAAAGCTCTTCGATCTGGAGAAATGGCAGAACGCCATTGCCCGCGAGCACGAGACTATGATCCGAGCCCGTCAGATTGCCGAGGAACTGAGTCTTGAGATGAAGATCGGGGACGTGGAGTTCCAGGGAGACGGCACCAAGGCCATATTCTACTACATCGCTGACGGTCGCGTGGACTTCCGCCAGTTGATCAAAGTCTTTGCGGACGAGTTCCGTATCAGAGTGGAAATGAAGCAGATAGGGGCTCGCCAGGAGGCCGGTCTCATCGGAGGGCTCGGCGTATGCGGGAGGGAGCTCTGCTGCTCCAACTACATCTCCACTTTCCGCTCCATCTCCACGCAGGCGGCGCGTGTTCAGGACCTGTCGCTCAACCCCCAGAAGCTCGCGGGGCAGTGCGGCAAGCTGAAATGCTGTCTCAACTACGAGACAGCGTCGTATATGGATGCGCAGAGCCGTATCCCCAAGGTGCTCAATCCTCTGGAGTTTCAGGACGGTCTCGCTTACCTGATGAAGACCGACATTCTCGCCGAGGTGATGTACTTCTCCTACGACAAGGGTTCGCTCGCGAATCTCTATCCTCTCTCGGCGGAGGAGGTGAAGGAAGTCCAGAGGCTGAACCGCGAGGGCGTCAGGCCGGAGTCGCTCAAGACCGAGCCCGAGCCGGCCGCTCCGGAGTTCGTGTCGGCTGTCGGTGATGACAGTATCACACGCTTCGACGAGTCGCGCCGCCGGAAAAGGAAGAACGGCCGCAACGGCCGCGGAGGCAATAACGGCCCGAAGCAGAATGCCGGAGGCGGGGAAAACGGCAATGGAAATGGTGGCGGCAACGGCAACGGCAATGACCGCCGCCGTGACCGTCAGCGCAACAACCGCCGTAACGGCGGCCGTGACAACAGGGGCGGCGGGAACGGCAGTTCCCGTGGAGGCAATGGAGCCGATGCCGGCAGTTCGTCCGGGGACGGTAAGTAACAGCTGTTTGTAATTAGCAGATGGGAAAGGACAAACTGCGCAAATTCAGGGAAAACGAGACTTTCTCCTGCCTGATACAGCCCTCCGCCGATGACCTTCTCGACCGGTCGGCCGGCGGAGGTGCATTGAAAGAGCATCCTCTGAAGGGACATTGGGCTTCAGATGTCTTCGGCAACGCCAATCCGATAGTCGTGGAGCTCGGTTGCGGCAAAGGGGAATACGCCATAGACCTTGCCCTGCGCAATCCGTCGATCAACTACATAGGAGTCGACATCAAGGGTGCGCGGCTCTGGAAGGGAGCCAAGTTCGTGGAGGAGCATCAGCTTCGCAATGTGGTGTTTCTGCGCACGCGGATAGAGTTCATAGGAGCCCTGTTCGGCAAGGATGAGATCTCGGAGCTCTGGATTACTTTCGCGGATCCCCAGATAGGCCGCGAGAAGAAGCGTCTGACATCCGGATTGTTTCTGGAACGCTACCGCAGTTTCCTGAAGCCGGGCGGCATAGTCCATCTCAAGACCGACAGCCGCTATCTCCACGAGTTTTCCAAAGCCATAGCCGGGCAGAACGGTCTCCGGATACTCGCCTGTGCCACTGACATCTACGGGGCGGACCGCGGGAGGCTGCAGTCGAGCCCGCTCGCTTCGGTGTCAGGTCAGGATGCGGTGAGGGCGCTCTTTGAAGTGCAGACTTTCTATGAGAAACAGTATCTCTCCCGGGGACTGCCGATCACCTATCTCTCATTTGTCATAGACCATCCCGGAGACTACCTCAGCCCCGACTGGGATCCGGAGAAGTACCTCTGACCCAGTGGATGTGAACGCCCCTGCGCTCCATTCCGCGGAACCAGGTCATCTGCCGTTTCGCGAACTGATGGATGGCAGTGGCCAGCTTCTCCCTCATCTCCACGTATGACAGCACGCCGGTGACGTACTGGGTGACGAACTTGTACTCAAGACCATAGTAGATAAGGTCCTCTGGGGCTATATTCCTGTCCTCCAACAGACTGCGCACTTCCTCGACCATCCCCTCCGCGAGTCTTTCGTCCAGCCTCCTGTCGATGCGCGCATTGCGCTCCTCGCGGCTTACCAGCGTGCCTATGCACCAGGCGTTCTTGGGCAGGAATGCGCTTCTCTCCACGGGGTTGATCCTCTCGTACTCGGCTATCTCGATGGCCCGTATAAGCCTTTTCCTGCTGTCGTAGTCCGTGACATTGTGCGGCGTGCGCAGAGACTCGAAACGGCGTTTCAGCTCCTCGTCCGGCAGGGCCTCCAGTTCTGCCCGGAGTCTCCCGTTTTCAGGTACGGCCGGCAGCGAATACCCGCAAATGGCGGCTTCGACATAGAGCCCGGACCCTCCGCAGAGAATCGGGATTCCGCCGCGGGAAATTATATCCCCGTAGGCGGCCTCGAAGTCGCGCTGATATTCGTAGATGTTGTACTTTGTGCCGGCATCCGCGATGTCAGTCAGGTGCAGCGGAACACCTCCGTATTCTCCCAGATCCTTGCCGGTGCCGATGTCCATTCCCCGATAGACCTGTCTCGAATCTGCGGAGATGATCTCAGCGACAGGCTTTCCGGCTATCCGGTCAAAAGCCCTCGCGAGTCCCACGGCATAGCGGGTCTTGCCGGAAGCCGTGGGGCCGACCACTGCGACTATGTCCGTGCGGCCCTCTCTGAAGGCGTTGTAGATTTCCTGAGGGTCAATGACCTCCGGCTCCGGAAGAGGCGCCGGCGTCCTGACATCCATATCTGTACTGCTCATAGACCGCGAATTTACATAATTTTCGTAACTTTGCGCGGATGAAGAAAAGCAGCGGCATAGAAATCAAGAACAGGCGCGCCTCGTTCGACTACGAATTCATCGAGACTTTCGTGGCCGGCATCGTGCTCACCGGCACCGAGATCAAGTCCATCCGTGCCGGCAAGGCCTCTCTTGCCGATGCTTTCTGCTATTTCAGCGGCGATGAACTGTATGTCAAGAATATGCACGTCGCCGAATACTGGTGGGGCACCTGGGGCAGGCACGACCCCTTCCGCGACCGCAAACTGCTTCTCAAGCGCACGGAGCTCACCAGACTTCGCCGTGCCGTCAAGGAAAAGGGCCTCACCATCGTGGCGGTGAAGCTGTTCATCTCGGACAAGGGTTACGCCAAGCTGCTCATCGCTCTGGCGAGAGGCAAGAAGGAGTTCGACAAACGGCAGTCCATAAAGGAGAAAGACCTCCGCCGCGAAATGGAACGCGGATAGGAGGTCTTTCCGATTAAGTATGGCTTGTCAAATGTGTCTTGTCAAATGTGTCTCGCCCTTTGGGCGTGCATTGTGACCCGTGCCGGGGCTCGTCTATAGCCCGAACGCTTTCTTCACCTGATCCACGCTGTCCAGCAGCTCCCAGCCGAAGAACTGCACGGTCTCGCGGCTGCGCACTCCGTGGCGTACAAGCTCCACTTCGGCCTTGTACGGCTTCCTGCCGACGTGTCCGTAGGCTGCCGTAGGCTCGTAGATGGGCTTTTTCAGACCGAATCTCTCTATGATCCTGGCGGGTCTGAGGTCGAACAGTTCGTTGACCTTGGATGCTATGAAGGCGTCGCTGAACTTCTGCCCCCTGCGTCCTTCGCCCTGCACTCCGCTGCGGTCAATCGCGGCCGAACCGTAGGTGTCCACGAAGACACTCACCGGACGGGCCACGCCGATGGCGTAGGAAATCTGCACCAGCATCTCGTCCGCCACGCCGGCCGCCACCATATTTTTGGCGATGTGACGCGCCGCATAGGCTGCCGAACGGTCCACCTTGGACGGATCCTTGCCCGAGAAGGCTCCGCCGCCGTGCGCTCCCTTTCCCCCGTAGGTGTCCACTATGATCTTGCGCCCCGTGAGTCCGGTGTCCCCGTGGGGACCTCCGATGACGAACTTGCCGGTCGGGTTGACGTGGAGGATGTAGCCCTCCGGGTTGTCCGCGGCATCATATTCCCCCTTGAACAGCGCGGCCGTCCGCTCCGGAAGCGATTTCAGCATCCTCGGCAGCAGCACGTTCTTCACATCCTCGCGTATCTTCCTCTGCATCGCCTCATCGTCGTCGAGAAACTCGTCGTGCTGGGTGGAAATGACTATGGTGTGCACCCTGAGCGGCCTGTTGCCGCCGGCTTCGTATTCGACGGTAAACTGGGACTTGGCGTCCGGCCTGAGATAGGGGACGACTCCCTCCCGGCGTATGTCTGCGAGAGTTCTAAGCGCCAGATGCGAAAGGGACAGCGGCAGAGGCATATATTCCTCGGTGTCGCGGCAGGCGTAGCCGAACATCATTCCCTGGTCTCCGGCTCCCTGAGCATCCGCCGCGTCCTCTCCGGCGGCGACATCCCTGTCCACTCCTCTGTTGATGTCGGCGCTCTGTTCGTGTACCGCGCTCAGTATGCCGCAGGAATTGCTGTCGAAGCGGTATTCCGCCTTGTTGTAGCCTATCCGGTCTATGACTCTGCGGACAGTATGCGGGATATCGACATAGGCGTCGTCCGAGCGCACCTCGCCGCCCACAATCACAAGTCCTGTGCTGCAGAACGTCTCGCAGGCGACCTTCGCTTCGGGGTCCTGTCTTAAAAATTCATCAAGGATGGCGTCTGAAATCTGGTCTGAGACCTTGTCCGGGTGACCTTCGGAAACTGATTCCGATGTAAAAAGATATTTTTCCATATTTAGCATTTTTTCCCGTGGTTGCAAGCAGTCAAATCTGTCCACGAATTTTGGGAGGGCAAAGGTAGGCATAAAATATCGATTTCAAAGCAAAAATGTGCAAAAGTTTCAATCCGTTAAAAATCAGTTAATAATGCTTCGAAAAACCTGCTAAAATCCTAAATTTAGATTATCTTTGCGCCGTAAAACAATTCATTACTAACTTAAACCATTATGAGACAAACTCTTAAAAGTTTTCTTGCTGCGTTCGCAGCGATTCTCATGGGTGTGACTGCTTTCGCACAGGTCACTACTTCCAGTCTAAATGGTCAAGTGTCGGATGAGAACGGTCAACCGGTCGTGGGCGCCGCAGTCATTGCGCGTCACGCCGAGTCCGGTACTCAGTACGCCTCTGTGACCAACTCTGAGGGCCGTTTCGCCATCAATGGTATGAGAGCCGGTGGACCCTACACAGTCGAGATTTCCTGCTTGGGATATCAGGCTGTCAACTACACCGACATCAACCTCCAGCTTGCCGAGGTGTTCAACATCAACGCGAAGCTCAACGAAGATGCCGAAATGCTCAGCGAGGCGGTGGTGATCTCCAACGCTTCCTCCAAGTTCTCGGTTGAGAAGACAGGTGCGGCCACCAACATCTCCAACCGCGAGATGGAGGCTCTCCCGACTGTGAGCAGAAGCATCACCGACATCACGAGGCTTTCGCCTTACGGTGGCAACGGAATGAGTTTCGCGGGATCTGACGGCCGTCTGGGCAACTTCACCGTTGACGGAGCCAACTTCAACAACAACTTCGGTCTCAGCTCCAACCTTCCGGGCGGCGGCAACCCTATCTCCATCGACGCCATCGATGAGCTTCAGGTTGTCATCTCGCCGTACGACGTGCGCCAGACCAACTTCATCGGCGGCGGTGTCAACGCCATCACCAAGTCAGGTACGAACACATTCAAGGGAACTGCCTATGTATATCACAAGAATGAAAACCTGCGCGGTGACACTGTTGACGGCGAGCAGATTTCCGGTGCCAGAAGCAAGGACCGCAAGACCACTTACGGCTTCACTTTCGGCGGCCCGATCATCAAGAACAAGCTCTTCTTCTTCGTCAACTTCGAATACGCCAAGATCCCTACCATCGCCAACCGCTGGCACGGCTCCACGGACGGCGTAAGCGACTCCAACAACTACATCTCGAGAACTACCGTGGCGGACCTGCAGAAGGTATCCGAGTTCGTGAAGGAGAAATACGGCTACGACACGGGTTCCTACACTAGCTTCCCTGCCGACGAGAGCAATATGAAAGTCCTCGCCCGCATCGACTGGAACATCACTCAGAACCACCATCTCGCAGTCCGTTACAACTACACGCTCAACAATGCGTGGAATTCGCCGAACGGCACGTCAATGGATGGCGGCACACGAGCTGCAAGCTACCGTATGTCCAAGAACTCCATGTCTTTCGCCAACTCGATGTACTCGATCAAGAATGTGGTCCACTCCGCATCAGTTGACTTGAATAGCCGCATCACTGAAGACCTCTCCAATCAGGTTCTGGCCACTGTGTCCGTGCTGAACGATGTCAGGGGCACGAACTCAAGCGAGTTCCCGTTCATCGACATCCTCGACGGCGATGTCGCAGGCGCTGACGGCACAGACAACTATATGGCTCTCGGTTATGAGCTCTTCACTTGGAACAACGCGGTGCACAACACCATCGCCAACATCAAGGACGACCTCACATACACCGTCGGCAACCACAAGATCACGGCCGGTCTCCGCTATGAGTACCAGATGGCCGACAACGCCTATATGAGAAACGGTACGGGCTACTACCGCTACGATTCCCTGAGCGACTTCCTCAACGGAGCGGCTCCTTCCACCGTCTGCCTCACCTACGGCTACAACGGCGAGAAGAACCCTGCCGCACGCGTGCAGTTCCATCAGGCGAGCATCTATGCACAGGAGGAGTGGACTCCGACCAGGAACTTCACCCTCACCGCAGGTCTCCGTCTCGACGGTCTGTTCTTCAACAACAAGGACCTCGTCACCAACAACGCTATCCTTGCGCTCAATTACTATCCGAAAGCAAAGGACTTCAAGGAGACTCACATTGACACCGGCAAATGGCCGACTTCCAACGTGTCCTTCTCTCCTCGCGTAGGCTTCACCTGGGACATCCTCGGCGACAAGAGCCTCAAGTTCCGCGGCGGTACAGGTCTCTTCACCGGCCGTCTCCCGCTCGTGTTCTTCACCAACATGCCTACCAACAGCGGCAGCGTCCAGTATCAGGCGCAGCTCAATGCCAAGAACGGCGCGAAAGCCGGATATGATATGAGCGCATTTGCCGGCGGACTCGTCACCGACGCCAACGGCAAGGCCACAGTGGACGCTCTCTACCAGAAGCTTATCGGGATGAAGACAGAGGACGGCAAGAGCATCTTCCCTTCCACCTACACTGCAGAAGACGGCACCGTCCCGAGTTCAATCTCCGCGGTTGACCCGAGCTTCAAGATGCCTCAGGTATGGAAGTCTTCAGTCGCTCTCGACTATGCGTTCCCTACCTCGTTCCCGTTCTCCATTTCCGGCGAGTTCATCTACAACAAGACGGTCAACGGCGTGACCATCTCCGACTGGAGCATCGCGGATGTCAGAAGCTTCGCCAAGATGAACGGAGCGGACAACCGCCCTATCTATCCTGACAACTACCGCACCGGCACCAAGGCATTCGTCCTCGGCAACACCAGCAAGGGCTATGGATATATGACCAACGTCACCCTCAAGATGTCTCCTATCCCTGAGGTGGATTTGATGGCGGCATACACTCACACGGTGTCCAAGGAGCTTACCAGTATGCCAGGCTCGGCAGCCGAGTCCGCGTTCACCTACGTTCCTACCTACGCCGGTCCGAACAATATCAAGCTCCACAACTCCATCAACGTGATTCCTGACCGCGTAATCGCGTCCGCCACATATCACGACCATTGCGGCAACCATTTCTCGCTCATCTATGAGGCATACAGGGGCGGCTACAACTACTCCTATATGACCGTGAACGATATGAACAAGGACGGCTACAACTACGACTCCGTCTATATCCCTACCGACAAGCAGGTGGCTGACGGCGAGTTCCGCTTCGTGTCAGAGAGCGACCGTGACCGCTTTATGGACTATGTCCACAAGGACAAGTATCTGAGCAAACATCAGGGAGGGTATGCAGAGGCCTACAGCGTATATTCACCTTGGCTTCACAGGATAGACTTCGGCTACAAGCACGACTTCAAGGTCAAGATCGGCAACTCCGTCAACAGGCTCCAGCTCAGCTTCGATCTCAAGAACGTGGCCAATCTCTTCCACTCGCAGTGGGGCGTGGCCAAGTATCTCAATCCGGAAATAGGCTCGGACGCACGTATCCTCAAATATGAGGGAATGGATGCGGACGGCTATCCTACGTTCTCCACACCGTCCGCCATCAGCGGCTCGACAAAGACATTCGTGCCTTATCACGCCATCGGACAGTGCTGGTATGCTTCAGTGGGTATCAAATATATGTTTAACTAATAATCTGTCAGTACAATGAAGAGATTAACCAGAATTTTCTCAGTTCTCGCGGCAGCTGCCACCGTCCTCGGAGTAATGGGCTGCAAGGAGGATTCGCTGACTTATGATGAGATCCAGATATCTCGCTCCACTATAGGTCTTCCTGCGCAGGGAGGCAAGATCACTGTAACGGTCAATGCCACCGCCGAGTGGAAGTTCTCCGATGCACCTGACTGGTTCACCGTGACTCCGTCTTCAGGCCAGGCCGGCAAGACTGAAGTGGCGTTTGAAGCTAAAGCGGCTACGGACTCGCAGGAAGCTGACATCATCCTCAGCTGCTCCGGCAGAGAGCAGACTGTCAAAGTGATGCAGGTCACCGAAAAACAGGAGCTTCCTGTTTCCACTTGCGCACAGATCAATGCCGGTACCGACGGCGTGACCTACAGGGCCAAGGGCACCTGCACCAAGATAGTCAACACCACTTATGGCAACTGGTATCTTAAGGACGATACCGGTGAAGTGTATGTCTATGGCACTCTCGACAAATCGGGCGCGGAGAAGAACTTCACAAGTCTTGGAATCGAGGTCGGGGACATCGTGACCGTCGAGGGTCCTCGGACTACGTACGGCGGCGTTATCGAGCTCGTGAACGTGACCGTAATCGACATCGAGAAATCGCTCATCAAGGTGGAGGAAGTCAATCCTGAGTCCGGCACCCTTGAGAAGGAAGGCGGAGAATTCACCGTTTCTCTCACCAACAAGGGCGAGGGCGTGTCCGTGGATGTCCCGGCAGACGCCAAATCCTGGGTTTCTGTGGCCGGCATTTCCACCGGCACCACGACAGTCGTCACTTTCAATGTGGCCGAGAACACCGGCGGCGACCGTGAGACGACTCTCACCTTCAAGACCACTTCAGCGGGGGTTGACTACACAGCCACCACCACTCTTTCCCAGAAAGGCTCCATCCTGGAGGTCAATCTCGGAGAATTCGTGGCGGCTTCCGTAGGCTCGACCGTCTATCGCATCACAGCCGCTGTTTCCAGTGTCGTAAATGCTTCCAAAGGCAACTTCAACATCGTTGACGGCACGGGCACGACCTATGTGTATGGCCTTAAGGGCGACGGTGTGGCTGACCTCCAGGTCGGTGACGTCATCACTCTCACCGGCCTGCGTGCCGAGTACAAGGGAGCCCATCAGGTGGGTTCAGGTACACTTGAGGCTGTCAAGATCAGCGGCGTCACTTCCGTTACCGTTGAGGAATTCCTCGCCAAGGCGACGAACGCGTCAGTTTACTATCTTGTCTCAGGTACCGTAAGGCTTCCTAATGACACGGAGATAGCCGCAGGATGCAAATCAGACCTTAAGAACTACGGCAACTTTATGCTTGAAGATGAAACCGGCTCCGTATATGTCTATGGCGTTGTGGCCACTTATGGTGCAAAGAACGGAAACGGCGCATTCGAGAAGATGAACATCAAGGAGGGCGACTCTCTCACCGTGCTCGGTGTAAGGGCTGCTTACAAGGAGTTGCAGCAGGTCGGCAGCGGCCTCTTCTTTGCGCACACTGCGAAATAGAATTTGTTTCTGATATCTTTCGAGGGGCTGGCCGATTTTGGCCGGCCCCTTGTCGTTTGTCCAACCCCAGTCACTATCGTGACAGCCCTTCAGTTTTTTGTATCCACAAAAGCCTATCCTCTTGACCGATATGCAAAATAATTATAACTTTGCAATTTGGTGTTTAGTGAGAATTATTAATCGTGAGAACTATTTGTGGTATGAATTCGCGTGTGTGTGCGTCTTTCTTTGCGTTGTTGCTGATGGCT
This sequence comes from Lachnospiraceae bacterium, assembly GCA_963640185.1. GTDB lineage: Bacteria > Bacteroidota > Bacteroidia > Bacteroidales > UBA932 > Cryptobacteroides. Next base: position 36,494 of record CAVHXU010000010.1, on the reverse strand, counting down.
CCTGCCTTGCTGCAGGCCCAGCAGGTACGCAAAGTCAGGACAGAAGAAACAACTGAAGTGACTGACCGCTACAGGACTGAGGTCAGCACGGCACGGGAGAACTGGTTCGTGACAGTCGGAGCCGGTACCTCGTTCTATTTCGGCTCCGGGAACGGTCAGACGACCACCAGGGGCATCGGATTCGGCAAAGTGGTGGCGCCGGCCCTGGACATAGCCGTGGGCAAATGGATTATTCCGGGCATCGGCGTCAGAATGCAGTATAACGGGCTTTATACCCGGGGTGCCACCAGTGACGACACCAACATCTTCCTTGAGATGAAGGACGGCAAGCCAGTGCAGATCGAGGGCAAGGAGGGGCTCTGGTACGTCAAGGCCCCGTATTTCGGGATTCACGCCGATGTGATGTTCAATCTCAACAACCTCATCACCGGCTACAAGCCTGACCGCATCTGGAGCTGCATCCCCTATGCCGGCCTCGGACTCATCCACAGCTGGCAGTTCAACTACAACAAGGCGAGCTACGCCGAGATGGTCAAGGACAAGGACAAAAAACACCACACTACGAGCATTTCCGGCAATTTCGGCCTCTTGAACACTTTCAGGGTGTCACATATCACCGATGTGGTGCTGGACATCCACGAAGCCGTGTTCACAGACAGTTTCGAGCACGAGTATGCCGCGTTCGGCAAATCAGGTGACAACATCCTCGCGGTGACCGTGGGGCTCAACTTCAATCTTCCTCCGCGGGGATACAGGCAGAGCACCGCCACCGAGAGGGTCACGACCAGGGATCTGGACACCAGGGGACTGAGGGAGCAGATCGACAGCCTCATCGCCCAGCAGGACCGTCTGGAAGACGAGATAGAGGAAGCGCGCAACAGGACGGTGAATGTTACTGACACTTTGACTATGGCGCAGCGTATCCGCTTCACGGCATCCTGCCTCGTCATATTCCCTCTGGGAGTCAGCACGCTGCAGGACGATGCCCGCTACAACCTCAAGGTGTTTGCCAAGACTGTCCACGACACCGATGAGAAGCTGCTTCTGACAGGCTATGCGGACGCTTCCACCGGTACGGCGGCTCTGAACGAAAGGCTCAGCCACGAGCGTGCGCAGGCCGTGTATGAATATCTCGTGAACACTTGCGGCATTTCCGGAGACAGACTCCGTGTGGAGTATGCCGGCGGTGTCGAGAATATGTTCTATGACGACCCGGCACTCAGCCGTTCAGTAATCATCACAATAGACAAATAGCGATGAAACAGTTTGTAACCATCATATTGCCTGCGCTCCTGCTGTGTTCGCAGGCGTTCGCCCAGACTGCGGAGTCCGGGCGCGATCTGGACAAAGAAGGCTATGCGACTGAGGTAATTACATCCGAGGTTGAGGGAAACAGGTATCAGGCGGGCTCATTCCGGGACAACTGGTTCATATCCGCCGGCGCTGGTTTCTCCTCCTATTTCGGAGACCACAACAGACAGCTCTATTTCAAGGATCTCATTTCGCCGGTGGCCGAGTTCTCCGTCGGCAAATGGCTCACCCCATCTGTCGGGCTCAGGGCGAGCTACAACGGCTTCATCATCCGGGGAGCCACTCAGACAGGTGCGTACGCGGTGATTGAGAACGGCAGTCCCAAGCCTGTCTCCTACCGGCAGAGCGACGGCAAGGGAGTCGGATGGTGGCTCTACCACCAGAAATTCCCGTATCTCAATGTCCACGCCGACGTGATGCTCGATATGTGCAATCTGATCGGCGGCTACCGGGCGGACAGGATCTATCACGCCGTCCCGTATGTCGGACTCGGAGTGGCGCACAGCTGGCAGACCAAGGATACCAAAAAATGGAGGGAGCAGCTCCGCGCCTCCGGTGAGGAACTTAAAACGCTGGACAAGAACAAGGAGATAGTCACCGAAGACAACGAGACTTCCCTCTCAGGGGTGCTCGGCTTCCTCAGCACATTCTACATCACCGATTATCTGGATCTCTTCCTCGATGTCCGGGGCACTATGGTCAAGGACGCCTTCGATATGGAATATGCCCGGATAGGTCGCTCCGGAGAGGGCCCGCTGTCGCTGTCCGTCGGTCTCACATACAAGTTCAATCCACGCGGCTTCACCAGGACGAAGCACAGCTACAGGGACATTACCGGGACGACCGACATTTCCGGCCTGCAGGACAGGATTTCCGAGCAGCAGGCCCGCCGCGACAGCCTACGCCAGGAGTACGCCGTAGCCAAAGGCGTGGCTCCCAAAATCATAGTCGATACCGTCACGGTGGATGTGGACGTGTATCAGGCATCGCGCACCACCGTTATGTTCCAGGGCACAAGCACCAGGCTCAGCGGCGACGCGAGGGTCAACATAGGACTGTTCTCGCAGTTGGTGAGACGTTTCGGCGCGGACCAGGTCTATGTGATCACCGGTTACTACGAGAAGGGCAAAGGCAACAGCGACGTGATGGAGATCACGGCCCGCAAGCGTGCCCAGGTGGTGAAAGACTGCCTTGTGAACGAGTTCGCCATACCTGAAAGGCAGCTTGAGATCGCGACATCCTCCGATGTGGACTTCTCCGAAGATCCGGAACTCAGGAGATGCGTGGTGATAGGTGCCAGATAGCGGGGTAAATTATATTTCATTCTGACACGGTTCAGATGTACATCCACGTGGTCAGAACTGGCGCGATGTCGTTCTGCCCGTGGTTTCTTGACGCTCAGTGGGGCTTGGAGGGGGACGCGGAAGGGTCTTTCCCGTCCCTTTTCAGTGGCTTGACATTATGACTATAGCAGTGGACTTTGACGGGACGCTCGTGGAGCACCGTTACCCGGAGATAGGCAGGGAGTTCCCCTTTGCATTCTCCACTTTGAGAAAATTCAGGCAAGACGGCAACAAGCTGATCCTGTGGACGGTGCGCGAGGGCAGACTTCTGGACGAAGCCATCGCGTACTGTCGGGAGCGGGGTGTGGAGTTCGATGCCGTCAACGGCTGTTATCCCGACAGCAGTCTCGTGGCGGAACTCGATTCCCGCAAACTGAAAGCCTCCGTTTTCATAGATGACCGCAATCTGGGAGGGCTGCCCTGCATCGAGGGACGTCCGGGAGTCCCCGACTGGTCGGCCATCTACCGGATTGTCTCCACAGGCGAGACGCTGGAACAGTACTACAGGGATAAATTCCGTTCCGCCTCCGGACGATCTTCGCTCCGGAGCCGTCTTTTCGGGAAGCGTTGATGGAGGAGTTGATTGAAGAATGGCACAAGTATGCGGGAAGAACCTTACAGCCGTGAGGGAAAGGGGAGCCGCGGAGGCAATTGATGGCGCAGGTTTCTGAAAACACCCAGAGAATAGCGAAGAACACTCTGATGCTCTACATCAGGATGCTGTTCAGTATGCTCGTTTCACTCTACACTTCAAGGGTGATTCTGAATATGCTCGGCGTCGAGGACTTCGGGATACACAATGTCGTGGGAGGCTTTGTCTCGATGTTTTCCCTCATATCCTCCGCTCTGTCCTCATCCACAAGCCGTTATCTCACATTCGAGCTCGGCAAGGGCGACAAGGAAAGCATACGCAAGGTGTTCTCCACCTCGCTGCTCATCCACATCATACTCGCCGCCATCATCTTCGTTGCGTTCGAGACCGTCGGCATCTGGTTCGTGAACAACAGGATGACCATTCCCGCCGGCAGGCTGGTGGCGGCCAACTGGGCATTTCAGGCTTCGGTAGTCTCATTTCTCGTAGGCATAGTGGCGGTGCCGTTCACCTCGTCGGTGATAGCCCACGAGAGGATGGACGCATTTGCATATATAGGCATCGGGGAGGTGCTGCTGAAGCTCGCCGTTGTCCTGTTCGTCGCCCATTCCCCTTTCCGGGCGGACAAGCTGATACTGTACTCCTGCCTGATAGTGTGCGTCAGCGTGCTGGTGCAGTCCATCTACATCATCTTCTGCCGCTGGCACTTCAATGAATGCACTATGTGCCCCCGGCTGCACCGGGAGTATTTCCGCGGTATGTGTTCCTTTGCCGGCTGGAATTTCATCGGCTGCTCGGCCGCTATCCTGAAAGGTCAGGGAGTCAATATGCTGCTCAACATTTTCCACGGCCCTGTGGTCAACGCGGCTTATGGCATAGCATCGACAGTCAACAACGCCGTGTCCTCGTTCGCCAACAACTTCATGACAGCTCTGAACCCGCAGATCACCAAGTCCTATGCTGCCGGGAAAAGGGATTATATGCTGTCTCTGGTGTTCAGAGGCTCCAGATTCTCGTACTATCTGATATACGTTTTTGCTCTGCCGCTCATCCTTGAGACCCATTTCGTGCTCGACCTCTGGCTCGGCAAATTCCCGGAACAGGCGACCAATTTTGTCCGCCTGATGCTTATACTCTCTCTGGTGGACATACTCTCCAACGCCCTCATCACCACTCAGAACGCGACAGGCAGGATCCGCAACTATCAGCTGGTCGTGGGAGGTATGCTGATGATGAATTTCCCGCTGTCATATCTGGCTCTGAAGCTGGGCTGCGCACCTCTGTATGTGTTCGTGATAGCGATAGGAGTGGCTTTGTGCTGTCTGGCGCTCAGACTCCTGTTCCTGAAGAAGAATGTGGGACTCCGGCTGGTCGGCTTTCTCCGTGAGGTGTGCCTCAATATCGCCGCCGTTTCAGTCCTTTCGCTGATGCCGGCTCTGACCATACGCCTGCTGATGCAGCCGGGCTGGCCGAGATTTCTGACAGTGGTGGCAGTAAGCGTGATTACGACCCTGATCGTGATATTGTACGTGGGCTGCAGCCGGGACGAGAGGGCCTACCTGTACGGCAAGGTGCACAATGTTTGGCGCCGCCTGACACGCAGATAAGGATGAAGATAGGACTGCTGACACAGCCTTTGGGGCATAATTACGGCGGGATATTGCAGGCTTATGCCCTGAAGACCGTTCTTGAACGCAGGGGACACCGGGTCGTGCTGTTTGACTGGTACAGCCGGCTGGAGCATCCCTGGCGAGAATTGATCAACATCTGCAAGCGGACGATACTCAAATATGTCGTCGGCAAGGATATACCGGTGTTCTACGAACTTTCCAGGAAAATAGCCTGCCGCAGATTGCTGAAGTTTGTCGATGACAGGTTTGACAAAAGGTATGTCAGACGTTGGGGTCCGAAGTGCGTGTCCGGTTTGGATGCGGTGGTCGTGGGCAGCGATCAGGTGTGGAGGCCGGAATACAATGGCAGCGGAATGATCGCCCGCTGCTTTTTGGACTTCTGCACTGAAGCCGATATCCGCAGAGTGGCGTATGCCGCTTCTTTCGGGACGGACAAATGCGAGTTTACTCCGGAGCAGATCGCCGCATTCGCTCCTCTGCTGCAAAGATTCGATGCCGTGTCCGTGCGTGAGGACAGCGGCGTCCGGCTCTGTCGGGAGCTGTTCGGAGTCGAGGCCCTGCATCTTCCGGATCCGACTCTGCTTCTGGACAAGTCCGATTATATGGCTCTTGCCGGGATCGCGCCCGCTGACAAGCCTCGCGGGGGGCTTCTCGCCTACATTCTGGATGAAACGGAGGACACGCGGCATCTCATCGGCCGGATCTCCACGGAGAGGTCGCTGAAAGCTTTCCGCTGCAATACTCAGTACGAGAACCGGAAGGCTCCGCTCCGGGAAAGGATTCAGCCGCCTCTTGAAGACTGGCTCCGGGCATTCTATGACGCTGATTTTGTCGTGGCCGATTCGTTTCACGCCGCAGTGTTCTCGCTGATTTTTGCCAAGCCGTTCGTGATTATCGGAAATGAGGGCCGGGGGCTCGCCAGGTTCGATTCCCTGCTGAACAAGTTCCAATGCCGCGGGAATATGATTCTCTCACCGTCGGAATACGACCCATCGCGGTCTTATCTTCCGTCGCAGGAGAGTTTCCGGCGTATTCTGGCCGCAGAACGCCTCAAGGCCTTCGCGTTTATTGACAAGTCCCTGCCAATCAAAGAGAGCCGCCTTGCAGCGACTCTCCAGCGGGAGGAAAACAGCATCAGAGCGAACTCTGATTCAAGCCTGACTACTTGTTGCGGTAGTGAGTCCTGACATAAACTTTCTTGTCTCCAACACTGCGAAAGTGTCCTCTGACAAGAACTGTTTTATGGGGCATCTCCTTGAAATCAATAACAAGGCGCTCTCTCACGTCAAAAGTGATTTTAGTGAATTGTTGCATAATGCTTTACAAATAATGTTGAGTGAGACAGGAGAGCGGCGTGTAATGAAATCTACATTCCCGCTTAAACAAAACAGAGCATAGACTCTCACGAATGTATGCTCTGTAATTGACTTCTAACGTGAGTGCTTTCAGCTCACATTATTTGTAAAATTCACTGCTGCAAAGGTAAGTAAACTTTTTGATTTCACAACATTTTCGTGAAAGATATGGCAGAAAAATCTCCGAAGATATCAATCATAGTTCCTGTTTACAATGCGGAAAAGACACTTACCAAGTGTCTGGACAACATTATCTCCCAGTCGTATGCTGATTGGGAACTGCTGCTTGTGGATGACGGCAGCACAGATGCTTCTGCTGCCATCTGTGACGAGTATGCCGCGAAAGACAGCCGAATACGAGTCTTTCATAAATTGAATGGGGGGGGCAGCTCAGCGCGCAATGTCGGGCTGGACAACGCATCCGGCAACTGGCTGATGTTCGTGGACTCTGACGACTGCTTGTGCTCTGATTTGCCGGATCCTGACAGTTATTGCAGTGATCTGGTGATGTTCTCGTTCAATGACATATTGCCGAATATGTCAAGTGTTTTCGTGTTGCCGGACATTGACACAGGGAAATCGAAATCAGGGACGGATGAACCGGATTGTCATAGGCTGATCGACAAGTATCTAGACACAGCTATACTTCGTTCCCCTTGGGCAAAGTATTACAGCAGGGAACTTGTCGGTGCTCTTCGCTTTGATGAAAAGATCAAGGTGGGTGAGGATCGTCTGTTCAATTTTGAATATCTTGGTCGTGTGTCACACATATGTACGTCTTCTTTGGTTGTGTATGATTATTATGATGCGTATGAAAGTTTTTGGGAGAAATATGCACAAAGCATCGACCGATCGGAATATGCGATTTCACGTCTGTTGCCGGCATATATGAAGCTGGGTGTCAGATGTCCTGATGCCGAAAGAGCCATTTTCTGTGATTTCAAGGCATTGTGTCAGACCGATATTTACAGAAATCCCTCAAGGTGGTATTCTTCTCCTGTAATAAGAGATGCGTATAGATATGTCAAGCGGAACTTCAGTTTGTCCTATCGTTTAAGATATGCTTTGCTGTCAGTACCTTTGATATCCAAGATACACAGTCTTCTCAATATCAATAAAGAGAGCTGCCTTGTAAGGCAGCTCTCCAGCGGGAGGAAAACAGCATCAGAGCGAACTCTGATTCAAGCCTGACTACTTGTTGCGGTAGTGAGTCCTGACATAAACTTTCTTGTCTCCAACACTGCGAAAGTGCCCTCTGACAAGAACTGTTTTACGAGGCGTCTCCTTGAAATCAATAACAAGGCGCTCTCTATCACTGAGAATAATTGAAATTTTAGTCATAAACTTAGTAATGTTATTTGAGAGCGAGGAGCGGCTTATATTTACGTCCCGCTAAAACAAAAACAGAGCAATACTTTCTTTTTCAAAAATATGCTCTGTTGTTTTCCCAGTGGTGAGGCGCTTATCTCTCACTAAGGTGACCAAAATTTCGTGACAAAGGTAAGTAAACTTTTTGATTTCACAACATTTTCGTGAAATATATGGCAGAAAAATCTCCGAAGATATCCATCATAGTCCCGGTCTATAATACCGTGAAATATCTCCAGAGGTGCCTAGACAGCATTCTCAAACAGAATTATTCAGTCTGGGAATGCCTTGTCATTGACGATGGCAGCACCGACGGCTCCGGCGTGTTGTGTGACGAGTATGCGGCAAAAGACTCCCGCATCCGAGTGTTCCACAAAGCCAACGGCGGAGTCAGTTCCGCCCGCAACCTCGGGCTGGACAATGTGACAGGTGAGTGGGTGGTGTTTTGTGATTCTGACGATTATTGGATTGGAAAAGATAGTCTGGGAAAACTATATGAATCGGCAATCAAGCATAATGCTGATATAGTAAGGGGCTGCTACAGGCCGGTTGATGGCCAAGGGAAAGATTTACCCTTTCGGGGGCGACTTATTCCTGCGGATCTTTGCCATTGTCCACTTCAGCCAGCGGTTTTTCTTCAAAACGCAGTTCAAGGTGAGTTCTTTCTGCCTCTCCTCCTGTTAAGAAAGTCCATTTGTCCGAAGTTCAATGCAAATCAGGTCTTTCTGGAGGATATGGACTTCCTTATTCATCTGATTGTCGCAAATGAGAAGCTGGTCTGTATGCAGTTGCCATTAACATTTTATGCCTATCGCAAAACTGGTGTCTCAGTCTCGTCAAGACCGGATGTCAGAAAACTGAGAGACTCGTTCGCAATGTCCAAGCGTTTCGAGGAGGCTGCGGGCAAGGTGCAGGACGATTCACTACGCCACTATTTTCTATACTATAGCGTGATGATGTACCATTGGACTCTTCAGACTCTTGCTGAAGACGATTACTACAAGGAGCGGGATAAATTGATAGGGGATTTGGAATTGCGGGCATTGAGATGCCGAGTCTTTCACACGGCATTTAAACATAAGATTATAAACAAGGCTGTTTTCACAATTTCAGTACCTCCTCGCGTGGGATTGTTTATGTTCAGAGTCAATAACTCTATCAAGACGCGATTATGGAATACACCGCAGTAATCCGTACATTAGGTCGGGCAGGCGAGAAATATCAGACTCTGCTGGACTCGCTTAAATCACAGACCTTGCCTCCGTCAGACATCATTGTCTATATCGCGGAGGGGTATCCCGTCCCGGAAGAGACGATCGGCAGGGAGAGATATGTCTATGTGCAGAAAGGAATGGTAGCGCAGAGAGCCTTGCCCTACAGTGAAGTGCGTACTGAATGGATTCTGTTTCTGGATGATGATGTTTACTTGCCGTCGGATGCCGTGGAAGTGATGTTTCTGAATCTGGCCGCGAATCAGGCAGATATAATCTCCCCCGATGTCTTCAATAATGCCAACAGGCCATTGAAATTCAAAATACTTATGGCATTGTCCGGAAAAATGAAGTCTCATCGAGGGGACGGTTGGGCATATAGAGTGATGCGGACAACAGGTTTTTCGTATAACCGCAAACCTGAAAGAGATGCGTGCTGGGCTCAAACCAATGCCGGTGCGTGTTTCTTTTGTCGGAAAGAAACGTTTCTGTCGTTGCACTTCGAAGATGAGTCGTGGCTCGACACATTGCCTTATGCCTTGGGAGAAGACCAGATTATGTTCTACAAGGCATATCTGATGGGGTATAAGCAGCTGACTCTTTTCAACTCCGGTATCATCCATCTTGATGCCGGGACTTCAATGGTCTCTTCCGAGCGGGAACAAAGACTCATTTACAGTGATTTATGGTTTCGCAGGATTTTCTGGGACCGGTTCATTCAAAAGCCGGAAACTTCAAAGCCAATGCGGACATATAACATTCTCTGCATAGCTTATCTGGTCACATTTTCCCTTTTGTCGTCGCTGTTGAAGTTCAGATTCGACATATTGAAAATAAAGCTTTCGGCATTGGAGGATGCAAGGCAGTTCCTGCAATCCGACACTTACCGCAACTTACCTCCCATAGTAAACAAGATCTCGAGATGAACACGGTCCCTATCGCCTTTGCTTTTGACAATAATCTTGTTATGCCGGCCTGTGTCTGCCTCTCCTCTCTGATGATGAATGCCAAGCCGGACACCTTCTACGACATATTCATTCTTCACTCTGAAAAGAAACCGCTTGAGAGAAAGGATCTGGATCGCCTTCCGGAGATTTATCCCCGATGTCGCCTTACTTATGTGCCTGTCGGGGATGTGTTTGACAATGCATTTGAAATCAGGGGAATAACGACTGCAGCATACTACAGGTTGCTGATACCGGAACTGATACCGCAGTATGACAAGATATTGTATTCGGATGTCGATGTCATATTCCGGTCAGACTTGTCTGTGTTTTATGAAGAGGATATAGCCGGATATTATTATGCCGGCGTTCTTTCTGATGCCGGATATAATCCGGATCAAAGAAAGTATTACCACTCAATGGGGCTGAATCCCAACAAAATTTTTTATGATGGGAATCTGATAATAAATTCCGCCTTGATTAGATCTGACGGAATAATGTCCCGCTTTATGTCGCTTTTAAAGAATAAATATAGATTTCAGGAAATGGACATAATAAACATCGTTGCCGGTTCAAAAATCAAAACTCTGGATCCATCTTTCTGTTTGACTGTGGATTTGAATAAGATGATGCTCAATGATAAGACAGTGGCAGAGGTCGGATGGCCAAAAGAGATGATTGATAGGGCGCTGGCATTCGGCATTGTTCATTATAACGGCAACAAGCCATGGAAAACCTGGTGTGTAAATTTTGATATATGGTGGGAGTACTATCGTAAGTCTCCTTTCTTTGATCCTGAATTTTACTTCGACTTTTTCTATAAGCGGATTGATGAATACGACAGGCTTCCCCTGTGGAAACGGATAAAGATTCTGGTCCGCTATTTCGTTTTCGGCCGCAAAAAGTAAGTTCATCACCTTAGAGTATGCCCAAGGTCTCGGTAATAGTTCCCGTCTATAATGTCGCGGGCTTCATCCGTCGCTGCGCGGAGTCTCTGTTCGCGCAGACACTCGATGATGTGGAGTTCATCTTCGTCGATGACGCTTCGCCGGACGACAGCGTGGAGACAGTGGAGCGGGTCGCCGCCGGGTATCCGCATCTGCGCGGACGCATCCGGATTCTGCATCACGAAGCCAACCGCGGGCTTCCTGCGGCGCGCAACACCGGCCTTTCGGCGGCGACCGGCGACTATGTGTTCCACTGTGACAGCGACGACTATGTCGAGCCGGATATGTTGGAGAAGATGTGGCAAAAGGCGGCGGATGAGGATGCCGACATCGTTTACACCGACTGGTATCTCACATACTCCGAGTCGGAACGCTATATGCGTCAGCCGGCGGCAGTTTCTCCCGATGATGCCGTGCGGAAAATGCTGTCCGGCGCTATGAAGTTCAATGTCTGGAACAAGCTGGTGCGGCGAAGCCTCTACGCTGACCACGGTGTGTCATTTCCCGACGGCTACGGGATGGGGGAGGATATGACGATGATCCGGCTTTTCTGCTTTGCAAAAAAAGTGGCCTACCTCCCGGAGGCCTTCTACCACTATGTCAAGACCAACACTGCCGCGTTCAGCCAGACCTACTCTCAGCGCCATCTTGCGGAATTGAAGCACAATGTCGCCGCCACCGAAGAGTTCCTCCGCAGCCATTTCGGTGACAAGTACGAGTCCGAGACGGCGTTTCTGAAACTTGATGTCAAGTTTCCGTTCCTTGTCAGCGACGATGCCGCGAAATATGCGCTCTGGCGGGAATGGTTTCCTGAGGCGAACCGCTACATAGGCCTGAACAGGCAGATTTCTCTTCGTGCGACCCTGCTCCAGAAATGGGCCGCAAGAGGATGGTTCGGATTGATAAAGATGTATTACACAGTCGTTTATAAGACTATCTACAGAGCGCTCTACAGGTAGGCTATGTTGAAGATCATCGGCATATTGCTGACCATAACGGCCACGAGCCTTTACTTTTTCCCGCTGGAGTTCGTTTTCCTGCCGAGCGTCAACACCAAGATGATGCTTGCTGCGGTGGGGCTTGTGCTGTATGCCGTGGATATGGCCAGGACCCGCAGCCGCGAACTTGACGCGGATTTCGTGAAACTGGTCGTTTTCGCTTCGATTGTCTCCCTCTGCGGCTGTTTCTCGATGATTGTGAACGGCACGCCCGACTCGACCTACGCCACCTACCTCATCTCCATGCTTGTCTGGCTAGGGGGAGCCTATGCCGTGGCGTCGCTTATGCGCCTTGTCCACGGCCGTATGGATGTCAGTCTGGTGTGCGATTATCTGATAACGGTCTGCGTGCTCCAGTGCGCTTCCGCGCTGATGATAGACAACATCCCGGCTATGCAGCATTGGGTGGAGTCCCACATAGCAGGACTTGCCATCGTGGATATGGACAAATTGCAGGAAGTGGACCGCCTGTACGGACTCGGAGCTTCGATGGATGTGGCGGGGTCCCGCTTTGCCGTCATTCTCGCGATGATAGCTTTTCTGACGTTGCCGCCGGACGGACGGGACGTTGACTGGAAACAGCAGCTGTTGTACCTCAGTTCCTTCGCTTTTATCGTGGTTGTCGGCAATATGATATCCCGGACCACAATAGTCGGTGTCGCCGTCGCGCTGCTGTGGTGGGCTGTCGTCTGTCCGATTGTCCGTTCCGGTCTGGAGCAGTCTTCAAGCAGGCATTTCACGAGGACACTGTTTCTGACGCTGCTCGTCTCCGTACCGCTCGTCGTTCTGCTCTACAATGTCAATCCCATATTCCATAACTATATGCGCTTCGGTTTCGAGGGATTCTTCTCGCTATTTGAGAAAGGTTACTGGGAAACCAATTCCAACAACATCCTAAAGAGTATGGTGGTTTTCCCGGACAACTGGAAGACATGGCTCATAGGCGACGGCTACATCGAAAACCCCTATATGGTTGACCCATACTACACGGGGAGGCTGTTCAGAGGATACTATATGCAGACCGACATCGGCTATCTGCGCTTTATCTTTTATTTCGGTCTGATCGGGCTCGCCGCATTCACGCTGTATTTCATCAAGACCTGCCAGTATTGCATCCGCCGCTGTCCTGACTATCTCTGGCTGTTTGTTATGATACTGTGTATCAACTTTATAATCTGGTTCAAGGTCTCGACCGACATCTTTCTGGTCTTTGCTCTGCTATTCTGCGGCGAAGTAGTCCAGGCGCAAACTCATAAGCCCGTCGGAGAGTGAAAATCATCTACTGCATACACTCTGTCTATAATCCCGGCGGGATGGAGAGAGTGACTCTGAACAAGCTGCGCTGGCTGGCGGAGCGCACGGACTGTGAGTTGGCCGTAGTCACTACGGACCAGCACGGCAGACCTCCTTTCTATGAGTTTCCGGACAGGGTCAGGATGATCGATCTGGGGGTGAACTATTCCGATGACAATGGCAAGAACCCCATAGCCAAGACTTTGGGCTATCTCAGACGCCGACGGAAACACCGCCGTCTGCTCACGGAGCTGTTGCTGAAAGAAAAGGCGGACATAGTGGTGTCGCTTTTCCCCTGCGAGTCTTCGTTCATTCCGGACATCAAGGACGGGAGCAAAAAAGTGCTTGAACTGCATCAAGGGCGTTTTTTCCGGCTTCAGTATGCGAGGGGCGGTCTGCTCGGACTGGCGGACAGACTCAGGCACAGCTCTGACCTGCGGCTTGTGAGGAAGTTCGACAAGTTCGTGGTATTGACCCGGGAGGATGCGGGGGATTGGGGGCAGCTTCCCGATATGGAGGTGATTCCGAATGCAGTCCCTGAATCTCTGACTTCCGCTGTCGCGTCTCTGGCTCCTGCGGATTTTGTCCGCGAACGCCCCAAGAGGGTTATGGCGGTCGGCCGGCTCGACTATCAGAAGGGCTTTGACAGGCTGATAGATGCCTGGAGGATCGTGTGCGGGGACGAACGCCTGCGCGGCTGGCATCTGGACATTTTCGGACAGGGGGAATGGAAGTCCCGCCTCCTGCAGATGGCTGCCGACTATGGACTCGAAGACAGGATGACCGTCCACCCTCCCACACCGGACATAATCCCGGAATACCTGTCGAGTTCCCTGTTCGTGATGAGCTCCCATTACGAGGGTTTGCCGATGGTGATGATCGAGGCGATGGCTTGCGGGCTTCCGGCAGTCTCGTTCGACTGCAAATGCGGTCCCAAGGATATAGTCGATGACGGAGTCAACGGCCTGCTGGTCAGAGAGGGAGATGTGGCGGGGCTTGCTTGGGCTATGAAAAAGCTGATGCGGGATGATGATCTGCGGAGGGAAATGTCGTTTGAAGCGGCAAAAGTGGGGGAGCGGTATTCCGAGGAGCGGATTATGGGGCAATGGATGAGACTGTTCAATTCTTTGACGCGGCGGGAGCGCACGCTTCTCCAGATCAATCCGGTTGTCCGCCGGAACACTTCTACCGGACGCATTATGCGGGAGATCGGGGACCTGGCCGTGAGCAGGGGATGGAAATCCTACATTGCATACAGCGCAGGCCGTGATGCAGGCCGTCGGCAGGAATGCGGACTGTCGGAGGCAGTGCCTGTGGGTTCGCGATTGAGTGTCGCCTGTCACGGGCTGATGACCAGAGTTTTTGACCGCCACGGACTCAGCTCCGGCTTGGCGACACTGCGTTTGATTTCCCGGATAAAAAAGATCTCTCCCAGCATAATACAGCTCCACAACATCCACGGATATTTTCTGAATTATCCGTTGTTTTTCAAATACTTACGCTCGTCCAGCATTCCTGTGGTCTGGACGGTGCACGACTGCTGGCTTTACACCGGGCATTGCTATCATTATGCGTTTGCCGGGTGTTACAAATGGCAGGTGCGACAGGACGGTTCCGCTTCAGGAGGCTGCGGGCACTGTCCCCAGAAACGGCAGTTTCCGGCATCGCTCCTTTTTGACCGCTCTGCCCGGAACTGGAAAGACAAGCGGGCTGCGTTTACAAGTCTGAAAGAGGGCCAGCTGACGATTGTGGCGGTGTCTGACTGGATGCGCGGAGAGATCGGCCGTTCGTTTCTCAAAGGCTGCCGCTGCCGGGTGATTCACAATGGAATAGACACCTCGGCATTTGCTCCGGCTTCACCGGACAGGGTCACAGCTCTGCGGCAAAGCTATTCCCTCGGGGACAGGCATATCTGCCTTGCCGTGGCAAGTATATGGAGTGCTGAAAAGGGCTGGGATGATTTGTCGGCATTCGCGGGGCTGTTCAACCTTTCGGAGGAAGTCCTTGTCGTCGTAGGGGTGAGCGAAGCGCAGAGAGCCGCCCTGCCATCCGGCGTTCTCGGGATCGGGCGCACTGAAAACCTTGCCCAACTAGCCGCTCTTTACAGTGCTGCCGATGCATTTGTTAATTTCACATATCAGGACAATTATCCTACGGTGAATCTCGAATCCATCTCCTGCGGCACTCCTGTCATCACCTATCGCACAGGCGGAAGCGTCGAGGCGGTGGAGGAAGGTCCTGATGCCGGCTATATAGTTCCTCAGGGCGATTATGCTGAGGCCTACAGGCGTTTCCGGGAGATTTCATCCGTCGGAAAGGAACATTTTGTCCCCCGGTTGAGGCAGTATGCTCTTGACCGGTTCCGCAAGGAGGACAGATATTCGGAGTATTTCTCCCTCTACGAAGAACTGCTGACCCGCTCTTAGGTTTCTCACAATGATTTCCCAGATACTGACTATGAAAGTTCTGCATATAGGCAAGTTTTATCCGGTTTACGGAGGAATCGAGAAAGTGATGTATGACCTCGTCACCGGACTCTCTGAGCGCGGGGTGCAGGCCGATATGCTTTGCGCCGATGCCGACGGGAGTCTCGGGACCGGAGTCGTGAGAAAGAAAGCGGCGGACAATGCCACGCTCATCATCTGCCGCACTTGGGCCAAACGCGCCGGTACTATGATCTCTCCGCGTATGATAGTGGAGGCGAGGAGGCTTTTGGGTCAATCCCGCTACGACATAGTCCACATCCATCATCCCGACCCTATGGCAGCTCTCGCCCTCTTCCTGAGCGGCTGGAAAGGAAAGGTGGTGCTGCACTGGCACTCAGACGTGGTGAGCCAGCGCCTGTTGCTGAAGTTTTACCGGCCTCTGCAGAATTGGCTTATCCGCCGAGCGGACATCATCGTGGGGACGAGCCCTGTCTATCTGCAGCAGTCTCCAGACCTTGCCGCCGCTTTGGGTAAAGTCACTTCCGCGGTCAAGCCTCTGATTTCGCTGCCTATCGGAGTCCGGCGTCTGGAGCCGTCTCCGGAGAAGGTGGCCGCGCTCCGCGCAGAATATCCGGGGTGCAGAATAGTGTTCTCGCTTGGAAGACTCGTTCCCTACAAGGGGTTGCGCTATCTGGTCGAGGCGGCCTGTCGGCTTCCGGAAGACTATCTTGTGGCGATCGGCGGGACAGGGCCGCTCCGGGAAGAATTGGAATCCCTGTCGGCCCGGATGGCTCAGACCGTTTCACACCCGCACGGGAGAGTCGTCTTCCTCGGCCGTGTCCCGGATGAGGATATCCCGACCTGGTTCGGTGCGGCGGATGTGTTCTGTCTCAGTTCTGTGCAGAAATCTGAGGCCTTCGGCATAGTGCAGATAGAGGCGATGTCCTGCGGCACGCCCGTCATATCCTGCGACATTCCCGGCTCCGGAGTGCCTTGGGTGAACAGGGACGGTGATTCGGGCCTGGTGGTGGCTCCACGTGATTCCAAAGCCCTTGCCGACGCCGTGCTTGCGCTGACGGAAGACCCGCAGACTCGCGCCGAGTATTCCCGCCGTGCGGAGCAGAGGTTCGTGGAGATGTTCGAATACGACCGGATGATCGACGATTGCCTGAAAATGTACTATCTTTGCATCCGATCTTAGAAATCGGCCTCTCGGGCGTTTCGACCCGCTGATTTCTGCTAACGAAAGCGATGAAGCAAAAAAGAAGATTTCTAATCTGGGAACTTAATCCGCAGGTGTCTTATTCCGAGCTGCTGTTTCTGGCGGCCAAGAGGGTTTTTGACATCTGCGCGTCCGGGCTGTGCCTGATCCTGACCTCTCCGCTGTACCTGTGTCTCTGGATTGCAGTCAAGCTCGAGGACGGCGGTCCCGCCATCTTCTCGCAGGAGCGTATAGGCCGCAACGCCAAGCCCTTCACTCTCTACAAGTTCCGCTCTATGAAGATAAATGCCGAGGATGTCGGCACGGCTCAGTTGTGCTGCGGTGCGGAAGATCCGCGTCTGACTAAGGTCGGCCGTTTCATCCGTGAGCACCACATAGATGAGATGCCCCAGCTCTGGAACATTTTCATCGGGGATATGTCCTTTGTGGGCTACCGTCCGGAACGCCGTTTCTACATCAATATGATTATGGAACGCAATCCGGACTATGTGCGGCTCTTCGTGATGCGGCCAGGGACATTCTCCTATGCGACGCTCTACAACGGCTACACCGACACGATCGAGAAGATGCTCCGCCGGCTGGATATGGATCTGGACTATCTCGACCACCACTCTGTCGCGACCGATGTGGAGATAATGGCCAAGACTGTGTTTTTCATAGTCACAGGCAAGAAATTCTGACGGGAAATTGCTGATATGAGACTCGTTCCAGGACTCAAACTGCGCAAGATAGGCAGGAAATACATCATCGTGGCTCCCGTTTCTCTCTCTTCCGGAAACGGCGACACTGAGGTGTTCACTCTGAACGAATCGGCGGCTTACCTCTGGGAAAGGGCTGCCGGACAGGAGTTTTCGGCAGCAGATATGGTCTCCTGGCTGTGTGAGGCCTATAAGATTCCTGAAGATGTCGCCGCCGGCGATGTCGCGAAGACAGTGTCCGTGTGGCAGGACTATGGGCTGATAGCTTCGGACAACCCCTCCGCGGTCTGAACATCGTGCAGGTGCATTTCTGCACCGAACGCGGGTTTTATATGCTGACACTGAAAGCAGTTTCACGACAATGCTGAAATCGGGGAACAAACCGGCGGAATGCCGGGTGAAGAAGCCGGAATCGCCGGACACCGAGGCGGTTCTGCTCCATCTCGTCAGGCTCGCCCTGTTTCCGGAGACTTCCGGGGACGCGGAGTCATTTTCGGCCGTCCTCTCCTCTGCTACAGTTGCCCAATTCCCGATTGACTGGCAGGGTGTCTATGATCTTGCCTCCCGGCAGACGGTGAGAGGCGTCGCGTGGCAGGGATTGAGCGTATTGTTGGAAACTATGGCTGCCAAGGGGTCGTGCCCTGACGCCTCCCTCCCGCAGGACTCCCTTATCACGGAATGGACAGCCGCCCTGAACGGTATAGAGCGGCGCAACCGCCTCACGGACAAGGTGCTTCAGACTCTTGACAGGTCGTTCGGCAAATCCGGAGTCCGGGCAGTGCTCAAAAAAGGACAGTCCGTGGCGAGGATGTATCCGGTGCCTGAGCAGCGCGAATGCGGAGACATTGATCTGTACATACCGGACTCCGGACATAGGGACAAAGTGGCGGAAATGGCCGTGCGCAATGGCTGCGACCTGTCACGTTCCCCGGACGGCACGATCCATTTCGAGCTGTCAGGCGTGGATGTGGAGATTCAGTCCGCTTTCTCTGACTCGAGGCGCGATCTGCCCCTGTCCGATATATTGCAGGAAGTGCCGGCGGCGGACGCCCCTGCCGATCGGAGCATAATGCTGCCGTCACCCGAGGCTGAACTGCTTATGCTGAGTGCCCATATTCTGAAGCATTGTATGGGGCTGGGCATCGGGCTCAGACAGATCTGTGATATGGCGGTGGCCTGCCGGTATCACCACGGTGACATTGACCCTCATCACTTCAGAAGTCTCTGCTCAATGGCTGGGCTTCTCCGCTGGAACGACCTTCTGTTCTCCTTTATGGTGAAAAGTCTTGGGCTTCCGCAGGAATATCTCCCGTACCGGTCCTCCCTCCGGGAGAATCCGGACACTCTGATGCGCATCATACGCCGGGGCGGGAACTTCGGCCGGTTCGCGGCTTCGCGGGTGCGCTATGTCTCCGAGGCGCAGCAGCCCGCTCCGACGGAGTCCCGTCATCTGTCCCGCCGCATCAACACTGCCGCAGCTTTTGTCAGGAATCTGCCGTTTTCGCTGAAATATGCTCCGAGGGAGTGGCTTCATACCGTGGGGGAACTGTTCTGATGCGCTACAGAGTCGCCGACATAGATTTTGAGATTCGTCTGCTGGACAGGGAAGACCTGCCTCTGCTGCCCTCCTTTGAGCCTTTTGCCGTCCCGAAGCAGTCTCAGCCCGGGACTTCATTGCCGACGCTGAGAGAAGTCTCCTGCTTTTCCTCCGGTCAGGGATTCCGATCGAGGACACTGCTTGAACATCAGGAGACCGATATGGGGCACAGCGACCTGTTTTCTGTGCCGGACGGCTATCTCGTGGAAGTGGCGATGTTCCCCGGTGGGCCGAAGCATAGCCTCCACCTCCGGACCGGCTGTGCAGACGGAGAGTTTCTTCCCGACTGGTCGGACAGATGTGCGGGAGATGCGTTGTGCTCGTTGGCAAGGGTCTGGTTCTCGATGATAGGCATCAAGTTCGCCGCGGTCTCCATCCACGCTTCTGCCATATCGGTGCCCGCATCCGTATTGTCAGACGGCGCTTCCGGGCGCTGCGGCCTGCTCTTTATGGGAAAGTCCGGCACCGGCAAGAGCACCCATTCCAGTCTGTGGCTCAAGAATATACCCGGGTCTGAGCTTCTCAACGACGACAACCCGGTCATCCGTCTTTTCCCCGCGGGCAACGGCACATCCTCCTCTCCTCGGCTGCCCGGTGTGCCGAGCCGGCATCAGCTGAGAGTCTATGGAAGCCCGTGGAGCGGAAGCCGGGACTGCTACCGCAATGAATCATATCCGGTAGGGGCTATGGTGCGGCTGCGTCAGGCCTCATTCAACCGTCTGAGCCGCCTCGACGAGATCTCATCGATTATGGCGATACTTCCGGGCTGTTCGCTGATCCGTTTTGATCTGGCCGCCTATGATGAGATGTGCGACACCATATCGGAGATAGCCGACATCGTCCCTGTCGCCGTTCTCGACTGCCTGCCGGACGATGATGCGGCACTTGTCTGTGCCCGCTCGCTTGCAATCAGTTGCGGGGGAGACTGAAAAATACGCGAAAAAGAGTTAACTTTGTCCCCCGGAAGCCGTCAGGGGTTTCCAGTTAATCGAGATACGTTATGCGAACAATCGCCGCTCAACTTCATCTTGTCTGTGTTTCAGTCACGGCGCTGCTGCTTGCGTCCTGCTCGGCAAAAAGCGTCACATATCTGAACGATCTGGAGGCCGGGGTCATCTATCCGGCTGATGTCCGCTATGAGCCGTCCATCCAGCGTAATGACCGCCTCTCCGTCCGGGTGTCCTGCAAGAGCCCCGAGCTCGCAGTGCCGTTCAATTCGCCCTATTCCGCTTCTGTAAGCGCGGATAACGGCGGAGTGGCCGCGTCTTCGTCCGTGAATGCCTCGGACAACTCCGGCTATCTCGTCGATGCGGACGGAAACATAGTCTTTCCGCTGATCGGTCCGGTACATCTGGAGGGGCTGACCCTGAAAGAGGCCGCCAAACTGCTCAGAGACAGGATCGTGGACGGCAACTACATCAACGACCCGAGTGTGGTGGTGGAGTTCCTCAACTTCAAGTACACTGTCTTGGGGGCGGTCAACAGCAAGGGGGTGTTCTCCGTTGACGGCGACAGGGTGACTCTGATCGATGCGCTCGCCCGTGCCGGAGACCTCGCTCCGAATGCAAGGATGGACGGAGTGTGCGTGATACGCCAGAGCGGAGGCGAGCGGCAGGTTTATACTCTGGACATCCGCAAAAAGGACATTTTCGACTCGCCGGCGTTTTTCCTCCGGCAGAACGACATTGTCTATGTGCAGCCCCGATACAAGAGAATGGATGCCGAGAGCCGGACAATCCAGTATGTGACCATAGGTACTTCCATGCTGTCTTCCGCCGCTCTGATAATCACGGCCATTATGGCGTTCAGGGGGAAATAACCAAGCAATCTGCAAGATTCGGAAATGTCAACGACCAACAATAAAAGGAGCGGCAGCGTCAACCTCGTCGATATGCTGCTGTTTATGCTGTCCAAATGGCACTGGTTCGTCCTTGCCGTCGCGATCTGCGTCGGTGTGGCCTGGTACCGCTACTCCACCTCACCTCTTGTCTATTTCAAGCAGGCTACGGTGTTCGTCAAGGATCCTTCCAACAAGACCTATTCGGCGAGTCTCGACCGCTACGACAGCTACATCAACAAAGTGAACGTCACCAACGAGATCTATCGCTTCCAGTCCAGGAACCTGCTTTCTTCCGTGATCCGCAGAGTGGGCGCGGATGTCAGCTACACACAGAAATCCGGTCTCCGCGAGGTCGAGCTCTACAGGCTGTCTCCGGTCAGGGTCGTTTTCCCGGACAGACCCGATTTCGTGTCGGCTTCCCTGCACGTGACGCCGCTGGATTCCGTAAGTGTCCGGATCACAGATGCAGAGGGGGAGCGGGGCTTTGTCACGGCTCTCGGGGACACGGTGCGCATAAACGGAGTCCCTTTTGTCGTGCTGCCTACATCCCGTTATTCACCGGATTCATACAACATCCCCGTCGCGGTGCGCAAGGCTTCGATGAAGTCGATGGTGGCTTACTATCAGGCCAATCTCGCCATCCGTCAGGAAGAGGACGACGCCTCGATTCTGAAGATTTCGCTCAAGGATTCCTCCCCGCTCCGGGCCGAGGATTTCCTCACGACGCTCATCACCGTCTATAACGAGGAGTCTCTCCGGGACAAGAATCAGGTCGCTATAAATACCGCGGACTTCATCAACGACAGGCTGATGATCATAGAGAACGAGCTGGACGGAGTGGAGATGCAGCTGGAGGACTTCAAGCGGGACAACCGGATTATCGACCTGAGTTCCTCGGCCTCGCAGTATATGTCCGAGTCCCATACCTACAGCACCGAGATGATGGATCTGGAGTCTCAGCTGCAGCTTGTGGACTACATCCGGGACTATCTCTCGGACCCGCAGAAAAAGGACGAACTCATACCTTCGAACACGGGTCTGAGCAATATGAATGTCGAGACCCAGATAGGGCAGTACAATTCCATCCGTCTCCGCTGCAACCGGCTGGTAGCCGACGGAGGCGGGAACAACCCCGTGGTGAGCGAGCTGGAGTCTGTCCTCGGCCAGATGCGTCAGAACATCATCCGTGCGGCTGACAACTACCGCCGCAGCGTGACCGCGCGTATAGACGACCTTAAGGGCCGTGAGGACAGGGCGGTGGCGAGCGTTTCTTCCATCCCGGCCAAACAGCGTCAGATGCTCTCCATCGAGCGTCAGCAGAAGATCAAGGAGACTCTGTATATGTTCCTCCTCAACCGCCGCGAGGAAAATGCCCTGTCACAGGCTATGGCCGACAACAATGTGCAGATACTGGATTCTCCGGACGGGAGTGACGCTCCCATTTATCCTTCCCGCAACCGTCTGTTGCTGCTCGGGTTCGCCGTGGGCCTGGCTGTCCCTGCCGTGATATTGCTTCTGCTGCTCTTCCTGGACAACAGGGTGCGCAGCCGCCGGGAGATCAAGGAGGCCGTTTCAGTGCCGTTCCTCGGTGAGATTCCTCTTGACAGGGAGTCTCGCGGGGGCTTGTTCAGGAAGGCTGGCTCAGCTTTCCCGGTACACGACCACAAGGACGGCATAGTGTCCGAGTCTTTCAGCGTCCTCCGCGCCAATATGGGCTTTCTGACACGCAATTCCTCCGGTTCCCAGATAATCACGTTCACTTCTTTCGGAGAATCCGCCGGCAAGACCTTTGTCTCCGGCAATCTGGGGCTGAGTCTTCTCAATGCCGGCAAAAAGGTGATTCTGGTGGATATGGACATCAGGAAGGGAACTCTTTCCGACGTGTTCGGCAACGGGAAACCGGGCCTTACGGACTATCTGGCCGATTCGAGCCTTTCCGTTGACGATGTGATACGCAGGGACGCGCGCTATGGCGAGGTGGACATCATCTCGGCCGGCACCGTGGCTCCGAACCCGGCCGAGCTCCTGATGGACATCCGTCTGGATGACCTGATGAAGGAGCTGCGCACCCGGTATGAGTACATAGTCGTGGACAACGTGCCGGTCGGCGTGGTGGCGGATGCCACGATCACCAACCGGATTGCCGATGTGACTCTCTTCGTGGTGCGCGCCGGCAAGCTGGATCGCCGTCAGCTCCAGGATATCGAGGAGATGTACGAGGAGAAGAAGCTGAACAATATGGCGCTGATTCTCAACGGCGCTCCTGTCAGGAAGCGCGGCTATGGCTATGGCTACGGATATGGCCACTACGGCTACGGTTATGGCTATGGTTACGGCTACGGTTATGGCAAGGGCAAGCACCGTCACCGCAGCAAGAAATGGTTCAAGTGGGGCAGGTGATTTAACCTACATCAGCAGTCCCTCCACGGCGGCGGCAGATTCCGCGTTGCGGATTTGGGTGGAGCTCACGGGGACTTCCGGCATCTCCACGAGTTCAATCTTATAGTCAGAGGATTCCTCCAGAAGGGATTCTCTGACTTTTTTGATGTCTATCCCGTCTCGGGGGAA
Organism: Lachnospiraceae bacterium; assembly: GCA_963640185.1. Taxonomy (GTDB): domain Bacteria; phylum Bacteroidota; class Bacteroidia; order Bacteroidales; family UBA932; genus Cryptobacteroides. Next base: position 13,150 of record CAVHXU010000010.1, on the reverse strand, counting down.
GACAATCACGCCGAACTCCCGCAGGATGGTGCCGTACTCTCTCCATCTCCGGATATCCGCGAACTGGTCTGCGCCTATCACCAGAGAGAACGAGTTGCCCGGCTCTTTCAGTTTCAAGGCGTTTAGGGTGTTGATGCTGTAGTTGGGCCGCGGCAGGCGGAACTCCGTGTCGTCCACCCGGACCAGTCCTTTCAGCTCCGGATGCCTGCTTACAGCCTCCCGGGCCGCTTTCAGACGTTTTTCGGCATTTGTGACATCCGCCTCGGCTTTCAGAGGATTCTGCGGAGAGACTGTCAGATAGACCCGCCTCCCGCTTTCGGCCAGTGTCCGGATAATGGCCAGATGCCCGATGTGCAGGGGGTTGAATGAACCGGAGAAAACAGCGATGTCCATAGTCCTATTTTTCTGACAGGAAAGAGCCTACCAGAGCCTCGGCTTCAGAGTAGGCCTTGTCGAGATTGTCGTTCACCAGAATATGGTCGAAGCGGTCGGCATAGCCCATCTCTTCTTCCGCCTTGGCGATCCTTTTCTCGATGGCTTCCGCCGAATCCGTGCCCCGGCCTACCAGACGCTGTCTCAAGACCTCCACCGACGGGGCCTGGATGAATATCGACAGGGCCGCGCCTCCGAAGTATTTCTTCAGATTCACCCCACCCTTCACATCCACGTCGAAGATGATGACATGTCCCTTGCCCCAAATGCGCCCGACCTCGGATTTGAGGGTGCCGTAATAGGAACCCGGATAGACTTCTTCGTATTCCACAAAGGCGTCTTCCCCGATCTTTTTCCGGAACTCGTCCGCACTCATAAACCAGTATTCCCTGCCGTTGACCTCGTTTCCTCTCGGTGCGCGCGAGGCTGCTGAGACGGAGAACTCGATTTCGGGATGAAGCCCGAGAATGTGGTTGACTATGGTGCTTTTGCCGGAGCCCGACGGTGCGGAGAAAATCAGTACCTTTCCGTGGTTTTGTGTCATATTGTCAGTCTTTTTGAATATTTCGCAAAATTAACTATTTTTGCGCGGTTTTTGGGAACCCGGGACGACACAAATATTTCTGGAACAACATAAAATTCGATATTATGGTATCTTACAAAGAAATCGGTCTTGTGAACACCAAGGAGATGTTTGCCAAGGCAATCAAGGGCGGATACGCTATTCCGGCTTTCAATTTCAACAATATGGAGCAGCTGCAGGCCATCATCCAGGCTTCTGCCGAGACCAAGTCGCCTGTCATTCTGCAGGTTTCCAAGGGTGCCCGCAACTACGCCAACCAGACCCTTCTCCGCTATATGGCTGAGGGTGCCGTGGAGTATGCCAAGGAACTTGGCTGGGAGCATCCGCAGATCGTCCTGCACCTTGACCACGGCGATTCTTTCGAACTGTGCAAGAGCTGCGTCGATATGGGTTTCTCTTCAGTGATGATCGACGGTTCTTCTCTTCCGTACGAGGACAATATCGCCCTCACGAGGAAGGTGGTCGAGTATGCCCACAAATACGATGTCACCGTAGAGGCCGAGCTCGGTGTTCTCGCGGGTGTCGAGGATGAGGTTGCCGCAGAGGAGTCACACTACACCAAGCCTGAGGAGGTCATTGACTTCGCCACCCGTACGGGCTGCGACTCGCTCGCCATTTCCATCGGCACTTCTCACGGCGCGTACAAGTTCAAGCCGGAGCAGTGCACCCGTGACCCTAAGACAGGCCGTCTCGTTCCGCCGCCTCTCGCTTTCGACGTGCTCCACGAGATTGAGAAGAAGCTTCCGGGCTTCCCTATCGTCCTCCACGGTTCGTCTTCTGTTCCGCAGGAGTATGTTGACATCATCAACGCCAACGGCGGCAAGCTTCCGGATGCAGTGGGTATCCCTGAGGAGCAGCTCCGTGAGGCAGCCAAGAGCGCAGTCTGCAAGATCAACATCGACTCTGACTCCCGTCTCGCTATGACAGCCGCCATCCGCAAGGTGTTCAACGAGAAGCCGGGCGAGTTCGACCCTCGCAAATACCTCGGACCTGCACGCGATGAGATGAAGAAGCTCTACGAGCACAAGATCATCGATGTGCTTGGCTCTGACGGCAAAGCCGAATAAGGTTGGGCGCAGCAAAGTAAGGAGGATGACTAAAAATGGTCATCCTCTTTTTTTATGGTGCGGAGTGGCGTATCGTCTGCAGCTTGTCTCTGAGAGGACTCCGCTCACTTCGCTCACTCCGGCCCCTCCCACAATCTGCTTCGTCCCGCTGATGCGGAACTTGCATCCTGCGGACCCCTCCCCCTGCCCGGTGTCCGGGGGTGGACACGCCTCTCAGAAGCAAGCCACAACCGCATCACTGCGCTCCGAATGAAGTGATTTAGTCCAGGTAATCTATATACAGCACACCGTCGAGATGGTCACATTCGTGCTGGAAGATGACTGCGGTGTAGCCGGTGACCGTCTCGGCAGTGTCCTTGAGGGTTGACGGGGAAGTGTAGCTGATGTCGATGTCCCGGTATCTGGCCACATCGCCCCGGCGTCCCGGAATGCTCAGACAGCCTTCAGGACCGAGTTGCCTTTCTCCTCTGCGGGCGGTGATTCTCACATTGGGATAGACCTCAAACGGCTCGCCCTCCTTGTCGAAGCGCTGTACCGCAATGATGCGGCGGACTATCCCCACCTGAGGCCCGGCTATTCCCACGCCATCCTGCTCCGGCGAAGTCACTGTGGCCACCATTTTCTCCGCGAGAGCCCTGTATTCTTCGCTTCCCAACATCTTTTCCGTCAGCGGAGAGCATTTCTGCCTGAGTACAAGCGAGTCTCCGGGGTCGCAGACAGTGAGGACCCTCATCACATCTGCCGAGTTCCTTATGGCGTCGGTTTCGGCATCCGTCCAGCCGCTCCTGCAGGAGATTGTCAATAATGCGCTGAAAGCCAATGCAAAGCATATATCCAGTCTCATAGCCGATGATTTTAATGATTTTCCGGGGACAAAAGTACTGCAATTTTGCTAATTTTGCCGCGCAAAACGGCAATTGAAATGAAATCAATCAGAGAAATATACAGAATAGGCAAAGGCCCGTCCAGCAGCCATACTATGGGCCCTCATCAGGCCTCCAAGGTCTATCTGTCCCATCATAGTGACGCACATCGTTTCCACGTCCGGCTCTACGGTTCTCTCGCCGCCACCGGCAAGGGCCATCTGACGGATGTCGCCATCAATGAAGTGCTTTCGCCCGCAGGGCCTGTGGAAATCGAGTGGCTTCCGAAAGTGTTTCTGGAGCAGCACCCCAATGCTATGAGCATCGCTGTGGTGGACGATGACGGTGTCAGCCGCGATGAATGGACATTCTATAGCGTCGGAGGCGGAGCCATAAAATGCGACCAGCTTCCGTCGGCGGAGTCACCGGACATCTATCCTCTCAACACTATGACCGAGCTGCTCGACTGGTGCAACCGCAACGGCAAGGCCTATTGGGAATATGCGGAAGAGATTGAGGACGACGGCATTGCGGACTATCTATATGAGGTCTGGCAGAATATGCAGGATTCGATCAGGCGTGGACTTGACCGCGAGGGCGTGCTTCCCGGGCCGCTTCATATCCGCCGCAAGGCTGCGTCCTATTTCATCCGGGCGGAGGGCTACAAAGACGTGCTTCGCACCCGGGGTCTGATTTTCGCCTATGCGCTTGCCGTCAGCGAGGAGAATGCCTCCGGAGGGACAATAGTGTCCGCGCCCACCTGCGGCTCCTGCGGAGTGCTTCCGAGCGTGCTGTACCATCTCAAAAAGGTCTATGACTTCAGCGACCGCCGCATCATACGCTCTCTCGCCACCGCCGCTCTGGTCGGCAATGTGGTTAAGACCAACGCTTCCATCTCCGGGGCGGAAGTCGGATGCCAGGGGGAGGTGGGCGTGGCCTGCGCGATGACGGCGGCAGCGGCCAACCAGCTTATGGGCGGGACTCCGGCCCAGATCGAGTATGCTGCGGAGATGGGGCTTGAGCATCATCTCGGGATGACCTGCGACCCTGTCTGCGGACTTGTGCAGATCCCTTGCATCGAGAGAAATGCCTATGCGGCCGCCCGGGCTCTCGACGCCAACATCTATGCCTCCTACACCGACGGACTTCACCGTGTCTCTTTCGATCAGGTGGTCAAGGTGATGAAGCAGACCGGCAAGGATCTGCCGTCGCTCTACAAGGAAACGGGCGAGGGCGGTCTGGCGAAGGAGCTGGAGTAAGGCTCATATTTCTCAGTCCCTTGAGCCGTTTCGTTCCGAGATTTGACTTTTGGGACAGCCCCAAAACCTAAAAAAGAGAAAAAACATTAAGAAAGAGAAAAATCTTTCCCCCATTTCGCCACATAATGCCGGGAAGTCTTGCGTTCAGCCGTTTCTGTATCTAAACTTGCACCTGACTTTAAGTTTCGGGTGATATGAAGATGACGGATATGAGCAGGGAGGAAAGGCCCAGGGAGAAGCTGATGGCGCTTGGCGTATCTTCGCTGAGCAATGCCGAACTTATGGCGATATTGTTGCGGACCGGTTTCCGGGGCAGGAATGTGCTTCAGATCGCACAGGAGCTGCTTGCGGACTATGGCGGCAAGCTCTCCGCCGTCTCCTGCCTGAGCGCGGATGAACTGTGCCGGAGGCAGGGGATGGGCACGGCCAAGGCAGTCACGCTGAGCGCGGCGTTCGAGCTGGGGCGCAGGGGACTCACAGAGCGCCACGCGGGGGAGACGGTCGTGACATCTTCGGAAGCGGCGGCCTGTTCTATGCTGGGGAGGCTCAAGGGGCTTGACCACGAGGAGTGCTGGGCGATGTTCCTCAATCGCGGCAACCGCATCATATCGCGGGAACGCATCTCCGCAGGCGGGATGTTCTCCACCGTGCTTGATCCGCGCACCATCGCCCGGCTGGCGTTGGAGAAGCGGGCGGCGGCAGTCATCATTTTCCATAACCATCCCTCCGGCAGCACCTCTCCGGGCACGAGCGACATCTCCGGCACCGAGAACCTCAAGAAAGCCCTTGAGACTTTCGAGATCTCGCTGATGGATCACATAATCATAGGCAATGACAACTATTTCAGCTTTGCCGACAACTGCATCACGGCTTTCCGGGACTTGGCGGGGACCTCTTCCGGAACACTCTCGGGAGGGGGATGATTTCCAGCCTTTGACATCCAAAAAATTCAGTTTCTCTGATTTTTTGCGTAAGTTTGCGCCGTTGTCCGCATCTCTTCCCGCGAGCGCGGACAGGTGTTTAAGAAGTCATTAATGCCAGATTCATTATGAGTAATGTCAAAGCATTGTCACTAAGGCTGTTCAGCAGTCTCGTGGCTGTCGTTTCCCTGCTTTCCTGCGGCAATGGGCAGAAGTCCGAAGTCCCGGCTCCAGGCTTCGCCGATTACATCGAAGCCTACACCGGAGGGGTGGTCTCATCGTCTTCAACCGTCAGAATCGAGTTCGCGGTCACACCAGACACGAGCGTACCGGCAGACGGCCTGTTTTCTTTCTCGCCCTCGTTGAAAGGAGCAGCCCGCTGGGTCGGCGGCAATATGATCGAATTCGTTCCCGAGGCCGGAGAACTGCAGCCCGGGACAGAGTACTCCGCCGGATTCCGGATGAACAAGGTGTTTGCCGTGAAGGACAAGAGCCTTCAGACTTTCAGCTTCAAGTTCGCCGTTTCCCGCAAACGGGGAGCCGTTGACATCAATTCTGTGACGATTACCGCCGCTTCCCCGGAGGTTGCGGCCGTATGCGGGCAGATCCGTCTCAGCGAACCTGTCGAGCCGGACGAGCTCAAGCCCATAGTCAGAATTAAGGGAGCGGACAGTGACTCCGAACTGAAAATAGAGGCGACGGACAACGCCTGCACCTATGATTTCACCATATCTCCGATAGCGAGAAAGTCGCAGGACAGGACGGTCTCCATCTCCATAGACGGCGGCAGGAAAGGCTTCCGCACGGCTGAGACCAAGGATGTCACCATTCCGGCAACAGGCTCGTTCAGAGTCCTGTCGGCCGACATTTCCGCCGGCAGCCAGCCTTACATCACCGTGGTCTTTTCCGAGGCCCTCGATTCTCAGGCTGACGGGAAAAGCTACTATCAGGTGCGCGGGGCAACCCGTTCGTATGCCCAGGTGGAGAACAACATACTGAAGGTATATTACGAAAATCTGCGTTCCGGTGATGTCGTGCTGGACATTTTCTCGCAGATAAAGGATTATGACGGAGTGCAGCTGGGCAGCGACTGGACCGCCACCTACCATCCGGAAGAGATACCGCCGCAGGTGGAGATTCTGGCCTCCGGCAACATTCTCCCCGACTCGGACAATCTGGTGATTCCTTTCAGGGCGGTCAACCTGAGTGCAGTTGACGTCAAGGTGATCAGGATCTATGGCGCCAACATTATGTCTTTCCTTCAGAACAACGAGATCGACGGCAGCTATGAGCTTCGCAGGAGCGGCCGTATGGTCTGTCGCAAGACAATCCGTCTCGACTCGGACGAAAACCTCGATCTCCACGGATGGAACAACTTCAGCCTCGATCTCAGCGGACTGTTCAAGCAGGAAAAGGGCGCCATCTATAGGGTGAAGTTCTCGTTCAATAAAGAATACTCCCTGTACGAGACCGATTCGTTCTCGGGCTCCGACTCCCAGCTGACGAGACTCTCCTCGGAGGGGGTCACTGACGAGGATGAGGCCGTCTGGGACAGCCCCGACCCATACTATTATGACAATGACAATTTCGATTGGAGGAAATACGACTGGGATGACAGGGACAATCCTCTCACCGACTCCTACTATATGCAGTCCTCACGCTTTCCTTCCATCAATCTGCTCACGACTCAGATCGGCTTGATGGTCAAGCGTTCGGATGACGGGAACCTGTGGCTGACCGTCAACAATCTGCTTACGGCCGAGCCGATGTCGGGCGTGGAGCTGACGGCCTACAACTACCAGTTGAGACCGCTCGCCTCCGTCAAGAGCGATGCCGACGGATTCGCCCGTATGCAGACCTCCGGCAAGGTGTTCCTTGTCTGCGCAAAATACGGTGATTCGGTCACATATCTCAAAATGACCGACGGTCTGCAGAACTCTCTGAGCCGTTTCGATACCGGCGGAAAGAAGATAGAGAAAGGCTTGAAGGGCTATGTCTATGGCGAGAGGGGAGTCTGGAGACCGGGCGACACGCTTCATCTGGTGCTCCTGGTCGATTCCCGCGCTTCCGGCATACCCGAGGGGCATCCTGCCAAGATGGAACTTTACACCCCGCAGGGACAGTTTCATTCTTCCCTGCTGTGCCGCAACAGCGTCAACGGCTTTTATGCTTTCGAGGTGCCGACTCGGGAAAGCGACCCTACAGGCACTTGGAATGCCTACTTCAAGATCGGCGGCGCGTCTTTCCACAAGGCTCTCCCGATAGAGACCATCAAGGCGAACCGTCTTAAAATCAATTTCTCGGCAGGCGCCGACATCCTGGAAGCGAAGAATGTCTATCCGATGAGCATATCTTCCAACTGGCTGACAGGGCCTGCAGCGTCCGGCCTCAAGGCCAAGTCCGAGATTTTCCTCCGCAAAGGTTCGTCGTCATTCAAGTCATACGACGGCTACGTGTTCGCAGATCCCCTGCTCGAATTCACTGAGAACAGTTATGAGCTGTTGTCCGGTACGCTCGATGCGGGCGGCAGCCTCCGCGTGAACGTCAGGATGCCTCAGGCGGGCAATGCTCCCGGGATGCTCAACGCCGAAGTGGTCAGCCGCGTCACGGAACCCGGCGGCGACGAGAGCATAGTCTCTTCCTCATTCAGATATTCTCCATACAAGGCCTATGTGGGCGTGCGGTTCCCGAAAGAGGACGGCCGGTGGCTTGAGACGGACACGGACAACAAGTTCAAAGTGGCCGTGGTGGACTGTGACGGCAACAGAGTCCGCGGTCACCGTCTCGAATACCGCATCTACAAGATGTCCTGGGACTGGTGGTGGGAGTCTTCCGCCCGGAAGCTGGCTTCCTATGTCAACTCTTCCTCAGCGAAAGTAGTCGCTTCCGGGGCGCTCACGTCCGCATCGTCGGATTCGGAGATCACTTTCCGGGTGGATTATCCGGTATGGGGACGCTACCTGCTCTATGTCAAGGATCTGGACAGCAACCACGCCAGCGGAGGAGTGTTCTTCTGTGATTGGCCGGCCTGGAGAGGCCGTGCCGACAAGTCCAATTCCGAGACCGCCGATATGCTCAGTTTCTCCACCGACAAAAAGTCCTATCAGGTTGGTGAAGAGGCGACGGTGTATATCCCTGCGGCAGACGGAGGTATGGCTCTTGTCAGCTATGAGAACGGGAGCGGCGTGCTTGCCCGCGAGTGGGTGAAGACCACGGCTTCCGAGCAGGCCCACAAGTTCCGGATCACCTCCGAGATGGCGCCGAACTGCTACATCCACATCACTCTTCTCCGCCCTTACGGCAAGACTGCGGAGGGACAGGTGATCAGGATGTACGGCGTTCAGCCGGTGCTTGTCGAGGACAGCGCCTCCCATCTCGACCCCGTGCTGACCGTGCCTGAAGTCATCCGTCCTCAGAAAGAGTTCTCCGTGAAGGTGAAGGAGTCAGGGGGAAGGAAGATGACCTACACTCTTGCCATCGTGGATGAGGGCATTCTGGATCTTACCTCATTCAAGACCCCGGATCCGTGGTCGGCCATGTATGCCCGCCAGGCTCTCGGCATCAGCACCTGGGATATGTATGGTCAGGTGATCGGAGCCGGCGCCACCGGCATTTCATCGATGTTCAGCATCGGCGGCGACGAGTCCGTGGATGTCAACGGCCGCAACCGTGACCGCCGTTTCAACCCTGTGGTCAAGTTCTATGGGCCGTTCAAGCTCGCCAAAGGTGAGAATACCCACAGGATTACTCTGCCTATGTATGTGGGTTCGGTGAGAGTGATGGTCGTGGCAGGACAGGACGGCGCTTTCGGAAATGCTCAGAAGACTGTGCCTGTGCGCAATCCTCTGATGGTTCTGTCCACTGCACCGCGCATTCTCGGTCCGGGCGAGGAGTTCTCTTTCCCTGTCAATGTGTTCGCGATGGAGGACAATATACGCGACGTGAAGGTAAGCGTCAGTGTCGAGGGACCGGCGGAAGCGCTGTCTTCCGGGAGCAAGACTCTGACATTCGGCGGCGCGGGTGATCAGCTCTGCGATTTCCGTTTCAGGACGACATCCGCCGAAGGGGTTGTCAGACTCAGTGTCAAAGCCGTTTCCGGTTCTGCCGAAGCCTCCGAGACCGTTTCGGTCACGGTGCGCAACCCTAATAAGGAAGTGATGAGCATCTCGCGCAGTTCTCTTGACAAGGGCGGGAGCATCACTCTGGATTGTCCTGCTTTGTCAGGAAACGCCGACTGGGCGCGCCTTGAGATTGCGGGCTTCCCGTCAATAGACTTCAACGGGGCGTTCTCCTATATGTACAATTATTCCCATCTCTGCACGGAGCAGCTGTCCGCGAGGGGCATCGCTATGGTCTCAATGCTGAAAATGCTCGACGAGACCAATCAGAAGAAGGCTCAGGAGATGATTCCAAAGATGCTTCAGGAACTGTATCTGCGTCAGCTCTCCGACGGAAGCTTCGCGTTCTGGCCGGGCTCGATGCACATCAACACCTGGGCTACGGTGATGGCCGGCCATTTTATGGCGTTGGCCTCCGAAGCCGGTTACAGCGTGTCATCCGCAGTATTCGGCTCTTGGAAGAATTATGCTAAAAAGACGGTCCGCGCATATCGTAGCACTGCGGCCGCAGGCACCTACTACGACCATCAGCAGGCTTATACCTTGTATGTCCTGGCTCTTGCGGGCTCTGCGGAGAACGGGGCTATGAACCGCCTCAAGGAGACCCCGTCTCTCAGCACTCAGGCGGCCTGGACGCTTGCTTCCGCATATACCCTGAGCGGCAGAAAGTCGGTGGCTTCCCAGATGGCGGCCTCGCTTGCCACTGATGTTCCGGACTACAGTTCGCCGTACAATTTCGCTTCACCTCTCCGGGACAGGGCGATGATACTGGAGTCTCTGGTTCTCCTCGGTCAGCTCGACTGGGCTCTGCCGGTCGCCGAGTCCGTGGCTTCTTCTCTGAAGGATGCCTATTACACTACGCAGACCACTGCATTTGCCGCCGTTGCCATGTCCAGGCTCTATGACGCAATGGGAAAGGATGCCATTGACGTGGATATGACCGTAGGCGGCAAGACTGAGCGTATCCGTGCAGCGAGCGCGTTTGCAAGCAGGGATCTTCCTGCCGGCGCCTCCGGAGTCACCTTGAAGAACAATTCCGACGGAGTGAACTATGTGACAGTCGTTTCCGGCACCGTTCCCGCTTACGGCACCCTGCTGCCGGCCAAATCTTCCGGTCTCGGTCTGGATGTCCGCTATGAATCCGCATCGGGTGCCGCGCTCAATCCGGCATCACTTCGTCAGGGCACCGAGTTCAATGCCATAGTCCGCGTCACCAACCTTGTCCCTGCCACAAGTCTCACAAATCTGGCTCTTGCGGTAAGAGTGCCTTCCGGCTGGGAGATATTCAACGACAGGCTCTTCGGTGCAAGCGACAATGCTTCCCAAGACTGGAGCTACAGGGATATCCGCGATGACAGCGTGACCTTCTACACCGACCTTGCCGCCGGCAAGTCGAAGGAGTTCAAGCTGAGGCTCACCGCCGCCTATGAGGGTGACTTCGTGCTTCCTCAGATCACCTGCGAGGCGATGTACGACAACAACATCTTTGCGGCCACGGCTTCCGGCAGGGCGAAAGTCACAAAATAACAACCCTGTCGCCGCAGGGAGACGACTCGTTGGTGAAACAGGTCAAAATAGGAAAAACCGTCATCAGGCTTCCGTGGGTGGTGGCACTCACCATCCTCGGAGGCTTGTTTTTGGCCTGGCTTTTCTGTCTGCCACGGGATCTTTTCGGGGATGTAGCCTATTCGACTGTCGTGGAGAGCTCATCCGGCGAATTGATGGGGGCGAGAACCGCCTCCGATGGCCAATGGCGTTTTCCCCCATCGGCGGAGCCCGTTCCGGAGAAATACAGGGAGTGTCTTATCGAATTTGAGGACCGTCATTTCCGCTATCATCCAGGTGTTGACCCCGTGGCCGTAGCCAGAGCTCTGTTTCAGAACATTAAGGCGGGACGGGTGGTAAGCGGGGCCAGCACCATCTCGATGCAGGTCATCAGAATGTCCATGGGCAAGGAGCGCTCTTTCGGACAGAAACTGGTCGAGGCCGTCCTCGCCACCCGCCTTGAAGCCCGTTACTCCAAGGACGAGATTCTCTCCCTCTATGCGTCCCACGCTCCGTTCGGGGGCAATGTCGTGGGAATCGAGGCGGCTTCCTGGCGCTATTTCTCACGCCCGGCATCGGAGCTTTCCTGGGCGGAAGCGGCGACTCTCGCAGTCCTTCCCAACGCTCCTTCGCTTATGCACCCCGGCAAGAATCGTTCGGCTCTTCTGGAGAAACGCAACCGACTGTTGTTGAGGCTGTACAGGAAAGGCGTGATATCCCGGGACATTTATTCCCTTTCCTGCTGTGAGGAACTGCCGGACAAGCCTCAGCCCCTTCCGCAATATGCCCGCCATCTCGTCGATTATTACGCCAGGACCGCTCCCGGCCGCGCTGTACGTTCATCCATTGACCTTGGCTTGCAGATAAAGGTCGAGGCCGTGGCGGACCGCTGGAACTCGGAGCTTTCAAATCAGGGAATCAAGGATCTGGCGGCAGTGGTCATAGACATCGGGACCGGCGCTCCTGTCGCCTATGTCGGCAACGCCAATCCGGCATCCGGGCGTTACGGTGCGGAAGTGGATATTCTCCGTTCTCCCAGAAGCACCGGCAGCATTCTCAAGCCGATGCTCTTTGCCGCCGCATTGCAGGACGGTGACATTCTGCCCTATACGCTGCTGCCTGACATCCCGGTCAACCTGAACGGCTTCTCTCCGGAGAATTTTGACCACAGCTTTGCCGGGGCCGTCTCCGCCTCTGCGGCTCTGGCGCGTTCACTGAATGTGCCGTCGGTGGCAATGCTGCGCGAGTATGGAGTGCCGAAGTTTCTTTCCCTGCTGCGCAACTGCGGGATGACGAGTCTGGGCCGTGACGCCGATGATTACGGCCTTTCATTGATTCTCGGGGGAGCCGAGGGAAAACTCTATGATGTGGCGCGGGTCTATGCGGGGATGGCTTTCCACTATATGTATGGCGGGGCTGCGGACTGCGGGTGGCCCGGTGAATCCTGGCCTTTGCGGGACAAATGCGCCCTGTGGTACACTTTCGATGCGCTCAAGGAGCTGAACCGCCCCGATGAGATGGACTGGAAAATGGTGTCGTCGGTGCGCAGGGTCGCGTGGAAAACCGGCACGAGTTTCGGCTTCAGGGATGCCTGGGCTGTCGGCGTGACACCGGAATATGCCGTGGGTGTGTGGGCCGGGAATGCTTCAGGCGAGGGAAGCGCGGGTCTCATAGGCGCCAGAACGGCGGGGCCCGTGATGTTTGACATATTCAGCCTGCTTCCTCGGGGTGGATGGTTCCCGGAGCCGTCACCCGCTGACTGCGCGCTCGCGGAGGTCTGCCGCGAATCAGGACATCTCCGAGGGGCATATTGCGAACATATCGACACACTTATGCTGCCGAAGGCCGCTCTGAACACAGACTCCTGTCCGTATCACCGGTCCGTACGCGTGACTGAGGATGAAAGTCATCGGGTCTCCGCAGCCATCCCGGGGAGCCATCTCAAGACTTTTTTTGTCCTGCCTCCTGCGATGGAGTGGTTCTACCGCAAGTCTCATCCTGAGTATCAGGCACTTCCTCCTTTTGCCCCCTCGTCCTCCAGTCTGAATGCCGCTTCCCCGATGGAGTTCATCTATCCGGAGTCAGGCGCTGACATATTCATCCCGCGGAGACTTGACGGCTCCAGGGCTGAGGTGGTCTTCAATCTGGCTCACAGCAAGCCGGAGACAGAAGTGTACTGGCATCTGGACTCGGAGTATATCGGCAGTACAAAATACATCCATCAGCGGTCTTTTTCGCTTGATGACGGAACTCATTGTGTGACAGTGGTTGATGCTGAAGGCAATATTTGCTCCGTCAGTTTTTCCTCAAAAAATCTGTAAAAAAGTCACAAAAAGTTTGGAAGGAAAGAAAAAAGCAGTACC
>CAVHXU010000009.1:0-6733 GCA_963640185.1 Lachnospiraceae bacterium | reverse complement strand
AAGTCTCAATTTGATACTTTGAATTGTACTTTGGAAGAATCGGCCATCCTTAAAGTGACCTTGACCTTACCTCAATGTGCACTGTAAATACGGGCAACGGCAGTGATGTGAAAAACGGCGGTTTTTATGTACATTTGCAGCCACAAGGACAGAAATGACTTTCGACAGATGCAACGGGAAAACATAACATCGGCGCAGAACCGGAAAATCAAGGAGCTCCAGACGCTCTATGCCAAGGCGGCGGAAAGAAAAGCCAGGGGGCTGTTCGTGGTGGAGGGGGCGCGCGAACTCGCCCACTGCCTCGAAAGCGGGATTGTCCCCAAGACAGTCTTCCTCGCCGAAGAGCTGTACAGTTCCTCCGAATTTGCGCTGAAAGACCTCCTGGACAGGGCGGAAAGCCTCAACCCGCATCTGCAGATCATCGACATACCGGCATTCCTCTATGAAAAAGTGGCCTACAGAGGCACTACAGAGGGGATTGTCGCGGAAATGGAGACCGTCTCCCACGACCTCGGCAGCCTCAGTCTCGGGGACAACCCGCTCGTCATCGTGCTGGAGTCGGTGGAAAAGCCCGGCAACCTCGGAGCTGTGCTCAGAAGCGCGGATGCGGCCGCGGCGGATGCCGTCATCGTCTGTGACCCGCTCACAGATCTCTACAACCCCAATCTCATACGCTCAAGCATCGGAGCGGTGTTCACCGTCCCTGTAGCCGTATGCGACTCCGGAGAAGCCATCAGATTTCTGAAAGACAGGAACATACGCATCTGCACCGCCCAGTTGCAGGATGCCGGATGGTACTATGAGACCGATATGAAACAGGGGACGGCCATAGTGATGGGAACGGAATCGACCGGACTCTCGCAAATCTGGAGAAATGCCGCAGATACCCACATAAAGATACCTATGCTCGGCAGGCTGGACTCGCTCAATGTGTCAGTGAGTGCCGCCATTCTGCTGTTCGAAGCGGTAAGGCAAAGGCGCGGACACAGCCTCCGGGACAAGCCCGAAAGCGACTAAAGCCCGCGGAACAGCTCAGTAAACTCCTCCCAGCGGAGAGGCGGGATGTCGGCGGTGAGAGGCGGAATGCTCCCGTCGAAAGGATGCTCCGCCCTGTACTCGGCCGCTTTCTTCTCCGACTTGAATACACGGACGTACTGCATCCCGGCCGAGTGTGCGCCCGCCCCGTCAGTGTCATCCCGGTCCCCCACCATCAGAGTTTCCGAAGGCTCGGCTCCGAGCTTCGACAGGATATGTCTGAAAGACGCAGAGCAAGGCTTCAGACCGCCAAGCTCCGGAGCATCATACAGGCCTGCAAAATATTTCCGGTCTATCCCCAGGGCATCTATCTTCTCCGGCACGGAGCCATAATCGGAAAATACGGCGAGCCTGTAACCCCTGGAACACAGAGATTCCAGAAAACCGTCGAGCCCTGCACGAGGCACGAAGTTCTTCTTGAGGATATTGATGAAATCCGGAGTGTATTGCTCGTTATACCACTCGCTCACACTGTCCACGGAACAACCGGAATAATATGAAATCAGAGAGAAGAACTCCCCGTAACACGCGCTCTCGGAGGCGAACGCACGCCCCGCAAGTCTTTTCCGCGCCAGACGCTCGGCACCTATCCTCACGAATGCACAGCGGGCGAACTCCCGCCTCACCAACTTCAACGGCAGCCCCGTCGAATCGTACAGGGTGCCGTCAAGATCGAAAATTATGGTCTTTATGTCTTTGAGGCTCGCGCCGAAACCGTTTCCCGCCATCTGTCCGTTTTTAGAATCGGGCGCAAAGATACAAAGATTCTACGAAAGCTGGAATTTGCGGGAAGAACGGATCATCTGCTTGAGAATTATCGCCATCTGCTCAGACTCCTGAATGACATTCAGATAGAGATAGCCGACGCTCATATTCAGCCTGTTGTCGCGGATGTCCTCGCGCAGAGCCTTGCGCTTTTCCGAGAAATCCTTCTGGATGGACTTCAGCTCCGGCTCGACTGACTTCAGGTCATTGTACTGACCGTTCTCGCAGCGTGCCACAATCCGCTCCATACACATCAGAAGCTTGTTTCTCTCCGGGGTGAAATCTTCGATGTAGCTGTCGGGGAGCGGAGTGAAATGATTGTCAACGTGCTCATAGACAGGCTCGCAGATACGGCGCAGCGAGTAGTAGAGCTGCTCCAGCTCGTTGAATGAAGTGAAGAACCATGCGTCCTTTGCCATCGCCGTCTCCTTGTCCAGACGGCGGATGCTGATTGTCTCCTTGCGGCGGATATTCTTCAGATGCGCCTTGCCGTCCTGCAATTCGTAGTAGGTTTTGCGGAGAGGCTTGACATTGTCCTTCATAAAGCCGTCCGTGATGATGCGATAGTCGTTGACTATGGTCTCCAGAATCCGGCTCTCGTTGGTGCCCACGAACCTGCACACGGCCGCCGCGGTCTCTTCCGGAGTGCGGGCGTTGAGCACCGCGCGGAAAAGTTTGTCCCCGTTTTCCGCATCATCCCGCATCTTGTACTTGATGTTGCTGTGTATCAGCGCCGCAAGGCCTACAAGGACTATGATGGACACCGCCCAGATGCCGCCCCAGTACATAATGAGAGCCACTATGAAAGCCGCCACAAAGGCGATTGCCGCAGTCAGGAACCACCCGCCGATGACCGAGAGGACACCTGTGATGCGGTACACGGCGCTTTCCCGGCTCCACGCCCGGTCGGCGAGGGACGAGGCCATAGCCACCATAAAGGTCACATAGGTTGTGGACAGCGGAAGCTTCCAGGATGTGCCGAGAGCGATGAGCAGCGAGGCGACTACCAGATTCACGGAGGCGCGCACCAGGTCATACTGAGCCCCGTCCTCAATCTCGATATAAGTCTTGTCAAAGCGTCTGTCTATCCACGAACGCACGCTCACCGGCGTTATGGCCACGATGCCCCGTGAAGCCGTGTTGCAGAAGCGCACCAGACTCCTCGCCACCTTGGAAGAGCCGAACATCTCCTCGCCCTCCTCCTGTTTTGCCAGATTAAGCTCCGTCTTGGTGACATTGTGGGCCTTCTTGGAAGTGGCCAGGGCCAGCACCATCACCGCTCCGGCAAGGAAAAGGAAGATGAACGGCGTGGAGGCAGGGGCGTTCAGCGAGTCCATCATAAAGGCCGTGGGGTCGCCCGCTCCCGCATTCTGCCAATCCTGCCACGAGGCGAAGCCCGTCAGAGGCACACCGATGAAGTTGACGAGGTCATTGCTGGCGAATGCCGTCGCGAGAGCGAAGGTGCCGATGAGGACAATCACCTTGAACACATTGACTTTCAGAAAATAAAGCAGCTGCATAAGACAGGTGGAGAGCACCAGGCAGCCGAGCAGTATGGCCCAGGTGTGGGCATTTATCCATTCCTTTATCTCCGGGGTCATAAACGACATAGTCTTGATGCCCTTGAGAAGCATAAAATAGACTATGCAGGTCACGGCGATGCCGCCGAAAATGCCTATCTTCCACTTGAGTCCCGGTTTATAGTTGAATGTGAAAATGAGCCTCACGACCCACTGCACGCACACGCCGACCACAAAGGCTATCGCCACGGAGATGAAGATGGCGATGATGACCTGCAGAGCCTTGGAAGTGTTGAGATAGTCGGAGAAACCGAGTCCGCTGTCCTCCGTCGCCATCTTGATGATTGTCAGCGCGAACGATGCTCCGAGGAGTTCGAACACCAGAGAGACCGTGGTGGATGTCGGCATACCGAGCGAGTTGAATGCGTCGAGCAGTATGATGTCGGTGACCATAACGGCCAGGAATATCACCATCATCTCGCTGAATGCGAACTGCTCCGGCCTGAAAATGCCGTGCCGGGCTATGTCCATCATCCCGTTGCTCATAATGGCGCCGCAGAAGACACCGATAGCCGCAACGCTTATCACCAGTTTGAACGAACCGGCCTTGGAGCCGATGGCTGAGTTCAGGAAATTGACGGCGTCATTGCTGACTCCGACCCACAAGTCGGAAATTGCCAGGACGAAGAGGAAAATGACAAATGCCAGATAAATCCAATCCATAGATAATCAGGAATTTCACAATTGTCGCCAAAGGCGGATTTCAACGGTGCAAAATTAAGCTGATATTGTTGGGGTAATATTAAGGTTGAGTTAAAAATTGGTTATCGTTCCTTGCCCGCGTTTAACAAATATTTAATAACTTGCAGCCCCGTAATGGAGTAAATTTGCGGGCGCAACGCAATCTGCTGATGTTCAACGGTAAAAATTAGAATATGTCTGACAGGAAACTTCTTGTGGTGGATGACGAAAGCGACATCTGCGAAATCCTTAAATTCAATCTGGAAAATGCCGGTTATACCGTGGATGTGGCCTCGTCCGCCGAAGAGGCGCTGGAAATACTGTCTCCCGAACACAAGCTGATACTGCTCGACGTGATGATGGGCGGAATGTCGGGATTCAAGATGGCCGAAGTCGTGCGCAAAGAGAAGAATCTCAATGTCCCCATCATATTCCTCACGGCTAAAAGCGCTGAAAACGACCTGCTTACAGGATTCTCCGCAGGCGGCGACGACTACATAGCCAAGCCGTTCTCCATCCACGAGGTGCTTGCCCGAGTGCAGGCCGTGCTCCGGAGAAGCGAAGAGGTAGTGAAAGAAGATGCGCAGGCCGACTGGATTGAGCGGGGGAAGATACGCATCGACTTGAAATCCAAAATTGTATATGCCGGCTCTTCACCTGTGGTGCTCTCGAAAAAGGAGTTCGAGGTGCTCTGCCTTCTGGCTTCCGAGCCCGGCAAGATTTTCTCCCGGGGAGACATCATCGACAGGCTCTGGCAGGATGCACCTTATGTGATTGACCGCACCGTGGATGTGCATATAGCGAGAATCCGCTCCAAACTGGGGAGTTTCAAGAACTACATCACCAACCGTTCAGGCTTCGGCTATTGCTTCAACACAGCTGAGGATTAGGCTATGAAACTTTTCAGATGGACCTACCAGAGGCAGTTCGCCGCATATTTTGCCGCAGCCTTCATCGCGTTCGCGATAGTGCTGATCATCTTTCAGCTGGAGACTGAGAAGCAGAACAGAAAGCAGCTTCTCCTCAACAATCTGTCGGGATATGTGGGCATACTGGCGAGAAGCGACGATTACGGGACTCTGCGTGAGCTGCTGCCCGAAGACTTGAGAGTCACCGTTACGGACTCCGTCGGCAATGTGATCTACGACTCGCAGTATCCCGAAATAGCGGGAGAGAACCGTGAGAGCCGCCCAGAGATCGAGAACGCCCTGCGTGACGGAGCGGCGTTCAGCATCAGGGACTCGGGCACAAGCGGGACCAAGCATCTCTATTACAGCGAAGTGTCCGGAGACAGAGTCATACGCGTGGCGCTTCCGTTCGAGTCAGAAGTGCAGCAGTTCATCCGGCCTATGAGCATCTATCTGCTGGTGGTGGGGCTGCTTTTCGGGGCGAGCCTGCTGCTCATAGTGATATTGTCCAACCGATTCAGCCAGAGCATAATACGCCTGCTGCAGCTGCACATCCAGAACAGCGACAAGGCGGTGGCCATCTTCTCCCCCAAGAGGGTGATGCAGTACTCCAACTCCAAGTTCACGCAGTATCTCAGCGCGATTCTGGGGCGTCCCGTCACGGATGCCGGCATCATCTGGAAAGAGGATTTCTTCGCTCCGGTAGCCGCATTCCAGAAGGAGCACGCCGACTGCAGCGTCTATGAGCACTTCAAATATGTGAAGGAAGTGGCCGGCAAGAAATACAAGGTCAGAATGCTGATCTACCCGGAGACCGGCTTCGAAATCAGCATCGCGGACATCACGGAAGCGCAGAACAGCGTGATTCTGAAGCAGCAGATGACCAGCAACATCTCACACGAGCTGCGTACCCCGGTCACGAGCATAATGGGCTATCTGGAGACGCTGTCAACTTGTCCCAATATGGACGAGTCCAAACGCAAGACCTTCATAGACAGGGCCTACAACCAATGCAAGCGGCTGTCGGGACTGATCCGGGATATGGCGATGATCAGCAAGATAGAGGAGTCCTCGGAACGTCTGATGAAGGAGCCCGTGGAGCTTAAAGCCTTGAGTGACGAGGTGTTCGGGGAGTTTGCCGCGGACATCGAGAAGAAGCACATAGTGGTGGAGAATCTCCTTGAGGACGATCTGGAGGTGAACGGCAATGTGACTCTGCTGCACGCCATTTTCCGGAATATGGTGGAGAACAGTCTGAAATATGCCGGAGAGGGAGTGACGCTGCACCTGGAGTGCTACTCGGCCGAGGACGACCATGTCTATCTGACCTACTACGACACCGGGAACGGAGTGCCGCCGGAGCATCTGACCAGGCTTTTCGAGCGTTTCTACAGGGTGACGGAGGGACGCACGCGCGATGACGGGGGCTCGGGGCTCGGCCTCTCGATAGTCAGGAATGCGGTGGCCTTCCACGACGGCGACATCCGCGCAGTGAACCGCGAAGAGGGCGGCCTACAGTTTTTCTTCTCCCTCCACTGCTGAGAAGCCCTGTACTCGGAGCGAAGCGACAAAAGGGCTTCAGCCCGCCGGCCAAAGGCCGTAAAGATTCTCCTCTAAAAGGGGCCGGGGGCAGGTGAGGGTAAAGCGAAGGGTTGGCCAAAGCCCTAAACCGGAGCGAAGCGACAAAAGGGCTTCAGCCCGCCGGCCAAAGGCCGTAAAGCTTCTCCCCTAACAGGGGTTGGGGGTTAAGATAACAGCGGAGGG
>CAVHXU010000008.1:0-88973 GCA_963640185.1 Lachnospiraceae bacterium | reverse complement strand
CGCTGAGCTTCTGCTGCTCCATCGAGATCATAGTGTTGCGCAGGATGTTCTCCTTTTCGGCGAGTTCCGCCTCCGAATTGAGTATCTGCATATCCAGACTCTCATTTCCGAGAACCACAATGATGTCTCCGGCATTGACCCGGCTGCCTTCCTCCGCGACAATCCGCTGCACATTGCCTCCCTCGGTCGGGCTTATCTGCACCGTGGTCATAGGCTGCACATTTCCGCTTATGCGGATGTAGTCGTTGAATTCGCCCTCCTGTGCAGTCCCGGTGAGGATGGTGCTGCCGTCAACTCTGAGGACGGAGTGCCTGCCGCTGAGAATCAGCACAGCCGCCAGTATCACAAAGGCGCCCAATGCCCACCATTTGACTGCTTTCCTCGTGAAGGCTGCTGCAATGCCCTTTTTCTTTTCAATAACCTTATCCATAGTCTTGTGTCTTTTCTTTCCGTCAATCTTCCATCAATCTTTCGTCAATCTTCCGACATTCTTTCCGTCGGTCGGCGTGTCAGATTCCTGTCACTGCATCCCGATTCCTGCCGATGCTGCTCAGTGCTGGTCAATATATCGTACTCCGTTGTAATACTCCACTATCCTGCGTTTGAGCTGGTATTTCAGGAGGGCGTTGAGCGCCTCGGCCTTGGCCTTGAGGTGGTTGCCGGAAGCGGTGTTGTATTCGATGGCGGAGATGAGTCCCTGCTCGAACTTCCTGTAATTGAGCCGGAACGCCTCGTCCTGCACTTGGGCGCGCCTTTCCGCCTGCATCAGGGCGGCTTCAGCTCCATCCCTGTCCTGAACTGCTCTGCGCACTTCCGATTCCACATCCCTCAATGCCTTGTCATACTGCATTGAGGCACGGCTGTAGGCGTTGCGCTTTTTGGACAACTGGCTGAAGCGGCTGAGCCTGTCATAGATGGGGATGGAGAGCACCAGTTCCAGATATTCTCCTCCGTTGTTCTTGAATTGATGCCAATATGGGATGGGGGAGTACCCGATCTGGCCCGGATAGGTGTAATAGTTGGTGGACCAGCCTCCATAGAGGCTCAGTGTCGGGGTGAACTGCCATTTCGCGGTTTTGAGGGCGAAACCGGCGTTGTCAAGAGTGCCTTTTGCAACGGCGATGGCGGGGAGGAAACTCTTGGCGTTGCCGATGATCTCATCAACGCTGTCTCCGCCACTCTGTACGGCATTGAGACTCTCCACGTCGGTGTCAATCTCCAGCGTCTTGTCGAGAGGCCAGAGCATCACATCCTCCAGGGTGATGAGGGCATCGTTGCAGCTGTTCCGCGCAGCTGTCAGCTCGTACTGCCTGTCGGCGAGATCCGCTTCCATCTGCACCACGTCGGCGTGGCCCTTGACTCCGAGTTCCTCCTGTCGGGCAGCCAGAGTCACTGCGGACTCAGCGTTCTCCACCTGTTCTTCGAGTATCTTCACCAACTTGTGGTAGTACAGTACATTGAAGAAAGCTTCCATAGTGGCGAGGCAGACTTTGTCCTCTTCCTGCTCCTCCCGGGAGAGTCCGAGCGACAGGGAGGTCCGCGCTATCCTGATGTTGTTGATTGCCGTGAATCCGTTGAAAAGGTCTATGCCCGCAGAGACTGACCATCCATTGGTGAGCGATGTGGTGGTCACGTATGTGTTGGTCTCGGGGTCTATCGAACGGCCCCATCTGTAATAAGCGTATATGGATCCTTCGACTTTTGGGGTGAAAGCCTTGAGAATGGCGTCCCTGCGGTCGATCCGGGCGTCACCGGTCTCGCTCTGCCGTGTCCTCACGTCGATGGAGTTGTTGATGGCGTATTGCATGCATTCCTTCAGCGTCATGGTCTCTCCGCTTGCCGTGATGGCGCTGAGGACTGCTGTGGTGACGGCTGCCAGTGTCCTTATGCTTGTCTTCATATCCCGTTTCATTTGCCGTTTTGTCGCGCATTGTGTGTGCCAATGCTGTTAATTGTTTGTAGGGCAATGAATTGGGATATGGAAATGATGCCCGGGATGTAAAGAATCTTTACAGAAGTGTAAAGATAGTTTACAAGGGGTTGGACAAAACCGCGTTTTGCCCAACCCCTTGCAAATTGTCCAACCCCCAGTCACTTCGTGACAGCCCCTCGGGGGCGCAGGGGACCGTATTCCCCTGAACCCCTTGGGTCGCTACGCTCCGAGACCGCGTTTTGTCCAGCCCCTTGCAAATTGTCCAACCCCCAGTCACGAAGTGACTGGGGGAGGAGAAAACGAAAGTGGTCGGCAATCTTGCCAACCACTTGTCGGGATGAGGCGACTCGAACGCCCGACCCCTACGTCCCGAACGTAGTGCGCTACCAACTGCGCTACATCCCGATTTGCTCGTTCTTTCAGCTGATCTCTGCGTCAGCCTTCCCTCCTCAATCGTCACAACCGCCGAGGTTGCTCCTCAATCGTCGGTCGTCTTCCTTGACCTAAGCTGAAATAACTTCGCAATCTTTGCCCCATCTTTCAGCTGATCTCCGCGTCAGCCTTCCCTCCTCAATCGTCACAACCGCCGAGGTTGCTCCTCAATCGTCGGTCGTCTTCCTTGACCTAAGCTGAAATAACTTCGCAATCTTTGCCCCATCTTTCAGCTGATCTCCGCGTCAGCCTTCCCTCCTCAATCGTCACAACCGCCGAGGTTGCTCCTCAATCGTCGGCTGATCTCTGCGTCAGCCCTCATAAAAAAGGAAGCCCGAATCGGCTTCCTGAGTGTCAATCTCCGTCGAAGTCCTGCGTCTATGCAAGCTTGTTGATATAGATCTGAATGCCGCTTTTGAGATTGGATGCCTTGTTCTTGTGGATGACTCCGATCTTCGCGAGCTTGTCTATCATTGCATAAACCTTGGGAGCGGCTGCTGTGGCCTCGCCCTTGTCTGTCGTGTTCCTCAGCGCCCTGATGGCGTTGCGGGTGGTCTTCGCATAATACTTGTTATGCAACCTGCGTCTCTCGTTCTGACGATTGCGCTTTTCTGCTGATGCGTTGTTTGCCATTGTAATATTTTTTTATTTTCCGTAGTGGGTAGGGGAATCGAACCCCTATTGCAAGAATGAAAATCTTGAGTACTAACCGTTATACGAACCCACCCTGTCCACGGCTTCGCACCGGTTCAGATGCGCGATGCCGAAAGGGATTGCAAAGGTATGCATTATTTTTGATTGCACAAAATATTTTTAGCGCTTTCTCTGCATACCTACTTGCCGTTCCCGCCGTCCTTTTCCCAGTCGAACGAATACAGGAAAGATTCCACCTGACGCAGATAGTGCCTCTTGTCGAACTTCGGAGCATAGACCCATCCGTCCAGAGCGATAATACTCTGTCCGTCAGGACTATAGAAGATGTGCGAGACGAACGGCCCGCCCATAAAGTCGTTGTGCACTTCCCAGTAGCCCCGCACCTCCGCGAAGTCCCGGCCTTTGTAGCGCAGGTACTTCAGTCCCGGGGTGGTGATGGGACTTGTAATCATATAGGTGTTGTCGAACATCCCCGGCACATATTTCTGCAGGAATTCATCCCTCTTGGCGATGATGTTGGAAAGCTCCATAGCACCCTCGTATGCGGGATACCTGTAGATGAACACGCCCTGTATGGTCTGCTGAGTGTCGTATGACACCCACACGAAGTCGTCTGTCGCTTTCTTCACGCTGTAGCCGGACGGAAAATGCGGAGCACCTCCCGCAACCTTCACCACGACAGGCCTGATGCCCGTCTCCTCGTACTTCCTGGTGTTTTTGATGACCCTGTCCCTCTCGGCCTGCTCCAGTGTGGTGGCGATTCTCTCCCTGCTGTCCTCAAAGAGCTGGACGGCAGTCTCGGAATCTATGGCATTGATGGCGATGACGGTCTGCGGCACGGCCCAGACATCGTTGCGGTACACCACGCCCGGCTCCGTCACCTTGGTGTCGATGTTGAAAATGATTATATTCCTGTGAATCTTGAAAATGTCCGTAAAGGCGACAGGATTGACATTCACGAGAGTGTATAGAGGCTCCTTCTGGGGAAGGAACGGGCAGTCTCCCGCAAGCGTGTCGCGGACTGCCTCTCCGAGCTCGCCCTCCCAGTCTTCCGCTCCCACGACCACCAGCACTTCACCGGCTTTTCCGCTCACATTGGGCAGAAGGGCTTTCTTGCGTTCGCCGCAGGAAATGACCGCCAGCAGCGACAGCGCGAGGATGAGAGATTTTCCTAAAGTTTTCATGACGCTATGTTGTTTTGAGTGTTAAGTCCATCTGTGCCGGAGCTTTACATCAGTCTGGCGATGTCATTCCCGAAGGCCAGCACCATAAGCATCAACAGCAAGGCCATTCCCACGATCTGCATCACCCACATGAATTTTTCCGAAGGCTTGCGGCGGGTGATCATCTCATATAGCAGGAACACGATGTGCCCTCCGTCCAGAGCCGGGATGGGAATCAGGTTCATCACTCCCAGCATCACCGACAGCAGAGCCAGAATGTTCAGAAAGGCATACCAGTTCCAGTGCGACGGGAAGACCTGACCTATGGCGATGAAGCTGCCCACCGACTTGTAGGCCTCCGTGCTTGGGGTCGCCACCATCTTCAGGTCCTTGAGATAGTCGCCTATGGCGGTGAATGTCTTGACGAAGCCGGCCGGAATGGCGCTCAGAACGCTGTATTCTCTGGTCCTGACACCCGGAATGACGGTATAGACCCCGAATCTGCCGGAAGTGTCCACCTGCAGTTCCATCTCCA
This sequence comes from Lachnospiraceae bacterium, assembly GCA_963640185.1. Taxonomy (GTDB): domain Bacteria; phylum Bacteroidota; class Bacteroidia; order Bacteroidales; family UBA932; genus Cryptobacteroides. The sequence goes on along the minus strand of CAVHXU010000008.1, from coordinate 84,256 downwards.
GACTGTCTCCGTCCCTGATCACTGTGGCGGCGACGTTTTCCCCCCTGTGCTCTTCCAGAATCTGTCTGCTGTCCTGCGTGAAAGCGATCGCCTGTCCGTTGATGGCGGCTATCCTGTCGCCTCTCCGCAGACCTGACCCGCTGTTGGGGGAGGCCGGAGGGATGGTGTCAACCACAAACGGCACCGCGAGGGAGAACATCCCCGGCGTGTTGAGCACTTCACCGATGCGGCTCCGGTCGATGTACAGCGTGACGGTGTCGCCGTCCCGGAGAATGGTGGCCCTGCGGACATTGTTGCGTGCCAGATCCGCCTGAAGCATACCGAAATCAGTCGGCACCTCGTCATCGAACTTCAAGATGCGGTCTCCGTTGCGGAAGCCCATATCGTATGCCAGTTCATTGACATAGATGCTGTTGTCCTCATTGCTGATGTAGCTCTCGTCCCAACCGGCCAGAATCACGATGTAGAGGACTATGGCGAGGATGAAGTTGAAGAGCACTCCTCCCGACATTATCAGAAGCCTCTGCCAGACAGGCTTCGTCCTCATCTCCCAGGGCTGCGGGGGGCGTGCCATGGCGTCTTTGTCCATAGATTCGTCCACCATTCCTGAAATCTTGCAGTAACCTCCAAGCGGAAGCCAGCCTATGCCATACTCGGTGTCGGAATTCTTCGGCTTGAACCTCAGCAGAGCCTTTCCTCCGAGGTCGAAGAACAGGTAGAATTTCTCCACCCTCACCTTGAAAAGCTTGGCGAAGGTGAAATGCCCCAGTTCGTGAATCAGGATGAGTATCGAAAGTGCCAGTATTACCTGGAGTGTCTTTATCAGAACTACCATAAAATCTATTTTCTGTATTTGCGGACAATCTCGGAAGCGACTGCGAGGGCCTCGCGGTTGGTCTCATAGATGCAGTCTATGTCGGGATGCTTCACCGGGCTCACCTTGCCGACGGTCTCGGCCACCGTGTCGCTGATGCCGTAGAATCCGATGTTCCCCTTCAAATATTCAGCCACAGCCACCTCATTGGCCGCATTCATAGCGCAGCACGCATTGCCTCCCGTCTCAAGGCATTCCCCGGCTATGGCCAGAGCCGGGAAGCGTTCCGTGTCGGGCGCGAAGAAACTTATGGACCCGAGCGCGGCGAAGTCCATCTTCCTGTTGTCGAGCGTCAGCCTGTCCGGGAAACCGAGGGCGAACTGTATGGGCTGTCTCATATCCGGCATACCCATCTGGGCTATGACGGCGCCGTCTGCGTATTCCACCATCGAATGGATGACGGACTCGGGGTGCACAACCACGTTTATCTGTGACGGCGACACTCCGAACAGCCATTTCGCCTCTATCATCTCCAGACCTTTGTTCATCATGGTGGCCGAATCTATGGTCACCTTGCGTCCCATATTCCAGTTGGGATGTTTCAGCGCCGCGCTGCAGTCCGCTGCGGCTATCTCCTCTTTTGTCCAGTGCAGGAAAGGGCCTCCCGAGGCGGTGAGATGTATCTTTTCAATCCTTGCGCCCGCGGAGCCGAGCAGACATTGGAAAATGGCGGAATGCTCCGAATCGACCGGAATGATCGGAGCCCGGTATTTTTGCGACATCTCCATCACCGTCTCGCCTGCGGCCACAAGAGTCTCCTTGTTGGCCAGCGCTATCGTCTTTCCGGCCTTCAGCGCGGCTATCGTGGATTCAAGGCCGCTGAAGCCGACCATAGAGGTCAGCACTATGTCTATGTTGTCCCCTCCGACGGCGTCGCAAACTGACTTCATCCCGGCGAACACCTTGATCTGATGCGGGTCAAGCGCTTCCGAGACTTCGGCATATCTGGCCTCGTTGCAGATGACCACCGCCCCGGCGTCGAACTCGATGGCCTGCCTTATGAGCAGATCCGAGGAGTTGTTGGCCGTAAGCAGTTCAACTTCAAACAAATCCCTATGCCGGCGGATGACATCCAGAGCCTGCCTGCCGATGGACCCGGTCGATCCCAGAATGGCGATTCTTCTTTTTCCCATATCCACGCTGTTCAGAAGCTTATGTATTTGGTGGGGTCGATGGCTTCCCCCTTGTACCACAGCTCGAAATGGAGGTGGTCTCCGGTGGTGATGCCGCCGCTGTTGCCCACAAGGGCGATGGGAGTGCCCGCCGTGATTTTGTCACCGGTCTTTTTGAGCAGCTTCTGGTTGTGCTTGTAGATGCTGATGATGTCGTTGCGGTGCTGGATCTGAATGGTGTAGCCGGCATCCTCGTTCCAGCCCGCGAATATCACGGTGCCGTCCAGCACAGCCTTCACGACCGAATTGGCCGGAGCCGTGATGTCGATGTAGGGATGCACATACTTGTCGTAGCCCTGGGAAATGACTCCTGCCAGCGGGGGAAAGAAATGCAGCCCCTCTATAGGCAGGTCGCGTCCGGTCCTGTTGATGTCGAAGCGCTCTTCCTCGCGCACCATCTCCCTGAGCGTGGAGTCCTGCCGGTCAAGCCGCTGTGCGGTCTCGTCATCCTCCGCCGGAGCGGCGGTTCTGAGCAGGCTGTCAATGCTCACCGGCTCCTCCCCGTCAAGTACTCTGCGCAGATTCTCGGAATACAGTTCCCAGCGGTACACGACTTTTTCCAGCGAGTCTATGCGCATCGCGTTCTGTATGGCGGCCCTGCGGCTGACTGCATCGGGATAGCCCGGAATCATAGTCTTCACCGGAGTGAAAGCGATGAGGCTGTAAACTATGGTCACCAGCAGCACTAACGCCAAAATGCAGGTGAGCGACAGGGTGATGCGGTCGAACCGCAGTGACCATAACTGCTTGTGCGTCTCGGCTTCCATAAGCGCCAGCCTGTACCGGCGTGTTTTCTTGTCTCTGTTGCGTGCCATCTGTGCTGCCTTGTTCCGGTTTCTCTTTGTCGATTAAATGTAGTACCTTTGCAGGCTATGGACAGGATAATCGGGATCGACTATGGAAGAAAACGGGTGGGCGTCGCTGTGAGTGACCCTCTCGGCATCTTCGCGTCTGCGCTGGAAACGGTACATTCCGCAAAGATAATAGAATATCTCAAGAATTACGCCCAAAACGAGAAGGTAACTCGATTTGTGGTGGGCTATCCTGTCAATATGAACGGTGCTCCGTCGGAGGCCGCCGCCGATGTGGACGTGTTCCTGCGCACGCTCAGACGCGCTTTTCCCGATGTGCCGGTCGAATGCGAAGACGAGCGGTTCACTTCGGTGCTGGCCCACAGGGCTATGATTGACGGGGGGATGAAGAAAAAAGACCGTATGGACAAGAGCAGCGTGGACAGGATCAGCGCCGCCATAATCCTGCAGTCCTGGATGGACAGGAGAAAGCAGCGGCCGGCGCCGGCAGCTGACACCGTCATTCAATGAATTAGATTTTGGAAAATGATATTGCCTATTTATCTCTATGGAGCCGAAGTGCTCAGAATGAACGATGACCCCGCCGATTTGTCGAAGCGGGACGAAATCGCGGCGCTGGTCGCCGATATGAAAGAAACTCTCGCCTCCGCGGACGGCTGCGGACTTGCGGCGCCTCAGGTCGGCGTGCCGGAGCGCGTGCTCATAGTTGACGGTACCGGACTGGTGGACACTTATCCCTATCTCAAGGATTTCAGGCGCACTATGATCAATCCGAAAGTGCTGGAGGAGTCCGGCGAGAAGAACGTGTACTCCGAAGGCTGTCTCAGCGTACCCGGGATCTATGCGGAGGTGTCCCGTCCCGCCAGGATAAAGGTGGAGTACTATGACGAAAACTTCGAAAAGGTGGTGGAGGTCTTCGACAAGTTCGCCTGCCGTATGGTGCAGCACGAAATGGATCATCTTGATGGCAAGTTATTTGTGGATCATATCGCCCCGATAAGGAAGAAGCTGATAGCGAAGAAGCTCCAGAACATTTCTTCCCGCAGGGTATCCGTCCGCTACAGGACAAAATAGGAATCCCCGAAAGCTGTTTTTCAATGTTGGACCGTTAATTTTCAGAATTATGGGAGCATTTCACGCATACGATGTCAGAGGCATCTGGAACGAGGACTGGAACGCGGACATCGCGTACAGGATCGGCTATTTCATACCTGAGTTGCTTTCCGCCGACAAGGTGCTGGTGGGACGCGATTGCCGCCTGTCGTCCGGCGACGTGTTCGAAGCGGTGACGCGGGGGGTCCGCGATGCCGGAGCCGATGTGTACAATATCGGCCTCAGCACCACTCCTATGGTGTATTTCGGTACGGCCAAGTATGGATTCAATGCCTCCGTACAGATTACCGCATCCCACAATCCCGCCGGCTACAACGGAATAAAGTTGTCCACGACCAATGCCGCCGCAGTGGGCTTTGACGCCGGTCTGGGCCGTATAAAGCAATGGATCGACGAAGGCCGTCCGACTCCTGTCTCCGCCATCCGGGGAGAAATATATGACAATCAGATCAAGGCGGACTATCTGGACTTTCTGTTGAAATACAGGGAGGACTGGTCAGGACTGAAGATCGCCATGGACTTGTCCAACGGGATGGCCAACCTCCTCGCTAAGGACATTTTCGGCGATCAGCCGAGCTATCTTTTCGACACCATTGACGGCAGTTTTCCCAATCACGATCCCAATCCGCTGATTGCCGGGAACACGGCCGCCCTGAGGGAGCTCGTCCGCGAGACGGGGGCGGATGTCGGAGTGATCTATGACGGCGATGCGGACCGGGTGATGTTCGTGGATGAGAATTCCCGCTTCATATCGCCGGATTTGATGATAGCCGTGCTGGGCCACTACTTCTTTGAGGAAAAGGGGCTGAAAGGCATTGTGCTGCAGGATATCCGCTCTTCAAAATCCGTAGGCGAGTACCTGTCGCCCATGGGAGGAGTAATGCGGACCTGGAAAGTGGGACGCGCTTTCGCCGCCAACAAGCTCCGCGAGATCGACGGCATCTACGGCGGGGAACTCGCAGGCCACTATTATTTCCGCGATTTCTTCTATTCTGACAGCGGACTTCTCGCTTCTATTCTCATACTCAATGTGCTGGCCCGCAAGAAAAAGGAGGGCGTCAGCCTCAGCCGCCTCATCGCCGGCATTGAGAAATATAGGAATTCGGGCGAGATCAACTTCCGGATCGAGGACAAGAAAGCAGCGATGGATGCAGTCCGCGACTGGTTCGTGGCGGAGGAGACCCCGACTGCGGTGATGGATTTCGACGGCTACAGGGTGGAGTTCCCGCAGTGGTGGTTCAACATCCGTCCTTCCAACACCGAGCCTTATCTGAGGTTCATCTGCGAGGCCTGCTCCGACGAGCTTCTGTCGGAAAAGGTCGCCAAAACGGAGGAGATTCTTGTCGGACGCTTCGGTGCCGTCAGAAAATAAATGATTGCCAATGAAAAAGACAGTTAGTGCAGTGTTGGCTCTGTGTCTGGCCGTGACGGCCGTCGCGCAGACCGTAAAATCATCATCGGAGTCCGTAACGGTGGGCTGTGCGGCTCCGCAATCGGTGACTCATCCCAACTACCGGATAGAGGACGATTCCCCGAAGCCGGAGATAAACATTCCGCGCATCCCCAGGCAGCCTGTGAAATCGATGCTGGATCATCTTGAGTCCGAGCCGATTGATACTCTGGAGACGGGCAATGACGCCGTGAAGGTGGTCATCTATTCGGACAATACCTGGAGGTACATAAAGACTGCCGCTTTTGTGGAGAATCAGGCGGAAGTGTTTACCCGCAATTGGGATCACCGCTCGACCGATCCTTATCGACTTGAGTGGAAAGACTTCCCGACATCGTGGTCCATCTGGCTGGTGGACAGCCTGAACCAGTATCACGTTCCCTATCAGGGCAAGGTGAATCCGCGCGGCAAGTTCGGTCCGCGCAGGGGACGCCGTCATCAGGGGGTCGATCTGCCCCTCACGACAGGTTCTCCGGTTTATGCCACTTTCCCCGGAAAAGTGAGAATCTCCTCCACTATGAAGGGCTATGGAAATGTGGTGGTGATCCGTCACGACAACGGTCTGGAGACATTCTACGGCCATCTGTCCAAGCGTTGCGTGGAGCAGGACGATGTGGTCAATGCCGGAGATGTGGTAGGGCTCGGAGGAAGCACGGGACGCTCCACAGGCCCGCATCTTCACTATGAGACGAGGTATATGGGCTATGCGTTCGACCCTCAGTGGCTCATCGATTTCGAGACCGGCGAGCTGAGACGCCGTATGTTCGTGCTCAAGAAGAAATATCTGAACCAGTACAGCAATTACGAGCAGAATTTCGACGACGAGTTCAAGACCGCGGAGGAGGATGCCGCCGAGGAAGCGGCTCTTGCCGCGATGCGCTGGCATACCGTCCGTTCCGGGGACACGCTCGGCCGCATCGCCATCAACAACGGCACCACGGTTTCCGCCATCTGCCGGCTGAACGGCATCAAGTCCACCTCCACTCTCCGCATAGGCCAGAAACTCCGCGTCCGTTAGGCATCTTTTCCGACGCCGCTCCGATTGCGGGGCAATTGTATCGTATGCTCGGATTTTTTGCTTAAATTTGTACTTTGCGTTTAGAGATACGGTATGATTGGTCTGGAACAGATAAACGAACTTCGCGGCAGGGTGAAGGAACTCGGCCGTTGCGTCAGACTTGACGAGAAACGGGAAATTGTCGCTCAGCGGCAGGAAAGGGCCGCACAGCCTGATTTCTGGAATGATGCCAAGGCGGCGGAGGCTTTCCTGAAGGAGACGGCCGCCCTTAAATTCTGGATAGACGGCTGCGACCGGGCCGATTCCGCCATCGATGATCTGGAGGTCCTGTACGAGTTCGCCAAAGAGTCCGCAGACGCGGCTGCCGTTTCCGGCATCCCGTCACATCCCGGTGACAGGCCGGCATCCGACGCCGCTATGACGGAGACCTCTGAAGAAAAAGAGCTTCGCGAGGCCTACACTTTGGCTGACAAACAGATAGAGGAACTGGAAATGCGCAATATGCTCGGAGCGGAAGGAGATTCTCTCGGAGCGGTGCTCACCATCAATTCCGGAGCCGGCGGCACCGAGGCGAACGACTGGAGCGCGATGCTGATGAGAATGTATCTGCGCTGGGCGGAGAGGAACGGCTACAAGACCACGGTCACTGATATGCTTGAGGGGGAGGAAGCCGGCATCAAGTCTGTGACGGTGCAGGTGGAGGGGGACTATGCCTTCGGATACCTCAAGGCGGAAAGCGGCGTGCACCGGCTGGTGCGCATATCCCCGTTCAACTCCCAGGGAAAGCGGCAGACCACTTTCTCGTCCGTTTTCGTCTATCCTCTTGTGGACGACACCATCGAAATAGACATCAATCCCGCTGACCTCGAATGGGACACTTACCGTTCAAGCGGTGCCGGGGGGCAGAATGTGAACAAGGTGGAAACAGGAGTCCGCGTAAGGCACATCCCGACCGGCATCGTGGTGGAGAACACTGAGACCCGTTCTCAGCTGGACAACCGCCAGAACGCCCTGCGGATACTTAAGTCCCGTCTCTACGATCTCGAACTCAAGAAGCGCCAGGAGAAACAGGCGGAGCTTGAGGGTCAGAAGAAGAGAATAGAATGGGGCTCCCAGATCCGGAGCTATGTGCTTCATCCATACAAGATGGTCAAGGATCTGCGCACCGGTTACGAGACTTCCGACACACAGGGAGTCCTGGACGGTGATCTGAACGAGTTTATGCGCTCCTTCCTGATGCGTGGAGGGGATTAGACACTGCCGGCAATGCGTTTTCTTGTCCCCATACTGACCGGAATGGTCCTGCTGTCATCCTGCGGCGGGAGTGAGTTGTCCGGGCGTTTCGCTCCTCTGGTGGGCAGACCTTACGGCGAGATCCACTACGCCCTGCGTGACACGCTGCGACGGGTGTATGAGTCGGACAACGACAGCGTGGTGAGGGCCGCCGTCACGGAAATGAGGCACTTGCCGGACAAGCGCGGGGACAGGCAATGGTGGCTTGAGGCGGAATTTCTCGATGCGAACTTCGCCCACGACTACCGCGGAGGCGATGATGATGAGTTCGTCGCGCGCCTGAAGGAATTGAAGTCGATTGCGGACCATTGCGGCAACAAAGTCTTCGCCCTGCGTGCGACCCGCCGGCTGTTTGACCATTATCAAGGACTTGACGACCATATCTACACCATTTTCTATGCCGACAGGATGGATGAGATGATGGACTCGCTCACTCTGGAGGAGTTTCCCGACATCGTGGACAATCACTATGCGCTGGGTTCGTTCTTTATGAACTATCGGGATTTCGACAGATGCCGCCGCTGCTTTCGGTTTGTCACAGACTGCGACACTGTCTATGACGCCATCCAGAGGGTCTATGTCCATTCGCGCAATGCCCTGGGCCTCATCTGCCGCAACTTCAACGACATCGATTCCTCCGATTACTGGTTCAACAGCGTTTTCAGATTCGATGAAGAACACGGTATCATCGAAAAGCGCGGGGAGGTGCTTGCGTTCATAGAGGGCAATCTCGGCAGAAATGATTATATCAGAGAAGATTATCCCGCTGCCGTCCTGAAATTGGAGCGTTCCCTGTCAGTGATGGCCGACACTGCGGACTGGTCGTATTCCATGCTCCTGTGCATCAATCTGGCGGAGGCTTATCTGGAGCTTGACAGGAATGACGAGGCTCGCGGATATATACGCCGTGCCAATGAGTATGCTCAGCGGCTCGGGATGCCGGAGGGCTCGGAGCGGCTGAAGCTCGTCGAGGCCAAGTATTATGCAAATGTCGGAGACGGCCGGCGTGTCCGGCAATGCCTCGATGCCGCGAATGAACTGCATCGGCTCAATGAGGCGAAGTGGTCAGCGTATCAGATCCGCAATGTGGAGGTGTCCCTCAACCGCGAGATTCAGGAGAGGAACAGGACTGTGATATCTACTCTGCGCAGGACGGTAATCGCTGTGGCGAGTGTCGCCGCCGTCATTGTGGCGCTGCTTGCTGTGATACTGACCCTGCTTTCCCGGAAGAAGAGGGCGCTCGAGAGTCTGGCAATGAGAAACAAGGAATGGGCATTGGATTTCCACAGGAATGTCGTGGCCGGGACCGTGCCGCTGTCGCCTTCGGCGCTTATGGAAAGGAAGGCAGAGGACAGGGCACCGGAGAAAGGTGCTGCGGGGCGCGAAGCCAGATCTGCCGCAGATGAACTCCGGCAGCAGGAAATGGAGAGGAGGCTTGTGAACTATTTCGAGGAGACCAAATGCTATCTTGACGCAGACATTTCCCTGGACAAGCTTGCTATGGCGCTGGGCACCAACAGGACCTACCTGTCGCGCTGCATCAACGGCATAGCGCCCAACTTCAACGGTTTTCTCAACCGCTACCGCATTGCCGACGCCATCCACGAACTGTCGCTGAACAGCCGCATAAAGACTGAGGAGCTCTGCTACAACTGCGGGTTCAACAACAGGAAGAGTTTCTATAATGCGTTCAGAAACATCACCGGTATGACGTTCAACGAATTCCGGGAAGCGATGGAAAACAGGGATTAGCTATGGCAAGGATTGGGGTATTCGATTCGGGGGTGGGAGGCCTTTCGGTGCTCAAGGAACTTCTGAGGGTTTTGCCTTCTGAGAGTTTCTTCTATTATGCCGATTCTGCGCATTGCCCTTACGGGGGGAAGTCCCGCGAATATGTCACAGACCGTTCCATTTCCATCACTGAAACTCTGCTTTCGGAGGGATGTCAGATTATAGTGCTTGCCTGCAACACTGCCACCTCTGCGGCGATCTCCCGCCTGCGCTCCCGTTTTCCTGTCCCGTTTGTGGGGATGGAGCCTGCAATCAAACCCGCAGCCCTGAAGACTGAAAGCGGAGTGATCGGTGTCCTCGCCACGGCCGGCACTCTCAGCGGCAGCAAATACTTGGATATGAAAGACCGCTTTTCCTGCGATGTCAAGGTGGTGGAACAGGTGGGGAGGGGCTTTGTTGAAATCGTGGAGAAGATGGCTTCTTCCGGAGTATTGAGTCCGGATGCCTATGACACGGTCGCCGCGAGTCTTGCTCCGCTTGTGGACGCGGGGGCCGACACCGTCGTTCTCGGCTGCACCCACTATCCTTTTCTGCTTCCGGTGCTCCGGGATGTGGCGCACGATCTGTGTCCGTCACGCGACATAGCGTTCATCAATCCGGCACCTGCGGTGGCCCGCCGGGTCGTGTCTGTCCTGACTGACAATAATCTGCTTGAAACGGTCGCCCCGGCCTCAAAACAAAAGCCCGAGGTGCGGCTTCTCACCTCGGGCAGTCAGTCCGACCTGAACTCTGCGTTCAAAAATCTGATATGACGCGGCAGCCCGCGTTTAGTCAGCCTAAGGCATTTGGCCGAGCACTTCGAAGTAGGCCTTACCGTCGCTGATGACTATCCTGAATACGGTGTCATCGACTTTGTAGTACTCCTTGCCGTTGAAAGTGAATGCGTCGTAGTCCTCGGGAAGTGTCTCTACCACTGCTCCTGCCGGAGCCACGATGGTGTAGTATTCGCCATTCGCATTTTTTGCGTAGAACACTCCGTCCTGATAGTAGTATTCCATCTGGGCCGACGCATAGCTCTGTATAAGCCCCATTGCCGTGGCAAGCTGATACGCCTCGCTCGATTTCTGCTGCATAGCTTTGGCCTGAGCCGCAATGGTCTCGTTCTGCTGAGCTATGAGGGCGTTGTTCTTCGCGATGGTCTCGTTCTGCTCCGCGATGTACTTGTTGTTCTCGTTGATGGTGTTGTATGTCTGATATACGGTGTTGTAGTAGTCAATCCGGATGGCGGTCCAGGCTATGTCCGCAGCAATAGCGGCGGAAACCACCGTTCCGAAAGGAGGACGGCACACCACATAGCAGCCGTTGTAGTAGCGGTAGTAGATGTCATTGTAGCAGTAGTATCTGACTCCGTACCAGTCACGGTACCAGTAGCCTGCCGGAAGAACGTGTACCCGGTAGCCGAAGCAGTGGTGGTGATGCGGTTCATAGAACCTGTGCGGCGGACGTCGGTCGAAGTCCACGAATTCTCTCTCGCGCGGGTGCTTCGGCCGGTTCACCGTCTCTGGTCTCACTTGTTTCGGGCCGTTCTGAGGAGGGGTGCTCCGTACTCCGTTGCCCTTGGAGCCTTTGTCTCCGTCAGGTCTGGCCGCAACGGGACGGTTGCCGTTGTCCCCGTTGTTGACGGTCTGCCGGCTGCCGTCTTCCGCTTTCTGTCCATTGGCCGTTCTCGACGGTGTCACCTTGACGGTAGAGCTGCCGTCGGATGAGGAACTCCTCCTTGTGGCGGTGTTGGTGCTGCCGCTTGAACGGGAGCTCACGCTTGTCGTCCTTGAGACCGTGGTGGTTGTCCTGCGGGAACTGCCGCTTGACACCGATCCCGATGAGCGCGAACTGTTGCTGGAACTGCTGCCGGTGGAGCCGGAAACCGTTGTTGAACTGTTTCTCGTGCTGCCGCCCGATGTCCTTGTCGAAGCGCCTGTCGAGCGCCTGTTGTTGTCATCCGTGGAGCGTGACACCGAGGACGACTGTCTGGATGAAGACGAGCCTGCGGAATATGCCGAACGGGACGAAGACGACGAACTTGAGCTCGAAGGCCTTGAGTATGAGGACCGTGAAGATGAGCTTGAGGAAGTCGAACGCGAACTCGAAGAGGATGTTCTCGCACTTGATGACGAAGATGTTGACCTTGAACTTGATGTCTGTGAAGAGGAACGCGAGCTCGAAGATGACGAACGCGAACTCCTTGACTGTGCGGAAATATCAAGCTGTGATGCTGACAATGCCATTCCTATAAGCATTATCGCTACTGCAAATCTATTCGTTTTCATAGCAATGATGTTTTTTGGTAGCGGTTGTTTCAATTCAATAAAGGTAATACTTTTTTGAGACTTCCCTGAATTCCCGGACATTTTTTTGCCAGTATCCGGCGATGTCTTCAACCTGATAGCGTTTACCGAAAGCCTTTCTGACATAATCTGTGCCACATACCTTGTCGAACAGTCCCGTCCCGGAGCAGGTCTCGAACGCTTTCTTCGCAGGATAGAGTCTGGCGACCGCCTGCATCACATAGAACTGGAGCAGGGTCAGGGGTGCGGCGTCATAGTCGGTGAAATGATACTGCACCCCTTTCATAGTCTTGCCGGAGCCGGACCCGGCGAAAGGGCGGTAGTAGATGATTCTGAAAGCCACTCCGGGAATGCTGTATGAGTCAAGTTCCTCCTTGAGCGCGTACGGGTCGATCCAGTCGGCCGCGAAGGTCTGGAAAGGAAGCGTGTATCCGATGCCGATGTTGAGGAAGTTGTAGAGTTCTCCGCAGATCCCGGCGCAGGAATAGGCTATGGCCGCTTCCGCGGAGGGAATGTTGGGCGATGTCGCCACCCAGGGCAGCCCGGTGTCCGCATAAGTCATATTCCTCTCCCATCCCTCCATCGGGACGACGGTGAGACGGCAGCGTGCCGCTGTCAGATTGCCTTTCTGCCCACGGTTGAGTCCCTCTTCGTTTATCATAAGCGCGAGCTCCCCGGGAGTCAGGCCATAGATGTATGGAATCCTATATTGGCTCACGAACGAATTGAACGCCGGCTCCACGCAGCAGCCCTCCACTTTCTCGCCGCCCAGAGGATTGGGCCGGTCGAGCACTATGAATTCGATGCCGGCATCAGCGCAGGCTTCCATAGCGAGTCCCATGGTGCTGATGAACGTGTAGGATCTGGCCCCTACGTCCTGAATGTCATACACAAGAGCATCAAGCCCGCGAAGCATTGCTGCGGAGGGTTTGCGCTGCGCTCCGTACAGTGAATACACCGGGAGACCGGTGGCCGGGTCGATGCCGTCATCCTCTTTTTCGCCCGCCCACTTGTCTCCTCTGACTCCGTGTTCCGGCCCGAAAAGCGCCACCAGATTCACTTCCGGAGCACTGTTCAGGATTTCTATCGTCGAGTGCAAGCCGCTGTCCACTCCGCTCGGGTTGGTGACCAGTCCGATCCTCTTGCCTTGCAGGATGGAGAAGCCGGAGTCCCGCAGCACCTCGATGCCGGTCCTGACCTTGGGCCCGGGAGCGGCGTGAGACCTGGTCTGCGACAGGACAAGTCCCAGCAGAACAATCAGTTGGATTGCGATTCTAATTCGTCTGTTTCTCATATTTCTTTCCATATTCGGGGCCTATCTTCACAAGCAGCGTGACTATGGCGGTGACGGCGCAGCAGGATCCCGCCATAATGAAGAAACCTCTGTAGCCTATGCTCTCCTGAATGTATCCGGCCACCATCCCCGGCAGCATCATGCTCAGGGCCATAAATGCAGTGCAGAGAGAGTAGTGCGAGGTCTTGAACTCTCCCTGCGACACATAAATCATATACAGCATATAGGCGGTGAATCCGAATCCGTAGCCGATCTGGTCGAAGGCCACGAAAAATGCTATGAGGTAGAAGTTCTGCGGCTGCGCGACACTCATCCAGATAAATGCCAGAGATGGAAGGGCCACGCTCATAGCCATAGGCCAGAGACACTTCCGGAGTCCCCATTTCGCTACGGCCATCCCTCCGAGTATTCCGCTGACTATCAGTGCGGCTACACCTATGGTGCCGTATGCGATGCCCACCTGTCCGGTGCTCATCCCGAGTCCTCCCTCGGATACGGGGTCAAGCAGGAACGGATTCATCATTTTGTAGAGAAAGGCCTGCGGAAGACGGTACAGAAGCAGAAACAGCAGCGTCGCCACGATCTGCGGCTTGCGGAAGAATGTGGCGAAACTGCGCAGAAAATCCCTGAATACGAACCCGGCTCCGTGTCCCTCCCTCGGCTTGTCGGCCTGAGGCTTCGGCAGTCTGAAGATGTGCCACAGCGCCAGGGCGGAATATATCACTGCGACTGCGGCAAGTGTGATTCTCCACGCCCGGGGGATGTCTCCCGTCCGGCTCTCCAGAATGCCCGCCACCACCACGAGCACTCCCTGTCCGAATATCGACGCGAGCCGGTAGAATGTGCTTCTGATGCCCACGAACAGGCTCTGGTCTCCCTCGGACAGCCCCAGCATATAGAATCCGTCGGCCGCGATGTCGTGTGTGGCGGAAGCGAAGGCGACAATCCAGAACAATATCAGTGTCAGCGTGAACGGGGTGATGGTCTCTATCGGGGCGTATCCCGGCAGAGTGGTTGCCATAATGATGAAACATACGGCCATTATGGACTGCATCGCCGTGACCCACCATCGTTTGCTGCGGATGATGTCCACAAACGGGCTCCACAGGGGCTTGATTACCCACGGGAGATACAGCATACTGGTGTACAGTGCCATAAGGCCGTTCGGCAGCCCCATTTTGTTGAACATTATCACTGATATGTTGTTGACCATATAGTAGGGGATGCCCTCCGCAAAATAGAGGGTGGGAATCCAGAACCACGGGCTTATCTTTCTGCCTGTCTGCATAGTCTTGTCTTGTTGAGGTCAGTCGTTCTTGATGCTTTCCGCACCGGTCACTTCGGCGCCGGGATAGTAGTGTGACAGTATCTGCCGGTATCCATAGCCCTCGGATGCCATCACTGCGGCGCCTATCTGGCACAGGCCTGCTCCGTGCCCCCAGCCTTTGCCCTTGAATGTGATGGAGCCGCCTGCGATCTTTGCCGAAAATGCGGAACTTCTGAGGTGGGTGGGGGAGAGCAGACGCCTGATTTCCAGTTCCTTCCCGACTGTCAGACTCATTCTGTCCCCTTTTATGCGCAGTCTCTTGCATCTTCCCGACGGACCGGTCTCCACCGGCTCCAAAGCCTCTACGAGGCCGATGTCAATGCCGGATTTTTCTGACACGGTCGCGGAAAGTCTCGCGAGATCTTGTGTTTCGGTCCATTCGTAGAAACCGTCTGTCTCCCTGTCATAGTTGTTCAGCACCTGGGAGATGACTTCCGGGGAGGGATTGCTGCAGAAAGGGGCCGCGTCCTCCCTGTGGCCCGGCGTGTCCGGAAGTGACTGGAGATAGGGCTTGTCGCAGTCGTCCCAGCAGGTGGAGAAAAGTTCGCTCCGCCCGCCGCAGCATTTTGAGAATCTGGCGTCGCAGACTTCTCCCCCGAAGGTCAGAATCTGTCCCCAAGTCTTGTCTATGGCATCTTTGACTGTCTTTCCTATGGCTCTTGTAAGGCCCTGATAGCGTTGGCAGTGGTCGTCGGCGCAGACATCGAAATTCCTGTGGTCGCTGTGATCGTACCATCTGGTGTATTCGTAGCCGCCGTCCGTCGCCTTTCTGACATTGTGGAACCTGTTGTCCAGACAGGTGACCAGCGCCGGCAGGTTCACGATGCCTTCCGGGACTTCTTCGCCTTTGCTGTCCCCGTGCTTCCGTATCTGGAATTCGACCCAGGAACGGGAGATGACCGCGTGGGCTTTCAGGAACTCTTCGGACGAAGTGGCGCTCATCTCGGAGGAAATGACGCTGAGCAGGTAGTCTTCCACTCCGACTATGTTTATGGCCGTCAGCATCTCATTCTCCACGATGATCTTGAGCGCCCCGGCAAACAGCTGATTTTCTTTTCTTTCCCAGTGGAATCCCCGTCCTATCGTCACGTCGTGCAGCGCGAATGTGGGCTCGGCGAACATAGTGGACAGCGTCTGTTCCTCGAAGAAAAGCTCGTCGTAGAGTGCGCCGTCATATTCGATCTTGCCTTCGACCCAGCGGGCCTTGCGCGAGCCGGCACCGTCCGTGAATATCTCGAACTCTATCTCCTTTGCCGACATAATGCCCACGCTGATGTGCCTTTGACCTCGGGTGAGTTTCCATAGCAGCTCTCTCTGACTGTCGCCGTCGAGCGTCACCTCCGTGAGCATTTCCCTGACGAGCCTTTCGTCTATCTTGGCCCAGTCGTCCGACAGCGGGACTATGAGGCAGCCCCCCATATCGGCGCAGCCCGGACTCATGGTGAGGTGGTCGGGACCGTCGGTGAAATAGTGGCTGGAGCGGTGTGATCTGCGAAAAACGACTATTGCCCGGAATTCCCCCCTCTCGTACCACGAAATCAGGTTGAAAAGCGGCTCCGGTTCGTTTTCGGGCGTCCCCGCGCAGTCGAGCAGCCGGTAGAAGAGTTTGGCTATGGACTTGGATGTGGAGGCGCGCAGGACGAATATTCCGTTGAGGAATTTTTTGTAATGGTAGAGTGTGGCGTCCTGCACTGTGGCGACGGCTTCAATACTGTCGGCGTCGTTGGCGTTCAGAGCCTCGTTCACATCCTTTTCGAGAGGCATCATCCCTCTTGGGGCGGCCTGGAAGTGGTGATGGTCGGGGGCTGAGGCACCCGAATGCGGGCCGTTGTAGAAGAAAGTGTACCCTTCATATTTGCGGCCGAGATCCAGAATGTCCACGAAGCGTCTCCAGATGGACTGGTCGCAATGGCAGTCCATAGCTATGACCAGATGCTTGGGGAAGATAGGGTATGGGTTCAGCAGAATGTGGTATTTCCGCCCTTTGCGTCCCTCGAACGTCAGATAGGTCTGTTCCGGAAACAGGTTGCAGAGGAAGCATTTGCGTCCGGCCACGGATTCCGGGTCAAGCTTCGCCGCGGAGGAAATGACCCGTGCGGGATTGTGCTGGAGGCAGATTTCAAGTCCTCCTATGTTCATATATCTGGTCTCGACTGATTTCAGCGCCCTGAAATTGGAGCAGGCGAGCGGCCAGCAGGACAATTGGTCCCTCACGAATTTAGAGATTGTATCCATATTTCTATCTTGCCCCGATCTTCTTTCTTGCCTCGATCTCGATTGTTCTCAGGCTGTCCTTGTAGCTGTTGTTGACATTCTGCCGTTCTATGCTGAGCGCGGCATCGGAGTTTCCCTCCCAGCGCCGGCAGTTGTAGAGCGGTTCGTAGATTCTGCCGAGCCGGTATTCCCGGCATATTCTCAAGCCCATCGCATAATCTTCTCCATAGCTCGTGTCCGGGAATCTCAATTCCCTCACAAGGGCGGTGAGAAAGGCTCTCGGTGCTCCCAGTCCGTTGATTCTCAGGGCATTGTT
This sequence comes from Lachnospiraceae bacterium, assembly GCA_963640185.1. Taxonomy (GTDB): domain Bacteria; phylum Bacteroidota; class Bacteroidia; order Bacteroidales; family UBA932; genus Cryptobacteroides. Next base: position 67,297 of record CAVHXU010000008.1, on the reverse strand, counting down.
GCGGCCGTTCGCTTCTGTCCATTCCCGGTGGGCAATGAGTCCCGGAGGCAGGGGAGCGCCGCTGAAATCCGTCATATTGTATGCCCCGATCACCATCGCGCAGTCCTCGCGCCCGAATGCCCCTATGATCCGGGCCAGAGTGTCTGATGAGGAATAGATGTCATCGCTGTCGAGCTGGACGGCGTATCTGCCGCAATGCTGGCAGTCAATGGCTTTGTTCCAGCAGCCTCCTATTTTCAGCCCCTCCTCTTCCGGTATGATGTGGATGACTCTGCTGTCTCCGGCCGCTATGCCTGCTATGATTTCTGTGGTCTTGTCCGTGGAATGATTGTCCACGACGATTACGTTGTAGCTGAAGCCGCACTTTTGTGCCAATGCACTTGTGAGCGCGTCCGCGATGGTCCTCTCTCTGTTGAATACGGGTATGATGACAGAGGCTGTGACAGGAAACTCTCCTTTGCGGTACGGCTCCGAAGACTTGAAGTCCGACCCGAGACAGGCGCCGAGCCGCTTGAGATATTCGGTGAAGACCGCTTCCATCTCTATCTGTACGGCCCTGTTGGACGGCGCGACATAGTCGAACTGCTTTTCTCCAGAAAGTCTTGTGTCGGTCTCGCTGACCGAGTACAGGTATTCCCTGATATGGAAAATGTGTCCGAGCCTGAGCCTGAGATCATACATTCCCGCCCATCTGTGGTCCGCGGTCATCCCGGCCGCTGCTTTCCGAAGAGCGCCGCAGCGCAGAAGCACGGCGTGGCCGAAGTCGAAATCGTCCCTGACGGACCCTTCTTGGCAGTCGATGAGCGGATGGGGGGAGCCGTTTTCATAAAAGTCGGCATAAAGCAGGTCGGCTCCGGTGTCTTCTCCGATCTGAACCATCCGGCGGACTGCTCCGGGATGCATCTTCACTTCTTTTCCTTCGGTCTCGAAGAGAATATATTCCGCGCTTATGTCTCCGTCGCTGATTCTTTCAGCGAGTTCGCGGATGAACGATGTCGGAGCCAATGTAGGCCCAATGACGGTGAACGGGGACTTTATCTTGTCTTTTTCTGGCATTTATACTTGTCTTTTTTTGTTTTCTGCGCCCGCAGGTCTGTCTCCGCATTGGCAGGTCTGTCTCTGCGTCCGCATTGCGTTCCGGCAGCTGTTCAGGATTGCCGGTTTGAAGTTTTGCGCTCTGTCAGAGCAGCGAGAACAGCCTTTGCCGGATTCTTTCGAATTCCATTTCAAATTCGGGGGTCAGGATGTCCTTTCCCCGGGCGTTCCGTATCTGTTCGAGCGTCCAGAGTCTGCCGTCTGAAAGCTCGTCCGGGTTCAGTTTCAGTTCATAGCTGCCGACTGCGGCAAATATGAAGACCAGTTCTCTTTCCGTGTGCGAGTCATAGAGCCAGGTGTCCAGATAGACGGGGTTGAAGCGGGTGAGTCCCAATTCTTCGTGGGATTCCCGGTAGAGGGCCTCTATTATGCTTTCTCCATAGGCGACGTGGCCTCCGACGGCTGTGTCCCATTTTCCGGGCTGCACAAGTTTGTTTTCGCCCCTTTTCTGGAGAAATATCCGGCCGAGCCGGTCTATGATGTGCAGGTGTACGACAGGATGCAGGACTCCGGAGCCGCTGTGACAGTATTCCCTCGTGGAGCGTCCGATCACATTGCCGTGTTCATCGATGACGGGAAGCCATTCGTCGGTCTTTACCTCAATGCTGGAGGTGGCGGCTGTCCTTGCTGGAATCTCCGGTGCAGACTCCTGTGAATAAATCAACTCTATCATTTCCAATAGTTGATTATCTCAAGTTCTTCCCTATTGTAGAGAACGTGATCCAGCAGGTCCGGGAAGAAATTGGCTGCGATGAAGAACAGTATTGCGGCGAGAAGCAGCAGTATGAGCAGCACGAGAATGATTATGCCGGCGACGGTCCATTTCCCGGAATGTGAGGAGCTGCTGTTGACGGTGACACCGGCCACCTTGCCGTCCGGCTGCTGCTTATGGTCGTTCTGGTCTTTGGCTGTATGTTGCTCAGATTCCTGAGCCGGCTTCCGGACCTGTTCCTGAGTAGGCTGTCGTTCCGTTTCGGGTTCAGACTCCTGAGGTGCCTCTTTCTCCGGTTGCAGGACCGGCTGAGGCTCCTGACTTTCCTCCTGTCCGCTCTCCATCTCAGTGTCAGCGGTGTCAGCAGTGTCAGCAGTGTCAGCGGCCGGGACTTTCTCGGCATTGCTGCCGCTGTTGTCCTCCTCAAAATCCTTTTTCAGGCTTGTCACGGCTGCAGCAATCGCGGAGGCGCTTTCCTGATGGCTCTTCAGCGACACGGGCTCAAGACCGATGCCCTCGGGGAAAATGTCGGGATTCTCGTCCGACACGAAAAATATATTGTTTTCCTTGGTGGCTCTCAACCTGCCCAGTCCCGGAAAAACTATGACTTTCCGGATGAACAGTATCCGTTTCATTTCCGACAGAAAATCCCGGAGAATCTTCTCGGCGTCATCGACGGAAATGGAGTTCGACGCTGCATATAAACCGGCGAGGAGACGGTCTTCTTCGGCTTTCTGCCTGAAACTCAGCCGTCTGTAAGGAGGATTGATGGTATATCCCCTGTCCGAGAAACTTGAAGGATAGATTTCCGCGACGAAAGCGCCTACCCCCGGAAGCGTGACTTTGTCGTTGTCAAGAATCAGCTCCCTGACCATTTTGGATAGCAGATCGATGTCCATATATGCCTTTTTGCGTCTGAATGGACAAAAGTACGAAAAAATCCTCAAAAAAATTTGCAGCATCGGGAAAATGTAGTACATTTGCAAACCCAAAACGGGAGGAACATTCCTGAATAGCTCAGTTGGTTAGAGCATCTGACTGTTAATCAGAGGGTCGCAGGTTCAAGTCCTGCTTCAGGAGCGAATGGGGCTGGGCAAGTGATTTTGCCCGGTCTCTTTTTGTGTTCACCCCCAGTCACTGTCGTGACAGCCCTGCAGGGGCACTGGGGACAGTGTTCCCCAGACTCCTTGGGTCGCTTCGCTCCGGAATTTGATTTTGGTCAGACGCTTTATTTTTAGTATTTTTGTGTCCGCGTTCGCCGGGGCGGGTATATGTCCGGCTTTTCTGCGGACGCAGGAAATCTGAACATACTACGGAAGAGTTATTTATATGGCTGACACACAGAAGATTGATGCAGTCCTGACCTGGGTCAACGGAAACGATCCGGTTCTGAAGGCGGAAAGAAGCCGCTACCTGACGGACAAGCACGAAGACTCGTTCGAGGACATCGCGGGCGAAGAAAGATTCATCCAATCCAACGAAATCCGTTTCGCGGTGGCTTCAATCCTCAGATTCGCACCGTTTGTGGGCCGCATTTTCATCATCACCAACAGGCAGAACCCCAATCTGGACGGTTTCATCAAAGCCAATTTTCCCGACAATGAAGTCCCTGTCATCATCGTTGATCAGAACACTCTTTTCGAAGGATACGAACAGTATCTTCCCGTCTTCAACAGCATCGCCGTGGAGACGATGATGTGGCGGATCCCGGGTCTGTCGGAGAGATTCATCTATATGAACGACGATTTCTTCTTTGCCGCGCCGGCCAGAATGGAGGATCTGTTCACAGACGACAAGGTGGTGTGCTATTCCCGCACCGTCAGTTCCGTGTATGCGAAGTTTCTCCGTACGGCAAGGCGCAGAAAGCACGGTCACACGCGCTTTACCTACAAGGATTCCCTGCTGAACGGTGCCGAGATCATAGGGGCGGGACATTTCTTCTACCTGCCCCACGAACCCCATCCGATCTTCCGGAGTGTGCTGGAGTCGTTCTTCACTGCCCATCCGGAGTGTATCGAGCGCAATGTGCGGCACAAGTTCCGGGACTATGAGCAGTTCAATGTGCAGGGCTTCTTCTATGTGCTCGCGGAAAGCCAGGGGAGGCTTGTCCACAAGAGCCACAAGGGACTGATTATGATGATTAGGAGGCCGAAAAGCTTTGAATACGTCAAATCCAAGCTCGATCTGGCGGACTCTCTGCCGGGGCTCAAATACGGGTGTATGAATGCTTTGCAGGATGCCGACCCCCGGACGAAGCAACTTTACGAGACCTGGATTGCAGACAGGCTCGGAATAAGGCTCTGAATCTTGGCACTTCTTTTACGAAGTTTGAGTATATTTGTACCGCGTCCGTGACGGAATAGCGTGCCGGAAAAACACGTGCCAGGCTTTTCCTGCGGATGCCGGAAGTTCAACATAATGTGAAAAAACTATTTATGGATGATCAACAGAAGATTGATGCCGTTCTGACCTGGGTTGACGGGAATGATCCGGTATTGAAAGCGGAAAGGAACAGGTATCTGACGGACAAACACGAAGACTCGTTCGAAGACATAGCGGGCAGAGAGAGATACATTCAATCCGATGAAATCCGTTTTGCTGTCGCATCCATTCTCCGCTTTGCGCCCTTCATCGGCCGTATCTTCATCATTACCGATCGGCAGAGGCCGGATCTGGATGATTTTGTCAGAGCCAATTTTCCGGACAACGAGGTGCCTGTCACCATCGTTGACCATTCCGTCCTGTTTGAGGGGTGGCAGCAATATCTCCCCGTCTTCAACAGCATCGCGATCGAGACTATGATGTGGAGAATCCCCGGTCTGACGGAAAGATTCGTATATCTGAATGACGACACCTTCTTCGCGGCCCCGATCAGGATCGAGGATCTTTTCGTGGACGACAAAGTGGTTTGCCGTTCCAAAACTTGCAAAACATGGAAAGCCAAGTTTCTCCGGGCGGTCCGTCGCAAGAAAAACGGTCATAAACGCTTTACTTACAAGGATTCTCTGCTGAACGGCGCGGAAATCGCAGGTGTCGGGCGTTTCTTCCAATTGCCCCACAATCCGCATCCGATATTCAAGAGTGTGCTGGAGTCGTTCTTTGACGCCCATCCGGAATGTATCGAGCGCAATGTAAGGCACAAGTTCAGAGACTATGAGCAGTTCAATGTGCAGGGACTGTTCTACCTCCTCGCTGAAAAACAGGGGAGGCTTATACATAGAAGCCACAAGGGTCTGACCCTGTTTATCCGCAGAATGAAGGGCCTTGAATATGTCAAGGCCAAGCTGGACAAGGCGGATGCCAGAATCGGACTCAGGTTCGGTTGTATCAATGCCCTGTCGGAAGCGGATCCCGAGACTAAGCGGCTCTGTGAGACCTGGATTTCAAACAGGCTCAGGGTCAGTCTCTGAGGCTGAAAGGGGAGTGTTACTCGGAGCGGATGACGAGTCCGTCGTAGGCCGGGAGAATCTTTCCCCCGTATTTCAACTTCAGTTCATCCACAAAATCCTCATATTTCGGAAGCCGGTGCGACAGGTGCGTCAGCCAGCTGTGCCGGGCCCCCACTTTTTCACAGACTGCCAGAGCTTCCTCCAGACTCCAGTGGGAGTTGTGCTTGCCGCGCTTTACGGTGTTGATGATGAAGTGATCCAGCCCCCTGAGCTTGGAAAACTCCTCCTCGGGAATGAAGTTCATATCCGTGCAGTAGGCTATGTTTCCGAAGCGGAATCCCAAAACAGGCAGAGCTGCGTGCATACCTCTGACGGGAATAACCTCCGCCGAATGCGGCAGGGCTGAGGGGTCCCCGGGGATCTCGACATAGCCGGCGTCTGACCAGGACAGACGGGGTCTGCTATTGTCAACTGTCACCATAAACGGCTTGCAGTCAGCCCCTCCGATACGGTGAATGTTCCATTCCGGGACTCCCGGATATTTATGCTCGGCGAAGGCGTAGCTGTACTCCAGCCGCAGCGACTGCTCCACATATTCTTCGCAATAGATCTCCTCGGCCCTGCCGTCATTGTAGTTGAGAGCGCGCACATCGTCAAGTCCGCCGGTGTGGTCCTTGTGGTTGTGGGTCAGCAGGATGGCATCCAGGTGACGGACTCCCGCCCGCAGCATCTGATATCTGAAGTCCGGCCCCGCATCCACCAGTATCCGAAGCCCCTCATAGTCCACCAGCACACTCGACCTCAGCCTTTTGTCCCTTCTGTCCTCACTTCGGCAGACAGCGCAGTCACAGCCGATCACCGGCACTCCCTGCGAAGTTCCGCTGCCCAAAAATTCCAACCTGCATTTACTCATTTTCTCTTTTCTTCATAATGATGTGCCTCTGCCGCCAATGTACTGCCGTGTAAGCGCAGGCACAAATATTTTCAAACGGCGTTTTTTCCGCCGAGAAAAATTTGTGCTGCAGCGCCCCTTTCAAGGCCTATTGTCTATGTACTGCCTTTCAAGCGCAGGCACAAATATTTTCAAAGGCGTTTTTCCCGCCGAGAAAAATTTGTGCTGCAGCGCCCCTTTCAAGGCCTATTGTCTATGTACTGCCTTTCAAGCGCAGGCACAAATATTTTCAAAGGCGTTTTTCCCGCCGAGAAAAATTTGTGCTGCAGCGCCCCTTTCAAGGCCTATTGTCTATGTACTGCCTTTCAAGCGCAGGCACAAATATTTTCAAAGGCGTTTTTACGCCGAGAAAAATTTGTGCTGCAGCGCCCCTGTTCGGACATATCGCTAAATGACCGCATCCGCAATCTGCCCGATCATCCCCTCGATATACGGCGCAGTCACCCTCAAATAATTCTCGCTGTATCCGCACATCATTCCCCCCTTCTCCCGGCTCTCGAACAGCACCCGGCAATGCCGTCCCCGGTGACGCGTCTCAAACTCCGAATGCAGCTGCGCACAGAGCTCCTCCAGCCGTGCCACTCTCTCGGTCTTGATGCTGTCCTGCACCTGGTCTTTCCGTGCGGCGGCCACCGTCCCGGCTCTGCGGGAATAGGGGAAGATGTGGATGAAAGCCGGTCTGATCCTGTCCCTGAGGAACTTGTATGTCTGTTCAAACATCTCCTCGCTCTCTCCCGGGAAGCCCACAATCACATCTATCCCGAAAAATACTTCCAGATCATAGCGACCGCTCCTGTCAAAGGCATTGCGGATGTAGTCCGTCTTCCGTGCGAAATCTTCTGTCGTATAGCGTCTTCCCATCTCTTTCAGCACAGAGTCGCAGCCCGACTGCAGCGGAATGTGGAAATGGGGCAGGAACTTGTCTCCCCCCGCGATCCAGTCCACCATCTCCTCAGTCAGCAGATTGGGTTCAATGGAAGAAATCCTGTACCGGTCTATGCCCTCCACATCGTAGAGAGCCTTGATGAGTCCGAAGAAAGTCTCTCCCGTGCTCTTGCCGAAATCTCCTGTGTTGACCCCTGTCAGGACTATTTCCCTCACTCCTCCGGCGGCTATCTCCCGCGCTTTTCTCACAATCTCGGAAATGGGTTCGTTGCGGCTTCCTCCCCGCGCAAGCGGCACCGTGCAGTAGTTGCAGCGGAAGTCGCAGCCGTCTTGAACCTTGAGGAACGACCTTGTCCTCTCGCCCGCGGAATAGGCCCCGAAGAACTCTCTTCTTTCCGTCCCGGGACAGGAATCGACCGCAGTTGCGGAGGTGTCGGGCCTCGCCACTTCAGTCTCTGAAGCATAGGCGATTATGGAGGGCACTACCTCCGACTTCTCCCTTGCGCCGAACACGGCCTTGACTCCCGGCAGGGCGATGATTTCCTCCCTTTTGAGCTCCGCGTAGCAGCCGGTCACGAAAATCCCCGCCTCGGGGCACTGCCTGTTCAGTTTCCGGATTATGTTCCGGCATTTCTTGTCCGAATGCTCCGTGACGCTGCAGGTGTTCACCAGAAAATATTGCGCCCCTTCAGTCCAGGGCACTGCCATGAATCCGGCTTTCTGCAAAGCCCTCTCGTAGGTCGAAGTCTCCGCATAATTGAGCTTGCAGCCCAGAGTTATGAATGCTATCTCTTTCATCTTTACCGCAGTCTCACGCAGGCTCCTCCGTCAACGGTCACCCTTGACCACGAAGCCTTTCCTGCACCGGGGAGAGGGGGATTCTTCTTGGACAGTCTTATCGAAAAATGCCCGATTTGCGGGAATTCGGCTTCCAGCGCCCTCACGATGCGGTGCGCCACAGTCTCAATCAGATTGGACGGAGTCTCCACCTGCATGGCAATCACCTCATAGACGCGTGCCAGATCGATATGGCTCGCCAGATTGTCATCTTCCTCTTCCCCGCACTCCGTTTCCGCCATAAAATCCACGGTAAACACATTGCCATCGGCCCTCTCCTTTTCGGAGCAGCCGTGGCGGGCGAAGAATTCCATTCCTTCAAGTTCCAGAATATCAGTCATATAAATAGAATTTCAAAATTGGACTATGCCAGAAGTACAAAGACGCAGGGCCGTTTTCCTATGCTGAAAGCGCCGCCGGCGGAATCTCCCCGGAGGACTGACTTCCATTCGGCCACCGTGAGCGTCCTTATGAAGGCATCGGGCATAGTGATGTTTGCCGCGATGCAGAGCCGCGTTGACGGGGCGCACACGGAGACGATGTCTGACAGCATAGCGTCGTTCCGGTATGGAGTCTCTATGAATATCTGGCTTTGGCACATCTCGGCAGAGGTTTTCTCGATGTTCCGGATGGCATTTCTCCGTTCCCCCGTCTTGGCGGGCAGGTAGCCGCAGAAGGCGAAGGACTGGCCGTTCAGTCCGGAGGACATCAGCGCAAGTATAAGCGACGAGGGGCCCACGAACGGAACCACTTCCACGCCCTGCCTGTGGCACAGAGCCACAAGCTGCGCACCGGGATCTGCCACTGCCGGAAGCCCCGCTTCCGAAATCAGACAGACATCTCCGTCCTCGAAGAGGTCCATATAGGATTCTATTTCGGAGGCTTCCGTATGCTCGTTCAGCGTGTAGAACTCAAGGCCGTCTATCTGGCCGCGCAAGCCGGCCCGGGACAGGAAACGCCGTGCCGTGCGCACTTCCTCCACCACAAAAATGTGGCAGCCCTTCACCGCCTCGAAAACCGGTGCGGGAAGAACCTCCGCCGGGTCATTGTCCCCAAGCGGTGAGGGAATCAGCAGCAGCCGTCCTTTTCCGCCGCCCGCATTGCGATATACCTTGTCATTGTCCATAATCTGTTGACGCTCAATCATCTTTTCTTTTTACTCCTTTGCCGTTACGCCCGGCATTCTCATCGGCGTTCCGCTCCTTTCCGAGTGAAATCGTATTCATACCCCCGTCAATCATCGCTTTTTCCTCGGCCTCCCTTGCGGCCGCCCTCTTCTGTCGGGACATAATCATATTTCTGAAGAACTGGGCCATATTGTTGAACTCTGTCTGATACACCACGCCGACCCCGTTCCTCTGCGAGTTGTCCAGATAGTTGGTGTACTGGTCCGCCGAATGGGAGAACAGGTTCAGCCTCACGCTGCCTTTCTTGTCCAGCTTGATTTCGATGTCCAGATCGCCGACCACATTGCTGTTGCCCGATGCTGAATACTGCCTGTTGCCGATGTTGCCGTTGACCTCCACCCTGTTGTTGAAAAGTTTGGTGGAGATGGCGACATCGAACACGTCATTGCCCTGGGTGTTAGGCTGATAGCTGAGACCGAGATCCACAGGGATGTTCAGTTTCTCCAGAATCGTGTTCAGCTGGTTGGACATTATCTCCGACACGTTGGAGTACAGCACCGAAGAGTTGTTGAAGATGCCCGACTGTTCGTCCGGGAGGAAATTGTTGGAGATGATCAAGGACAGGAACTGCTTCTGGATCTTGTCCTCGGTGCTGAGGGCGTTCTCCACCTTGGATCTGATGGCGGGGTCAATGTCCGGGATGTTGATGGACAGGCCGATGCGGGGGTTGCTCAACTTGTCGGTGATGGCTATCCCGCACTCCACGGTTCTCCTGTTGCTCACCGCATCGTCGTCGGAAAGCAGCGTGGCGATGGAAGCCTTGGTCCTGTAGCTCGCATCTATGTTCAGGTCGCTGTCGAGAATGTCCCCGTTGAACCTCACCGTACTTCCGCTCTTGATGCCGAAGTCTCGGGAAACGATGCCGAGGGCCACGAATTTGTAGCTTCCCGAACTTATGGTGTAGTCTCCGTTGATGTCGAATCTGTCTGTTCCCGCATCGATGTTGATTATGCCCTCACCCACGGCGCTGAGGACATTGCCGCTCTCCTTGTCTATCTCAATGAACGCCCTGACGGCGGGCGATGCGCCGACTCTGAGCTTGACTTCGAAATTGCTGCCTTTGGCTGCCTGCTTGCGCCGGAACCTTTCCAGAATCTGCTCGTATGGGTCGATTTTTATCTCTCTGTCCTCTTCCTTGAATGTCAGCAGGTTGGTCGTGCCGGCATTGGTCGTGTTGGGAATGGGGATATGTATCTGACCCTGTTTCGCAGTCACCGCGTCGATGTCCATCAGAATGTCGTTCATCAGCCCCGTGATTGAGAGATTTCCGGTGGCGAAAAGCCTGCCGTAGAAATCGGGATTCTGCTTCTCGTCCGTGTTCATCACCTCCATCCGGTCCACCCTTATCGCCATATCCAGCCCGAGCTTGTGGAAATGATCGTAGGTCAGGGAACCGTTGAGCGTCCCCTTTTCCCCGAAGCGGTCTTTCAGGACAATGTTGTCCAGATGCGCTCCGTAACTGTCCAGATGGAAGGGGCCGCTGACATTGTAGGGCACATTGATGTAGGCGACGTTCACCCAGGCGTCATCGACCCGCAGTCCCTCGCTTCTCGCTTCCAGAAAATCGACCGGGCCGTTCAGCATCAGTTTGCCGGAAAGCCGTCCCTCCATCCTGTCGAAAATCTCCGACACGAAAGGCTTGGCATATCCGACATTGGCATCGCTGAAGACGACTTCGGCATCGAGATTCCTGATTGACGGAGTGTAGCGGGCTGTGGCCGTGACAGTATTGACATCGTCAAGGCTGTTGCGTATGTCTATGTCGAAGCGGCTGAACTGCCTGTTCCATCCCGTGTGGGCATACAGAGTCCCGATAGCCTCGCCGGCGATGCCGGTGGAGTCGCAGATCACGTCGAACAGCAGTCCCTTGTCGTCGAGAGGGGAGATGAGCTGCGCCGTGCCGGTGGCCGCGCCCCGAAGATCGAGGGGCATCCCTATGAGAGGGTTTATTACGGAGACATCGAAGCGCTCCATCACGACGCTCAAAGTGTCTCTTCCGGCTCTGCTGATGCCGCCGCTTGCGGAGATCTGCTGGTCTCCGTTGGTTACTGACAGGGAGGACACGTTGAGCCGGCCCGGAGTCCAGTCCATCCGGGACTCAAGCATCTTCCATTCCTGGGAGTTGAAGTACAGCGCCGATGGCAGTATGTGGACATCGAATCTCAGGGAGTCGGACCCGCTTCTGCTCAGGTCGCCGAGGGCGTACATCTCGCCGTGGTTGCCGTTGTCGCCGCCGTTGTCGAAGGAATAGCCGAGCCCCAGATGGTTGTTGTCGATGAACAGTCTCAGTTTATTGTTTTCCAGAGATATGGAGCTGATGTTGGCCTCCTCGCAGGTCATTATCCCGGTGATGTTGTCGTCTCTGTTGTCGGCGTTCAGGGACACGCCTTTCAGATAGTTGCTGTTGAATGCTATGCGCTGGGATGTCAGGCTGGTCTTAAGCTCGCCCTGACGGGATATGCCCAACGAGAATGCCGTGCTGTCGGCGACATACAGCCCGGGCATCACATAACTCAGAATCTTCCTGGAGTCGTGGCAGTTAAGCTTCAGCGAATACTCCTTCCCGCTCCAGACATATTCTTCATCCCTGCCGGTCATGGCCGGAGCCTCTTTCGCGAGCACCAGATCCTTCAGGTCATTGACGAAGTGCAGTATGGAGCCCGTGCCGGTGTAGGTCGCGCTGAGGAAGTCCGAACGCAGCCGGATACGGCTGGTCTCGTCATTGATTATGGCGTTGAGGTTGATCCTGCCGACATCCTGGACGCCGTCCTGGTTCTCGACCCGGATGTCATCGATGTTGATGTGGCCGAGCAGGTCGTCTCCCTCTGTCCGGTTGAAGTCAGCCGATGTCCGCAGCCTTATCCGCGATTTGCCCCGTTTGTCCAGATGCAGGGCGTTGAGGTCGGCATAGCCCAGATTGGCATAGAACTTATACACGCTGTTCCCCGTCTTTTTCGACGGAGCGAAGATGCCCTGAAACAGGAAATTGAGATTGGGGTCGCTGCAGACTATCTTGCCGTCGAAACCTCCCGGTGAAAGCCGGCCTGCCGCGGCCAGATTGCTGTAGTCATAGCCATACAGATGCAGTTTTCCGACAAAGAGCGAATCTATGTCAGCGTTCAGCTGTCTTTCTCCACGGGGCAGGCTGAGATTGAGTCCGGTGTCCAGAGTGCATTCTCCCAGAAAACCGAGGCCGCTGAGAAGTCCCAGATTAAGATTCCGGGTATGGAAGAGCCCATCCACCTCCATCTGCCTGTCCCGGCTTGTCACATTTCTCAAGGCGAAATCGGCGTTCAGGTGCCCCGCCGGCGATGAAATGTGGGGAACAATCTGCAGATCATTGAGATAGCCCATGACGTCAGCGTTCACGGCAAATTCAAGGCCTTTGGCGTAGTCGGCAAAATGGAAGCCCGGCTCCTTCCCGCTTCTGTTCCACACCCTCAGGAAGCGGTCCAGGCCATCCGACGTGACAGCGGCCCTGCTCACCGTGCAGTCGAAGAACATTCGCTCCGTGTCCGGTATGCCGCTCAAGCTGCCGTTTATCCTCGCGCGGAAGCCTCCGCTTTTCATCGTGGCGTCTATGTCCTTGAAATGCAGCCCGCTCACGCAGCCTTCCACTCCGCCGCTGACTGTCAATGCGAGATCGTTGCCCGTGAGCGCGGGCGCGAAATAGGCTATGGTGCGGAAGTCCAGATCACTGGTGCTGATGCGTCCGGTCAGCCTGACGCTGTCGATGAAGTCCCCGAAAGCCTTGGCATTCTCATAATCCATCCTGTAGAGAGGAAGACTGAGGTCTGAGTAGTCGTCCATTATGCGGAGATTCACGATGTTTGTCCTGCCGTTGCCTACGGACACGTCGCCGCTGATGTGCCGGCAGTTGAATCCGCTTCTCTCGCGGAAACTCATCCTGTGGACCACCCCGGTCATCACTCCTCCCTTGAAGCGCATACCATGGGCGTCAATGTCTATGTTCTTGACTTCGAGGTCCGTCCAGTCGATGCCCTGCTGCACTCCGCTTTCCGTATAGGTGCCGGCGGAGGGCTGGCGGCCGGTGCGGTGATTCAGCATACGGAAATCCATATTCTCCACCGCCACGTTGCGGATGTAGAAGATCTCCCGATCATCCGGCTCTTTCTTGGGCCCTCCTCCCAGCTTGAACATCCTTGTCAGGTTCACGCCGTCTTCTTCCAGTACCAGATTCATCCCGGCGTTGCTGACAGTGGCCTCCGCAAGGTGCAGCCCCTCCCGTCCCAGCAGGCTTGACAGGCTGAATTTGGCAATCACATACTCTGCGCGGAACAGAGTGTCGATGTCCCGTACCGGCGGCTGCCCCGGAATGGGGTCGAGGAGGAGGCTTCCGGGTGTGGACGGATGCTTGTCCAGTATGACCAGGTTCTTGATTATCAGAGTGGTGAATGGTCTGAAGTGTATCTTTTCAAAACGGATGTCGCCGTCGATGTTTTCAGAAAGCTTCCGGCTTACCGTTTCTCCGGCCCGGGTCTGCACCGCAGGGGACTGGACGGCAATCAGTGCGGCGACTATGAGGGCGAGAAACACCCCCGCCACAATCCCCAGTATATGAAGAAATTTTCTCAAAAACCAACTGCGTATAATCTCGCAAATATAACACTATTATCGCGAAAAAGCCGTAAATTTGGCGGCCGAATTGATTCGGAATCTTATTGCGCTCTGATATATGGCAGATTTGATTTTAGGCATAGAATCCTCCTGTGACGACACCTCCGCGGCGGTGATTTCCGACGGCTATCTGCTGTCCAATGTACTTGCCTCACAGTCAGTCCACAAGGAATACGGCGGCGTTATCCCCGAACTGGCGTCCAGAGCCCATCAGCTCAACATAGTCCCCGTGGTCAGCGAGGCCCTCAAGCGTGCCGGCGTAAAGGGGAATGAGCTGTCGGCCATAGCCTTCACCCGGGGGCCGGGGCTCCTGGGGTCGCTTCTCGTCGGCACGTCCTTCGCCAAGGCCTTCTCGGTCGCCTGCGGATGTCCGATTGTGGAAGTCAATCATCTGCAGGGACATATAATGGCCTGCTTCATCCGTGAGCACGGTGTGGAGAGGCAATGTCCGACTTTTCCCTATCTCTGTCTGCTGGTCTCCGGAGGCAATTCGCAGATAGTCCGCGTGGACGGTCCGCTGCACTACGAGATTCTCGGCCGGACCATCGACGACGCTGTGGGCGAGGCGTTTGACAAGTGCTCCAAGATGATGGGGCTTGGCTACCCGGGAGGGCCTGTGGTGGACAGGCTGGCAAAGGAGGGCGACCCTCTGAAATATACGTTCTCGAAGCCTCATATCCCCGGTCTGGACTACAGTTTCAGCGGCATCAAGACTTCGCTGCTGTATTTCGTGCGTGACCGTCTGGCCGTGGATCCGGATTTTATGGAGAAAAACAAGGCCGATATATGCGCGTCGTTCCAGAAAGCTCTGATAGACATACTGATGGACAAACTCATCAAGGCGGCGGGGGAGACCGGGATCCGCGAGATCGCCATCGGAGGCGGTGTGTCTGCCAACAGCGGGCTTCGTGCGAGAGTGGTCGAAGAGGGGCGCAGGCGCGGCTGGAACTGCTATCTGCCGGAGTTCCGCTTCACCACGGACAATGCGGCTATGATAGCTGTCGCGGGATATTATCATTATCTCAACGGAGAACGCAGTCCGCTGGACATTGCGCCGGCTGCCAGAATGTAGGCCGCTTCAAAAACAGGACAGCACAGGATGAAACAGATAGAACTCATCTGCCGGATCGGCGAAGATGTATCCCGTGAAGAGTTGACTGCAGCTGCAGCCAGGGCGCTGGGCGTGGGAGTGAAGAATGTGGGGGAGTGCCGTCTGGTGCGGCGCAGCATAGACGCCCGCAAGGATGTGATATGCCGCTGCCGCTACGATGTCTGCTCCAAAAGCGAGACTCTGCCCGGATATGAACTGCCTCCTTATCAGTATGTCGCTGATGCCGAGCCTGTTGTCGTGATCGGAGCGGGTCCGGCCGGACTGTTTGCGGCTCTGCGTCTTCTGATGAGAGGGCTCAAGCCGGTCATACTCGAAAGGGGGAAGGACATTCACGGGCGCAGACTCGATGTGGCCGCGATGATGAAGACCGGCAAGGTCAATCCGGATTCGAACTATTGCTTCGGCGAGGGCGGCGCGGGCACTTTCTCCGACGGCAAGCTCTTCACCCGCTCCACCAAGAGGGGGGATATCCGCGAAGTCCTGCACCAGCTGGTGCGTTTCGGGGCTTCCGAGTCCATTCTCACCGACGCCCATCCCCATATCGGTACGGACAGGCTGCCGGAAATAATGGAGAATATCCGCAAGTGCATAGTGGAGCACGGCGGAGAATATCATTTCAACACCAGAGTCACCGACATAGTCCGCCGGGGCGACGGCAGTCTGGATGTGGCCGCGATGTCCACGGTCTCAGGGTCGCCGTCGGAACAGGAAACGTCATCCGTTGTCTATAACTCCCGCAGGGTCATCCTTGCAGCCGGCCATTCGTCCAGGGAAATCTATTCTCTGTTTGAGCGCAGAGGCTGGGCTATGGAAGCCAAGGGCTTCGCTCTCGGAGTGCGGGCGGAACATCCCCAGTCACTCATCAATAAAATACAGTATCACGGAAAATATCAGCCAGGAATGCCGGCTGCCGAATACTCTTTTGTCACTCAGATAGAGGGCCGCGGAGTGTTCTCGTTCTGTATGTGTCCGGGAGGAATTCTCCTGCCCTCCGCCACGGCAGACGGAGAAACCGTGCTCAACGGCATGTCCAATTCGAGGCGGGATTCCCGATGGGCGAACGCCGGTGTGGTGGTGAGCGTCGAGCCCGGCGATCTGCCGGAATATGAGCGATTCGGGGCGCTGTCGCTGATGCGTTTTCAAGAGGATGTCGAGAGGAAGCTCTTCGGATGGGTGAACGGCCCGGCTTCCCGCACCTCGCCCCATCCGCTTGCTGCTCCCGGACAGAGGATGATGGATTTCTGCCGCCGCATAGTCTCCGCCGGTCTTCCGGAGTCGTCCTACAAGCCGGGAGTCATTTCCGCCCCGCTTCACGAATTGCTGCCTGAAAGTATCAGTCTGAGGCTGAAATATGCGTTTCCGTACATCGGCGACAAGTTTATGCGCGGCTATTACACCAATGAGGCTCTGCTGCTCGGAACGGAGTCCAGAACATCAAGCCCCGTACGGCTTGTGCGTGATCCCGAGACTCTGCAGTCCGTATCCGTGGAGGGCTTGTATCCCTGCGGCGAGGGTGCGGGCTATGCCGGAGGAATCGTGTCGTCGGCGCTCGACGGGATAAATGTCGCGGCGGCCGTTTGATGCCTTCGCAGCTTTTTTATCCGATATCCGATCGCTTGAATACGGAAGAAGGCCGTGCCGCTTCAGCTCAGTCTTTCTTTTTCTTGGGAAACCAGCCCCTCTCCACCCGCTTCTTCTGTTCAAAGAGCTCCAGAATGCTCCAGAAGCACGAAAATGCAAAGACGCCCAGTAGGGTGGACCATATATAATGCTCAATGAACAGCGACGCTGCGGTGGCTGACAGACCCGCCAGCAGAAATGCCCACCAGCAACGGGTGCCGAAATGATATTCTGCCTTGATTACAATCGGGTGGAACATCCCTATCGTCAGGAACACCACCACACCTATTATCAGTCCGGTAAAATTCATATTCTCTCTGCAAATGCAGCGGCAAAAATAAAACAAATCCTCCTTTGTCCCAAATCAATCCCGCCTCCCGGGGCATAAATACCCATTTCTTATTATCCTCCTGCATCCCGATTACCGATAATTGGTGGTTGAAACGCCTGCAGGGACGGACTAATTTTGCAGCGTTGTTTTAAGATTTATGGGCCGGCATCGCAGGTTTTCCCTCCGGTGGGAAGCAAGATGCTGCAACATAGTGCTTTGAATATGAAGAACAGACTTGTGACATTGGCTTGCGCATTGCTTTGCACCGTTTCAGTGTCGGCTCAGCGGCTGACTATAGGCGGCTATGGAGAGGCGATGTACACCAGAAATTTCTACAGCGACGCCTGGCAGAGATACATCACCCCCGAGAAATACAAGGATGACAAGAGCCACGGCCGTTTCGACATCCCCCACTTCGTCATCAATCTCGGCTATGACTTCGGCAAGGGCTGGAGTCTCGGCGCTGAAATAGAGTTCGAGCACGGCGGAACGGAAAGTGCCGTGGAACTGGAGGCGGATGAGACGGGAGAATATGAGAATGAAATAGAACGCGGCGGCGAAGTGGCTCTGGAGCAGGCCTGGATTCAGAAACGGATACATCCCTCATTCAATGTCAGGGCGGGTATGATCATAGTGCCTGTGGGACTCACCAACTCCCATCACCTCCCGAACGAGTTTTTCACCGGTTATCGGCAGGAGGGCGAGAACACCGTTTTTCCCTGTACCTGGCACGAACCCGGGATCGAGATATTCGGATCTTTCGGCAGAAAGAAAGATTGGAAGTATGAAGTCCTGTTTCTCCCGGGACTGGACTCCGACCGTTTCAGCACCGAGAATTTCATTCAGAACGGTGCGGGGTCCCCATACGAGTTCAAGATTGCCAATGCCTATGCCGGAGCCGTGCGTCTGGACAACACTTCGGTCAAGGGCCTGAGGCTCGGCGTGAGCGGCTACTATGGTGCCAGTTTCCGCAACTCCCTCACCAAAAACAAGAAATATGAGGGATGCCGGGGGGATGTGTTCATCGGCTCCGTGGATTTTGACTATCGCGGCTACGGCGTGGTCACCAGGGGAGTCTTCGACTATGCCCATCTCAACAATTCCGCCGAAATCACCGCCTTCAACAAGAACAATATGTCGTCAGACTCTCCTTCCTCCCACAATGCCGTGGGCTCCGATGCCATCGTGGGCAGCTTTGAGATAGGCTATGACATTCTGGACAGGGTCTCCAAGACCGACCATAAATGCTATCTGTTCGCTCACTACGAGTACTACGACGCAATGTTCAAAGTGGCGACTGGCGTGTCCGATTATCCGTGGGTGGGCAAGCACAGGATAGCCGCCGGCATCAACTGGTATCCCATAGATGAGATTGTCATCAAGGCCGAGTATTCGCATCGTTTCTACGAGAAGCCTTACAACAACGAACCTTCCATAACTGTCGGTATCGCGTTCGCCGGCTGGTTCGAGACACAGTTCCACAAGAAGGGGAAAACTGACAGATGAGTAAATGAAATTCAAGACATTATAGCACAATGAAAAAGACAATCAAACTGGCGGCAGTTGCCGCAGCCGTGCTCGCGGCGGTGTCCTGCGAGGAAATCGGAGCACCGGACTCTGAAAAGGATCAGGCCCTTCAGGGAGTGAACGAACATTTTGTAGATGACGTGGTAATCCCGACATATACCGGTCTTACCGACGAATGCCTGAAGCTTCAGGCGGCTCTTGAGGCTCTTGGCACGGACAGAACCGATGCCGGAGTGAAGACGGCCTGTGAGCACTGGAGGGAAGCGCGTCAATACTGGGAATGGAGCGAGGCCTTCCTGTTCGGTGCGGCATCCAAATACAAGATTGACCCTCACATCGATACCTGGCCTCTCGACAAGACCCTCCTCGACCAGACGCTCGCGGATGACAACATTATGAACAACCTGGATGTCTATGTTTCCAACTTCAACAACGGCCTCGTAGGCTTCCACGGCATCGAGTACCTCATTTTCCGCAACGGCAAGGAGCGCAGCGCCGCAGATATCACCGACGGTGAACTGAAGTACGCCATCGCCGTTTCCGCAGACCTGACTCTCAGCGCCTGCCGCCTTGAGGCCGCCTGGGCCGGCATCGACAATGTGACGGAGGAGAAGGCAGCGATTCTGACCGATGCAGAAGAAGAGCCGGAGGATGATTTCGGCGAGCAGATGAAGCTCTGCGGGCAGCCGGGAAGTACTTGGAAATCAGTTACCGCCGGCACGGAGCAGATTATTGAGGGCTGCAAGGATATCATCGACGAGGTCGGCACCCAGAAGATCGGCAAGCCTTACACCGGTGAGGATGTAAACTATATCGAGTCCCCTCATTCATGGAATTCCATCACGGATTTCTACGACAATGTGGTCAGCATCCGCAATGCTTATTTCGGCAAATTCGGCGCGACTTCAGCGCAGCCCCATTCTGCGAGCGCATATATCGCGGGCGTGGACAAGACTGCCGATGACAATGTGGTGTCGGCCATAGGGAAATGTCTGGCGGCGATTGACGCGATGCCGAGACCTTTCGTGAACAACTACACCGATTCCCGGGTCAAGACAGCCATCGATGCCTGCAATGATTTGAATGACGCGCTTGAAGCGGCGCGCAAAGTGCTTCTCGGAGAATGATAAGCTTATTGGAAATGAAAAGGACCATATTTATTGCAGCGGCCCTGCTCCTTGTCGCCGCCTCCTGCGACAAGACGCCGGTTCCCGCTCCCAAGCCGAAGGAGCTGAGTGATGAATGGTATGCCGGCGGCAGGCTCGGGACTGCTTTCAATTCAAGCGCTTCGGCTTATGAGCAGCCCACTCCTGTCATCGAGAGCGAGGGGATGATCCAGTCGTTCAAAAACGGCGAACAGCTCTTCGAGAAGGACTACAATCAGAACAAGGACGGGGCATTCCACGGCCTCGGTCCGCTTATGGTGCGTCGAGGATGCATCTACTGTCATCCCAATTACAGCCACGGCCGCCGGCAGACCGAGTACCGCGCCGACCATATCGGCAACGGCTATCTGCTTGTGATTACGGATGAAACGGATACTTATCTCAGTTCTCTGACCGGTATGCCCCAGACTCTCGCCGTGAAGCCGTTCAAGGCTCCCCTCGACGAATCGAAGATCGTCATAGATTGGCCGGAGTACACTGATGAATGGGGAAACAGATTCCCTGACGGGGAATCCTACAGCCTGATCTATCCGGTGGTCACCATCCCGGAGGACGCCTATTATGTGCCTCTGGAGGTCACCAAGAACAAGGTCACAACCGCTGTTCCATATGAGAATGTGCGTGTCCGTCTGGAGTCCACCATAGGGGTCTATGGCGTCGGACTTCTGGATGCCATAGACGATGACGATCTCAAGGCGCAGTATGCGGCGGAAGAAGCAGCCGGCGTGAAGCTCAACCCTTCGGTTTTCGCCGACGGTGAATGGGTGAAACTCTACGGAAGCACCACTCATCCTCTCCGTTACACCTATGCGCTCTCCCGCGGTCCTCTGCAGGACGCCGCCGGAGCCAATGCCATCTGGAACATCACCAATGTGACCCGCAGCGACAGACGCTATCACTATATGACCGCCACTTACGCCCGGGTCGCTTCGCAGGATGCGGATGTGCAGGCTGAGTTCTACAAGTACTTTCCGGAGCAGAACAAGACCGGAGATGTGGGGACCGACATCTACAACTATCTGATGGCTAAGGATCTGGATGCGGAGATGACAGACGGGCAATATACAGACTTCATGATCTGGCACCGCGGACTTGCAGTGCCTGCGGCCAGGGATCTCGATGATGAGGAGGTGCAGAGGGGCAAGAAACTGTTCACCGAGATAGGCTGCGCCTATTGCCACCGTCCGAGCTGGACTACGGGAGAGGACAATTTCACGGATCCCAACGGCTTCTTCAAGGACGGCGACGAGAGGCTTCCGCGCTATCCGCATCAGACCATCTGGCCTTATACCGATATGGTTCAGCACAGGCTCAATATGAAGAATGACATCCGTACGGGATGGTGCAGAACCACTCCGCTCTGGGGCAGGGGATTGAGCGAGATCGTCGAGGGTGGAGTCGATCGTCTCCACGATTGCCGCGCGAGAACCGTCATAGAGGCGATTATGTGGCATGGAGATCCTCAGAGCGATGCCCGCGAGTCTGTCGAGGCATTCCGCAAACTTTCCCGCGAAGACCGCGACGCAGTCGTGAAGTTCATAAATGCCATCTGAAATGATGTTGCAGAAACTGCTGAAACGTCCTGCGTTGCTTACGGCGCATATTGCTCTGCTGCTGGTGGTTGCAGGTGCGGTGGTGACATCCCTTTCCGCGAGGAAGGGGATGCTTCATCTTCGTGTGGGGGAGACATCCTCTTCCTATGTGGATGATGCCGACGGAATGCTTCCGCTTCCGTTTTCGCTCCGTCTCGATGAGTTTTCGATCGTCTGCTATCCCGGTACGGACACGCCTTCCGACTATCGTTCCGGAGTCACGGTATTGAGCGGCGGAGCGGTGATCAGGGATGCGGAAATAAGTATGAACCACATATTCACATGCAAGGGCTACCGCTTCTACCAGAGCAGCTACGACAGCGATGAACAGGGCTCGACCTTCATAGTCTCCCACGATCCGGTCGGAATCGGCATAGTATATACGGGCTATTCTCTGTTTCTTCTGGCATTTTTCATATTTTTCTTCACTGACAGGAAATTCCGGGGTATTGTCCGCAAAGTCACGTCGGTTGCCGCGGTCGCTCTGTTCCTTGTCTTTGGCGGTGCTTATCCGGCTTCCGCCGCAGAGAAGAGCACTCCAAAAGTGCTGCCCAAGGATGTTGCGGAGCGCTTCGGCGAGCTTTATGTTTCCTATCACGGCAGGGTGTGTCCGCTTCAGACCGTGGCCGGGGACTTCAGAACCAAGTTGTACGGGAACAGAAGTCTTGACGGACTGAGCGATGAGCAGGTGCTGACGGGATGGATGTTCTACCCATCATCGTGGTACAGAATCCCCCAGAAGTCCCGTCGCGGGGCGAACGATGCCGGGGATCGCGCTCAGACCGTGAATGCCCTCCTCAGCGGGGAGTTCCTGAAAATCTACCCTCTGGCGGATTCGTCGGGCAAGGTGGAATGGTATTCCCAGAACGATGCTCTGCCGGAAGACATCCCTGATGACGAATGGCTTTTCATCAGAAAGGGGATGAACTATATCGGGGAGCTTGTGGTGTCGCAGGACTATGAGACTCTGCTGCCGGCGCTTGACAAGATAAGGAAGTTCCAGCGGAAGCAGGCTGGTGATTCCCTTCCGTCGGACTTCCGCTTCAAATCCGAGAGGCTTTACAACAGCTTCCCTCCGCTTTTCGCTTGCGCGGGACTCTATCTGCTGCTCGGACTCGCTCTGCTCGGCTGGTATGTCCGCTGCATCGCCCGTGACCGGACGCCGGACATCCGGGTGCATCTGGCGGCTGTGGTTATGGGAGCAGTGCTGCTGCTTTTTCTGACCCTTATGCTCGCGCTGATGTGGATAGCCGGAGGGCACATTCCTCTTTCAAACGGGGCTGAAACTATGATGGCGATTGCCTGGACCGTGCTCGCGGCCGGCCTTGGCACGGCAGCGGCCGGGAATGCCGGGGAACGCAAATCTCCGGCGCTGATGCAGCCGTTCAGCCTGATTGTGGCGTCTCTGGCACTTTTGGTGGCGGCGATGGGTCAGTCGAATCCGGCCGTGACGCTGCTTGTCCCCGTGCTCTCGTCTCCGCTTCTGAGCATCCACGTGTCCCTGATGATGCTGTCCTATGCGATTCTGTCCGTCATTACGGTGAACAGCGCCGCCGGACTGTGCATAAACGCTTTCAAGGGCAGCGGAAGGACCGTTGCCAGGCTGGCGGATATGTCAGTGTTCATCTTGTATTTCGGAGTGTTTTTCCTCGCCGCAGGCATCGTCACAGGCTCCGTCTGGGCGAACATCTCGTGGGGCTGCTACTGGAACTGGGACCCAAAGGAGACTTGGGCGCTGATAACTATGCTGATATATACTGTGGTACTGCACCGCCACGGCATTCCGCCCCTCAGAAAACCGGTGGTCTGTCACATTTATCTGCTGCTGGCTTTCATCTCAGTTCTCTTCACCTATTTCGGAGTGAACTTCTTCCTGGGCGGAATGCACAGCTACGCATAGAGCCGCCGCTTTCTGACTTTGTAGTACATCCACCCGCCGCCTGCGGGGAAGGGACTTCGGACCGGTACGGGTAAATGCGGGGATGTAGCCCTCTCCATGGACGCTGAGGAAGTCGAGTGTCGAACTCCCGGGGTACGGATCCTTGCTTTTCCGAGGGAAAATCACTATCTTGCGGGCTTGTG
Organism: Lachnospiraceae bacterium; assembly: GCA_963640185.1. Classification (GTDB taxonomy): domain Bacteria; phylum Bacteroidota; class Bacteroidia; order Bacteroidales; family UBA932; genus Cryptobacteroides. The sequence goes on along the minus strand of CAVHXU010000008.1, from coordinate 44,173 downwards.
TTTTAATTATTGGGAAAACCAGCTATGGAAAAATTCGTGAAAGACTATGTCGAAAAGTTTATGGCAGACCTCGTTGCCAAGAATCCGGGAGAAAAGGAGTTTCATCAGGCCGTAAGGGAAGTAGTGGAGAGTGTAGTAGGCTATATGCTTGACTATCCGGAACTTGTCGATCAGAAGATATTGGAGAGAATGGTCGAGCCGGAGAGAGTGATCATCTTCCGTGTACCGTGGACTGACGACAACGGGGAAATACATATCAACAGAGGATTCCGAGTGCAGATGAACAGCGCCCTCGGTCCGTACAAGGGAGGCATCCGGTTCCATCCGAGCGTCAATCTCAGCATTATGAAGTTTCTCGCCTTTGAGCAGACATTCAAAAATGCTCTCACCACCCTGCCGATGGGCGGAGCCAAAGGAGGAGCCGATTTCAACCCGCGCGGCAAGTCCGATGCGGAGGTTATGCGCTTCTGCCAGAGTTTTATGACTGAGCTGCAGAGACATATCGGCCCCGACACCGATGTTCCCGCAGGTGACATCGGAGTGGGCGGACGCGAGGTCGGCTATATGTTCGGACAGTACAAGAGGCTGCGCGACGAGTTCACCGGCACTCTCACAGGCAAGGGACTCGGCTGGGGCGGAAGTCGTCTCAGGCCCGAGGCTACAGGATACGGAGTCTGCTATTTCGCACAGGATATGCTCGCGACCCGCGGGGAGACATTCGAGGGCAAGACCGTTCTGGTGTCCGGTTCCGGAAATGTGGCGCAATATGCCGCCCAGAAAGCGATGAGACTCGGAGCCCGGGTCGTGACTCTGGCAGACTCGGACGGCTTCGTATATGATGCGGAGGGTCTCGACGAGGAGAAGATGGACTATGTGTTCCGGCTCAAGAATATCCGCAGGGGAAGAATCCGCGAGTATGTGGAGAAATACCCGTCAGCAACATATTATCCGGGCGAAAGGCCGTGGAAGATTGCCTGCGACATCGCCCTTCCCTGCGCGACCCAGAACGAGATTGAGGAGAAAGATGCGGAGGCGCTTGTCGCCGGAGGCTGTTTCTGCGTAGTGGAGGGTGCGAATATGCCTTCGACCCCTGAGGCGATAGAGGTGTTCCGCAGGAACCGGCTGCTCTATTCTCCGGGAAAGGCATCGAATGCCGGCGGAGTGGCGACATCAGGACTGGAAATGACACAGAACTCCATCCGCTGCCAGTGGACTGCCGAGAGGGTGGACAACGAACTGCACCGCATTATGTCGGACATCCACAACGCCTGTTTGAAATACGGCACCGAACCTGACGGCTACATCGATTATGTCAGGGGAGCCAACATCGCCGGTTTCATCAAGGTGGCCAACGCGATGACCGACCAGGGCCTGGTATAGCTCTCCGCGTCCGCTACTCTTCCGGCCGGCCCTCCTGAACGATGATTGCCGCATCGCTATCTTTTTTACGATATGCCCAGACAATCAGGTTTCTTTCATTAGATTCAGTATTTTCGTCTATGCTGACAAGGATTCTCCATGATCGTGAATGGTAGAACTCGACCTTGTACCACTCACCGATGAACACGATTCCCTTCTTCGAGTCAATGCGCTCATAATCTGACTCAGGTTTGTCTATGTCGATTTCTCGGAGCGGATTATCAGTCAACAGAGTGATTGTCTTCGCCCTGTAGTCAATTCTGTTGACCTTCGGACTGATCACTATAGACCTTAAAGTATCACAGCCCATCAACAAACAGGCTGATAGCAGTATCATAAGTAGTCGTCTCATAAGAATAATAAATTGAAAGAAAGGTTGCTATTTTTCGGGCCGTCCCTCCTGAACAATAAATGCACAGTCACTGCCGACTCTACGCCCCACCCATACGATAAGACTTCTTTCCGAAGAATCGGGATTCTCATCGAGAGTGACAATGACTTTGCGACGGTCAGCATAGTAGAATTCTATCTTAAACCACCTTCCAACATATATCATTCCCTCTTCTGATTCTATGATTTCAAGGTCTGACCACAGCCATTCAACGCCAACACGGGTTGAGATAATATTGTCCGTCGTCAGGATTATTGTGTGACTACGACTATCCACTTTAGTCACTTTGGGAGAAACCTCAATAGGGGTCGCCACAGAACACCCGCTCAGCAGAAAAACGGACCATATCAACAGTATTTGTTTCATAAACTTAAAACCTTAATAGTTAACCTCGCGGAAGGTAATAGTATTTGGTATGTCATAAGTGATCAGCCTGAAATGCCAGTTGAATGTACGGTCATAATCATTGTTATAAGTATGACTGGAGTCATACAAGCGAGCCCTTTCTGGATTCAGACATTTGATGGAATAGTATCCATTGGAATCCCCCTTCCAGCCCAGATTCATATGGACGAGACATTCATTGTTGGTGTCATACATAGTCCCGTCGATCACCCAGGAGTGTGCACTCGTGAAATGCAGGCCCGGGATGGCCGACAGGAAAACCGGCTTGCCGGAAGTGAGCATCGCCACCGTCTGATTGAGCATTGCACTTGTGAAGTTGCAGCTCTTCGTCTTGACGACAGTGGTGTAGCCCAATGCAATCATCCGTTTCCGTATCTGCTCCGGAGTAATCATAGTATAGGACTTACCTGTACATTTGTTGACCTTGTAATAGATGCTGGCTAACAGAAGTTTGACATCATCCTGAGCGGTATTGCTCAAAAAATCAATATAAACGGAACTCTTCATATCCGCCCAGTTGATCTGTCTTCCGTTGATGGACAGGGTGTCAGGGAATTCGTTGCAGGTGAGAATCATCCCCAAAGCCAGAGCGGAACATCCCACAAGAGCGTCCTTATCCTTCCTTGTTCCCCTTTTGCAGTAGGCACTATAGGGGAGACCTTGATCCCAATTAGTGCTGAGCAACGGCAATACGGGACTCGGAGGTGTAGGAACGGGTGTGGCAACCGGTGTCCCCACGCCATGTCCGTACTCGATTTCCTCAATCACGCCGAAGCGTATGAGCTCACGGACCATCTGTTCCTCGCCCACGAGGACATCGGAATAGTAGTCGTCATCTTCGGCGCAATAGTACAACGAATCAGCATCCATCGGGGGAAGAGGGTCATCTTCATCATCTTCGGAGAAGAGCGGTGTCCACTGCTCCTCCCCGGTTCTCAAGGTAACGTCAAGTGTCCCCGCATCGATGCTCCCATTCTCGGTCACCGCCACGATCGCGGGAAGCGTGGTCTTCGCTCCGAGTACGGCGAAGCCCTCGTTGTCCTCGAAATTCACGACATAGGCAATCGGAAGATCTTCCGTACCTCTGAGTTCCGCGGCTTTGGTCGGAACACTGTCGCCGTAATAGGAATCCACCGCGGCTATGCGTCGCGAGCCGCCGGATTTTGTCGGCAGCATCATAGCTTCGGTTTGCGCAAGAAACTCCTTCAGGCTTTCCAAAGCGGTTTCCAGAGGAATGACCTCGGGTTGTGCAAGGACTGGGGATTTCACCACCTGTGGGGAATCATTCGGATGCTCGATGGAGCAGGAAGCCATAGCCAGCGATATGCAGCACAGGCTAGAAAGAAACTTAGTAGTCATCGCGTTACATATTTTGGTTATGCGACAAATATACACCTTTTCCGGTATATTCAATACCTTCCGCTAACTTTTTGATCGTTGTCTATGTCCAGTATCGCAGAGAAATTGCGAAGCATCTGAACAGCAGAGGCTTTACGCACAGGAGAAGGCCAAAAGCGATGAGAAGTAGGGCCGGATGGGGAAGGGACTTCGGACGGCGTAGCCGCCCGTGGCTTCGTAACTTCCCCGCAGGCGGCGCTTAGGGCTTATATACTGCAAAGTGTCAAAGACAGGAAGTTAGCGATTCCCCCCCCCCCTTAGAAAAGCAAGGATCTGCGCCCGAAACTGAACTCCGCACCACAAAAAAAAGAGGATGGCCCATTTTCGAGTCATCCTCCTTGTGTCAGATTGTCTGAAACTTATTTCGCAGCCTCCACTGAAACCTTGCGGAATTCCTTGAAGTCCTTCATAAGCTCGAGAGCAGCCTTGCGTGCGCGTGCTCCTGCAGCCTTATTGTTCTTTTCTACCTGCGCGTCAGCATTCTTCTGAAATTCAGCGATTCCGGCGTTGATTTTCTCAACAAGTGTCTTAAGATTTTCCATTGTTATAAAAATTTGGTTGTTAGTTGAATTCGTTCTCAACAGGTGCGCAAGATATGTATAAATCCGTGATTATGCAAGCCTGTACCCCGTTTTTTTGCAATTTTACACAAAATTGGCGACATTTGCAGTCGCTTTTTTACGATTTTACCGTTATACAGTGATGAAAATATCGAGCAAGTACAAGCTGAGGCAGATGGCAGGCGAAAATGTGATAATTATGCAGGGAAAATATGGCGGCGATATGACCAGAATCATTTCCCTGAACGAGTCCTCGCTCTACCTCTGGAACAGGATGCAGGGTGTGGAATTCTCCACCTTCGATGTGGCCGAGGCTCTTCGGGAGCAGTACGGGATCGACGAGAAGACCGCGGTGTGCGATGCCCAGAACTGGTGCCGCCGCCTCAAGGATTGCGGCCTGATAGACTAATCCCCGTGTCCGGCGTATGGCAGTCCGACTTTCAATAGCAGACTTCAGATTCACTCTCTCCGGGCGGCGTCTTGAGAGTTATATTCTCCGTATGCCGTTCTTCGCCCCTTTCATCGCAGGGGAGGGCGGGGAGGATTTTCAGATCGTCTCCGATCTTGACGGTCAGAGCGGCGGAGAAAGCACTGCCGGCACTTCGTTCTTCGATGTCAGTTTCGAGAAAATTGACTGCTCCTTCCATCGCTCGGGCGATGAGATATGGTTCAGGATGCACGATGGGGACAGCGGTATGGTTCTCTATGAGAAATGGACGGTCGGGAGCCCCGTGCTGCATATCACCGACGGCCCGTATTCCCCCTCGATGTACCGCTTTGCCCTCTGGACTGCGGTGAACCTTCTGCTCTATTCATCTTCCTGCCTCGCGCTCCACAGTTCCGCCAACGTATTCCAGCTTCGCGCCGGTGGATACGGAGCCGTGATCTGCCTGGGAGAGTCCGGCACCGGCAAGAGCACACACACGCGGCTTCAGCGTGAACGCTTTCCCGAATCCTTTCTGCTGAACGACGATTCCCCCTTTGTGAGACTCTTCCCTGACGGCAGGACAGTCGTTTACGGCTCTCCGTGGAGCGGCAAGACCCCCTGCTACAAGTCAGAATCCTACCCGCTCAAGGCTGTCATAAGATTGAGCCAGGCTCCTTTCAACCGCATAACCCGTCTCGGAGCCGTGTCGTCGATTGCGGCGCTTCTGCCGTCCGTGCCGCCCGTTATGAATCATATAGACGAGTGTGCCGACACGGTCTGCGACTACATCTCCGGCATAGTCGGAAGCGTGCCGCTGTGGCATCTGGAATGCCTTCCCGACATCGCCGCCGCAGAGCTGTCCGTGGCATCTGTCTTCGGCTCCGGAGAGCCGGCTTCCGATGGCGGGCACACATTGTCATCCGGAAAATGAACCATAAGCGCTATGCCCAGAACCATAGTCATACCCAACGAAGTGTTTTTCGAGAACTTGCTCGATGAACTGCAGCGCAGCGGAACTGTCAGGCTCCCGGTCAAGGGCAACAGTATGTTCCCGTTTCTCCGCGATTCCCGTGACGCCGTGGTGCTCAGGGCTTTGGAAGACGGCGAGACTCCCGTCGTGGGGGACATATGCCTGTTCCGCTTCAACGGCCGTTACATACTGCATCGCCTTGTGGAATGCAAGGGGGAGCAGTTCGTGTTCCGAGGCGACGGCAATCCGCGCGGAAAGGAGACGGTGCCGGCGGACAGCATCTTCGCCGTCGCCGAGAAGAAGATTGCCCCGTCCGGGGAGGAAACTGACTGCAGGTCGGAGGATTGGAGGCGGCTTTCGCGGTTTTGGCCCAAGACCTATCTTGTCAGAAGACTTCTCATCGCTGTCCTGCGCCGGATACTTGACTGATTTTCCGTCGTGGGCGATACATCTTTCCGCAAAAATCAGTACATTTGCAAATTGTCGTCCGGCGGATGGAGCCTGTTGAGCCTGTCAAGCCGGTGAACGGAGACCACCAATGAAGTCTAAACGCCTCATATCGACAGTGTCGGCATTCGTGCTCCTGCTGTATTGCACTGCGGTCATCGGTTTCGATGTCCACAGCTGCAGCCTCACGGGGAGCAGTTTCGTAGTGTCGCTTCTGCGGGGCACATCCTGCGAGGACATTCATCCTGTCAGCAGCCACGCCAATCACTGCCACTGCTGTCACAGCCGTTCCGAGGCTCATCATTGCTGCCACGACACCCGCTGCGCCCACGCCTACACTGACGACTGCTGCAGCGATGACTGCTATCTTCTTGCACTTACGGGCGTAGATCGCCATTCCGAGGACAGGCTGGCGGATCTGTCTCCTGTTCCGGCTTTTCTGACGGGACTTGTCCCTGCGGCTTCGGTTTCCGTCAATCTTGGCCGCAGCGCCACAGATTCTCACGATTACGGACCGGGACAGCATGGCCGCCCGTCCGGCAGACAAAGCGTTTTCTGCAGCTGGCGCATCTGATTTTTCCTTTTCGGCATTCTGTAATGTCTTGAGACCGGCGGTCTCGGGCGCGCTCTGTCGCGTCGCTCCGGCTCTCTCCGGTCAGAACAGGTAAAAGGAAAAATCAGAAAATATGTACAGAAAAATCATTATCCCCATATTATCGCTTGCCGCAGCGGCAGGCATAAGCGCGGAAGCACAGGTGGTGGATGCTTCCGGACAGATCATCGACACCACACAAATCTACGGAGAGCGTAGCGACAGCCTTCAGGCGGCGGTCTTTACCGGCAGCCAGGCAGGCAACTATCTCCCCCGGGGCAAGGAAATCAGAACCGAGGTCATCTCGGCGGCGGGACTCTGCAAGATGGCCTGCTGCAACCTTGCTGAAAGCTTCGAGAACTCGGCGAGCGTCACGGTCGGCTATTCGGATGCCGTGACCGGAGCCAGGCAGATACGCCTCCTCGGACTCTCCGGCATCTACACCCAGATGCTTGACGAGAACAGACCCGTGATGCGCGGACTCTCGGCCCCTTTCGGCCTATCCTACATACCGGGTCAATGGCTTGAGAGCATCCAGATAGCAAAGGGCTGCACTTCGGTCATCAACGGAGTGGAGTCCATCACCGGCCAGATAAATATGGAGCACCGCAAGCCCACCGACGAAAAGCCTCTGTACCTCCAGTATTCGGCTATGTCAGACTCCAAGATGGACTTCAATGTGGCATCCTCCCTGCAGCTGAACGAGAACTGGAGCACGGTGCTGCTCGGACACGTGTCCGGCAATTTCGCGGTTCAGGATATGAACGCTGACGGATTTATGGATGACCCGCGCACCCTCCAGCTCAACTTCGCCAACCGCTGGCTCTATTATGCGCCCTCCGGGGTGCAGGTCCGCTTCGGCGTCAGGGGCATACGCGACAGCCGCCTCGGCGGCCAGTTCTGCAAAGACGGCAGGAAAAAGACTTTCTATGATCCGGACAGATACAGCTATGAGACGACGGAGGGCGTCAATGACCCCTGGGGGTCCAAGATACGCAACAATTCCGTTGACGGATATCTCAAGGTAGGTGTGCCTCTCAATGAGGACAATTCGCAGAACATCGCCCTGGTCGCCGACTACAATTTCCAGTATATGCACTCGGACTATGGCAAGACGGCCTATTACGGCAAGCAGCATTCCGCATTCCTCAATCTACTGTACCAGAACGAGATCAGTGAGTCCCACAAATTCACCGTCGGCGCAAGCGCCACCTGGGACGGCTACGATGAGTATCTCAACCGTGTATATGCGTCGCTGCCGGCCATCTCCATAGGCACTTCCCCCGGACAAGGACAGTTCACCAATCTCTCCATAGCCGGAGTTTTCGGAGAATACACGTTCCACTACGAGGACAAGTTCTCTATGATCGCCGGTGTGCGCGCCGACTGCTATCTGGAGGGGAACTCGCCCAAGTTCAAGGCCTCTCCGAGGCTTACCCTGAAATACACCCCGATAGAGCAGATTGTCCTGCGCGCAAACGGGGGCAGGGGACTGCGCTTCTCCACCCCTTTCATCGACAACATCGGAGTGTTCGCCACCTCCAAACAGTTCCTCGGCGACTACCGCAACCATCTTCTGGAGGATGCCTGGACTTTCGGCGGCAACATCACCTGGTATATCCCTGTGGGCGCGTCCTCGAACACCTATGTCAGCTTCGACTATTTCCGCACGCAGTTCGCGGATCAGATGATAGCGGACTACGAGCACTATGACAATTCCATCGATTTCTATTCGCTGAAGTCCATCGGGGGCCGCTCATTCACGGACACTTACCAGCTGGACTTCTCCATAGAGCCTGTTCAGCGCCTTACTCTCACCCTGACGGGCCGTTACACCAACGCCAAGACTTCTCTCGCCGACAAGAACGGCTTGCAGGAGAAGCCTATGACAGGACGCTACAAGGGCGTGTTCAATCTTCAGTACGCCACCAGGCTGAACAAATGGATCTTCGACTTCACGGCATCAGTCAACGGTCCCTGCCGGCTGTATGACTTTATGGCGAGCGAGGAGACTGTCCACAACTCCCACAGGCAGCTCCGGCTGAGGAACGGAAAACTGTATTCCAAGGCTTATCCGCTTCTCTATGCGCAGGTTACAAAGAGATTCAAGGGCGTGGACCTCTACGTCGGCGCGGAGAATCTCACCAATTTCCACCAGAAAGATCTGGTGCTCGGCAAAAAGGGCGGCGACGGCAAGGTCGATCCCCGCGACATCTCTTTCGACGCAAGCTGCGTCTGGGGACCGCTTATGGGGATCAAGGCTTACGCCGGAGTGCGCTTCACTCTCTGGAAGACAGAGTAAGGGGCCAGTATTGTATTTTTGATTTTTAATTATAACTTTGCACACTTTTTATTATGAAAAAGGCACTTGTTTTAATCCTTTCGGCATTGGTTCTCTCCGGGCTATCATCACAGATGGCGTCTGCCGCGTCTGCGGAATCCGGCTCGGCAGCCGGCGTCTGCCGCGTGAAGAAGGACATCAGGACCGTCGTTTTTTCGACTCATCTCCACTGTGCGAACTGCGTGAAGAAAGTGCAGGAGAACATTTCCTATGAGAAGGGAGTGGAAGACCTCACGGTGAGTCTTGGCGATCAGAAGATTACCGTCACTTATGACGCTTCGAGGACTTCTGCCGAAAAACTTGCGGAGGCCATCAGGAAGCTGGGATATCCGGCAACCGTGACAGCCCCGCAGGACAAAAACGACACGACGGATGTATCCCATTAGAGAGAAACAGCTTCTGACCCCTGCCATCAGCAGGATGAAAGTTTATGCTCCGAGAGTGGCCTCAGCGGCTGCCCCGGGGCAGTTCCTTATTGTGAAGATAGACGGGAAAGGAGAACGCATCCCGCTAACCATCAGTGATTTCGACGCGGAGGAAGGCACGGTTGTCATTGTCACGCAGGCGGTCGGAGCATCGACTGAGCAGATATTGGCAATGGAGGTCGGCGACGCCTTTATGGACGTGGCAGGCCCGCTCGGACAGCCTTCGGAGTTCTGCTCGATGTCTCCGGAGGAACTGGCTTCACAGCATTTCCTGTTCATTGCGGGAGGTGTCGGGGCGGCTCCGGTGTATCCGCAGGCGAAGTGGCTTCACGAGAGGGGAGTGGCCGTGGATGTGATAATAGGAGCGAAGAACGCGGACCTGCTCATATTCACCGATCAGATGGAGAAGGTCTGCGACCGGCTGTATATATGCACTGACGACGGTTCCGCCGGCTTCCACGGGATGGTCACTGCCCTGTTCGAGAAGCTTGTCTCCGAGGGGAACACCTATACCAGGGCGGTCGCCATAGGCCCGATGATAATGATGAAGTTCTCCACCTTGACTGCCAAGAAACTGGGCGTACCGATGACGGTCAGCCTCAACACCATTATGGTGGACGGCACCGGGATGTGCGGGGCGTGCAGGGTGACTGTCGGAGGCAGGATGAAGTTCGCCTGCGTGGACGGACCCGAATTCGACGGCTATGAGGTGGATTTCGATGAGGCGATGCGCCGTCAGACAATGTACAGGACACAGGAAATGGAGGCGCTGGAAAAACAGCACCGATGCAGGATAGGGAGATAAAGACAATGGCTGCCAGAATACCGAGAGTGCCTGTCAGAGAACAGGATCCGAGGGCGAGAGCCCACAATTTCGAAGAAGTTTGCTACGGCTACGATGAACGGGAGGCTCTGCTGGAGTCCAGCCGTTGCCTCAATTGCAAGGTGCCGCATTGTGTGGCTTCCTGTCCGGTGAATGTCAACATCCCGGGCTTCATAGCCAAAGTGGCGGCGGGAGACTTCCTGTCAGCCGCTTCCGTGCTGGCCGCCGACTCCTCCCTGCCGGCTGTCTGCGGACGGGTGTGCCCCCAGGAGACTCAGTGCGAGGGCTCCTGCATATTGGGAGTCAAGGGAGAGGCGGTCGCGATCGGCAAGCTGGAACGCTTCGTCGCTGACTGGGCGAGAGAGCGAAAGAACGCAGACCCCGGCTTTCTCAAGAAGATAGCAGGAGAATGCAAAGCGTCCAACGGTCACCGTGTGGCGGTCATCGGAAGCGGTCCGTCAGGGCTTGCCTGTGCGTATGACCTTGCCCGGGAGGGCTATTCCGTGACCATCTTCGAGGCTCTCCACAAGCCGGGCGGAGTGCTCGAATACGGCATCCCGGAGTTCCGTCTGCCCAAGGAAAGGGTAGTCGCAAAGGAGATTGCCGATGTCGTGGCTCTCGGCGTGAAGATAGAGACCAATGTCATCGCTGGGCGCACCGTCACGGTGGATTCGCTGCTCGACGACGAAGGCTTTGACGCAGTGTTCATCGGCTCCGGAGCAGGTCTTCCCAAGTTTATGGGCATTCCTGGGGAGAATCTCAACGGCGTCTTTTCCGCCAATGAATTTCTCACCAGAAGCAATCTGATGAAAGCGGTCAGCCCCGATTATATGACTCCGGTCCAGGCCGGCCGCAAGACTGTGGTCGTGGGAGGAGGCAATGTGGCTATGGATGCCGCCCGTACCGCATTGAGGCTCGGATCAGAGGTGACTGTGGTTTACCGCCGCACCGAGGCCGAACTTCCCGCGCGGCGCGAGGAAGTGCATCACGCCAGGGAGGAGGGCATAGTCTTCTCTATGCTGACCAACCCTGTCGAGATTCTCGGGGATGAAAAGGGCCGGGTGAACGGCATACGCTGCATAAGAATGGAGCTCGGTGAGCCGGACGAAAGCGGCCGCCGTTCTCCGCACGCGGTCGAGGGCTCTGAATTCGACATCGAGGCCGACACTGTGATAATGTCTCTGGGCACTTCCCCAAACCCTCTGATTGCCAAGACCACCCGGGGACTTGAGACATCCCGTCGCGGCGGACTGACTGCCGATGAGTCCGGAGCCACCACCCGTGAGGGAGTCTTTGCCGGGGGAGATGCCGTGACCGGGGCGGCGACCGTGATTCTGGCTATGGGGGCCGGGCGTAAGGCCGCAGCTGCCATTGACCGGTATGTCCGCGAAAAGAAAGAAAACCGTTAATTCTCTATAAACCGATGAAAGCCAAGCATTTGAAAAACATCAGGCCTGTTATGAAATCCAATGGCGACTATGAATGGAAATTCTCGACCATCGGAGGCGTGACCAGAGTCAACATATCTTCGGGAGCGGACATAGCCCATCTCGAAGAACTGGATCCGAAGCTCTGGACTGTACTCAGCTGTCCGGTTGACGGTCTGGAGATAGACGGCAAGACCCTTGCGTACATCGACACCGACGCGGACGGGCGAATCCGCATCGATGATGTGGTGGCCGTTTCGAAGTGGCTCTCGTCCGTGCTTTCCGATATGGATCTTCTGCTTGAGAGAAAGCCGGAGATGCCTCTTGCGGCATTTCGTGAGGACAGCGCGGAGGGAAAGGCTCTCGCAGAGTCCGCATCACAGGTCCTGAAATCACTCCGCAGGAAAAAGGAGACCATATCTCTGGACGATGTCACCGAGTGTCTCGCTTCATTCGCCGGGACGAGATTCAACGGGGACGGAGTGATCACGGAGAACACCCCCGAGGAGGAATCTCTGCGGAAAGTCATCGGCGAGGCCGTTTCCACGGTGGGTGGCGTTCCCGACAGGAGCGGCGACAATGGCGTCAATGCGGAGCTGATAGAGAAATTCTACGCTTCTGCAGCCGACTTCTGCGCTTGGAAAGAAGCCGGTGATGCCGCTCCGGAGGAGACATTCCCCTACGGCACGGCCACCGCAGACGCTCTCGCTCTGTGCAACAGACTGGCCGGGAAAGTGGAAGACTGGTTTCTGCGCTGCAGACTGGCTTCATTCAACGAAAATGCAGCGGCCTCTCTCGATGTGACGGCAGATCAGATTGCCGCCGTGTCCGGCAAGAACCTGTCCGCCTGCGAAGATGAGATATCCTCATTCCCGCTTGCCGGCGTCAGGAAAGACGGCCTGCTTCCTCTCGTGGAAGGTGTGAATCCGGCGTGGAGCGCTGACATCGAGACTTTCCGCACACTGGTGGTCGGGAAGCTCTTCCCCGGGTCAAAGACTCTCTCAGAGGCCCAGTGGCACGAGATCAAGGCTTCCTTTGCCGGCTACAGCGCATGGATAGGATCGGAGAAAGGCTGCGAGGTGGCCTCTCTCGGATATGACCGTCTCAAGACCATTCTCGCCGACAATCAGAAGGACGAGCTCCTCGCTCTGGTGGAGAAGGACAAGTCTCTGGAGTCCAAGGTGAGCGGTTATGAGACCCTTGTAAAGTTGCTCTGCCTGGTCCGCGATTTCTACACCCTTCTCCGAAACTATGTCACTTTCTCGGACTTCTATTCGTCTTCCACAACCGGCATACCGGCCGCATTCCAGATAGGTCACCTCTACATCGACCAGCGCAGCTGCGACCTCTGTTTGAAAGTGTCGGATATGGGCAAGCACGCTACGGGAGCCGCCCTCTGCGGGATGTTCCTCATCTACTGCGACTGCGTCTCCAAGCACACTCCGGGAGTGCTGCAGATTGTGGCGGTGATGACCGACGGCGACATCAGCAACCTCAAAGTCGGCAAGAACGCGATCTTCTATGACCGTGAGGGCCGCGACTGGGATGCCACCGTGACCAAGATAGTGGACAACCCGATAAGTCTCCGGGAGTCGTTCTGGTCGCCATACCGCAAGATGGGCAATTTCATCGAGAAGCAGATAGCCAAGTTCGCCTCCGAGCAGGACAAGAAAGTGACTGACAAGTCCCTCAGCGGCATCTCAAGCGCCGGGACCGCTCTTGCCTCAAGCGCTCCTGCAGCAGCTGACGCTGCGGCGGGAAAGACAGCAGCTGCCGCTTCCAAGACATCATCCTCGTTTGACATCGCCAAGTTCTGCGGACTGTTCGCGGTAATCGGTATGGCTTTGGGAACCATAGGTACTTTCCTCGTGGGTATTCTCAACAGTTTCCTGACTCTCAAGTGGTGGCAGATGCCTCTTGTGATCATCGCCATCCTCCTGATAATCTCGGGTCCCGCGATGCTTCTGGACTATCTCAAAATCCGTCGCCGCAACCTCTCGCCGCTGCTCAATGCCAACGGCTGGGCCGTCAACGCCCGTCTTCTCGTGAATGTCCGTTTCGGTACGTCGCTCACCCATATGGCGCACACTCCGCTCGTGGTTGCGGATGATCCGTTCGCGGACAAGGGAATTCCGGCATGGAAGAAAGCGCTGATAAGCGCAGTCGTGGTTCTGGGAGTACTCGTCGGGGTGTATTTCATCATTCCTGCCGACAAGCGCCCGCGCCTCAAGGCAAAGACGGAGAAGACTCTGGCTGCGGACAGTACGGCGGTGCAGCCGGCCGACAGCACAAAGACTTTCGCTGCCGGAGCTGCCGCTGCGGAGTGATTCGTGAGGATTTGAGGCCCTGCAGCGTAACGCCGCACCCCGCTTTTCAGTCACCCTCGGCCTGTCATTCGAAAAGATATCGGAGAGCGTCGCGGATAATGCCGCCGCGCTCTTCTTCGTTTGTCACCGCTTCGATGGGGAAAGCGTAGGCCACCACCCTGTAGCTTCTGGAGTTGTAGCGGACAGCCGCTCCCGTATGGCTCTCCGTGTGCCACAGGAATGTTTTTCCTCTGAACAAGGCAGACAATCCCAGACTGATGCCGTCGGTGCTTTCCACGCTATAGACCTCCGGATTGGGACTCGTGCTGAAAGTGATCACTTTTCCCTCCCTGTCCACGACCGTACCCCTGCTTCCCGCATAGTCGGTCTGCACTCTGTAGCCGAGTGCAGTGAAAGAGTCGGGCTTTCCGCTGCCGATGCGTGACCCGGATACGATCATCGAGCCTCCGCTCCCCAGATATTCCTCTATGCTGCTCACCATATCAGGGCCGAAAGGCTCATTCTGCTTGCCGCAGATTAGGTCAATGGCATCGGCATCAAGGCCCGTCCCGCCGCAGAATGCCTCTGCCGAGGCGCTCTCGAAAGCATATCCGGCTTCGAACACAGGCTTGCCGTGAACGTATGGATAATCAAAGCTGTTGCCCGCGACCACAGTGCCGGCAAAGTCCGTGTGGCTCGCCCCGAATCCCGGACAATCGTCGCTCTGCCATTCCCGGTCGCGCTCCATCAGATACATATCGCCGATATATGCGATGTTGCGGATATATCCTGTGCCGCGGTCAATCCTGCCCACAAAGCCGGCATATTTCCCTCCCTCAAAGGCCTCCGGTCCGTTTGTCTGGGTGAAATTGTTGACAATCACCACCTTGCGCCCATTCCAATCTTCGGGGACGCCCACGGACAGAGTTTCGCTCGGGAAGGATTTGCCACCCTCGTTGTATGCCGCTATCCGGTAGCTGTATATATGCCCCCTTTCAATCGGAGTCTCCGCCGTGAGGCGTCCTTCCTTGTTGCGTGAAGCTTTCACAATCCGTCCGTCGTCCCAGCCCCGGCCGTCCATCCGCGTGTATAGTATGAATCCGTCGGCATCCGCAGTCTGCTCCAGCTCGTCCTCCACATCCGACCATTCCAGTCTCACCGTTGTTTCGTCTGCCAGCACCGCGCTGAATCCCTCCACAGGAAGCGGCTGCACCACATAAGGGCAGGAATATCTGAGACTCAAGAACTTGAGTATTCCCTTATACACGGCTCTCGACACTGCAAACTGAAACTTCGGGTCAAGACCGTACTTCATGTCGGCGAAATTCTGGTGAGAAAGCAGCTCCAGCAGCATCGCCGGCACATCCGGAGTGCGGGATTCCAGATAGGAACGGTCTCTGAGCATACGGCGCTGCCACTGCGGGTTGAACTTCGCCCTGATGTCCTCCACCACCTGGGTCTGCACCATATCGCAGAGCTGCCTTGAGACCATCCGGCTCTCTCCGTTGGGAAAAGTCTCCTTTCCCTCGGAGCGGTAGGTGTAGATGGCCAGCGTGCCCACGGTGGAATCATTGGGGAACGTACCCGCATCCGTGTGGAATGCCAGAGCCAGATCCACAGGGATGCCCAGTCCCGGCCTCTTCGGATTCACCTCCGAGCCTCCGCTCAGGTGTTCCACCCACAGTCCGCGGCAGGTGTAGTCGTCCCTGTAGTCATCGCAGTTGTCCGTGGGGGTATAGACGGAAGCCGGCATTCCGGCCCATTGCAGGAAATAGCGGGCTCCTTCCGTGAAGCGCGGCATTCCCGACACTCCGGAGAGCGAAACCGTGTCATTTTCCTCCAGCATACTGCAGGAACGGGAGATGTTGCCCATTCCACCGCCGATTTTCACGGCATCCGCCGACAGCACGGAGCCCTTGGGGAGGAATCCTTTCCCCCTGCGGTTGTCCAGCCTGATCACGGCATCCTCATCGGGGGAGAAGGTGAAAGTGCCGAGGTACATCCAAGTGCCTCCACCCATCTTCTGGTTTACGGTGTATTCGCTTTTCCCTCCGTCGTGGAAGATGCTGTAATGGGCTGAAGCCGTGCTTTTTTCGGAGCTTTTGTATGAGACATAGACCGCATATTCGGATTTCCTGCGCACGCGCACTCTCCATTCCGCCGACACTTCTGCAGACCCGCCGCTCACCGCCTTTCTGGCCCTGCCGAGCCTGAAGGGATTCACGTTGTCGCCGTAGTGTTCCAGAGTGTCGCCGAAGCCTTCCCCGTCATCGCTCCATTTCCCCTGTTCGGAATAAGTCCCGTGGTAGCGGCTGGCATAGTCGGCGGCTGACTCGGCATCGATTATATATTCATCCTCGTTCAGATCCCTCTCTCTCGGCAGCATCACATAAGCTCCGGCGTTCTCAAGCATCGGCACCAGATAGGGGAGTACGTAACTCTGTGCATATAGGTCTTCCACGGTGGTGAAAAGGCAGGCCCGCTGCCAGGTCCAGTGTCCTGCTGTGCGGGAGAAATACAGGCCGTGGCTCTGCCAGAGCGCGATATTCCGTCCGCTGAGGCCTCGCGTGTAATTCGCTTCCCCTACGCGGCTGACGGGACTTCTGCGGTGCCTGTCCGGCAGAGTGCCCTGGGACAGGGACCTGCCGTAATCTCCTTTCACAATCCCGTCATCGGTAGGAGCGACGGTCACGATTCTCTCTATGTCGATGTTCCGCGAGCGGATCTCTCCGACGGAACAGCCGGCGTACTGCTTCGGGAACATAGTTTTCAGCGTGTCGCGCAGCCACTTGAGGTCGCCTTTCCGGAGCGGGTAGTCCCCGAGCCCCTCTCCGAAACTGAAGTCTATCACTCTGCCCCGTTTCTGGGCCTTTTTCAGCGTCAGTTTGCTGTCTCCTACTTTCAGCCTCCTGTCGAGCGCGGTCTTGAGGCTGTCGCAGACGGCCATAAAGTCAGAGGTGACGGTCTGGGCGAGGCAGTTCCCGGCGGCCAGGCTCAACAGCGCTGTGACCGCGAGGGCGGCCGATATGACTCCGGATTTGGCTTTCATTTCCGTATTCTCCTGTTGTGCAGCGTTTTTGCGAGACTTGCAAGCAGCAGCGGCACCGTCCCGGCGAAAGCCCCGCCGACGCCGTAGAGAGCATCATAGACATCGGCCGAACGGTATTCCGTAAGACTCTGTAGAGCCTCGATCCCGAACGCGGCCGCAGCCGCCGCGCAGAGCATAGCCAGAGTGAATCCCATAAACTGCTTTCCGCTCCACGAGCTTCTGCGGAATGACCACACGCTTAGCAGGACGAAAGGAATGAACATAATGAAGTGTATGTCCTTGTCCGTGAGTCCCCACAAAGATGACTGCCCGCTTATGAACGAGGGGTCGAAGTTCCAGAAACACAGGAAGATGATGACCCCGATGTAGATCACCAGCAGACTCAGCGGCAGTATTCTTTTCCCGATGGACATCCGTTTCCCCTCTCCAGTTTTTTTGTTTTTCAACCCCCGGTCACTTCGTGGCAGCCCCTTGGCACCGGGGACCGTATTCCCAGGACCCCTTGGGTCGCTCTCGCTCCAATTTCAGGCCTTTTTGGTCAGCCTCTTAAAGCTGCTGCATATCGTTGAGCCGGCGGTAATAGCCGTTCAGCGCTATGAGTTCATCGTGCTTGCCCCTCTCCACGATCCTGCCGTCCTGCATTACGCAGATCTCGTCCGCGTTGCGTATGGTTGACAGCCTGTGGGCGATGGCTATGGTGGTTCTCGTGGAAGTCAGTCTGTCGAGAGCCTCCTGCACCAGCTTCTCGGATTCGGTGTCGAGGGCGGAGGTCGCCTCGTCGAGAATCAGGATCGGAGGATTCTTCAGAATGGCTCTGGCAATGCTTATACGCTGCCTCTGGCCTCCCGAAAGCATACATCCCCGGTCTCCTATGTTGGTCATATAGCCCTCTTCCTTCTCCATAATGAAATCGTGGGCGTTGGCAATCTTGGCCGCAGCAATGACCTCTTCCTCGGAGGCGTTTTCCACCCCGAAGGCTATGTTGTTGAAAATGGTGTCGTTGAACAGGATTGCCTCCTGGTTCACATTGCCGATGAGCGAACGCAGATCCTTTATTCTCAGTTCACGGATGTCGATCCCGTCGATGCTGATGCTGCCCGAGGTTACGTCGTGGTAGCGCGGAATCAGATCCACGAGAGTAGATTTGCCCGACCCGGACTGCCCCACGAGTGCGATGGTCTTGCCCTTGGGAATGTCCAGACTGATGTGCGTCAGTACCTCCCTGCCGTCGTCCTCATAGCTGAAGCAGACGTCTTTGAAGCTGATCCGGTCTTCGAATGAGCTTATGCGGCGCGGTTCGGGGATTTCCCTGATATAGTTCTCCGCCTGCAGTATCTTGTCCACCCTCTCCATCGAGGCGAGTCCCTTCGGAATGTTGTAGCTTGCCTTGGAGAAGTCTTTCAGCGGCTGCAGCACGCTGTACAGTATCACCATATAGAAGATGAAAGTCGGGGCGTCGAACGAGCCTCTTCCCTGCAGAATCAGCGTGCCTCCGAACCAGAGCACAATCATAATCATAATGGTGCCGAGACACTCGCTCACGGGATGCGCCGACGCCTGTCTGACGGCCACTTTGGAGGCGAGTCGGCGGTGATCGTCGGCTATGTTCCTGAAGCGGGCCTTCATCTTGTCCTCGGCCACGAAAGCCTTGATGATTCGCAGTCCTCCGAGGGTCTCCTCCACCTGCGACATCGTGTCGCTCCATTTGCTCTGGGCGGCCAGCGAATTGCGTTTCAGCTTCTTTCCGAGCGCCCCCATACCCCAGGCTATCGCCGGAACGACCAGAATCGTGAACAGCGTCAGCTCCCAGCTGGTGAACACGAGCGTCCCGAAATAGAACAGTATCAGGATAGGGTTCTTGATGAGCATATCGAGCGAACTCGTGATGGAATTCTCTATTTCATTGACATCGCCGCTCATTCTCGCTATGATGTCCCCCTTGCGCTCCTGCGAGAAGAATCCCAGCGGCAGAGACACTATCTTGTCATAGACCTGAGTCCTGATGTCGCGGACTATGCCAGTCCGCAGAGGGATCATGATGGCGGAGGAACCGAAATAGCAGGATGTCTTGAGCACAGTCATCAGCCCCAGGAACACACCCAGAAGCAGCAGCGTCACGGAGGCCCCGTATTGGCCGACGAGCAGGGACATATAGTAGTATATGTTGTTGAGCAGCTTCTCTTTCAGGGCGGCGTCGCTGTTCCATGGGATGAACTCGTACACCTTGCTGTCCAGACTGAATATCATTTTCAGAATCGGGATGATCAGCGTGAAGGAGAAGATGTTGAATATGGCGGAGAATATGTTGAGTATCACCGAACCGGCGAGATAGCCCCTGTACGGCGAGACGAACCTTTTGATTACAGACCAGAACTCTTTCATAACAGAATCTACAGAAGTGCAAATATAGCAAATAATTCTCACCACATCTGGTATTCGAGCCAATGCCAGATGAGATAGATGCGCTTCTTGAAGACCGGATAGTCGAGGCTGCCGGCATTGTCGCGGGGCTTGTTGTTGTTCATAGTGATGCCCGAAGTGAACATCACTGCCGGAATCCCGTTTTCCACAAACACTTTCTGCTCGCCGATCTTCTCATAGAACAGTCTGGTGAAACTGTCGCTGCCGTAGTAGCTGTCGCTAAGCTCCAGATTCAGTTTGTAGCTCAGGTTGCAGCGTTCTATCATAGTCCGGCTTTCCCTTTTCAGCGAGGCCCCGTCCAGAGCGATGAGATAATCCGCCCGCTCCGGGGAAAGTCTCGACAGAGAGCATCCGAGCTGCTCCAGATTCACCATAAAGCGTATTTTTGACGGCTCTATGGCTTTGCCTGTCAGCGGATTCAGATATTCTCCCCCTGCGAGCGCCTTCCAGAAGGCGTAAGACCCGGAATGGCTGAGCTCCTTGGCGTCGAAAGCCACGAAGATGACATTGCACCCGTAGGCGCGGCCGATGAGCCGGGTCACCGTGAACATCTCGGCAAGCGAAGTCAGGGCCACCACTCCCGAGGCGTTGTCGTCCGCTCCGGGGTAGATGTTCGGACCTATCCTGCCGATATGGTCATAGTGCGCTCCGACGATGATGTATTCATCGGAAATGTTCTTGTTCGAGCCCGGAAAGAATCCCACTATGTTGTGCCCTATGGTGCCTTTGCCGGCGTAGAAATGCTTGGCGTATGAGTCTCCGATGCGCAGGAGGCCGATTTTCTGAAACTTGCGGATGATCCAGTGCGAGGCCTCGACATTGCCCCCGCTGCCTGTCGCCCTGCCGTTGCAGATGCTGTCGCAGAGAAAGCCCACCTCCCGCTTCAACTTGTTCTCCCACACCATATTCCTTGCCGGATACTGTGCCTTGAGCATCACTTCTCCTCCGAGCATCAGTCCCAGCAGCAAGGCAAGGCGGCAGATATTTTTTGTCAACTTTGGTCGGTCAGGCATAATAAATGACTATATTTGTAATTTGTCCGTTTCCGGCGCGAACGGCCGCCAAATTTAGGTAAAATAAAGAACACTCTATGCAAAAAGTAAGGAAAATAGTCTTGTCCGCCGCGCTTATGCTCTCACTGGCTCTTTCCTTATCCGCACAATATGACAAGGACGTGTTCTTCTGGCGGGGCAGACAGTCTCTCGCCGACGGCAAATATGCCCAGGCCATAGAGAACTTCAATGTCCTCGCAAGGCTTGACACCACCGACTATCAGACCTTCTTCTTCCGCGGCATAGCCAAATACAATCTCGGCGACATACGCGGAGCGAAGCGTGACTTCAACACGGCAGTCAGAATCAATCCCGTATTCACTTCCGGCTATCACTATCGCGGCATCACTGAAAGCCGGGCCGGAGACTACGATGCGGCTCTCAAGGATCTGGACAAGGCACTTTCGCTGCGTCCCGGCTACGCGGGCATCTATTTCAGCAGGGGAGTCACCTATTTTCTGTCGCAGCAGTTCGAAAAGGCCGTCAAGGACTTCGACAAATATATACGCCGCGAGCCTAAGGACCCCTCAGCCTATCTCAACCGGGGCGCTTCCTACCTTTTTCTCGGCGACACGCTCAGCGCTCTCAACGACTACAACAAGGCCATCCGGCTGGACCGTTTCGATCCGGAGGGCTACATACGCAGGGGGCGGCTCTATGCCGGGAAGAATGACTATCCCGCCGCCATCCGGGATATGGACAAAGCCATCCAGATAGACACTTCCAACACTTTCGCCTATTTCAACCGGGCGCTGATGCTCTATGAGCAGAAGGACTACCGGGCGGCTATGTCGGATCTGGACAGGGTGCTGCGGGAGGAGCCCGGGAACGCGCTGACACTCTACAACAGGGGTCTCATCAAGGCTCAGCTCGGGGATTTCGCCTCCGCTCTCGACGATCTGGACAGGGTGCTGAACATCAATCCGGACAATGTGCTGGCGCATTTCAACAGGGCTTCGGTGCTTATAGAACTTGGCCTGTACCGCGATGCCGTCGAGGATTATGACGCTGCCATAGAGCTGTATCCCGATTTTGCCAAGGCCTATATGAACCGTGCCTATGTGAAGAATCTTCTCGGGCAGACACGCGAGTCCAAGGCCGACTACGACACGGCTCAGAGAAAAGTGGCGGAGTACCGTTCCGGCAATGCCTCGGGCGACCTCGCCCTTGCGGACACCACGTCTCGGTTCAACTCTCTGCTGGCTCTGGACGCGGATTTCGCGAGAAAGGATTTCAATGACGAGCTGCTTCAGCACCGTGACATAGACATCCGTCTGCGGCCTCTGTACAAGTTCATCCTGGCGGCCTCCTACGGCGGCGCGAAGAATTACACTGTCTCGCGAATCTATGAGAACGTGCTGCTGGACAGGTTCCTGGCATCGCTTCCGGTCCCTGTCAGGCTCACCAACGATGCCGCCGGGGAAACGGTTCCCGTCTCCCGCTATGAGACCCAGATATACTCCATACCCGATGGCGATGCTGCGGCAGGATTCCTCAAGGCTTTGCTTGACAGCTATCTGAAGCAGTACAACTCCGCCCTCGCGCACTATGACGACGCCATTGCGGCCGCATCGTCGTCTTCCGCATCCGACTTGTCTTCCGCATCATCTTCAGCGCAGTCTCCGGCTTCGTCTGCGCGCGGCGTAAACTCCCTCTATGAAGCCTTCTACCGGATGAACAGGGGAGTGCTCCGCGCCGAGATGATAGACTTCATCTCCTCCATCGAGAGCAATGTCCAGACGCTGTCTATGGACGATTCCGGCAATACGAGGGCCCGCGTGCGCGATCAGGTGGTGCGCAATTACGACTATTCCGAGGCGCTTGAGGATATGCTTTCGGCAGCCTCGATTCTGCCGGATTTTCCGTATATCTACTACAATCTGGCCAATCTCTATACGCTGTCTTCGGATCTCGTGAAGGCCATAGAGAACTACACCAGAGCCATTCAGCTCTATCCCTACATAGGAGATGCCTACTACAACAGGGGGCTGGTGCAGATTTATCTCAAGGACAAGGAAAAAGGCTGTCTGGACTTGTCCAGAGCCGGGGAGCTGGGAGTGGGCGATGCCTACAGCGTCATCAAAAAGTTCTGCGAGGAGAAGGAATAGGATGATAAAGTTTCTGAGCCTGAGCAGCGGGAGCTGCGGCAATTGCTATTTCTTGGGAATCTTTCCGGAAGATGCCCCCGCCTGCGCCCTGTCTTCGCCCTGCACGGGACTTATTGTCGATGCCGGCATAAGCCTGCGTGCTCTGAAAGCGGGGCTGTCGCAATACGGTTTGTCCACGGACTGTTTTTCCTCGATTCTGGTCACGCACGACCATCTGGATCATATCCGCGGGCTCGGGTCGTTCTGCAAGAAGCTTTCTCCGACCGTCTTTTCATCGGAAGTCATCATCAACGCCATTTCCCGGCACACCTACAGGCTTGACAGCATCAATGCCCTGCGCCGCAGTCTGAAGCCGGATGAGTGGAATGTCATAACCGATGGAATCTCGGCGCGTTTTTTCGTCGTGCCGCACGACGCGACCCAGACCGTGGGTTATGCGCTGCGGCTCACGGATGGGGATACTGAGCATAAGCTGGTGATAATGACCGATCTGGGCAGGATGACCGCCGAGGCTCTCGAATGGGCGCAATGGGCGGACACTGTGATTGTCGAGTCCAATTATGACGCGGAGATGCTCCGCAACGGCTCCTATCCCGAGGAACTGAAAGAGCGTATCCACAACGGATACGGGCATCTGAGCAATGACGAATGCGCCGAAGCGATAAGAGCTTTCGCACACGAGGGGCTCCGCAATCTCTTTCTCTGCCATCTGAGCGAGAACAACAACACCCCCAGGCTCGCCTACGACAGTGCCAGAGCCGCCCTGGAGGCTGTTTCCGCCGCTATGGGTTCATCATCCGGCCGCCCTGTCAACCTACGCGCCCTGCCACGCCGCACCCCCTCCGGCCTCATAATCTTATAATTCGGATAATAACTCCCTGTACTTCGGCAGCGGCCACAAATCGTCGTCCACAATCATCTCCAGCGCATCGATATGCTCGCGGATCTCGCTCATCCTCACACGCACCCCATTCTCATAGCCGGCCGCGCGTTCGATGATGTCCGGATTGCGGTTCAGGCGGTGGCGCTCATCTGTCATCGCTGCGGAAGCCGTGCGTATGGCGTTCACGTGGCTGATAATCTCCTTCAGCGTGCTGATCTCGTCCTTGGCGAGGGCGTCAAGCTCCTGAGGGAACACCTCGTTGATGCCCCTGATGTTCTCGATGAGCACATTCTGGTAGCGGATGGCCGTCGGAATGATGTGATTCGCCGCCATATCCGCAATGACCCTCGACTCAATCTGCACTTTCTTGAGGAAAGTCTCGTTCTTGATTTCGTAACGGGCGTTGAGTTCCGTGTCGTTCAGCACTCTGAAGCGCTTGAACAGCGCCGTGCTCTCCGGACGGAGATATTCCTTGAAGGCCTCGGTCACATTGTTCGCGCTGCGCAGTCCTCTCTTTGAAGCCTCGGCAATCCATTCCTCGCTGTAGCCGTTGCCCTCGAAACGGATGTTCTTCGAAGCTATGATGAACTGGCGGATGACCTGCAGGATGGCCTCGTCCTTCTTCACTCCGCCTTCCACCAGCTTGTCCACGGCCTCGCGGAACTCCGTAAGCTCCTCAGCCACAGCCGTGTTGATGACGATCATCGGCATAGAGCAGTTGGTCGATGAACCTGCCGCACGGAACTCGAACCTGTTGCCGGTGAAAGCGAAAGGAGAGGTGCGGTTGCGGTCCGTGTTGTCCACGAGGATCTCCGGAATCTTGCCTATGTTGAGCTTGATTTCAGTCTTTTCGTCAGGCGAGAGCTTTTTGTCGTTGATCTTCGCCTCGATGTTGTCGAGTATGCTGTTGAGTGTGGCTCCGGTGAACACCGACATAATCGCAGGAGGTGCCTCGTTGCCTCCGAGACGGTGGGAGTTGGTTTCAGACGCGATGGATGCCATAATCAGCGAACCGTAGTCGGAGGCAGCCTTGAGAGTGCAGACGAAGAATGCCAGGAACTGCATATTGCTCTTCGGCGTGTGTCCGGGTGCGAGCAGGTTCTGCCCCCCATCAGTGGCGAGAGACCAGTTGCAATGCTTTCCGCTGCCGTTAATCCCCGCGAAAGGCTTCTCGTGGAAGAGAACCTTGAGGTGATGCTTTCCGGCTATCTTTCTCATCAGGGACATCAGCTGCAGGTTGTGATCCACGGAGATGTTCACTTCCTCGAACTGCGGCGCGCACTCGAACTGGTTCGGAGCCACCTCGTTGTGGCGGGTCTTGACGGGGATGCCGAGTCTGTATGCGGCATCCTCGAAGTCTTTCATAAACTCCTCGACCCTCTCCGGAATGGCGCCCCAGTAGTGGTCTTCAAGCTGCTGATCCTTGGCGGCGGTGTGTCCCATAAGGGTGCGGCCCGTCTGCATAAGGTCGGGGCGGGCATTGTAGAGAGCCTCGTCCACGAGAAAATACTCCTGCTCCCATCCGAGAGTGGGATAGACCTTGCCCACCTCCTTGTCGAAGAGCTGGCATACGCCGACTGCGGCAGTGTCGATCGCTGCCATTGACCTCAGAAGCGGGGTCTTGAAGTCCAGGGCTTCGCCGGTGTATGATACGAAAATGCTCGGGATGCAGAGAGTCCCGTCGATGATGAATGCCGGGGAGGAGGGATCCCAGGCGCTGTATCCTCTGGCCTCGAAAGTGTTGCGCAGACCTCCGCTCGGGAACGATGATGCGTCCGGTTCCTGCTGCGAGAGCAGACTTCCGCTGAAATATTCGAAGGAGTCGCCGTCCAGCTCCGGGGAGAGAAAGGCATCGTGTTTCTCTGCGGTGGAGCCGTTGAGGGGCTGGAACCAGTGGGTGTAATGCGTCGCACCGTGCTCCATAGCCCACACTTTCATACCTTCTGCCACCTGGTCGGCGATGCTCCTGTCAATGCGCCGTCCGCTTTCTATGGCCTCTATCACCCTGTCATAGACTCCCTTGGAGAGATAGCGGCGCATCTGTGAACGGGTGAACACATCCTGTCCGAAGATTTCCGATTTTCTTCCGGCCAATTCCTCCGCCTTGACCATAGGCCGCGAGTGCATTATCCCGAGGGCCTCAAAACGCTGATTTCTCATAACGAATCCTTTGTTCCGGCGTATCCTGCATAACGGATGCCGCCGATATGTTAAAACACTACCAACAATCCGGGAAATCCCCGAATCGGCCGCAAATGTATGGTTTTTCTGTGATACCCCCAAATTTTAGGGGGTATATTCAGAAAATCTTAACAATTTTCCGAACACACCCCCTAAATAAACAAAGGGTCCGACTCTACTCTTCTATTTTCCGGTAGGTAGGAACGAGGCTCTTCATAATGCTCCAGGCTATGAGATAAGCCACGGCGCAGAAGCAGAAGACGATGAAATATCCGGCCGCCTTGCCGTCGAAACCCATAAACTTGAAGGCCTCGCCGGCTTTCTCGGAATAGGTGAACAGCAGACCGGCGCCCTTCTGGATGAAGTATGAGCCGATACCTCCCGCCATACCGCCGATACCCGTGATGGTCGAAATGGTGGACTTTGGAAACATATCTCCGATGGTGGAGAACAGGTTGGCGCTCCAGGCCTGATGTCCCGCGCCCGCGATGCCGATGATGATGGCCGGCCACCATACTGAGAGGGCTCCGAGCCCCTGTGCGAACAATGCCGGAAGCGGCAGGAAAGCGAAGATGAGCATCGCCAGCATACGGCCGTTGTAAGGATTCATCTTCTTCTTGTCCACAAACACGCGCGGCAGGTAGCCTCCGAAGATGGAGAGCACCGTCACGATGGCGTAGAGAGTGATGATGAGAGCCACTCCCATAGGGTCGCTGGACTTGTAGCCGTACTGGTCGGAGAAATATGCCGGTGCCCAGAACAGGTAGAACCACCAGACTCCGTCGGTGAAGAACTTGCCCACGATGAATGCCCAGGTCTGCCTGTAGGTGAAGCATTTCCAGAGAGATATGCTCTTCTCGGGCTTGGCCTCGGCCTTTTCCGCCTTGACTGAGGCAGCTTCCTCCGCGTCGTCGGAGTGGATATATTCGAGCTCAGCCTCATTGACATGCTTCGAATGCTCGGGCTTGTCATACATAAACAGCCAGAATCCCATCCAGACGAATCCGAGGGCTCCGATGATGATGAATGCCATCTCCCAGCCTCCGCCGACGCCCCTGTCCTTGAAATACTGGGCGAGGAGCGGAATGGTGGCCGGAGCGATGAGAGCTCCGATGGAGGCGCCGGAGTTGAAGATGGAAGTCGCGAATGCGCGGTCCTTCTTCGGGAAATACTCTGCCGTCACCTTGATGGCTGCCGGGAAGTTGCCGGCTTCACCGAGCGCGAGAATGCATCTTGCCGCAAGGAAAAGCCAGACGCTGGTGGTGGCGATTGCGAGCGCCGCCGTGCTGCCGGCCTGTACCATAGCCATATCAGATGCTGATGCATATCCTTCGATATGGATGGTGAGCCAGCCGCATACCGCGTGGAGGCAGGCACCGGCAGACCAGATGCCGATGGACCAGAGATAACCTTTCTTGGTGCCCATCCAGTCCACGAATTTGCCTGCGAAAAGCATACAGACGGCATACACCAGCGAGAACACGCCGGTGATGCGGCCGTAGTCAGCGTCAGTCCAATGGAATTCTGGAGCGATGAAGTCCTTCCATGTGAGTGAAAGCACCTGCCTGTCGAGATAGTTCACCGTAGTGGCGACGAACATCAGGACCACCATCCACCATCTCCAATTGGTCATCAGTTTTTTTGTTGTCGATTGTTCCATTATCTGTCATTTAGTTAAAAGTCAGACTTACGCCTTGAGATCCCTGATGATGGCAAGCGCGTCTGCGCAGAGGGAGCTGATCCTTGCCCAGTCTCCGGCCGCGATCGCATCCTTCGGGAAGAGGTTGCTTCCCATTCCGACGCAGGTCACTCCCGCCTTGAACCAACCTTCCAGATTCTCGCGGGTGGGCTTCACTCCTCCTGTCACCATTATTTGGCTCCACGGCATAGGGGCGCGGAGGCCTTTCACGAAAGCAGGCCCGAGCACATCGCCGGGGAAGACCTTGCAGATGTCACATCCCATTTCCTGAGCTTTTCCCACCTCGGAAACGCTGCCGCATCCCGGGCAGTAGGGGATGAGCCTGCGGTTGCATACCGGGACGATGTCGGGGTTGAAGAGCGGTCCGACCACGAAGTTGGCGCCCAGCTGTATGTAGAGGGCGGCCGTGGCGGCGTCCACCACAGAACCTACTCCCACTATCATTCCGGGGAGTTCCCTGACTGCATATTTCACCAGTTCTCCGAACACTTCCTGCGCGAAGTCGCCTCTGTTGGTGAACTCGAACACTCTCACTCCGCCTTCGTAGCAGGCTTTGAGCACCGCTTTTGAAATCTCGATGTCGGCGTTGTAGAATACGGGCACCATTCCGGTCTCCTTCATCGCGCCGATTACCTGCAGTTTATTGTATTTTGCCATATTGTAATGCTTTTGATTGCCTTGATTTCTGAAGATATTCTCCGGCTATCTGGACACCCTTCCGGAGCCGTCCCCTTTCATAAGGTTCTCCACCTCTGCCACAGTCACCTGATTGAAGTCTCCGAAGATGGTGTGCTTCAGACAGGATGCCGCCACCGCGAAGTTGAGAGCCTTCTGGTCGTCGCCCTTGTAGCTGAGCAGGCCATAGATGAGCCCGCCCATAAAGGAGTCTCCGCCGCCTACGCGGTCAACTATGTGAGTGATGTCGTAACGTGGGGACTGATAGAGAGTCTTGCCGTCGAACAGCACGCCGCCCCAGGTGTTGTGGTTGGCGTTGATGGAGCCCCTGAGGGTGATGATGACTTTCTGCGCGCGGGGGAACTTCTTCATAAGCTGGCGGCATACGCTCTCGAACTCGGCTGCATTCACCTCGCCTTTGGTGGCTGTCACGTCGAAGCCCTCCGGCTTGATTCCGAACACCTTCTCCGCGTCTTCCTCGTTGCCGAGAATCACGTCGCAGCCCTCTACGAGCGCAGGCATCACCTCGGATGCAGTCTTGCCGTATTTCCAGAGGTTCTTCCGGTAGTTGAGGTCGCATGAGACCGTCACGCCGAGCTTGTTGGCAGCCTTTATGGCCTCCAGACAAACGTCTGCCGCTCCCTGGCTGATGGCGGGAGTGATGCCTGTCCAGTGGAACCAGTCGGCGCCCTCGAACACTTTCTCCCAGTCTATCATCCCCGCCTCGATCTGGGCGATAGCGGAGTTTGCGCGGTCATAGACCACTTTGCTGGCTCTTGCGACTGCTCCTGTCTCAAGGAAATAGATGCCCAGCCTGTCGCCGCCCCAGATGCAGTGCCTTGTGCCGACGCCATAGCTGTGCAAGTCCCTGATGCAGCTCTGTGCTATGTCATTCTTGGGGAATCGGGTGACGAATTCGGTCTCGATGCCATAGTTGGCGAGGGAAACCGCCACATTGGCTTCGCCTCCGCCGAAAGTAGCCTCGAACTGTTTCGCTTGTGAGAATCTGAGATAGCCCGGAGTGGAAAGTCTGAGCATAATCTCACCGAATGTGATTACTTTTGCCATATCAATGAATGTTAAACTGTTCCCGTTGTCGGGGAAGCCATCATTCCGTGCACCTGCACGGTGACCTCCCGCTGCGTCAGGACGCATATTCGGCAAAGTTAACAATTATCTCGGTAAAATCCTCGGAAAGCGATGTTCCCATTCGATTTTTTGTCGGGGCGGTTACGTGCACAGCCCTGAACTGCCGGGCTATAGGTCGTAGAGCTCCAGCAGGCGCATCTCTTTCTCGTCCAACAGGGAGATGATTTCTCCCACACGGCTCGATGCTTTCTCAAGAGCCTCATAGTCAAGACTTCCCGTTGAAAGGGCGGCCTCAAGTTCCGCCTTTTCCCTGTTGAGGGCCTCCGTCTCCTCCTCCAGAGCCTCCATCTCGCGTTTTTCCTTGTAGGTCATTTTGCGCTTTGACAGAGCCGCCCCGGCCGCATTGACCGCGTTTCCAGTGGTGTCAGAACCTGTTCCGGCTCTTTCGGCCTCCTTGCCTCCGGCTTTTGCAGCCGCGGCCTTCGCCGCCTTTTCCTCCTCCCGACCGGCCCGCCTCTGTCCGGCCTCGTATTCCCGGATATATTCGCGGTATTCGCTGTAACTCCCGATGAAATCCTTTATCACTCCGTCGCCGCAGAACACGAAAAGGTGATCTGCAATCCTGTCCAGGAAATGGCGGTCGTGTGTCACGATGATCAGAGAACCCTGATACTCCTGGAGGTATTCTTCCAGAATGTTGAGAGTGACTATATCCAGATCGTTGGTGGGCTCGTCGAGAATCAGCAGGTTCGGCTGCCGCATAAGCACCGTGAGCAGATACAGGCGTCTCTTTTCCCCGCCGCTGAGCGTCGCCACCCGGTTGTTGAGCATATCTCTCGGGAACAGGAACCTGTTCAGCAGGCCGGCATCGTTCACAATGTCCATCACCCTGTCATCCCCGTTGAACTCGATGCCGCTCTGGCGGTAGTATCCGATCTTCAGCGACTCTCCGCGCTCCACGACTCCCTCCAGACGCCCTTCCATCACGCCGTCCCGCAGCATCCTCTCGAGATCCCCCGTCAGCAGATCAATGAATGTGCTCTTGCCCACACCGTTGCGCCCCACGATGCCCAGACGGTCACCGCGCTGGAAATTGTATGAGAACCGGTCGAGCAGACAGCGTTCTCCATAGTGGAAACTCACGTTCCGGCAGTCGATGATCTTGTTCCCGAGCCGGTTGGCAAGCTGCGACCCCGAAGACCATCCGCTCTGCGACTTCTGTTTCAGGGTGCTCATATCCACTGACTTGCTGCCGTATTCCTGTGAAGCCCGCTCGTTCAGCCTGTGGAAAGCGTCTATCCGGTACCGTGCCTTGCCGCTTCTGGCGCAGGGGGTGCTCCGCATCCATTCCAATTCACGGCGCAGAATGTTGCGCACCTTGTCAGTCTCGGCATTGTAGTTGGCAATCCTTTCCTCGCGCTTTTCCAGATAGTTCCGGTAATTGCCCCTGTAGCAATACACTGCTCCCCTGTCCATTTCCATAACGATGTTGCAGACCCTGTCCAGGAAATAGCGGTCGTGGGTCACCATCAGCAGAGTGCAGCGGGCTCTGCTGAAATACTGCTCCAGATATTCTATGGCATCGATGTCCAGATGGTTGGTGGGCTCGTCCATAATGTAGAAATCGGCCTCCCGGGAGAGCATCTGCGCTATCGCCACCCTTTTGACCTCCCCGCCGGAGAGGTCTTTCATCCGGGCAAGGTGGTCACTGATTCCGAGTGAACTCAGAAACTGCTTGACTCTCAGTTCATAGCCGCCCCTGCTCTCCTCGTCCGCAGGGGACGTGAAGTCCTGGAGGCCGCCCAGTGCCTGGTCCAGAACGGTCTTGTCCGGATCGAAATCGTATTCCTGCTCCAGAAACGCTATGCGTATATCCTTGAGGAACAGTATCTTCCCGCCTGAGTCGGACTTGTCTTTCCCGGCCAGAATCCTCATCAGCGATGTCTTGCCGGTCCCGTTCGGAGCGACCAGCGCAATCTTGTCTCCCTCGTTTATGTTGAAACCGATGTTCTCGAAAAGGACTTTCGGGCCGTAGGACTTTGAAATGTTCTCGATCTGAAGATAACTCGCCATAATTATCTGAAGAATCTGTCCACTTCCTTGACCGTCTCGGGCAGCGCGAACACTATCACCCTGTCGTAAGGCTGTATCCTTGTGCTGCCGACGGCAATATACGACTCGCTGCCGCGGATGACTCCGCCCACTATGGCGTTCTTCGGGAAGTCCAGCTCCATAAGCGAGCCTCCGGTGATCCTGCTGCCCGTGGCTACCAGATATTCCAGCACCTCGGCGGTTGTTCCGCTCATATAGCGTATGAACCTCACCTTGTCGGAAAGGGTGAACTTGAAGATTCTGCCGGCGGTGATCAGCTTCTTGTTGATGACGGCGTCAACGCCCATATCCTCGGCGAGCCGGATATATTCGAGATTCTCTACCTCCGCGACGGTTCTCGGCACCCCGAGCTTCTTGGCCGCCACGCAGGTGAGGATGTTGGTCTCGGAATTGTCCGTCACCGCCACGAAAGCGTCGAAGCCCCGGATGTTCTCCTCCACGAGGAAATCAGAATTCCTGCCGTCGCCGTGCACGACCGTTATCCTGTCATCGAGCTTTTCCGCCATTTCGCGGCAATGGTCGGCATCCATATCTATGATCTCGATGCCGTCAACCTGTCTGACGAGCTGCGTCGCGAGTATTTCCCCTATTGGGCTGCCGCCCAGAATCATCACCCTGTTGACCTCGACCGTGCGCTCTCCGAGTAGATTCATCAGCATCTCCATACCCGCCCTCTTGGCGATGATATAGACCAGGTCATTGAGCCTGAACCTGGTATCCACCTTGGGCATTATGGTCTCGTTGTTGCGGCTCACGGCCACCACCCTGAACTGCATATCATCGGTAGTGGCATAACGGCTGAAATCAATCAGCTTCATATCCTCAAGAGGGGAGTTCTCGGTCACCTTGAACACCGACATCTGCAGCTTGCCCCGGGCAAACATCAGCGAATCGGAGCCTATTGTCCGCTTGAGCAGACTGACGATCTCGTTGACGGCGATTTTTTCGGGATAGAAAAGCAGGTCGATGCCCATCTCGGTGAACAGGCTCTTGTTCTCGAACGAAAGGTATTCCTCGTTGTTGATTCGGGCGATTACCCTTTTCGTGCCGAGCTTTTTGGCGAGGATTGCGCTCACCACGTTCACATCCTGCGAATCGGACGGATTGACTGCGATGAACAGGTCCGCCCTGTCCGCCCCCGCGCTGCGTATCACGCTGATGGAGGATGTATTGCCCTCCAGCGTCACTATGTCCGTGTTGACGGCAAGCGCTTCCAGTCTCTGCGGGTCGCTGTCGATGACCGTTATGTCATTCGCCTCGTTGCTGAGCATTTTGGCGAGGTGCGAGCCGATTTCTCCGGCCCCGGCAATGATTATCTTCATTTTCCTCTCTATTTTTTCTGACGCCTGTTACTTTCTATATGCAGCTTCCATATGCAGCTGGCATAAATATTTTCGCAGGCGTTTTTTCCGCCAAGAAAAATTTATGTCAGCGTTTACAAAGTGCATCCATCCCATACGGTTTTCTGTATGCAGCTGACATAAATATTTTCAAAGGCGTTCTTTCCGCCGCGAAAAATCTATGTCAGCGTTTACTATGTGTGCGAAACCTACCGATTCCCAACAAACCGCACAAAATCATACTGCCGTTGAATATTCCGTACACTTTGGCATTCCTCTCAGCAACAACCGGCGTCATCCTCCTCCCTGCCAGCTTCCTCGCCTCCCGATGCCCCTCCAGCACAGCCCGGCAGTACCCGGCCTTCCCCTCCAGCAGATAGACGAGCGCCGACAGCAGATCCAGACACTTCCTCGCGCCTATCCTGAGCCTTGCCTTGACCGCCGCCCTCCGCCGGGGCATTTCCAGAGCGAACGTATCCTCCAGATTGTTCTCCAGCAGCAGAATGTTGTTCCGGTAGTTCAGGAAAAGCTTGCGCGGCGACTTGTTGGGCAGGGTGCCTCCGCCTATATGCCACACGACTGACTCAGGCACGACATTCACCCGATAGCCCGCCAGCTGCGCCCGCCAGCAGAAATCAATCTCCTCCATATGCGCGAAGAACCGGTCGTCGAGGCCTCCCAGCTTGTGCCAGAGTTCGGCGCGCACCATCATGCAGGCTCCGCTCACCCACATAAGCGGTCCGGGGTCATCGTATTGCCCGCAATCCCGCTCCAGACGGCCCATCACCCTGCCCCGGCAGAACGGATAGCCGTATCTGTCAATCAGCCCTCCTGCCGCCCCGGCATACTCGAAGCAGTCCCTGTCGTGCCACGAATGCAGTTTGGGGCCGCACACTCCGCATTCCGGATGACTATCCATCCAGGCCTCAAGCGGCTCGAACCAGCCCGGCGCCACCTCTATGTCGGTGTTCATCAGCAGATAATAGTCGAAGCGGCCCTTCAGCGCGTCAAATGCTCTGTCGTAGCCGCCCGTAAACCCGTAATTCCTGTCAAAGGCAATGAGCTCCGTGCCCGGAAATTCGGTTCTCACCACATCCGCCGACGAATCTGTGGAACCGTTGTCCGCGACTATCGCCTTGGCGCCCTCCGGCAACGACTCTATGAGCGGCGGCAGGAATCTCCTGAGAAAGTCCTGTGTGTTCCAGTTCAGTATGACTGCCGCCGTCCTGCCCATTTTCAGCTATTTGCCTTCGCAGCCGCAGCCTCCCTCGCATCCGCTTTCGCCGCAGCCTCCTTCACATCCTTCCCCGTTTCCGCAACTTCCGCATCCGCCGTTGCAGCCGCAGTTATTGACCAGTTCTCCGTGAAGCCCCTCTTTCAGTTCCTTCTCCGTAGCCTCTCTCACATCGGTGATCTTTCCTGTGAAATTGAGAGTCTTGCCTGCCATAGGATGGTTGATGTCCATCTTGACGGTCTTGTCTCCGACTTCCAGTATCTTGGCCGGGACGGGCTGGCCTACCTGATTGACGAGAGTGACCGTCTTGCCGACCACCATCAGTTCAGTGAGCAGCTTGCCGTCCTGATCCTTGAACGCCTCCACTGGGAGATCGATAATCCTCTGTGGATCAACCTCTCCGTAACCGTCCTTGGCACTGAGGGTGAATGCGAAACTGTCTCCCTTTCCGAGTCCCGCGATGTTGGCCTCGAAACGGGGCAGCAGGTATCCCATACCCTGAATGAATTCGAGCGGCCTTTC
Source organism: Lachnospiraceae bacterium (assembly GCA_963640185.1). Taxonomy (GTDB): domain Bacteria; phylum Bacteroidota; class Bacteroidia; order Bacteroidales; family UBA932; genus Cryptobacteroides. The sequence goes on along the minus strand of CAVHXU010000008.1, from coordinate 9,877 downwards.
CTCCGTGCATTTGTCCGCAACTTGTCCGTCCACAATCAGCTCATAAGTCAGAGCCACTACTGAGTTTTTCTGAATCTTCATAAATATCTTTTAAAAATCTTTTTGCCTGTATGTCCGCCGGCCTGTATGTCCGCCGGGCCTGTATATCCGCCGGGCCTGTTGTCCGCCGTGTCTATGCGCTGAAAGTCACATCCTCGAACGCCAGCGTCGGAATCTGCCATCTCGCGGACTTCCTCGCATCGTTTCCTGCCGCTATCAGCCTGTTCCACAGCGTGATGATGTTGCCGGTCACCAGCATCTCCCTTATCGGGGAGCCTATCTTTCCGCCGGCGATGCTGAAGCCCTCCACTCCGTAGGAGAAATCTCCCGTCACCGGATTGCAGTTGCCTCCGTTGATGCCCGTGACCAGAATCCCCCTGTGGCACAGTCCGACAATATCCTCCAAAGTTAGCGCATTTTCTCCGAACTGCAATAGGACGGGGCGATAGACATCATCCACCGTGGGCGGAAGCCCCAATTTGTTGGAGTAGTAAGTGGTCAGCAGATAATTCTCTATGACTCCTTTGCCGACAATCGGCATCTCTCCGGTGGCTACGCCTTCGCTGTCGAAAAGCCTTGCTCCCGCCTTGCCGAAGTCGAGTGGCCTGTCTATGATGCTGAGGCCTTCGGGGAACACTTTCTCTCCCAGTTTTCCCGTCAGAAACGAGTAGTTCTGCTGGATATTGCCGCCGCTGACGGCTGATATTATCGGAGCAACGAATGTCGAAGCCACGGTGTTCTCCAGCACCATACAGTATTTCCCGCTCCTTTTTTTCGCGGCTCCTATCTGTCCGCAGGCTCTCCGGGTGGCGGTTGCGCTGCTTTTGCCCGGCTCCAGATCCTTCAGACAAGGTCTGGATTCCCAACTGCTTCCGCTGAATCTTTCCCCTTTGGAGTCCATTACGGTCACCTGGGAGATGCAGCTGAATCCCGTCTCGGTATGGCGGCCCTCAAATCCCTGCGAATCAATCTTGTAGCTGTCGTCCACGGAGTCGGAGTATTCAATCTCGGTGCTTATGAGCCTCACCCCCTCGGGGACATTTCCCGCCGCAGCGCTCTCCTGTCCGGCGAAGTCCACTCTCCGGCCGCTGTCCACATTCTCATATTCCGCATCATACAGTCCCGCTTCCAGACCTGTCAGGGCGTTCCTGCACTGTCTTGCAGGGTCGGGGAGTGTCCTCGCGGCATCGGGGGCGAGCAGGGCGGTGCACGCCACCGCATTCCGGATGAACTTCTCCAGCGAATCCTTTTCAAGCAGATTGGTGGAGAACAGTCCTTTCCGTCCCTCCGTCAGTATGGTGGCGGTGATCGACCTGTCCGCGCTGTGGGTGGTCTTGTCGATTGTCCCGTCGCGCATCGCCACGCTGTCCATCACGCTTTTGTCCACAGTCACGCGAACCGCTCCGGCCCCGGCTTTGAGAGCCGTCTCCACGCTGAAGTGCGCGAGCTGTTTTTCTTCCTCTGTTATAAGCATCTGTCCGTCTGTTTATTCGCCTCCCACAGTCAGTCTGTCCACCAGCACGGTGGGGATGCCGCACGAAACCGGCACCGACTGATCCTTGCCGCAAGTCCAGGCTCCGTCATCGATTTTCAGGTCATTTCCCACCATAGATATGTCCGCCAGAGCCTCGGGTCCGTTGCCGATTATGTTTATGTCCTTGACGGGAGCGGTGAGGCGGCCGTCTTCAATCAGATAGCCCGATTTGACATAGAAAGTGAAGTCGCCCTCCCCGATCTTGACCTGTCCGTTGGCGAATTCATCGACATAGATTCCCTTTTTCACCGACGAGACAATCTCTTCAGGAGCATAGCAGCCGCTTTCCATATAGGTTGACCTCATTCTCGGAATCGGCTCGTACCTGAACGACTCCCTTCTGCCGTTTCCGGTCGGAGCCACGCCGTATGCCCCGGCGCTCAGCCTATCGTGCAGATAGCTCGTCAGCACACCGTCGCTGACCATATAGGTCTTCTGACCAGGCACGGCTTCGTCGTCGTAAAGCATTGAGCCTCTGCTTGAAGGCAAAAGTCCGTCATCGACTATGTTTATCCCGGGGCGGCAGACCCGTTCCCCGATTCTGCCGGAAAACACGCTCTGGTTCTTGCGGTTGAAATCGGCTTCGAACGCGTGGCCCATCGCCTCGTGCAGCAGTATTCCTCCCGCTCCGGCTCCGATCACCACGGGCATCACACCTCCCTTGGGCCGTCTGGCGGACAACTTGTCGTCAATTCCTTTCACCGCCAGAGCCGCGAGCGAGGAGGCGAGGCCTTCGTCGAGCATTTCCGCCCCCATTCTGTAACTTCTGGAGACGGAGTTGGAGAATCCGTCCAGTATCACCGACACCCTGACGTTCCCCATCGGTCTCGTCTCTGCGGCGCTTTCTCCCAAAGAGTTGAACATCAGGAGATCCGACACCGACCAGTCCACTCTGGCGATTACCTTTTTCACTCTGGCGTCAGCCCGGTGGATTTTCTCCTCCAGGGATTTGAGAAAATCGATCTGAGCCGCAATTCCGCAGCTGTTCCAGTCGGTTTCCATCCCGTAGAGCGCAGTGGGGGAGGCCTGACACCGGCTCCGGCCAATCCGGCCCGCTCCCGCGCCGATCGCTGCCGCCGCCACGGCCGCCTTCTCCATATCCTCCGGCAGCGTGCTTTCGCAGTAGGAATAGCCTGTCTTTTCCCCGCTCACGGCACGGATTCCGGTCCCGTAGTCCTCATTGAGCGCGGAACTGCTCACCTTGCCGTCCTGAAGCACGAGCATCGAAGCCACTGTGTATTCGAAATATAGGTCTGCAAATCCCGCCCCCTGCGATCCGGCTATCGCCAGCAGCCTCTCCGGCTCAGTCGGGGCGAGTCTGAATAGATTATGGTAGTTCTTCATCGCTGTCGTTCAAATTAACCCCTGCACATTCCCTGACCTTCTCAAAACCGGAGGGGTCTCTGACGATGATTTCTCCCGCCCCGTCAGGCCCTCCGCTCTTGTTCCCCTCCGCTATGACCCTGAACGGGAATTCTGAATTGTCCGCGAGTATCCACCTGTCGCACAGGGGGATGTAGTCGTTGAACAAATATTTGATTCCGGTGTAGTAGCGGCGGATGATTGTCTCCTCCGGGATGCTGTGCCCTCCGGACTCCACCCTCGCCTTCACCCTGTCGATTGCCATCTGGGGGGACTGCAGCCAGAAATACAGCAGCGTCACCTCATAGCCCTCATCCTGGGCCTTCCTTATCATCTTGAGAACGGATCTCACCGCGAGCGTGGTCTCTATGCCGAAGTCCGCCCGCTTTTTGAACAGGCTCTTGATTTTCAGCAGCATATAGCGGCTTGCCTGAATAGGCACTTTCTCGGGTTCAAAGGGAGAGATGGCTTTCGCGAACTCGTCGGAATTGACGAATTCATAGCATTCCAGCATCCGGGGCAGAAGCTGATACGACGCTGTGGTCTTTCCCGACCCGTTGCAGCCTGAAACTATGTATAGACGTGGCATTCTCACTGGATTAACCTCCTAAAGATGCAGTGTTTCCCTTTCCTGTTGCATAGAATCCCTCATTTGCTCACCCCGTATCCGAACAGGGCGAAGTCGCCCAGACAGGGGTCTCCCGGAAATATTTCCCCGAGAGCCGAGGTGATGTCCAGCGCGGTGGCCAGATTCTTCTGCTTCCTCGCTGTAAGTCCCAATGCCACAGCCTCTTCATAGACGTGCACATCCAGAGGGATGACCAGCCCGGCAGGCGGGGAGTTCTTCCATACTCCCAGATCCACCTTGCCGTCGTTTCTCACCATCCATCTGCGCAGCATATTGATTTTCTTGTCGGCGGCTCCCGGGTCTTCCCTGCGTCCGTAGATCCGCGTCCTGATTTCCTGCACCGACAGATTCTCCAGCGTCTGCCCGCCGCCTCCGTAGAAACGCCTCAGAGCGGAGCATATCCCGGCGAATTCGCTCCACTTCACCGTCCTGTGCAGGCTGGAGCCGTCGTCGCGGTACTCTCCGTTCATCACATAGTCATAAGGCCGCCAGCCCATCTCGTCCATAGCTCTCCCGCAGTCCCTCACTATCATACTCCTCCGTCCCCAGGCCAGATGCGCCGCCACGACAGCCGCTATCTCCACATCTTCCAGCCTCGCCCCGCCTCCCGGGAGTAGAGCGGCGAAGTGCTTCGGAAAGATGATCGGATCTTCTGAAAAATAGAGCGGGTCGTTGTATTTCGCCGCCCACTCTATGAGTTGATTCTGTGTCGATTGGTCGGTCATTGCCCGCAAATGTAGCAAATAATCGGCTTCCGCTGTCCGTTTATGCCCAAAATTTGATATATTTGCAAAATGCGCAAATTGGAAATGAAACGGATACCGGTCATACTGCTCAGGGCGATCTCCAAGTTTTTTGCTTTGTTTCCCTTGAAATTCCACTATTTCTGGGCGGATTTCATCGCGTGGATTCTCCGTGATGTGGTCCATTACAGACGCAATGTGGTGACAGTCAATATCGCGCGTTCTTTCCCGCGTCTTCGCTACCGGGAGGTTGAACAGCTTGTGGACCAGTTCTATACGCATCTGGCGGAAGTGGTGGTGGAGACCATCTGGTTTTCCGGCGCGACTCACGCGAAACTTCAGAAATGCGACATAGTCAGGGTCACCAACCCGGAAGTTCTCAAGGAGTATTTCGACAACTCCCCGTCAGTGATGATCCTGTACTCCCACTGCGGCAACTGGGAGCTTCTCGGAGGCATACTCTCATACGACCACGGCAGCGCGGTCAAGATGCCTGTCACAGAGCAGAACCTGAAGATAGTTTACAAGAAGCTCAATTCTCCGGTGTGGGACGAGTTTATGAAAGGTAACAGGACCACTCCCACCTCTGACTATCACGGACTTGTGGAGACGGGGCAGCTTATGCGCTACATAGTCGGACACCGCAGGGAGAAATGCATCTATCTGCTGAACATCGACCAGAGTCCGTACCGGGGTGCCGGAGCCCACGACATCGGCGCTTTCCTCAACCAGCCCACACAGGCCTCTCTCGGTCCCGCGGGGCTTGCCAACAAACTGGGCATGAGCGTGCTGTTTATGAGTTTCGACCGTGTCGCCAGGGGGCGTTACGAGATGACTTTCACCCCGATATGCCTGGACGCTTCCCGGATGAAGCCGACCTATATCCTCCGGGAATATTATGACCTGCTGGAGAAAGAGATACAGGACAATCCGGTCAACTGGCTGTGGAGCCACCGCAGATGGAAGCAGAGAACGGATGTGATGGAGGTTGATCTCGATGCCGTCAAGTGATTGATTTTCAGCCGACTGTTTTATAGGATAAAAATTAATTATAAAATAATTCACTGATTATGAAGACATTAAGCCATTTCTCACTGTCGCTTGCCGCTCTCTGCGGGCTTGCGGCGGCAGTTTCCGCTCAGAATGTCGATTATTGTCTGCCGCAGACCAGTCTGACCATCGAAGTCGAGGCTGTCAGCGAGCAGTTCTTCTCCGGCCCCTATGCCGATTATGCGGAGAAGCTTCTCGGAATCAAAGTCTCCAGAGAGGACAAACAGAGCCTCCAGATCACCCAGGTGCGCATAACACCGTATCTTGAGGCGGATCCTGCCGCGCATTACAGCCTGCCTGCGGACTACGCGGAGTCCCTGCTCAAATTCAGCTCTTCCGGACTCATTTCCGTCTCCGGCGAGGCGGCTTCCGAGCCTTCCGTGTGGCGTTTTCCGATGTCTTCGGAGAGCAATTTCGCCGACAAGGGGGTCACTTCCGCCCTCACTTCCGAGTCTTCCGTGCTCTATGCTTCGGGCGCTGCCGATTTCTCCCGGATTTCAGTCCGTCAGGATGTGCTCGTGAAGAAGACCGAGTCCCAGAGGGCAGCTGAGATGGCGAAGAAAATACTGGAAATCAGGGATATGCGCTACAAGATCACCATCGGTGACACTGACGCCACCTACAGCGGTGAGGCCCTCGGCGCGGCGATTGAAGAGCTTACCCGCCTCGAAAAGGAATATATGTCGCTTTTCATCGGCTACACCGTGACCCGGAAGCAGACTATGAGCTTCGAGCTGACTCCGACCAGAAGCAATGAGAATCAGATATATGTGGCTTTCAGAGTGTCTGATTCGGAGGGTCTTCTCCCGTCCGACAACATTTCCGGCCGGCCGGTGCTGCTTGAGATAGGCAACCTGCCGGAGGAACAGGCCGTCGAGACCGGGAAGAAAAAGAAGGTGGACAAAAAGGCGGTTCTTCTCCACTACCGCACTCCCGCCGTCTGCACCGTCAAACTCACCGACGGACTCAGACTTCTGATGCAGACCCGTATCCCGATAAGCCAGTTCGGCGAAGATATGGCCTATGCCGTTCCTGCAAAGAAAAAATGATAAAACACTGATATTATGACGATCAAAGAACTGGATCCACAGATTGTGTGGAAAAACTTTTACGAGATCACCCGCATCCCGCGTCCTTCCAAGCACGAGGAAAAGATCAGCGGCTATCTCTACGACTGGGGCGTCAGCCACGGCATCGAGACCGTCCGTGACGGCTCTCCCATCGGAAACATCATTTTCAGAAAGCCGGCCACTCCAGGTTATGAAAACAGGAAAGGCGTTATCCTCCAGGGACATATGGATATGGTTCCCCAGAAAAACGCCGACACCGTGCACGATTTTGTGAACGATCCCATCGAGACCGCTATAGACGGTGAATGGGTGAGAGCCAAGGGCACCACTCTCGGGGCGGACAACGGCCTCGGCGTGGCGATGGGGCTTGCCGTTCTCGAATCGGACGATGTGAAGCACGGCCCGCTGGAGATGCTGGTGACCTATGACGAGGAGACCGGTATGACAGGAGCCCAGGCTCTGAAACCGGGGCTGCTCAAGGGAGACATACTCATCAACCTCGACTCCGAGACCGAGGGCGAACTGTATGTTGGATGCGCCGGAGGACTGGATGCCTCCGCCTATGGCAAATACACTCCCGCCGAGCCGGACAAGGACTGGAAATGCCTGTCGCTTGCCGTCAAGGGCTTCAAGGGCGGCCACTCCGGTATGGACATCATCCTGTGCCGCGCCAACGCCAACAAGGCCATAGCCCGCGTTCTCAACGCACTTCTCACCGAAGCCGATGCGAAACTCATTGACCTTGAGGGAGGTACCTTGCGCAATGCGATTCCTCGCGAGGCTTTCGCCACAGTGTATGTTCCCGCCGACAAGGTGGAGACGGCGAAGGCGGTGGCGGAAACGACCTTCTCGTTCATAAAGGCCGAATACGCCGCGACCGATCCGGATGCCCAGATGACATTCGCTCCGTACCGCTGCCCTGAGGGCGAAACCTGCACTCACGAGGACTGCCTGTATGTTCCCGAAGCGGATGCGCTCCGCTTCATCCGCGCCATTCTGGTCTGCCCTGACGGCGTGGAGAGGATGAGCAGCGACATCCAGGGACTGGTCGAGACCTCCAACAACCTCGCGATGGTCAAGGTGGAGAGGGGAGAGTTCTATATGAAGACCCTGATGAGGAGTTCCGTGGATTCGGCCAAGGAGGCGCTCGCCGACAAGTTCGAGGCCGTCTGCCGTCTTGCCGGGCTTTCTTCGGAGTTCACCGGAGGCTATTCGGGCTGGGCTCCGAATCCGTCTTCCGCCATCCTCGCGACTATGCGGAAAGTCTATCGCGAACTGTTCGGCGAAGAGCCTTCCGTGATGGCTATTCACGCCGGTCTCGAGTGCGGCATCCTCAGCGGGGCCTATCCTCACTGGGATATGGTCTCATTCGGTCCCACCCTCCTCAGCCCTCACTCTCCGGACGAGAGAGCCAATATCCCGTCCGTGGCCAAGGCCTGGGAATTCCTCAAGGCTGTGCTCGCCGCAATCCCGGAGAAGGGCTGCTGACAAGCGCCATTAGTGTGCCGGGCGTCCTGCCCGGCTTTCAATTATCATAGATTTCAAGACACTCACAAATATGTTCAAAGGACAACCCAAGGGGCTTTTCGCCCTCGCTCTCGCCAACACCGGGGAACGCTTCGGTTACTACACGATGCTGGCTATATTTATGCTCTTCCTCCAGGCCAAATTCGGCTGGGATCAGGCCGCCGCGAGCCAGGTCTATTCGATCTTCCTCGCTGCGGTTTACTTTATGCCGGTCGTGGGAGGCTGGCTCGCGGACAAGATAGGTTACGGCAAATGCGTAGTGACCGGCATCAGCGTGATGTTCCTCGGCTATCTGCTTCTGGCGGTGCCGACGGCTGCCAACTCTCTCGGAGTCGCGATGATGCTCGGCGCGCTTCTGCTCATTTCGGTGGGAACAGGCCTTTTCAAGGGCAATCTGCAGGTGATGGTGGGCAATCTCTATGACGATCCCCGCTACAGCTCCAAGCGCGATGCCGCGTTCAGCCTTTTCTATATGGCCATCAACATCGGTGCAATGTTCGCCCCGTCCGCGGCCACTGCCATCACCAACAAGTTCCTTGCGAAGGCCGGCCTCGTCTATAAGGCTGACATTCCGGCTCTTGCGCACCAGTTCCTCGGCGGGACGATTACCCCGGAGAACAGCGACAAGCTCGCCACCCTCGCCTCGCAGATGCCCGGCGCGGAGGCTTCCTCGATGGGACTCGGAGATTTCTGCTCCTACTACATCGAGCACCTCTCCTCGGCCTACAATGCGGGCTTTGCAGTGGCCTGCGTTTCGCTGGTGGTGTCGATTCTCATCTATTTCAGCTGCCGCGGCTGGTTCAAGCACGCCGATGTGAACGCCAAGCAGGCGAAGGCCGCCAATGCCCAGGTGGAGGAACTGTCTCCGAAGCAGACCCGCGAGAGGATCGTGGCCCTGTGCCTCGTGTTCGCCGTCGTGATTTTCTTCTGGATGGCATTCCATCAGAACGGTCAGTCGCTCACCTGGTTCGCCCGCGACTACACTCAGGCTACGGCTACGGGTCTCACCCGTTTCGGATTCAATATATGGATTCTCGCCCTTGTGGCAGTCTCCATCTACACTCTTTTCGGAGCGTTCCAGTCTGAAACGAAAAAGGGCAAGGCCGTCTGCGGAGCCGTCACGGCTGTGCTTATTGCCGCCGCCTGCTGGATTTATGCCGGTATGCCGGAAGTCCTCGACATCCAGCCGCAGCTGTTCCAGCAGTTCAATCCGTTCTACGTGGTCTTCCTGACACCAATATCGATGGCCATCTTCTCGGCTCTCGCTTCGAAGAAGACGGCCGCGCATCCGGAGGGACTTGAGCCTTCCGCGCCCAAGAAGATCGGTCTGGGAATGTTCGTGGCGGCTCTGGGCTATCTCGTGATGATCATAGCCTCTGTCGGACAGCCTTCTCCGGCTCAGCTCGGCGGCACCGTCTCTCCTGACCCTGTCGTTCCGGCGTATCTCATAAGCACCTATCTGGTTCTCACCTTTGCGGAGCTGCTTCTCTCGCCGATGGGCATTTCATTCGTTTCCAAGGTCGCCCCTCCGAAGTACAAGGGCCTTATGATGGGACTGTGGTTCGCAGCCACCGCCATCGGCAACTACCTCAGCTCCGTTCCGGGTCTGCTCTGGAATGCCGTGCCTCTCTGGGCCAACTGGGCGATTCTGCTTGCGCTCTGTGTCGCCGCCGGCATCATTATGTTCGCGATGATGCGCAGGATAGAGGCAGCTACGAGATAAGCGTCGGCCCGGAATCAGTCCCGGATCAGAAAAATTTGGGAAATCTGATAAAAATATCTATCTTTGCAGCCCATTTGTGAAAGCCGCACCTACTGGCGGGTCACGATGGACTGCAAATTTTTAAATTTTACAAACAAATGATCAAACAGTACGAAACCGTTTTCATTGCAACTCCCGTTTTGTCTGAAGCTCAGATGAAGG
>CAVHXU010000007.1:18667-24212 GCA_963640185.1 Lachnospiraceae bacterium | reverse complement strand
AATAAAAAGTGGCTGGTCAAAATCACATTTTGACCAGCCACTTTTCGAGTTACTCCTATATGCTATTTCTGTGCTTTACGTGCAGAGTACATAATCTTCAACGCGGAGCATCTTCTGAGAGCTTGCTTCACATCGGTGACGATACCCATTCTGACATTTTCGTCAGCACGTATTGAAATGGTCATAAATGATTTGTCAGCCTCGTTCATCGCGTCACGCTCTGCGGCGACAAAGTCCTTGATGTCATCAACGGTCTTGAATGAGTCGTTGAGCTGGATACGGGCATCCGTACCGTACTGAGCCTGGAGGTTTCTCACAGGTGGTCCGATGCTGATGTATGAAGCCAAGTCCTTGCGTTCAAGTTTGGCCACTTCCGATGCTTCCGGAAGCCTTACCTGAACCTTGTTCTCATTCTCTCTCATACTCGTGGTAACCATAAAGAAGAACAGAAGCATGAACACGATATCGGAAAGGGAAGCGGAGGTCACCTGAGGAACTCCCTGTTTTTCTTCTTTTTTGAATCTTGACATATCACTTTCTCCTATCAGTTGTTCTGGACATTCTTAGGCTCGGCCTCCGAAATGTTCTGAGGAATGGCAGTCCTTACGATTTTCTGCTGTTCATCAGTGAGTTTCACATAGACCTTGCCGTAGTTGGCGAGCGAGAACTCGTCCCTGAGTTCGTTGATGGCCCTTACCAATTCGTTCTGGACGGCGATATAGGCCTGATAGCTGGTGCCGCGGTCGTTCTGGAGAGAAATGACTCCCTTGGAAACCTCACAGGGGCCGTAACCCTCGATTTCCTTGACCTCTTTTTCCGGCAGAGTGCTCAGACCCTGAGGATTGGAAAGGAATTCCTTGACTTTATCCTTGAGCTGGCTGACATCCATTGCCTCATTGCCGGCATAGAGCCTGTCCATAGCGTTGATCTTGACGAGAATGATGTTTCTCCTGTTGATCTTCTGATCCTCAACTTTCTGGTTAGGATCCGGCATCTGCGGCAGACGTCTCTGAAGTCCTGAATCCTGATCCATAGTGGTGGTCATCAGGAAGTAGCAGAGCAGGAGAAACGCGATGTCCGCAGTCGAACTTGAGTTGATTTCCGGTGTCTTTTTTGCCATAATCTCTTCTATTTGTTGCGGATGGCATTGATGATGGCTCCGGCGATGACCGCAAGAACCGCTGCTCCGCAGGATAGGTAGGTGAGTGTAAGAACTGTGTCCGTCATCTTCAGCACGGACGGTTCAGGCTGCTGAGCGTTGAGCCCGACAGCTTCCGAACCGGGGGCGACAACATATGCAATGGCAACGATAGCGATGGCCACGACAATCACGATCAGAGACTTGAGCAATGACTTCGGATTGTTCTTCGCGGAGATCGTGATGCCGAGAATGGCGATCAGCGCTACTCCCAAGACTACTATTGCATACGCCCAGTAGAGAAGCACGTCCACAGCCACGGCGTTGCTCTTCTGGAATCCGAACGCGAATCCGAACACTGTAAGAGCCGCACCGAGGATGAGCAGTACCCACTCAACGATTTTTATTACTTTAGCGTACATTGTATAGTCGTTTAATTATTTCTGGTTTTTGGTCAGGAGATCGATCAGAGAAATGCAGGCATCTTCCATCTCGATGGTGCGCTTGTCAATCTGAGAAAGGATGTAGTTGTAGAACAGCTGAAGAATGATGGCTACGATAAGACCGCCGACGGTGGTGATCAAGGCGACTTTCATACCTCCTGCGACAATGTTAGGAGAGATGTCGCCGGCCTGCTGGATGGCGTCGAATGCCTGGATCATACCTACGACAGTTCCGAGGAATCCGAGTGAAGGCGCGATGGCGATGAACAGAGAGATCCAGCCGAGGCCGCTTTCAAGAAGCGACTGCTGTATGCCGCCGTAGGAAACGACTGACTTCTCAACCACGTCGATGCCCTGGTCGAGACGGAGAAGACCCTGATAGAAAATGCTTGCCACAGGACCGCGAGTGTTGCGGCACACTTCTTTTGCCTCTTCTACGCCGCCGTTCGCAAGAGCTGCTTCAACCTTTTCGAGGAGCTTCTTGGTGTTGGTCTTGGAAAGAGCGAGATAGAGAATGCGCTCGATTGCAAGAGCAAGACCGAGGATAAGACAGAGGACGATGGAAGCCATAAAGCCGGGACCTCCCTCGATGAACTTGGTCTTGAGCTGCTGGTGAAGCGGCTCCTCGGAAGTAGGCTGGTTGAAAGGATCGAATTCTTCAGTAGCGGCGTCAACTGCGGTAGTCTCAGTTGCTTCTGGAGTAGCTGTAGGTTCCTCCTGAGCTGATGCGTACTGTGCAGAAAAGGCCATCAGACCGATTGCTGCCAAAAACACGAAAACTTTTTTCATGATTGTTTTTGAATGTTTAGTTAATATTGTTTAGCTGTTAATATATCCGTTTCAATAGGCTCCCCACCCGTCAAAATCGGTGCAATTTAGCAATTATTTTTCTTTGGGCAATGTTTATCGGCAATATTTATTTCGTTATTTCGCCTCTCAGACAGTTATCCATCATCCTTTCGACCTCTCTCGGGTCGGAACTTTTGCCCAGAAGATGGAACAATTTCGCGAGGGCGCTTTCCGTGGTGCTGTCATATCCGTTGATCACTCCGGCGTCTTTCAGGCACTTGCCGTTGGCGTAGAGGTCCATATTCACCTTTCCCTGAGGACATTGCGTAACATTGAGCAACACCTTGCCCATCTCGTGCGCCTCCCTGACCGTGGAGATGAACCAGTCCTTCGCGGGGGCGTTGCCCGAACCGTAGGTCTCGATGATGACGGCTCTGGTGTCCTCGCCGCACAGGATGTTCCTGACCACCCGGGGCGTGATGCCGGGATGGATCTTGAGGATGGAGACCCTGGTGTCGAGCGTCCGGTGGAATGCGGGCCGCCTGTCCCAGTCCCCGGGCTTGATGATGAAGCCGTCGTTGTACCTTATGCGGATGCCGGCCTCCGCGAGCGGGGGGAAGTTCTCCGATCTGAATGCGGAGAACTCATCCGAACTGATCTTTGTCGCCCTGTTGCCCCTCATCAGGACGTTGTCGAAGCAGATGCAGACTTCCGGCACGAGGGCGTGGCCGTCCGCGTCTTTGGCTGAGGCGATCTCCACGGCGGAAATCAGGTTCTCCTTGCCGTCCGTGCGGGGCGTTCCTATAGGCAGCTGGCTGCCGGTCAGGATAATGGATTTGGTGAGCCCCTCTATCATAAAGCTCAGAGCGGACGCGGTGTAGGACATCGTGTCCGTGCCGTGCAGTACCACGAAGCCGTCGTAGTCATCGTATTTCTCGTCTATCAGCCCTACAATCGACTGCCACAGGCTCGGCTCCACGTCGGAGGAGTCGATGATGGGGGAGAACGAGTAGGAGTCTATCCTGCAGGCGAATTTGCCCAACTCCGGCACTTCCTCAAGTATCTGGCTGAAATCGAACGGCTTGAGAGTCCTTTCGACGGGGTCTTCCTTCATCCCGATGGTTCCGCCTGTGTAGATCAGCAGAATCGATGATTTTTCTCTTGAGTCCATCTTGGTCTTGATATGAGCTTGATCGTGAAAATCGAGAAATGGCTGTGTCCTAAATGTTGAACAGGGTCCGGGCGTTTCTTGTGGTTGTCGTTGCCACTTCTTCTATGTCAATCCCTTTTATCCCGGCGAGTTTGGCGGCGATCACCGGAATATATGCGCTTTCGTTCCTCGTGCCCCGGTATGGTACGGGAGCGAGCCACGGCGCATCCGTCTCCAGGACTATCCGCTCAAGGGGAATCTGTTTCACGGTCTCGGCGATTGACGCTTTCTTGAAAGTAAGCACCCCGCCTATGCCGACATACCAGTCCCCGAGTTTTTCCAATTCCCTGAAAGTCTCGGCGCTGCCGCTGTACGCGTGCATAACGCCCCTCAGCCCTTTGGACTTGAACTCGGCCAATATGCCCAGGCACAGTTCCGTGGCGTCGCGGCAATGGATTATTACAGGGAGGTTTTTCCTGTATGCCAGATCGAGCTGCAGCCTGAACGCCTCCAACTGGGCGTCAAGAAACTCTCTGGACCAGTAGCAGTCGAGTCCGGTTTCTCCTATGGCGCAGATGTCCCTGCCGGTCTCCGACATAAGCAGATCCATCTCGTCTTTCCAGTCGGCTCCGATCTCCGTGGGGTGGAGGCCCAGACAGGGAAAAGCCACGCCCTTGTGCCTGTCCGCCAGAGAGAACATCCTCTCCCTTGAGGAGGACGCCACGTCCGGGAAGATCATTCTGGTGACTCCCGCCTGTACGGCTCTGTCCACGGCATCCCCGTCTCCGTAGTCCGGTTCGTAAAGGTGGGTGTGCGTGTCTGTGAACTCCATAGTGTGTACCGCTTCTTGTAGCGGACGCAAAATTACTCATTTTTTGTTTCGGAAGTGCACTATGTGCTGCAATTGTGCATATCTATTCTGCAGCAGTTCATAAGATCCGTGTGTACCAGTCCGTCACATTCCAGCCTCCCCACCAGATCGGCTGTCCGTCCGTAGCCGAGTCCGGCGGAGTCGGCCACCTCATCCAGAGCTATGCCCGGCCTGTCGTGGATGATCCGGAGTATCCGTGTCATCTGGCCGACGATGTCCGTCCCGCCGCTGCTGCCCGTTCTGCAGGCACTGTCCGTTCTGTCGGCGTCATCTGGAGAGCCGGTGCCGCCCGTCCCGCCGCAGATGTCCGCAGAGCCGTATCTTGCCGCAATCTTTTCCGGAGAGAAGCGCTTCCGTTTCTTGCCGGCGGTGAGATTCAGCAGCCTGACGAGACTGTCTTCGGAATCAATCAGCTGGGCGACGTTTTCCCGGATGAGCATGTTGCAGCCCTGTGAACGGGGGTCGTCATTGCGGCCGGGGACTGCAAGAATGTCCCTGTCGTACGAGAAGCCCTGCCTCGCGGTGATCATTCCGCCACCCTTTATCGCGGATTCCACCAGTATCACTGCATCGCTCAGGCCCGCTATTATCCTGTTCCTCCTGATGAAGTTCACAGCCACAGGCACAGTTCCGGGAGGGTAGTCGGTGACAAGCGCGCAGCTGGGAGTCGAACAAAGCCCTTCCGCGAACTTTCGGTGAGCGCCCGGATAGATCCTTTCGGGTCCCGTCGCCATCACGCCGACGGTGGAGAGCCCGCATCTGAGGGCATTCTCCTGGGCGCAGATGTCAGTCCCATAAGCCAATCCGCTCACTATCACGGGCTTTTCTCCGGTGTCGGCAAGCCTGCCGATGATCTTTTCACACCATTCTCTGCCGTACGGGGTCAGATTGCGAGTGCCCACCACCGCTATCTGATGGGGTTGGCAGAGCGTCTCGCTGATGTTCCCTCCGCATCTGCAGTACAGTCCGACGGGCGCGTCTTCACATTCGCGCAGCCTCTCCGGATAGTCTGGCTCGGTGATGCCCGTAAAGCTTATGCCCCGTTCCCGACACCATTCCAGCTCCTTTCCCGCTTCGTCCAGAGATCTCGGGACAAGGCTGCCGGCATATTTGCTGAAGGGGCCGAGCAGCTCCCTCCTGCCGTCCTCGCCCAA
>CAVHXU010000007.1:0-18635 GCA_963640185.1 Lachnospiraceae bacterium | reverse complement strand
CTCTGCCGAACCCTTCCGCAAGAGCCCTCCCGATCCGGGGCTCGAAACCGAATATCCTGTTGAGCGCGCACAGCGCCGCTCTCTCCTCCGTGATTCCTCCCTCCATAGTCCAGTCTTTTCCCGACTGCAAATCTAAGGGCAAAAAACGGCAAAACCCACACTCCGCTCCGTTGCGGGGTGCAGGTTTTTCTTTTTTTTGATAAGATTCGGAAAAAACGAATCTTAACTTTCGGGATTGTCCCTGATCCGTATTCTTTTTTTTGTGTTCCCGGCAGCTTCTGCGGCCGCTACAGAATCAGCAGGGCATCGCCGTAAGGGCCGAACTTGTAGTCTTCCCGGAGGGCGATGTCATAGGCGTTCATCACCTCCTTGTAGCCTCCGAACGCCGCCACGGACATAAGCATAGTGGAGCCCGGAGTGTGGAAATTGGAAACGATGGACGTAGGAATGGCGAAGCGGTAGGGCGGGAAGATGAACTTGTTGGTCCAGTCGTCAAACGGCCTGACCTCGTCATCGGTGGTCACGAATGTCTCAAGACCCCTCATAACGGTGGTGCCCACCGCGAGCACCTGTTTGCCGTTGTGTTTCGCCCGGTTGATCACCTTGCAGGTCTCCTCGCTGATGATGAGCCTCTCGGAGTCCATCTTGTGCTTGGACAGATCCTCGACATCGACATTGCGGAAGTTGCCGATGCCCATGTGCAGAGTGATGAAAGTCTTTTCGATGTCCTTCAGTATCATCCTGTTGAACAGCTCGCGGCTGAAGTGGAGACCCGCGGCCGGCGCCGACACCGCTCCCTCGTGTTTTGCGAAGATGGTCTGGAATCTTTCCTTGTCCTCCTCCGTGACCTCCTCCTTGACCCAGGTGGGCACCGGAGTCTTGCCGTGGGAGTAGAGCGTCTGCTTGAAGTCCTCGTAGCTGCCGTCGAACTGGAAGCGGAGAGTCCTTCCCCTGGAAGTGGTGTTGTCGATCACCTCCGCCACGAAACTGTTGTCTTCTCCGAAATACAGCTTGTTGCCGATGCGGATTTTCCTCGCCGGCTCCACTATCACGTCCCAGAGCTTCTGCTCCGGATTGAGCTCCCTGAGCAGGAACACCTCGATGTCCGCCCCGGTCTTCTCTTTCTTGCCCTTGAGCCTCGCCGGGAACACTTTAGTGTCGTTGAGCACGAACACGTCCCCCTTCCCGTAGTATTGTATGATGTCTTTGAAGAGCTTGTGCTCTATCTCCCCCGTCTTTCTGTGGAGAACCATCAGCTTGCATTCGTCCCTCCAGTATGAGGGCTCTGACGCTATCTTTTCTTTAGGAAGTTCAAAATTGAATTGTGACAGTTTCATAAATAAGCGGTTTTCCTGGCTTTTATTCCTTATTTCTATTCCTTATTTCCGGCTCGGCTGCGCACTCTGATTACAAAAGCCGCAAGTATTTTATTATACGATTTTTTTGCGAAAAAGTTTCACTTGGCAGCGATTTTCTGCACCGTTCACCGGCAGACGGCCTCCTGATGGCAGCGGAACACTTCCTGGATCGACGGATAAGTGTTCTGAAGATAGGGAGGAAGACTGGATTTTGCCACCCAGGCGGCTTTCGAAATGTCCTCCATCTTCTGGGGGGTCAGTTCCGTGGGCTCGTTGTACAGCATATCGAACCACCAGGTGTGCTTCAGATGCCAGAGCCCGTTCCTGCGGTAGCAATGGTCCGTCACGCAGATCAGTTCCCTCAGTATCAGCTCCTCCACTCCCGTCTCCTCTCTCACTTCCCTCATCGCCGTGGTGCGGATGTCCTCGCCCGCCTCCTGATGTCCTTTCGGCAGATCCCATAGTCCGTTCCTCTTTATGAGCAGGAAATCGCCCCTGCGGTTCGAGACCAGTCCGCCTCCGGCATTCACCTGCACGAACTCCGAGCAGACACGCGTATAGGTCCACTCCGGGTCTTCCGAGGGGATGTAGATGCGGTACAGCTCTTCGGAAAGCTCGAACATATTGATAAAGGAATGGATGTCAATCTTCTCTCCGAGCTTGAACTCTATCGAATTGGGGTCGGACAGAGCCTGCTCCTGCGGCGAGCAGATTATTATGCAGCGTTTTTCAAAGTATATCCTGTGCATCTCGAAGAGAATATTTCCTATATTTGCAGACTGTGCCCGGCAGTCCCGGAAACCGGGCTGCAAATATAGACAAATTTTGACAAATTATGTTTGAAGCAGAAAGCAAGAGAGGGATCGTGGCCAAAGCCCCCTACAGCCTCTATATTATGCTCGCCGATCCGCGCAACATATACAATATGGTGCCCGAGGACAGGCGCAAGGATTTTCAGGTGGACTATGACAGCGTGCATGGTACGGTGCAGGGCTTCAATATAGGTATCAGATATCTGGAGCGCCGCCCGTATTCGCTGCTGAAGCTTCAGGACGACGGAGCTCCGTTCCACTTTACGGTATCCCTGCATTTTGATCCGGCGGAGACGGAGTTCGAAACCGAGTTCTACATCCGGGTCGAGGCAGATTTGAACTTTATGATGAAGACCCTCCTGGGCGGCAGAATCAAGGAGGCGTTGGACAAGATCGTGGACTCTCTCGTGGACGTGTCCAACGGCCGTATGCCGGAGGGCTTCGATCCGTCTTCGATGCCGCAGGATTTCAGTCCTTTCAAATAGAGGGGCCGCAGAGCGCGAGTATCAGAAAGAAGCCAGGAACAAGAAGCAGAAGTCAAGAAGCCGGGGCTATATGGCAAATCTTCCCGAGAGTTTCAGAGAATATCTGACCGAGGCGTTCGGCCGCGAGAAAGCCGACAGGGCGATCGCCGCCCTCGGCGAGCCGTGCTCCGCTTTCATCCGTCTCAATCCTTTCAAGCAGGCGGTGCCGCCTCCGGCATTTCTGCAGGATGCCGTGGAGGTGCCCTGGTCAAAATGGTGCCGGAAACTCTCCGGCAGGCCGGTGTTCACGCTCCATCCGCTCTTTCACTGCGGCGCATATTATGTGCAGGATTCCTCGTCGGCATTTGTGGGGGAAGTGTTCCGCCGTGCACTGGAGACTGTGGAGATTCCAGCCGGCAGGCCTTTGCGTGTGCTTGACCTCTGTGCGGCGCCGGGCGGCAAGACCACCGATATGGCGGCCTCGCTGAGGGAAAAACTCGGAGACGGCTTCATACTGGTCGCCAATGAAGTGAACAGGCTCCGCTGTCAGACCCTCTCTGAAAATGTGGCGCTGTGGGGGGACCCGAATGTCGTCGTAACGAACAGGGAGCCCGGGCAGTTCCGGAGTCTGCGCTCCTTCTTCGACATAATACTGACGGATGTGCCCTGCTCCGGCGAGGGGATGTTCCGAAAGGATGAAAATGCCGTGAAAGAATGGTCTGTGGACGCTGTGGAGATGTGTGCGGCGAGACAGCGGCGGATTCTCGGGGATGTCTGGCCGGCTCTCGCAGACGGGGGATTGCTGCTGTATTCCACCTGTACCTTCAACAGATATGAGAACGACGGCAACGTGGAATGGATGCAGTCTGAGCTCGGCGCTCAGCTGCAACTTCCCGATATGCGATATGACGGAATACTCTGCACAGCCTATGGCTATTCTCTTGTGCCGGGCTTCGTGCCGGGAGAGGGGCAGTTCTGTTCCCTGTTGAGAAAGGCGGGGTTGAGAAAAACGGGCGCAGCTTCAGAGGGGACGGCCGAGGGACAGTACGGGTATATGACGGATAAGTCCCGGGACCGCAGAGCACCGCTCCGGCCGGGCAAGGCAGGCGATGCATCCCTGAAAGGGCTCAAGGCGGAAATGTTCACCGTCCCTGTCCATTTCGAGGCGACGCCGGGGGGAATCAGAGCCCTGCCGCAGTCAATCAGCGGACAGATCCGTGCCATAGAGGAAGTTATGCGCACTGAGAGGGCCGGAGTCAATGTCGGCGTGATGAAAGGCAATGAACTTGTGCCCTCCGCCGATCTGGCGCTGTCCATAATACTGGCTCCGGGATTCTGGCCGGAGTGCGACGTTGACCGGAGCACGGCGCTTCATTTCTTCCACCGCGACACCATAGTCCTTGACGGGGCTGCGCCGCGCGGCTATGTAGCCCTGAAGTTCAAGGGACTTCGTATAGGATTCGTCAAGAATCTCGGCACGCGCTGCAACAACCTGCACCCCAAGTCAAGACGCATATTGATGGATATCGGATAAAATGGCGGCGGAAACATTCATAGCGCGGAAACTCAGATTCAAGGGAAAGGTGGCGATGCTCTGCATCGCGTTGAGTTTCTTTGTGATGATAATAGCCGTGTCCGTGGCTTCAGGCTACCGGAAAGCCATTCTTGACGGGCTTCGCGAGCTGAACGGAGACATCAGGCTCAGTTCCCGGAGCGGGAACTATCTGGACGAACTCACTCCTGTGTCTTCTCAGATCTCTGTCATAGAAAAGATTGACTCGCTTCCCGAAGTCGTGTCGGTGACTCCTGTCGCCTACCGGGCTGGCATCGTGACCGGCAGCGGGCTCATTCACGGCGTTATGTTCAAGGGCGTGCCGGATTTTCAGGCAGTGAACGCCTCCGGAGAACCGGTCAGGGACGGCATCTCCATCCCCCGCAGACTCGCCAGGATGCTCTCGCTCCGGGAGGGGGACAGGCTCACAGCCTATTTTGTCGGCGAAAAGACCAAGGTTAGGAAGTTCACGGTGAGCGGAATCTATGACGCGGTAATCGACTCGGACGACAAACTGCTGGTCTATGTGGACCTGGCCGTGATACAGCGGCTCAACGGATGGAGCGGAAGCGAGGTGTCGGCCTTTGAGGTGAAAGTGAGGGACGACTGTCTGGACAGCGGGGCTCTCGCGGAACTGACTTCCCGGATAGGCACTATGGCCTATGCCCTGTCCTCCGACGATGACGACGCTCTGGTCGCGGTGAGCTCGGAGTCGGCCTATCCTCAGATGTTTGACTGGCTGAGGCTGATAGATTTCAATGTCTATGTGATACTGATTCTGATGACCGTGGTCGCGGGCTTCAATATGATCTCCGGGCTGCTGATTCTGCTGTTCGAGAACATTTCCACCATAGGCCTGCTGAAATCGCTGGGGATGAACGACCGGTCCATCGCGGGGGTCTTCCTCTGCAGCTCTTCGGTGCTGGTGCTCAAGGGAATGGCCATAGGCAACGCGCTCGCGATTCTTCTATGTGCCCTCCAGCGGCATTTCCACATCCTGAAGCTCGACCCTCAGAATTATTTCGTCTCATTCGTTCCGGTCAGTCCTGACATTCCCCTGATACTGGCAGCGGACGCGGCTTCTTTCGTGCTGATAATGCTGATGCTGCTGGCTCCTTGCCTGTTCATATCGAGGGTCGATCCTGCACGCACCGTCAGAGCCGACTGAAAAAGCGGGCTGACGACGCCCTAGCGGACAAGGCGGCAGATGGAGTTGTAGATTTCCAGGACGCTGTCCACATATGCTATAGTTTCCTCGCCTTTGAAATGGCTCAGAAGAGACGAATCATCCACGCTTACGCTGTCGCTCCCGATCTGCGGGATCATCGAGGATATGCCCTCCCAGGAAGTCGAGTCGTATCCCAATGCACCCGCATAATGAATGCATTCCGAGATTCGCCCTTCGCCTGCGTTGTAGGCGGCCAGTACCACTTTCATCCGCTCTTCACGGCTCAGTCCATAGTGTCCGAACATCCTGTCAAGCCGCTTCAGATGCTTCGTTCCCGCAGAGATGTTCTTCTGAGGGTCTAGCAGGTCGGATATGTTGTAGCTGTCGGCAGTGGACGGCTTTATCTGCATCAGTCCGACAGCCCCGCGATGTGATCTCGTGTTCAGGGCGAAACGGGACTCCTGATACACTATCGCCGCCAGCATCCTCCAGTCCCAGCCTATGCTGTCCGCGTACTGGCGTATCACATCATCATAGGGTCCGAGCGTACCGCCCTCTCCCAGAGGGGAGCGGGACTTCCGCGGGTCCCGGATTTTGCCGAAGCGCTGCAGCTGGGCCGCATATTCCTCGCTGCCCATATAGTTCTCAAGCCACAGATTCACCCTCTTCATCTCCTTCCGGTCCTCCGCCCTCATAGTCCATCTCACACCTTCGTATCCGGAGGAATATATCACGGCTACGCCCTCATTGCCGATGCACAGGCTGTCTCCGCAGGCCTCCACCACTATGTCTGCAGCCCCGCACAACAGCGAATCGATGCTGCTGGCATTTCTGCCGTAGGCGACGATCCGCATCGAACAGTCCTCCGCCTCCCCGAATTTTTCCAGCATCTCATAGCTCAGCCCGGCCAGCATGGCGTTCCGGCCGAACATATTCCGTCCGATGTCTATGACGCAGGTCAATTCTCGTCCCTGCAGTATTTCCTCGTTCCTTTCCTGCAGCTTCACCGTCAGAGCGATGGCCGCAGCGAACAGCACGGCGGCGACGGCAGCTATGAACTGGCTGTTTTTAATGATTGTGACTGACTTTTCTGCCACCCGAACTGCTGCTTCCCGCAGAGAGCCCCGTGCTTGAACTGCCATGACTTCCGTGTTTTTTGGATTGAACATAGAAAGGCCAGAAAACGCCTATCTTGAATGCCCTCTGGGTGTAGATCGTTCCGTGTGAAGTGAAATAGTCAGCTGACCTGAGAGGCCAGCCCTGACCCACATTCATCACTTTCAGGAAAATGCAGGCCTTGTACCACTGAATGTTCACGAATGCGTCAAAATACGGAGCGTTTCCGTATTGTTCTTCTCTCTGATTGTAGAACACTCCCAATGCGGGATTGTATCCCGGGGCGTACCACTTCGTCGTGAAGTAGCCGTTCAGTCCTATCTGCATCTCCATCACGTTCCTGACTACGGGGAACTGGATGTAGTAGCGCAGATTGAGCGCAAGCAGCGGCAGCGGCAGCTCCTTCCTGTCGGAAGTGTACTGGAACAGCACCTTGTTCTCAAGGTGGAACTTCCAGATCTTGAAATCCTTCATAAGGTCGGCCGTTATGACGCTGATCGCCTTGGATGACTGGGCGGCCAGGGACTGTTCGTCAAAATAGACATTGTTGCCGATCAGGGCGTACCCGACCGACGCATTCATTCTCCAACGCGGAATGTCAACCCCGGCTGTCACTTTGGTGGTTGATATCTTCTTGAAGTCGTTGTCCCAGCGATAGTGGTTGGTGATTATCTTCTTCATATACCAGTCCGGTTCCTTCAGACCTGTCTCGAAATGGACATTGATGTCCAGAGGGCTTTTCCTGTCGCGGCGGAAAGGGGTGAAAGAGAAACCGAGATTCCCGCCGGCCTCGAAATCATTGAGTTCGTAGCCGAGGAAATTGTATTTTCCGTAGGCGTCCCACTTCATCAGGCTCCTGACCTGGCCCCGTGCTCCTGCATATAGGTAGAGCGAGTTCCGGACGCTCCTTGCCGTGCTTCCGCTGATGTATCCGCCCGGGTCGAAACTGTAGTACGACAGCAGCTTGTCTCCGATGCCGACATCAATCCTGGAAAGCGCGGCCTCGTCCGCCCAGGGCTGCAGCCGGAAGAACAGTTTGTTGTCCAGCCTTATGACTTTCATCGAATCGGCGCTCTTGGTAGGATTGAGATAGAAGCGGTCGTTGTAGAAGCTCCTGCCGTCGGTGTCGCTGAGCGAGATGGCGTCAGTGTAGGATTTGGCTATGCTCGTAAATTCGCTGCTGTGCCCTATGAAAGCCGTCGTGATGTTGGTGTTCAGGGTGTCGGCGGGCACATAGCTGCTGTCCCTGCGGGCCCGGATCTTCTCTATGAAATTGAACGGAATCCTGAATGTCTGGTCCAGATAGACGGTGTTCCTGCGTATCTCGTTGCTCGCCTCCTTGAGATGCACGCTGATTTCACGGGCATCGACGGTGGTGTCCCTGATCCAGAAGCTGTCCACTATTCCTCCGTTCTCGCTCCGGACTATCTTGTTGCGGATATAGCCGGTGTGCAGCATATATTTCTTGCCGAGATAGTTGATGGCGGCCACGGTGTTACGGTTGTCCGTCCCTTCATTGCTCAGAATGCCCTTGCCGCCGAACTTGAATATGCCCAGAGTGAGGTTGAGGCTCGGCAGTATGTTCTGCGAAGTCCACACCCTCACGTTCATCTCCTCTTTTTCCCGGGTGGAGAAAAGGGTGCCCCAATATGCCAGCTCCGTGTACGGAGTCTTGGTGTTGTACATAGGAAGCGTCTCGTGGGAATAGCTGTAGGCGGTGTAAGGAGTGTAGAAAATGGCGTTGTCCTCCTCGCTGCGCTTGAAATAGTTGTAGGTCTGGACAGGGGAGCCGCTGACCCCGAGCCAGGTGGCGTTCACGTCTTTCCTGAGGAAAGGCTCGTCGTTGAAATGATAGTTGAACGAAGTGTCCTGCTTCTGGATCTTCAGGTCCTGGAATTTGGGATCCAGATTCCAGACCACTATCCTCTGGTGGCGCATCGTGTCGTTCAGCGCGAAGGTCTCGAGGATGCGTGGGGTGTTCTCCCTGACACTGTCCCGGTATGCCTTGATGCTGTCCTTGCGGGCGAGGATGCTGTCCATCCGGGCCAGTTTCGCGGGGAGAGCCTGCTCATAGTCATATTTCTTCCTTTCTCTGCGGCTGAGCCCCGCGTACCACACTCTGAACTTCTCGTCGGCCACCTCGGTGGAGTCTTTGATGTAGAGAGAGTCCAGCTTGGCAAGCTCAAGGCTGTCGCCGGCCGTGATGAGCGAGTCTCTGGTCTGCGCCCTTGTCAGGGAATCCCGCAGGGCGATGAAGTACTTGTATTTGAAAGGATCCTTGAACTCCAGCGAGTCCGGGATGCGGATGGTGTCCCTCGGGGATATCTTCACGACGCTGTCAGCCAGCGCCGTGCTGTCAGCCAGTGCGCTGCTGTCGCCGACTGCCGTGCTGTCGGCCGCTACCTTGATGCTGTCGCGGACCGTGCCGGTGAGGCTGTCGGTGGCGACGGAACGTCCGGCAACGCTGGCTTTGGTGCCTTCAGATATGACGCTGTCCCGGACCGTGCTGCGGAGACTGTCCTGCAGGGAAGTGAAATTGCCCGGCCTGTGCATATCCACGCCAAAAGTCTGAACCGCGACAAGGCTCAGAACGGCGACAGGGAACCATATTCCTGACAGTTTCCTTAGTCTCATCTAATTCTCTCTTTCCATTAAAATGCCCTCTGTGGCCATCCCGGCCAGGGCTTTCTTGTGTCCCTCCTCGCTGACGTAAGCCAGACAGGGCAGCATCAGATGCACCCGATAGCCCGCCCTTGACAGGTCTTCGCAAGTGTTTTTGACACAGTATTCTGTGGCCATTCCGCAGACATAGCAGTCCGTGACATCCATCAGCGACAGGATTTCACCGAGACTCTGGCCGGCGGTGTTCACTCCGTCGAAGCCCGAATATTGCTCCACCTCCCTGTCGCAGCCTTTGTCAAAGCACAGTTCCTCGGACACGTAAGGCTTCAGCATCCCGTGAATCTCGCCTCCTCTCGTGCCGGCCACGCAATGCGCAGGCCACTCTCCGCCCATCTCCCTGAAGGAGCAGTGATCGGCCGGGTGATGATCCCGGATGAAGATGACGGGCTGACTTCCGAATATGCCGTCCTCGTCCCCTCCGGCGGCTGTGGACTTCCTGAGGAACTCTTCTGTCCCGGCCACGGCATTTTCCGCGTTGACGCAGGCCAGTGACCCGTCGATGAAGTCATTGAGCATATCCACCACTATTATGACAGAGCCGTTTTCCATATCATTCAAAGTCGTTGATTTCCCTTATCAGGCGGTTGATGATTTCCTGTTTGGTGTTGTAGAGGTCGTCTGAGATGTCCACCTTGTAGTAGTGGGGATTGATCAGACGTCTCTCGCTCGGACTCAGCCTTTCGAGCCGGGAGTTGTAGTACTCCTTCTTCTGCCCGAGGCTGTGTTCCGCCACCACTCTCTCTCCGGCCTGGATGACCGGCGACTGCAGCGCATAGGCGCTGTACTCTCCCGCGGCGAAAGTCTTCTGCTTGTAGCGGTCGTATTCGTCGCATATCGTGAACTCCTCTCCGTTTTCAATCCTCAGGCTCAGGTCGTCACCTCTGAGGCAGGTCACGTCGGCCTTGAACAGCTCTCCGTTGTCGGGGTCGTGCTTGGAGATCCTGTATGTTATCTGGAATCCCGGATTGATCAGCTTGGCCTTGTCCTCGGAACGCTTGAGCACGGGCTGGCCGTCGATCTGCACCAGCTTGTAAACATTGCCGAAGCAGGGATTCGCCTTGCTCGTCGCGATGGCGTCACCCACTCCGTAGCAGTCAATCGCGGCTCCCTGTCTCTCCAGATCGGAAATCAGGTACTCGTCCAGCGAGTTGGTGGCGAATATCTTGCAGCTTTTCATCCCGTTCTCGTCCAGAATCCTCCTGCACTGGACCGACAGATATGCGAGGTCGCCGCTGTCCAGCCGGACTCCGTAACCGTAGGGGTAGCAGTCGTCTATGTCGTTCTCCCTGAAGGCCCTGATGGCATTCTTTATGCCGCATTTGA
Organism: Lachnospiraceae bacterium; assembly: GCA_963640185.1. Lineage (GTDB taxonomy): Bacteria > Bacteroidota > Bacteroidia > Bacteroidales > UBA932 > Cryptobacteroides. Next base: position 8,160 of record CAVHXU010000007.1, on the reverse strand, counting down.
GGGTGTCGTAGGTGTCTATGAGCAGAATCAGGTTCTCTCCCTTGTGGGTGCGGATGTACGAGTCGAACGCCCTGTGTTCGCCCTCCACGGAACAGCCGTAGGATGTCACGAAACTGTGGGCCATAGTCCCGGTGGAGCCGTAGTCGAAATACGCCCCGGTGAGGACGTTAGACGTGCCCGCGCAGCCCGCTATGATCGCAGCTTTCGCCCCATAGACAGCCGCCCAGGGACCGTGCGCCCTTCTCGAACCGAATTCGCTGACCGGGTGTCTGGTGCTGCGGCACACCCTTGACGCCTTGGTGGCCACGGCCATCTGGTGGTTCATAATGCAGAGCATCGGAGTCTCAAGTATCTGAGCTTCGATGAGCGGAGCTTCCACTGTGATGATCGGCTGGGTGGGAAAGGCTATCTCGCCCTCCCTCATCGCATAGACGTTGCCGGTGAAGTGCATGGTGGAGAGCCAGGCTCTGAACCCGGCGTAGCTTTCGCCCGGAAGAAATCTTTCGAAAAACGACTCCGGCTTGTTGCCAAGCGACTGTATCATCTCTATCACTTCGTCAGTGCCGCTCACCACAGCCCAGTTGTTGTTCTCCGGCGCGACCCTGTAGAAGAGGTTGAAAACCGCAGTCTGGCCGGCTTTTCCCTCGTCATAGAACGACTTTCCCATAGTGTACTGGTACTTGTCTGAGCAGTATGCTATATCTTTCATCTGAGGCATATCGATGCTGTTTGTGACCTTAAATCCTGCAAAGATAGTGATTTTCAGCGAACATTTTGTATTTTCGCGGGTCAGTCTGATGTTAATGGAGTCTGAAAGGGCTGTTTTATGCCGGTTTCAGGCGGAACGGAGTGCAATATGACAGAGCGCGATATGTGTGATATAAATGAAATGCTGGGTTCTCTTTTCAGAGAATGCCGCGGCGAAATGCCCGTGTCGGCGGAGATTCTGCCCCGCTCGGGCAGCAACCGCCGTTATTGCCGTCTCAGAGGAAGCGACGGCTTCAGCTGCATAGGCGTGGAGGGCGTGGATGCGCGTGAGAACGGGACTTTCTGCGCCCTCTCGGAGTGTTTCCGTTCAATCGGCCTGAATGCGCCACGGGTGCTGGCACAATCCGACGACAGCCTGTATTATCTGCAGGAGGATCTCGGACAGGATGACCTCAATTCCCTTATGAAAGAAGACAGGGCCGCCGGGGTCTTTTCCGCAGAACACGAGTCGCTGCTGCTCCGGACCGTAGCCCTGCTGCCGGAAATCCAGTTCGGCCTCGGCAAGGTCTGGGATTTCTCCCGCTGCTATCCGAGTCTCAGGATGAACGGCCGGAAGATCCTGTTCGACCTCAATTATTTCAAATACTGCTTCCTGAAGCCTATGGGCGTGGAGTTCAACGAAGAGACGCTCCAGGACGAGTTCGAGGCTCTGAGGGACGACATTCTGAGCGACCCGTCGGATTCCCTGTTCCTGTATCGCGACTTCCAGTCGAGAAATGTGATGGTCCGCGACGGTCAGCCGTATTTCATTGACTTTCAAGGAGGAATGCAGGGACCTTTCTACTATGACCTCGCTTCGTTCGTGTTCCAGTTCGCCGACCGCTATCCGGAGGATCTCCGGGAGAAGCTTGTGGCCGAGTACCATCGTTCCCTGAGCCGGTATTACAGCGTCGGCGAGGCGGCCTTCCGCAGCCGTCTGGGGCTCTATGTACTTCTGAGACACCTCCAGGTGCTGGGCTGCTACGGATTCAGAGGGCTGATCGAGGGCAAGAGGCTTTTCATAGACTGCATTCCGGACGGATTCCGGGGCATAGAGATGATCCTCTCCTCACCGAGCGCCGCTTACCCGTACATAAACGAATGCCTGTCAATGCTTCTGGAAAAGGGCCGGGAGAGGGGCTATCTGCGATGAAGGCAATGGTTTTTGCCGCAGGGCTCGGCACGAGGCTCCGCCCCATAACCGACACTCTGCCCAAGGCTCTGGCTCCTGTGGGGGACAGAACCCTGCTTGAGATATGCCTGGACAAGCTTGCCTCCGAGGGCTATGACGACATAGTGCTGAACGTGCACCATTTCGCGGAGAAAATGTTCGCGGCCGTCGAGGCTATGAGGATGAAGTTTCCGGAAATGCGGATCTCCGTCTCGGACGAGTCGGGGCAATTGCTCGACACGGGCGGGGGAGTGCTGCGGGCGGAGCCTCTGCTTCGCGGCGCGGGCCCGTTCCTGATTCACAATGTGGACATAGTCTCGGACGCCCGTCTTGCACGGTTCCACGAAGCCGCATCCGCGCTGCTTTCTTCCAACCGGGAATGTGCCGCCGTGCTTCTGGTGTATGATGCCCCGTCGGATCGCAAACTTCTCTTTGACGGTGATATGAGACTTGTGGGCTGGACGGATACCGTCCGCGCCCTGTTCCGTGGGCCGCTTGCGGAAGGCTCCCCCGACGGCAGGACTCTTGGCGGCCGTGACATCGCGGAAATCTCCGCCGAACGGGGCTACAGGGCGTATTCGTTTTCCGGAATACACTGCGTGTCGGACGGAGTGTTCGACCGTATGCGCGGATATGGATTCGCCGGAGCGTTTCCGATTATGGACTTCTATCTCAGGGCTGCTTCCGACGGACTTGTGGAGGGGATACCCGCAGCCAATCTGTCAATAATCGATGCAGGTACGCCGGAAAGCCTGAAGCGCTGCGGGGAGCTGGTCTCCCGGTGGAGCCGGGTTCGGGAGAGCGGTCATTCGACTATATAGACATCCTCGCCCCCGTGGCTGAAGTTGAATTTCTCCACGGCGAATTTTTCAAGCGAGTCGCGGTCTTCGTTGAGGTCCTTGAGCCGTTTTTCCATCTCGTCTATCTCTCTGGAGTAGCGCTCCATTATCCTTTCCTGGGCGTTGATTTCCCGTTTAGCTCTGATCCAGTGGATGAACGTGTTGCCGGGACCCGCGAGCCAGGAGATGAGAAAAGCGGCCACTGCGGCGACGCAGAACCAGACGAAGCCTCTGTGAGGGCCGTTGAATATGGATTTTATCTTGTTCATTTCTCCCAATTCTCCGCAAAAATAGTTATTTTTGTCGGATTAAATGCATAGAACAAGCGCATAGAAATAGGATAAACTCACATAATATGAAACCTACACTTTTAGTTTTGGCTGCGGGTATGGGCAGCCGTTATGGCGGACTCAAACAGATGGACGGTCTGGGTCCGAACGGAGAGACGATCATCGATTATTCCATCTATGATGCAGTGGAGGCCGGCTTCGGAAAGGTGGTCTATGTAGTCAGAGAGTATTTCCGCGAGCAGTTCGAGGATATGGTCAGACAGAAATACAGCGGAGTGAAATGTCCCGACGGCACTCCTCTGGAGTTCGACTTCGTGATTCAGGAGCTTGACAGGATTCCTGCCGGCCTGAGCGTGAATCCGGAGAGAGTGAAGCCCTGGGGCACCGCGCACGCCGTGCTTATGGCGAAGGATGTCATCAAAGGACCTTTCGCGGTCATAAACGGTGACGACTACTACGGGAAAGAGTCCTTCAAGGTGCTTGCGGACTGGTTCAGGGCCAATGAGGGCTCTAAGGGCAAGTACGCTCTCGTGGGATTTGAGCTTGACAACACTCTTTCCGAGTCCGGCGGAGTGTCCAGAGGAATAGGTACCGCATCTCCGGACGGCTTCCTGCTCCACGTGGAGGAGCACCACAACATCAGGCGCGAGGAGGACGGCGTCATCCGGGGCGACAACGCCAGGGGGGAGAAAGTGACTCTCGCGGACAAGGCTCTCTGCTCTATGAATATGTGGGGATTTACTCCCGACTATTTCGAGTTTTCGGAGGAGGTGTTCGCGGATTTCATCCGGGACAACATCGACAACATCAAGGCCGAGTTCTACATCCCTTACGCCATCGACTGCATCATCAAATCGGGCAAGGGCAAATGCGAGCTCATCTCCACTCCTTCCCGCTGGTTCGGAGTGACCTACAAGGAGGACCGCCCCGGGGTCGTGGCCAAATTCAAGGAGTTCGCCGACACCGGAGTCTATCCATCACCGCTTTATAATCACACCAAGTGAGCTATGTCCTTTTTCCGGAAACGTGAACTTGGGAGTCCCTACGGATTCTTTTCGGCGTTCGATTTCTGCGTGCCGGGTCTGAGAGAATTCATCGGCATCATCGCATTCTTTCTTCTCGGCCTGCTGCTGAGTTTTGCGCTCAGCTTTGTGGCCGGAATGTACCTGCCTGGTTCGGCGGATTATATGTTCCTGATTTCCTACCCTCTGATGTTCATACCGCCGATGCTCTATGCCTCGGTGGTTTCACGCCGCAACGCCGGCTTCGTGACCGGCTATGCGGTGGACAGCTCCAATTTCGGGAAATACAGGGGCGTGCTTGTCGGAGTGCTGGTGTCGCTGATGACAGTATCCACAGCCTATGTCTCCGAGCTTTTCACAAAGCCGCTTCCTCCGGTCCCTGACGCGCTCCAGAAGGCATTGGAACAGCTGAGCGGCGGACCTGTGTGGATCAGCCTCCTCGCGGTGTCGGTCTTTGCGCCTCTTTTCGAGGAATGGCTCTGCCGGGGGATGGTTCTGCGCGGTCTGCTTCAGCGGATGAAGCCGGTCTGGGCGATAGTGCTGTCGGCCCTGTTCTTCGCCGTGATTCATCTGAATCCGTGGCAGGGGATACCTGCTTTCTGTATGGGCTGTGTCTTCGGATATGTCTATTACAAGACAGGTTCGCTGAAGCTGACCATGCTTATGCACTGCGTCAACAACACTTTGTCGGTGATTATGGCGAATATTCCGGCGCTGAAAGGCTATGAGCATTTCTGGGACATCCTTGAGCCCTGTGCCTACTGGCTCAATTTCTCCGCGGCCGTTCTGGTGATTGCATCCGGCATAGTGCTGCTGCACGGTATCCCGCTTCCGGAGGGCGAACGCTCGGCCTGCCGCCGTATTGACTGAAAATGATCCCCGCCGCCCTGTGGGCGTCATTAAAAAGAGCTCAAAGCAGCATCAACACCGCGAAGACGTACAAAAGGAAGCCTTGCAGCGCGAGACTTCCCTTTGTCTGCTCCGCCGCCAGAATCTCATCCGGATGTCCGCTGATGGCCTCCCTGCATTCCGCTATTGCGGCGGAATGATTTTTTCTCCCCGCAAGCGACCTGTACGGCCATTTCTTGAAAATCAGCCCGTCATCGATGAAAGTCACTCCTCCGTTGGAGCGGTTCAATGAGGCAAGCGCCTTGAAGTCGGCGTGGTAGGGCGTGTCTCCATCCGGAGATATGTGGATGACCTTCAGCCCCGCCTCTTCGGCTGCCCCGATGAAGCCATTGATCCGCGCCATTTTGCGCCGGCTGACAGACTTGTATTCAGAAACGACCAGCACGGTGCCCTGCGCCGCTATGGAGTCGCAGTAGTGCCCTTCCGCGTCCGTGATCGACAGTACCGGGCTGGTGGGGAAGCCGTCATCCTGTGCCTCTATTCTGGTCTCGACATAGGTCCAGCTGCTGTCAGGCAGATCTTCCAGCGTGAATTCGGCGGTCACTCCGTCTTTTTCATAGACGAACACGGAAGAATAGACGTCGCTGTAGCTGTCTGCGTTTCCGGCATCGGTGTCATTGACCGCAGCCGCGAGGGTGGCTCCCGCTCTGAAATCGGTGTAATCCCTGAGCGGCAGGGAAATGAGCGAATATGTCATCAATGCCGCCAGCGAGCAGACGGTGATGCCGAATGCCGCGTATTTGCTCTTTCGCGGCACACCGAGATCCCTCATAGGGATAAACGCCGTGCAGCATAGTATGCAGAGCACAATGTTCTTGATGAAAGTCTGGAGATGGGTCAGATGTACGGCTTCCCCGAAGCACCCGCAGTCCATAGTAGGATTGAATATCACCAGGATCAGGGTGAGCAGGGTGAAGAACCCCGTCAGGGCGCAGGAGGCAATCCCGATAGCTTTCCTCCAGACGCCGCTGACCAGAGCAGCTCCTATGACAGCCTCCAGCAGCGCGAATCCCACACCTGCGGCTTTTGCAAGCACATTCAGCGCTGTCAGATGCATAAAGCTGAAATAGGCACGCATCATCATCTCGCTGCCGGTCGGGTCCATCAGTTTCATAATCCCCGACATCAGGAACGTGAAGCCGAGCAGCCAGGCGGCCGCCCTGCGTAATCTGTTATAGTGTCTGTTCATCTCCGGTCACTTGTCGTTCTGCCTGTCCCGCCGCATTGAGGCTCTTGAGCCGCTTTTCCAACTCCGGCCGGATCCGGCTGAAAACCTCATCTGCCTGCAGCATCTCACCGAATTCTCCGGAGCAGTCTATGCGTATGAATTTCGGATCCAGTTCGCACTGCCTCCTGTACACTTCCCGTACCCTTTTCTGGAACTCGATGTCAGCTTCGTGAATGTCCCTCGCACCCTCAAGATAGTCCCTGTCTCCTCCTTTCCTTTCAGCCGACAGTCTCTCGCTCACAAACTCGATGGGTACGTCGAGGAAAATGTTGAGGTCTGGCTCGGGGAGCTTGAACTGCCTGTATTCGGTGTCGAAAATCCACTCCCGGAGAGCCTCCCTGTCGCGCTCATTCCTGACCTTGGCGCACTGATAGGCGATGTTGGAGTACACATATCTGTCAAGCAGCACATTGCAGCCCTTCTTCAGGCATTCGTGCAGCTGCGGGGCGGCAGCGTGCCTGTCTTCGGCGTAGAGCAGCGCCACCAGTTTGGGATGCACCCTGTCATTCTCTCCGAACTCCCCCCTGAGAAACTCGGATATGAGTTCTCCGTAGACAGGGGAGTCATAGCGCGGAAAGTGTATATATTCAAGCGGCTGGGGGAGCGCTTCCAGATAATTTCTCAATTTCCTGACCTGAGTGGATTTGCCCGCTCCGTCCAATCCTTCGACGACTATCAGCATAATGGCTTCCGTTTAGACCTGACTTCTACAAAAGTTCCCAAAGTTAGTCATTTTAACGACGGAAGAAAAGTAAAATCAAGAAAGGTTGGCTGAAAATCAATTCCAGCCAACCTCCCGATTCAGTCCGTTCCCTATGTCACTGCCGTGACAGCGTGTGTTATTCGCTCTTTGATACCGTCCAGAAATCCTCACCTGCCTCGGTGGTCTTGGTGGCTGTATAGCCTTCGGCGACATAACTGCGGCCGCTGACATTGTCAGCAGGATTGAAGCCCTTGAATGTGCCGCCATAGACAGTTATTGTTCCAGGTACAAAAAGGGGGCGGACGTTGTAATAGTCGTACAGACAATAGTTTGCTCCTGCGACTTGCGCCCAGTGCGTCACATTGGTCAGAGGCGCAGCCTCGAAATTGCCGCCATATACGTTTATGACTCCGAAGACCTCAGCGATGCAGGCGCTTGGACCATCGGGATCGTCTTCTTCGCAGGTGAATTTCAGACCGTTGACATTGATGGTGCCTCCTTGAGAAGCCAGAAGACAGCATCCTCCGTCAAGGGCTTTCATCCTGGCGTTCTTGATATCAGCGATGCCGGCATTAATCACAGTAATGCAAGAGTTGGCGCCCTCGAAAGATGCTTCCTCGACGATCAGTTTGCCGGAATATACATTGATGAGCGCATTGTCGTCGCCTGTCGTATTCTTGGCGATGAATTTTCCGTTGCCGGTCACTGTCAGTTCTCCACCCTTAACCACAATAGCACTGACTCCGGTCCCGTCTATGGTTTTCCCGCCGAGGTCAAGAATGGCATTTGTCCCGGCGGGTACAGAGAGGCTTTTGTCTATCGTTATGTCAGCAATCACTGTTGCCTGTCCTCCGGTCGCAAGGAATGCTTCAAGTTCTGACTGGTTGGAGATTGTCTGTATTGTGTAGTCAGGCTCTTCGAATGCCGGGTTGACCACTATGTTTTGGATGACCTGGGAAGTGAAGAGGTTGCCGAGGATGTTGGTGCGGTAGTTTCCCTGAAGAGGAACATAAGACAGAGACACGGTGTTGACAGGTTCGGTACCGTTTTCCGTGTAGATGCGGAGCTCCACATCCGCCAGTGTTTTAGCGTTCTTGCCCACGAGGACATAGTTCATCGCCACATAGCCGTAGGCGGTGCGGTCAACTGTGAGATCCTCGACAGGGCGGTCTGCAAGGGCGAAGCTGGCTTCAGTGTCACCGCTGACGGTGCCTTCAACGAGATTGAGTTCATTTCCGATCTTGCCGACCT
>CAVHXU010000006.1:0-51808 GCA_963640185.1 Lachnospiraceae bacterium | reverse complement strand
GGCTCCTTGGGGAGCAGGGTTATGAATATCTCCCCATACACACGGAAGCCGACCTCATCTCAAACCTCCGCTCACAGCTGGAAAAGCTCAACTCCTATCACTTCACCGACAGTGAATGGGAGCGGTTCTTCAACGAGTGCATAGCCAACAAGAACGATGACATTGTAGCCAAGACCACCAAGATACAGGATGACTATATCCAGGTTCTCAAAAGGGACACGGGTGAAAGCCAGAACATCAAGCTCCTTGACAAGGACAACGTTCACAACAACTTCGTCCAGGTCATAAACCAGTATGTCGAGGAGGGCGGGAACTATGACAGCCGGTATGATGTGTCCATACTTGTCAATGGCCTTCCCCTTGTGCATATAGAACTCAAACGAAGAGGCGTCCAGCTCAAGGAGGCCTTCAACCAGATAAACAGATACCAGAGGGACAGCTTCTGGGCGGGATGCGGCTTGTATGAGTATGTGCAGATATTTGTCATCAGTAACGGCACTAACACCAAGTATTACTCGAACACCACCAGAGCAAATCACCTCAAAGAGCAGGAGACAGGCGGGAGGAACAAGTCAAAGAAGACCGGCAACTCATTCGAGTTCTCATCATTCTGGGCGGACAGCAACAACAGGGTCATCACCGACCTTCTGGACTTCACCAAGACATTCTTCTCCAAGCATACCCTGTTGAATATCCTTACAAAATATTGTGTCTTCACCAGCGAGAAGATGCTTATGGTGATGAGGCCTTACCAGATTGCCGCCACGGAAAGGATCATACAGAGGATAAATGTCGCCGACAACTACAAGTTTTACGGCAGCATCAAGGGCGGAGGCTACGTCTGGCACACCACAGGCTCCGGAAAGACTCTCACTTCCTTCAAGACTGCACAGCTGGCATCAAGTCTTCCCTACATCGACAAGGTTCTCTTCGTGGTGGACAGGAAAGACCTGGACTACCAGACTATGAGGGAGTATAACCGCTTCGAGGAGGGGGCTGCCGACGGAAACACTTCCACGGCCGTGCTTCAAAGGCAGCTGGAGAACAGGGACAGGAATGGCGGTTATCACGATTACAGGATTATCATCACCACCATCCAGAAGCTCACCATCTTCGTGCAGAAGAACAGGAACCACCCGGTATATCAGCAGAGGGTGGTGCTGATCTTCGATGAGTGCCACAGGAGCCACTTCGGCCAGATGCACAGTGCCATCACAAAGAATTTCAGGAAATACAATCTGTTCGGCTTCACTGGCACCCCTATATTTGCACAGAATGCAGGGGCCGGCGGGGATATGAGATTGAAGACCACACAGCAGGCCTTCGGGGACAAACTCCACACCTATACCATAGTGGATGCCATCAATGATGAGAATGTCCTTCCTTTTAGGATTGACTATGTGAATACCATCAAGGAGAAGGACGGTATCAGCGATGAACAGATTTCCGCCATCGACAGGGAGAAGGCGATGGCTTCCCCGGAAAGGGTCTCGAAAGTGACCCGGTACATCCTGGAACACTTCGACCGGAAGACGAAGAGGAGTTCATACTATTCTTTCCGTGTGCTGGATGACATTCACAAGGTGGCAAGTGCCAGAAAGGGTGTTGAGGTATTTGAACACAAGACAGAGCAGAAGCTCAACGGTTTCAACGCTATGTTTGCTGTGGCTTCGATACCTATGGCAAAGGCATACTACAATGAGTTCAAAAAACAGCAGGAACAGCTTCCCGAAGATCAGAGACTGAGAGTGGCTACCATATACAGCTATGGCGCGAACGAGGAAGAGATTGACGGAATACTCGCGGAAGAAAATCCGGAAAGCACCACGCAGCTTGACCAGCAGTCCAGGGATTTCCTTGAAGGAGCCATACAGGACTACAACAGGATGTTCTCCACAAACTATGACACTTCCTCCGACAAGTTCCAGAACTATTACAAGGATCTGTCTTTGAGGATGAAGAACAGGCAGGTGGATCTGCTGATAGTGGTGAATATGTTCCTCACCGGCTTTGACGCCACTACACTCAATACTCTGTTTGTGGACAAGAACCTGAAACAGCACGGACTGATACAGGCGTTTTCAAGGACGAACAGGATATTGAACTCCGTCAAGACCTTCGGCAACATAGTCTGTTTCAGAGATCTGCAGCAGGCGACGGACGATGCCATCGCCCTGTTCGGGGACAAGGATGCAAGCAGCATCGTGGTGCTGAAAGACTTTCTGTCTTATTATGACGGATACGACACGGAGAAAGGCAAGCACTGCTATGGCTATAAGGAACTTGTGGAACAGCTTCAAAGCGAGTTCCCGGACGGACAGGCCATTGTGGGCGAAGAAGCGGAGCGGAGGTTCGCGGCGCTGTTCGGAAGCCTGCTCAAATCCATCAACATACTCTCCTCCTTTGACCGGTTCGAGGGACAGGAGATGCTCACCGACAGGCAGTTGCAGGATTACCAGAGCAATTACCTCGACATTCGGGAGAAGTGGAGAAGAAAGAGACCCGGCGACAAGGAGAACATAAATGATGACCTTGTGTTTGAGACCGAACTTATAAGGCAGATAGAAATCAACATCGACTATATTCTCCTTCTTGTCCAGAAATACCACGACAGCAACTGCACGAACAAGGAGATACGCATCGACATTTCCAAGGCCATAGGCTCAAGCCTTCGGCTAAGGAGCAAGAAGGAACTTATAGAGCACTTCATCGACAGCGTGAATGCCGACACTGATGTGGAGAAGAGCTGGAAAGACTATGTCGAGCAGCAGAAGGATGAGGATCTGAAGGAAATCATAGAGAGTGAGCACCTCAAGCCGCAGGAGACAAGGACATTCATCGACAACAGTTTCCGGGACGGGCAGGTGAGAACCACCGGAACGGACATTGACAAGCTGCTTCCGCCGATGTCAAGGTTCGGCGGCGGCGACAGACAGGAAAAGAAGAAGTCCGTCATCGAGAAGATACAGGCATTCTTCGACAGATATTTCGGACTGTGACTCGACAGCACAGATGTGACTTGCTGGCGCGTCAGAACTCTTCGCGAATGTTGTAGCTGTTCCTGTCGCCGCTGTTCCGGGAGATCATCTCGCAGATGAAGCCCGCGAGGAACAGAAGAACGCCGATTACCAGAGCCATCAGAGCCAGGTAGAACAGAGGCTGATCCGTCACAGGCCGGAAACTGATGTGACGGGATTGGAGCACGAGTTTCTCAATGATCACATACAAGGCGATAATTCCTCCTATGAAGAATGTCACCAGCCCCGTGAATCCGAAGAAATGCATAGGCTTGCGCCCGAAACTGCTCAGGAACCACAGTGACATCAGATCCAGAAACCCGTTCACAAAGCGGTCGATGCCGAATTTGCTCTTGCCGTATTTGCGTTTCTGATGATGCACCGGCTTTTCCGTAATCCTCGTATAGCCGGCATTCTTGGCGAGATAGGGTATGTAGCGGTGCATTTCGCCATAGACCTCTATGTCTTTCACGACCTCATTGCGGTAGGCTTTCAGGCCGCAGTTCATATCGTGGAGCTTGATGCCCGTGATGTGCCTTGCCGCCGCATTGTAGAGCTTCGACGGCAGATTCTTGGTCAGTTTGTTGTCCTGGCGGTGCTGTTTCCAGCCAGAGACTATGTCCCAGCCGTCTTCCGTGATCATCCTGTACATTTCGGGAATCTCCTCGGGCGAATCCTGCAGATCCGCATCCATCGTCACCACGACACGGCCCCGTGCGGCTTTGAATCCGCAATACAGCGCCGCCGATTTGCCGTAGTTGCGTCGGAACCGTATTCCCCGGATGTCGGCATCCTCTTCCGACAGGGCGCGGATAATCTCCCAGGAGCGGTCCGTACTTCCGTCATCCACCATAATGATTTCATACTTCCACCCCTCCCTGCGGACTACTCCGTGTATCCACTCCGTCAGTTCCTTCAGCGATTCCTCCTCATTGTAGAGGCTTATGACTATGGATAGATCCTTCTCGTATTGCTTCTGATTCATAGGGACTTATGTAAAATTACCGTGGACTGCCGATGCCCTGGTCCTATTCCTGCGCCGCGTCTCCGCCGTCCTGCGCATCCTCGGTCCTGAAGCGGGCGAAAGGATCATTCCTCGGGATGTTTCTGGACAGGATGGCGGCCAGGACAGTCCCGTACAGGAAGCAGTATATGAAAGTGGAGACGCAGGTGATTGTCGGGAAATAAGGGAGGGCCTCCTCTATGGCTTTTCTGGAATTGGAATCGAGCATACCTGCCATCTGCCCCATCGCGGCTTCCAGCTCGGAGGCGAAAGCGTCGGGAGTGATCACATACCGGATTTCAGCCAGAGTCGCCGCGCAGACTATCAGGGCGGAGAAAAGGGCGCTGAGTACTCCCTGCCGCAGGGTGATTCCCGAAGTCACGTCATCGTAGCCGGACGCGAGCCGCTGCATGAAATATCTCATAATCCAGATGCATCCGACGAATTTGACGGCCCAGAGAATAAACTTGATCGCGGCCGACAGCGCAGCCGGTGCCGATGTCCACAGGCTCAGGCCATAGACTGCGGCCATATTGGCGACACACAGCAGCCCCAATGCAAGAGCTGAGACCGATGCGCTGTTCAGCAATGCCTTATTGTCAATATTGTTTGCCATATTTCTCAAAATCTAAAATATCCCGTGATTCCCGCCGCTCCGGCCGGTTCAATCCGGAGCCGGTTATTCTCCGCATGGAGCCAATTACTAAAAGCGTCAAAATCAGTGTGCAAAGATAGAAAAAATTCCTATCTTTGTCCGCTTATTTGGACAGCAGGCAGTTGTTTTGTCTGTGTTATAAAAAATGACAGGTATGATTAACATTACATTTCCTGACGGCAGTGTCAAATCTTTCGAAGACGGCATCACCGGTTATGAGATCGCTTCGGGCATAAGTCCGAGGCTTGCGGCTGAAGTTATTGCGATGACTCTTGTTCCGGAGTCCGACGCGACGGGGAAAGGCGTCGTCTATGATCTGACCCGCCCGATCCGCGAGAGCGCCGCAGTCAAGTTCCACAAATGGGAGGATCCCGAGGCGAAGCAGGTCTTCTGGCATTCCTCATCCCACCTGATGGCTCAGGCTATCGAGTCCCTGTATCCGGGAGCCAAATTCGGCATCGGCCCTGCGGTGGAGACAGGTTTCTACTACGACGTGGATTTCGGCGGCAGGCAGATTACAGAGACGGACCTCAAGAAAATCGAGGACAAGATGATGGAATTCGCCCGCACGAAAGAGGAGTTTGTGAGAAAGGAAGTGTCCAAGGCCGATGCAGTCAGGACTTTTACCGAAAAGGGCGACGAATACAAGCTTGAGCTTATAAGCGAGCTCGAAGACGGCAAGATCACATTCTACACTTGCGGCAGTTTCACGGATCTCTGCCGCGGACCGCATATCAAGGATACGTCCATCATCAAGGCTGCGAAACTGACGGCCATAGCGGGCGCATACTGGAGGGGGGATCAGAATCGTCACCAGCTCACCCGCATCTACGGAGTCACTTTCCCGAAGAAGTCGATGCTGGACGAGTACCTGCAGATGCTTGAAGAAGCCAAGAAGCGCGACCACAGGAAGATAGGCAAGGAAATGGAGCTCTTCACGTTCTCCTCCAAGGTGGGGATGGGGCTTCCTCTGTGGCTGCCGAAGGGCGCTGACCTCCGCTCCCGGTTGGAGGACTTCCTCAAGAAGATTCAGAAGTCGTACGGTTACCTTCCGGTCATCACGCCTCATATCGGGAACAAGGAACTCTACGTGACGTCCGGGCACTACGCCAAATACGGCAAGGATTCATTCCAGCCGATCCATACTCCGCAGGAGGGCGAGGAATACCTTCTCAAGCCTATGAACTGCCCTCACCACTGCGAGATTTACAGAAGCAAGCCGCGCTCGTACAGGGATCTGCCTTTGAGGTTCGCGGAGTTCGGTACGGTGTACCGCTACGAGCAGAGCGGCGAGCTTCACGGGCTTACCCGCGTGCGCTGCTTCACTCAGGATGACGCCCACCTCTTCTGCCGTCCGGATCAGCTCAAGGAAGAGTTCGAGAAAGTGATTGACATCATTCTCTATGTGTTCAAGACTCTGAATTTCAGGGAGTTCACTGCGCAGATCTCGCTTCGTGACCCCGAGCACAGGGAGAAGTACATCGGGTCTGACGAGAACTGGGCCAAGGCGGAGTCCGCAATCATCGAGGCATCAAAGGAAAAGGGTCTGCCGACCGTTGTGGAATACGGCGAGGCTGCGTTCTACGGCCCTAAGCTTGACTTTATGGTGAAGGATGCCATCGGAAGGAAATGGCAGCTCGGCACCATCCAGGTGGACTACAACCTGCCGGAGCGCTTCGAACTCGAGTATGTCGGGGCTGACGGCGGCAAGCATCGTCCGGTGATGATTCACAGGGCGCCTTTCGGATCTCTGGAACGCTTTGTGGCAGTGCTTCTTGAGCATACGGCCGGCAAGCTGCCTCTGTGGCTGACGCCTGATCAGGTCAATGTCGTGCCTGTCAGTGAAAAATATGGGGAATATGCAAAAAAAGTTTGTAATTTGCTGAATAATTCCGAAATTCGCGCCTCTATTGACGACCGTAACGAGACGCTCGGTAAGAGAATACGCGAGTCGGAGTTGCGGAGAGTTCCGTTCCTGTTGATTGTCGGTGAAAAGGAAATGCAGGATGGAACGGTTTCCGTGCGCCGTCAGGGAGGAAAAGAAGAAGGTTCAATGTCGATTGACGCTTTCATTTCATTGGTTCAGAATGAAGTAAGGGCTCAGTTGTCATAACGCGCATAAAGTATTATTAACCTGAAATTTGGAGGATTAAAGCTATCGCTGCACCATTTAAACCGTCACCGCGCCCTCAAGGTCCGAGACCGCAGAGGGGTCGCCCCGTACCTCAGCAGAAAAAGGATGAGGGCGGACTGAGAATCAACGAAGAGATTACCGCGCAGTCCGTGCGTCTGGTGGGAGAGAACATTCCCGAACAGGGAATCTATCCTATCTCGAAGGCACGCAGAATGGCCGAAGATCTTGAACTTGACTTGGTGGAAATCAGCGCGAAAGCGGATCCGCCGGTATGCAGGATCATCGACTATCAGAAGTATCTCTATCAGCAGAAGAAGAAGGCCAAGGAGATGAAGTCCAACGCGTCCAAGGTCGTGATAAAGGAGATCCGCTTCGGTCCCAACACCGATGAGCACGATTTCCAGTTCAAGCTCAAGCACGCTCAGGAATTCCTCAAGGAAGGCTCCAAGGTCAAGTCCTCGGTGTTCTTCAAGGGCCGTTCCATCGTGTATGCCGATCAGGGGGAGAAACTTCTTCTCCGTTTCGCCGTCGAGCTTGAGGAGTACGGCAGGGCGGAGCAGATGCCCAAGTTGGAGGGCAAGAGGATGATAATGATGATTGCGCCTCTGTCAAAGAAAAAATAGTCCGCAGGTAGGACTGTATAATATTTTAAATTTAACTTTTATGCCAAAAATCAAGACCAACTCCGGTTCAAAAAAGCGTTTCGCGCTTACCGGAACGGGAAAAGTGAAGAGAAAGCACGCTTACAAAAGCCACATTCTCACCAAGAAGACCAAGAAGCAGAAGAGGAATCTGACTCACTTCGCAATCGCTGACCGCGTCGATCAGAAGAGAATCAAAGCTTTGCTGGGTTTGTAATCGTTTATGTAGAACTTGGATTGTAGTAGAAAAGCTCCTGAAAGATTGGACACTGCATCCATAAAACAGTTAAATTATGCCAAGATCGGTAAATTCAGTAGCCTCAAGGGCTCGCCGCAAGAAAATCCTCAAGAGAACCAAAGGTAATTTTCTTGCAAGAAGAAATGTCTGGACGGTAGCGAAGAACACCTATGAAAAGGGTCTGACCTATGCCTACCGTGACCGCAAGAACAAGAAGCGCGAATTCCGCGCCCTCTGGATTCAGAGAATCAACGCGGCCGCACGCCAGTACGGTATGACCTACTCCCAGCTTATGGGCAGGATTGCCAAACAGAATATCGGCCTGAACCGCAAGGTGCTTGCAGACCTCGCAATGAACAACCCTCAGGCTTTCGAAGCCATCGTCAATTCAGTAAAATAGTTTGTCTGTGCGCTTGAAAGGGTTCATACACAACAAATGGACGAGATTCGGCTTCTGGTCGATTCTATATGTCCTTTGGGTGATATGGCTCGGAAACTATTGGTGGCTTTTCGGACTGGCCGTCATCTTTGACCTGTTCATCACGAAAAAGGTCAAGTGGCTGTTCTGGAAAAAGGAATACAAGGAGGGAGAGAAGCATAATGCCGCTCTGGAGTGGATAGATGCCATAATATTCGCCCTGATTGTAGTGACTTTCATCAATATTTTCTTCTTTCAGGCATTCAAGATCCCGTCATCGTCGATGGAAAGCACGCTCTACACTGGAGACCATCTCTTTGTCAGCAAGCTTTCCTACGGTCCCAAGATGCCGCAGACGCCCTTGACGATCCCCTTCACCCATAATGTCATCGGAGGCAGGGAGTCATATTCCACTCTGATACAGAATGACTACAGAAGGCTCAAGGGTTTCCGTGACCTGAGGCGCAACGACTGCGTGGTGTTCAATTTCCCCAATGGTGACACCGTCCTGAAGAATTATCCCTCGGATGACTACTATATGCTCTGCAGGATATTCGGCAAGGAAAACACCATCAGGCGATACGGCCCCATAGTCGTCCGCCCGAAGGACAAGAAGGATCATTATGTCAAGAGATGTGTGGCAGTTGCGGGAGACACGCTCCGGATTTCCGACGGTGTGCTCTATGTAAACGGTACGGAAGCGGAAGTGTTCCCTGGGGTCCAGAGCAGTTATTCGGTGGTGACCGACGGCACGCAGATCAACTCCCTGCATCTTGACAGACTGGGATTGAACGTGGCGGAGTTCCGTTTCGATCCGCTGCTCCCAGGCTATCCGGCAATGCCTCTCACGGAGGATATGCTCGCGAAAGTCAAGGGGTTGGCGAATGTCGTTTCGGTGGAGTTGAACCTCGAAAACCGTCCGACTGCGGATTCCCATCTGACGATTTTTCCGTTTTCTGAGGAGTATCCCTGGTCCAGAGACGAGTTCGGGCCGCTTTGGGTTCCTTCAAAGGGGGCGACAGTCAGTCTGAATCTTCACAATCTTCCTCTCTATGAGAGAATCATCACCTCTTATGAGGGCAATGAGCTCAGGGTGGAGGACGGCGAGATTCTGATAAACGGAGAAGCCGCGACGAGCTACACGTTCGCTCAGGACTATTACTTTATGATGGGGGACAACAGACACAATTCATTGGATTCCCGGTACTGGGGTTTTGTTCCTGAAGACCATATAGTCGGAAGACCGGCGTTGATATGGCTTTCAGTTGACGGGAACAAGAAGTTCCCTGCAAATATCAGATGGCGGAGATTTTTCAAGTTCGTTTAGACTCCGGTCGGATTTTGGATTTAAACAGGTCTAAAATTTTGCAAATTAGGATTTTTTAAGCGATATTTGCAGCCCGCTTGATGTGGCTTCGGCTATGATTGGCCGGCAGATGCCGTTTGAAGGGTGTCAAAGCCGGAATCTGAAGCCCGGATGATTCGATAATAATTAAAAAGTAAGATAAAATGGCAAAGGTTTGTCAAGTCACAGGTAGAAAGAGAATGGTAGGAAACAATGTTTCCCATTCAAAGAGACGCACGAAGCGTATTTTTGCCCTCAACCTCAGGACCAAGAAGTTCTGGTCGGAGGAGGAGCAGCGCTTCATCACACTTAAAGTCTCCTGCAAGGGCCTCAGAACCATTATGAAGAATGGTCTCGACCCGACTGTCAGGGATGCTCGGAAGAAAGGATATATTAACCTTGTTTAAAATCGGGAATTATGGCAAAGAAAGCTAAAGGTAACAGGGTGCAGGTCATCCTTGAGTGCACCGAGCAGAGGGCGAGCGGTGTGCCGGGTATCTCAAGATACATCACAACCAAGAACAAGAAGAACACGACGGACCGTCTGGAGCGCAAGAAATACAATCCGTTCCTGAAGAAGGTCACTGTTCACCGTGAGATTAAATAATCTGGAGGAGATAAGATATGGCAAAGAAAGCAGTCGCAACGTTCGCAGCCTCCAAGGGCTCCAAGAGTATGGTAAAATGCATCCGTATGGACAAGTCTGCAAAGACCGGAGCGTATGTGTTTACAGAGTTGCTTGTAGAAGCCGACAAGGCTAAGGAGTTCTTCTCCAAGAAATAGGAATCCCTCACAATACCCCCATCTTTTTATCCCACCTCCTGAATATGGAAGAACGAGTAGGAGGGTGACTAAAAAGTCAAGTTTCGGAGCGAAGCGACCCAAGGGGTCTGGGGAATACGGTCCCCAGTGCCCCATAGGGGCTGTCACGATAGTGACTGGGGGTTGAACAAATGACACGGGGCTGAACAAAAAGTGATTTTGTTCAGCCCTTTTTTATGTCTTATAATATTTCGCTTTGCGTTCCGTTTTCGCTATCTTTGTAGGTTTGAAACGGAGATTCTGATTTATGGGCATTTTTGACAAGGGAGTAGCCAGGACCAACAGGTCATTCTTCGAGAAGCTGTCACGCGCCGTGAGGGGCAAGTCCCGCGTGGACGATTCTGTGCTTGATGCGATGGAAGAAGCTCTCGTCGAGACGGATATGGGAGTTGACACCACTCTGGAACTCATAGATGCCATAGAGGACAGAGTGGACAGGGACAAGTATATGTCCCTTGAGGAGCTTGCCGGGATGCTTCGTGAGGAAATCGCCTCGCTGATGGAGGTGGACGGCTGTGATGCCGTCTGTGAAGAGCACCACGACGCTGACGGTCGCAAATTGCCGCACGTGGTTCTCGTTGTCGGAGTCAACGGAGTGGGGAAGACCACCACCATAGGCAAGATAGCCCACAGACTGGTCTCCGAGGGAAAGAAGGTGGTGATAGGAGCAGCCGACACGTTCAGAGCCGCAGCCGTGGACCAGCTCGTCGTATGGGCGGAGCGTTCCGGGGCGGACATAGTCAAGCAGGCGATGGGGGCCGATCCTGCGTCGGTGGCGTTCGACACGGTGAAGTCCGCTGTCGCGAAATCCGCCGACTATGTGCTTATCGACACGGCCGGACGGCTTCACAACAGGATAGACCTTATGAACGAGCTGTCCAAGATCAGGAACGTGGTCTCAAAGGTCATTCCCGACGCCCCGCACGAGGTGATGCTTGTGCTGGATGCATCCACGGGGCAGAACGCCTTTCAGCAGGCAAAGGAGTTCTCCAGAGCCACCAAGGTCACTTCTCTTGCCGTCACCAAGCTTGACGGCACCGCGAAAGGCGGCGTCGTGGTCGGCATCGTGAATCAGATGAAAGTGCCCGTGCGCTACCTCGGCATCGGCGAGGGCGTGGATGACCTCAAGCCTTTTGACGCGCGGGAGTTCGCATCTTCGTTGTTTTCAGTTAAGGATATAACAAAATAATAGCAATATGACTGTTTCATACAACTGGATCAAGGATTATCTTGACTCGCCTCTCACTCCGGAAGAAATGGCGGCAGCCCTGACTTCCATAGGACTGGAAGTGGACTCTCTGGAAACCGTGGAGGAAATCCCGGGAGGACTTGCAGGAGTGGTTGTGGCCGAAGTCGTCGAGTGCCGGGAGCATCCGGACTCGGACCATCTCCACATAACCCGGCTGAATACCGGGGAGGCTGAGCTTCTTCAGGTGGTCTGCGGCGCTCCCAATGTCGCGGCCGGCCAGAAAGTGCTTCTCGCCACCATCGGGACTGTGCTCGGCGAAGATTTCAAGATCAAGAAGTCCAAGATTCGCGGAGTGGAGTCATTCGGTATGATTTGCGCCGAAGATGAACTCGGCATAGGCACTTCCCACGACGGCATTATGGTCCTCGACCCCGCCGCTGTTCCGGGCACTCCCGCCAAGGAGTATCTGCATTTGTCTGAAGACCACATCATTGAGATAGGACTTACCGCCAACCGTGTCGATGCGGCATCTCATATCGGCGTGGCGCGTGACCTTTATGCCTATCTCAGGCACAACAACATTCCCTGCAAACTGAACATCCCCTCCGTGGAGGCGTTCAAGGAGTCGGAGGACGGGGAGTCCATCCCTGTGGAAGTGACGGCCGGGGATGCTGCGCCCCGTTATTGGGGGACGACGGTCCGCGGAGTCAAGATTGCGCCGTCGCCGGAATGGATGCAGAAAAGGCTTCTTGCCGTGGGCTTGAGGCCTATCAACAATCTGGTGGATATCACCAATTACGTGCTGATGGAGACCGGTCTGCCGCTTCACGCTTTTGACCTCAACAAGATTCGCGGGGGCAAAGTGATTGTCCGCAGGGCGGAGGAGGGCGAGAGCCTGGTCACTCTGGACGGTGTGGAACGCCGTCTCAGTTCGGCTGATCTGGTGATAGCCGATGCCGAAGGGCCTATGTGTCTTGCCGGAGTGTTCGGAGGTGCGAATTCCGGCATCAGCGGGGATACCACCGATCTTTTCCTGGAGTCGGCATATTTCAATCCGGTCTCCATCCGCAAGACGTCCCATCGCCATAACCTGAAGACAGACGCTTCTTTCCGCTATGAAAGAGGTTGTGACCCCCTCGCCATAGAGTATGTGTCACGCCGTGCCGCGCTTCTCGTGTGTGAACTGGCGGGCGGACATATTTCCGGCAAAGTCCGCAAGGTGGAATCCGAGCTGATGGCAAAGAAACAGGTGGATCTTGACTATGGACGCATCGAGAGTTTCATAGGCAAGAAGATAGGGGAGGATGTCATCGAAGAGATCTTGACAGACCTTCAATATGAGTTTGTCTCCAGACGGGCGGGAGGCGCTACGGTTGCCGTACCGTCGTATATGATAGACGTTTACCGCGAGTGCGATGTGGTGGAGGAGATTCTGAGGATATATGGCTACAACAATGTGGAACTGCCTGCGGTGATGAAAATGTCCGTTGTGCCCGGTGAGAAACCCGAGCCTGAAACGGTGCGCAACATCATTTCCAACTGGCTGGCGGACAACGGTTTCGTGGAGACGATGAACAACTCCCTCACCAAAGAGGCCTACTATGCTCCGCTGACCGCCTATCCGGAAAGCCGCTGCGTGAAGCTTCTCAATCCGCTCAGTTCAGACCTCAACGTTATGCGCCAGACGCTGATTCCCGGCGGTCTGGAGGTCATATCATACAATATTCATCACCAGATAGGCAATATCCGCACATTCGAGTACGGAAGTGTCTATTCGTTCCGGGAAGGCACCGACGGCAGGACGCTCGACTCCTATGAAGAGCATCAGAATTTCGCGATCTTCCTTTCCGGAGTGACGGACAAGAGCTGGAGGACGCCTGCCGCCAAGAGCAATTATTTCTGCCTCAAGGGATATCTGGAGGCATTGCTTTCCCGCTTCGGCATCGATATCAACCGGCTTGCCACTGAAGCGGCTCCGGAGGACATTTTCTCCGAAGGCTTGGAGTACAAAGTGCCGGGCGGCGGTGAAAGCCTGGCCGTGCTGGGTACGGTGTCTCCTGTCCTGCTGAAGAGGTTCGACATCCGTCAGGACGTCTATGCCGCTGAAATTTCCTGGCCGGTGCTGTTCTCGCTCATAAAGCGCAACCGGATCAAATACAAGGAACTGCCTAAGTTCCCTGAGGTGCGGCGCGATCTGGCGCTGCTGCTGGACGAGAATGTCAGCTATGCCGGACTCTATGCCACTGCGTTCAAAACCGGAAAGAAACTTCTCCGGAGAGTGTCGCTTTTCGACGTGTACCGTGGAGACAAGATTCCTCAGGGAAAGAAACAGTATGCACTGAGCTTCGTCCTGCAGGATGAGGAGAAGACGCTGACTGACAATGATGTGGAGAAGATGATGCAGAAGTTGGTGGACAGTTTCCGGCGCGAGTACGGCGCTTCATTGAGATAGTGATGAAAAGGCGTCCCGCATATTTTCTGCTGCTGTCTTTTGTGGCTGTCGCTCTCTGCTCGTGCGTTGCCGGGCCGAGGGTGATTCCGCGCAAGACCCTGTCGAAGATCTATGCGGAGATGTTTATGATGGACGAATGGACCCAGAGCAACCGTGCCACAGTCAGCCGGCTGGCGGACACTTCGTTCGTCTATGAACCGATTTTCCGGAAATATGGCTATGACACGGACGATTATGTGAAAAGCGTAGGGAAGTATCTGGAGGATCCGGAGCGCTTCTCCCGTATCCTGCGGGACACGGAGTCGGAGTTGGGGGACAGGTTGAGCCGGCTGAAGGAGGAGAAGAGGAAGGCGCTGGAGGCGGTCCGTCTTCAGCACAGGAGGGACTCGATCCGTGAGTTCTGGAGCATAAGCATAGATTCTATGAAGACGGCTCTGCTGGTGGATTATCCTGTCGATACGCAGCGCTTCGACATCATTCTGGATTCGCTGTTTCTTCGCGCGGACTCACTGGAGACCGCTCGGCGGGACTCCTTGGCTGCGGCTTTGCGAGACTCGTCGGGGACTGCGTTGAGGGACTCTGCGGCTGCGGCTTTGCGAGACTCGTCTGAGACTGCGTTGAGGGACTCTAATGCCAGATAAAGATGCTCAGGTTTTCCGACATAGTTTTCGGCCCGATTCACAGCAGACGGCTTGGCGCATCTCTCGGGGTCAACCTGCTTCCGGGCAGCGGCAAGGTCTGCAACTTTGACTGCATCTATTGCGAGTGCGGCTGGAACAGGGATGGCAGGACTGCCGACCGTTTCCCGTCTGTCGCCGATGTCGGGGCGGCTCTGGAGAACACGGTGTCCCGGGCTGCTGCGGATGGCGTCAGGATCGATTCCATCACGTTTTCCGGCAACGGGGAGCCTACTCTTCACCCCGATTTTCCCGAGATTATAGACATTACGCTCGCTGTCAGAGACCGTTACTATCCCGATGCCGCAGTCTCTGTGCTTTCGAATGCGACCCGCGCGGATATCCCGGAGATTTGCGCCGCTCTCAAGAAGGTGGACAATCCGATATTGAAAATAGACGCTCCCACCGCCTCTCTCGCCTCGAAGATAAACCATCCCTTCCCGGGCTATGATCCTGTGGCTGTGGCAAAGGTGCTGGAGTCGTTTGACGGCGATTTCATCCTGCAGACAATGTTTCTGCGCTCGCTGGATTTCTCTTCCTGCTCCGAGGAGTTTGCGGAGGCCTGGCGGAAAATGGTGCTGAGGCTGCATCCGAGGCTCGTGATGGTCTATTCGCTGGATAGGCCGGCTCCCGAACAGTCTCTGGAGAAGTTCTCGTACCGGGAGATGGAGGCTGTGGTGAAGCCTCTGCTGGACAAGGGTTTGAATGTTAAGATTTATTAAAAATGCTGAATATGGATTATTTGGAAAAATATGCCTATGCTCCGAATCCGGAGGCTATGGCGTCGGCGATTGAGGCCATCTCGTCAAATATCGATGCCTATATGAACGAGAAAGTGCTCAAAGCGTGCTTCTCGATGATGGATCTCACATCCCTCAGGAGCAACGACACTCCCGACTCGATCAGTGATATGGTGTGCAGGGTGAATGCTCTCAGGACCGAATGGCCTGAGTATCCGCTTCCTGCGTCCATCTGCGTATATCCCAACTTCGCTTCTGTCGTCAGGGAGAAGCGTTCGGACAGGGACGTGCACGTCACGGTGGTCGCGGCCTGCTTCCCTTCGTCGCAGTCTTTCCTCGACGTGAAGCTGCTGGAGTGCCGCAGGGCTGTTGAGGCTGGTGCTGACGAAGTGGACATAGTGTTGGCTCTCAATGCTTTCCTTGCAGGGGACTATGATGCCGCCTCCCGTGAAATCAGGGCTGTGCGCGAATGCATCGATGAGGCGGCGGCAGCGCAGGGCAGAACGGTCCATCTGAAAGTCATTCTTGAGACAGGTCTGCTGGTGACGGCGGAAAATATCGCGAACGCATCGTTCCTCGCTATGGAGGCGGGGGCGGATTTCATAAAGACTTCGACGGGAAAAGTGGAGGTAAATGCCACTCCGGCGGCCGCCTATGTGATGTGCGAGTGCATAAAACAGTTCCATCTCAGGACCGGCAAGATGGTCGGCTTCAAGCCGGCCGGCGGCATATCGTCTGCCAAGGATGCCGTATCCTATTATATGATAGTGTCTTCCATTCTCGGAGAAAAATGGCTGAACAAGGAGTATTTCCGTTTCGGCGTCAGCAGCCTCGCCAACAAGATACTCAGCGAGGTGGAAAAGAAGTCGGTTAAATATTTCTGAAATTGAGACAAGTGCCGGTCTCATAGCCTTTTATCGGGTAGGTTTCTGTCGGATTCGCGGCGAGTTTTCCGTAAACTTGCCGCGATTTTTTATGTTTTGCGGCCTCTCGCGTGCGTCCAGAGCCGTTTTCCAACTTATCCGCGTGAAATTATGGAACGCGGATAGCATGCTTTAGTTTTGCCGCAGATTAAAACTAAGGCTTATGAGACGCTATCTTATTCCATTTATTTCACTGCTCGCTGCGGTTTCTTGCGAGCCGGTGGGCTTAGATCCCTACGACAGAGTCAATTATTCCTACGGCAAAGACCTCGGGCACGATATGATAGTGCTTGGAGGCAAACTGGAGAATCCCTACAAGACGGAAAACATCAAAAAGGCGGTGGCGGCGGCCTATCCCACCAAGGCAGGCCGCGTGGAGGTGCAGACCACCAATCTCTATGTGCGTTTCCTGCCGAGGGATGAAGCTGAATATCAGCAGCTTCTGGATATGGGGCTGGAGCTGGTGGATCATCCTGTCGATTTCGAGATCCTTGTTGACGGGGACTATTATCAAGATCCGTCCGTGGGGGAGGACCGGTACACCTGGCAGTATGCCGTGGTACCGAAGGATTTCAAGATTCCCGAAGGTTACAGGCACGAAGTCCTTGACGAGTGCTTCCTGGCGGAAAACGCACCTTCTACCAAGTCTGACGGGCTCGATTGGGCATATATAGAAGAACTGTCGTACAGGATGACCGGCAACGGGGCGCTGCTGGACGCTTCCCCGCTTGTGAAGGCCTCCAAGACGACACCTTCCGGCAGGATAACCATAGTGGACCCTGAGGCCAACGGAGGCAAGCCGGTGGGCGTGGCGGGCGTGAAGGTCAGCTGCAACTCATTTGTGCGCTTCAGCTCGTGCTACACCGACAGGGACGGCTATTACACAATGGAAAAATCATTTTCCGCCCAACCTCGCTATCGTCTTGTGTTCCAGAATGAACAGGGCTTTGCCTTGGGGGTGAATCTCATCCTGATACCGGCGTCGATCTCCACTCTGGGCAAATCCGATCCTTCGGGCATTGACTTGACTGTCACTGAGGAGTCGGAAGCCAAGCTTTTCCGCAGGTGTGTGGCCAACAATGCAGCCTATGATTATATAACCAGGTGCGCAGCCGAGGATATGAACATCTCATTGCCGCCGAAAGACTTGAGAATCTGGATCTTCCCGTTTCTGGACTGCAGCAGCGCCGTTATGCTTCATCACGGAACTGTCACCGGGGAGGGCGCGATAGCGAAGTTTCTCGGAGCCTATGCCAAGCTGGTGCAGTTCTTCGCGCCCGATCTGACCATAGGGACAAAGGGCCGTGAAAGCTATCAGGAAATATATGATGCCGTGTGCCACGAACTTGCGCACGCCTCGCATTATTCTCAGGTCGGGAATGGCTACTGGAACAAGTTCATCGGCTATATGCTTTCAGAATATATCAAGAATCAGACTGTTTACGGGGATGGAACTGCGGAGGATGCAGGATATTGTGAGGTAGGAGAGATGTGGGCGTACTACTTGTCGGGGAAGATGCACAAGGAGAGATACGGGGGCAGTACGCCGACATTCGGGAATTCATTCTGGTTTCATCCCCAGATTTTCAGGGCGATCGACGAGAGGGGGGTGTCACGCAGCCAGATATTCAAGGTGCTTGACTCAAAGGTCACTTCCGTGACCACCCTCAAGGACGCTCTGGTGAGCGCTTATCCCGCCAGAAAGACCGTGATAGAACAGGTGTTCAACCGCTATTCGGAATAAGACCTATGAAGACCGGACTGTTCACATTCTTTACGCTTCTTGTACTTCTTGCAACGGCAGGCAGGGCTTCCGGGCAGAGATTCTACATTTCCACCAACCTTGTGGAATATGCCAATCTGGGTACCCTCAATCTGGATGCTTCGTATGCCTTTGCAAGAAGGTGGAGCGTGAATGCCGGCGTGCGGTACAACCCGTTCAACTACCGCTCATCCAGGTCCGGCAATGATTTTCACAACAAACAGCAGTCCTACTCGCTGGGAATGAGGTTCTGGCCCTGGCATATCTATTCGGGATGGTGGATGGGGGCGAAATTCCGCTATCAGGAGTACAACAGAGGAGGAATAGTCTCTTTGAGGACGGAAGAGGGAGACCGTTTCGGGGCGGGATTCTATGCCGGCTACAGTTATATGATACACAGGCATTTCAATCTGGATTTCGGCCTGGGACTCTGGGCCGGCGGAGCGAAATATACGGCATACTCCTGTCCCAGCTGCGGACTTACGACAGATTCCGGGAGCAAAGCTTTTGTGTTGCCCGATGATATAATGATTGCTCTTGTCTATGTGTTCTGACGCTATGAGGTCGGGCTTGTCCCTGCTGCTGTCTGCGGGGCTGATGCTGCTGGTGTTCTGCTGTTCTCCGACAGCACGTCTCTCGCGGATTCTCGGAGGGGGCGTGGCTCCCGACATATCGATATCATCTGAGGAAGAACCTGCTGAGGCGACGGCCCCGTCGTTCTCGCCGGAGAACGGCTTCGTGCAGCAGGAGCACCCGGCGGACGGGCGGACCAGAGTGGAGCGTGATGGCGGAGAACCCATCATTATGAATGCAGTCCGCGACAGCGAGACAGGGGAGATGATAGCGACGGATGTCATCACGGCGTCAAAGGTGACGGCGCGTTTCAACCACGTTGCGGAGAGGCTTGGCTATGTGACCATTATGTTTGATGTGAATGTGCCTGCGGCATTGATGGCCTCGGAATTCCAATTGCGTTTCAAGCCGGTTATGAGGATTATGGAGGATACGGTCGGACTGGACGAAATCAGGCTTACGGGCGAGAAATACCGGGCGAGACAACTGCGCGGCTATGAGCGCTACCGCCGTTTCCTCGCCTCGATTGTGACGGACACGACGGATCTGATAATGATGCATCAGCTGGAGGTGTTTCTGAGCAGGAACTATCCGCAGACATACGCGCTCAGAACTGACAGCTCTTATGTGTCTGACGAAGACGCTCTCAGCATATTCGGTCTCAGCCGCAGGGATGCCGTCGAGCATTACTCGCACACTCTGCGCAACAGCATCAACAACAGGCGTATCCGCAACAGGGAAAAGATGTTCGCCAAGTATGTGAAGGATCCGTTCACTCAGACCGGAGTACGGCTGGACACTGTCGTCAGGACTGACGGGGGAGACTTCGTCTACACCTATTCGCATTGTTTCAGAAGCCGGCCCGGTCTGAAGAAAGTGTTTCTGAATGTGGGCGGAAGTGTGTATATGGACGGAGGGAAGGTCTGCGATTTTCCGCGTCCGGAGGACTTGACCTACTACATAAGCTCGTTCTCGACACTGGTGGACCGGACTCCGCGCTACATACTGAAAATCAGGGAACGGACGGTGCACGACAACACCATCGCCCTCATTGACTTCGAGGTGGGCAAAGCGGTGATTGACACGGCTCTGGGAAACAACGCGGGAGAGCTGCGGCGTATCGGGAAGTGTGTCGCTGACGTGTTCGGAAGGGAAGTGCTGGTGCTGGATTCTCTGGTCATAGAGGCATCCTGCTCGCCGGAGGGGTCATATGGCAGCAATGCACGCCTGTCTGCAGCCCGTTCACAGGCGGTCAAGGACTATCTCTCGGAGCAAATCGAGGAGCCGCTGCAGCTGATGCTGGGCGGTTGGACAGAGGCGGCCGGCAACGGGACAGACGGCATCGGGACAGCCCGTGGGAAACGCAGCTGGGCGGATACGTTGCTGAAAGTGTCGTCTCTGCCGGAGAACTGGGCCAAATTGGAGACTCTCGTCATTCACGACACGATAATGGAAAGTCAGGCGAGGGACAGGATACTGCTGCTGATAAGCTCGGAGCAGAATCCGGATGTCAGAGAGAAGAAACTGTCGGGGATGCCCGAGTACAGGTATTTGAGGGAAAAGATCTATCCGCAGCTCAGATGCGTGAGCTTCGACTTCCATCTGCACAGGCGGGGGATGGTCAAGGACACTGCGCACACCACTGAAATTGATTCCGCCTATATGGCGGGTGTTGAGGCTCTGGCATCGCTGGAATATGCCCGGGCGGTGGAGCTCCTGCGGCCCTACAGGGATTACAACGCCGCGTTGGCGTATATCTCTTCCTCGTATAATTATTCGGCTCTGGAGATACTCGATGAGTTGGGAGAGAGGGATCCGCAGGTACTGTATCTGAAAGCGATCGCCTGGGCGAGACTCGGCCGGATGAGGCTGGCCAGGGAGTGTCTCTACAGGGCCGTGTCGATGGAACCTTCCTTGCGTCACAGGGCGAATCTGGATCCTGAACTGTCGGATCTTGTGGAAACAGGCATATCTATGTAAGAAACAGTCATACCTATGTAAAATGTAATAACGATGTTGAACTTTTAAACGAAAAACTTATGAAAAGAACTTTGAATCCTACTCTGATGGCCGCTTTGGCGGTGTTGTTTTCCTGCTCGGCGATAGATGACGGGCAGAATGCCGGCGGCAGTGACCGTTCGGAGGTGGCCCTGAACTTCAGTCTCAGTGCCGCTTCTACCAAATCGGTCTCTACGGCCCCTGAGTCTGCCATCGAGAGATTCTCCCTGTATGTGTTCGATGGCGGTGCTTCCGGCGCGCTGGAGACATCCGGATCGGGGACTCAGACTGGGACAGTGGCGTTGGAGGACGGTCAGACGGCTGACATTCAGCTCAGCTGCAAGACCGGAGAGAAAAAGGTGGCCGCTCTCGTCAACTCCCCGACATCGTGGTCGGCCGGTTTTTCCTCCTACAGCTCAATGCTGAGCACGAAAATCGAGTTTGATCCGGCGCAGACCTCCTCTCTGCCTATGGAAGGGGAAATCTCTGCCGAGGTGACCGCCTCGACCCATCTGTCAATCAATGTGAAGAGGTCTGTGGCGAGGGTCGAACTCGGCTCAATCGTCAACAGCATCACTTCGGAGCAGTATGCCGGCAAGAAGCTGAACATAGTCTCCGTCTATCTCATCAATGC
Source organism: Lachnospiraceae bacterium (assembly GCA_963640185.1). Lineage (GTDB taxonomy): Bacteria > Bacteroidota > Bacteroidia > Bacteroidales > UBA932 > Cryptobacteroides. The sequence goes on along the minus strand of CAVHXU010000006.1, from coordinate 30,587 downwards.
GGTGGGGGACAAGCCTGCAATGGGAGGCTATTCGGCTGCGGCCACGGATCGCAGGTGGTTGAATTTCAAGTCTAACGCTTACTCCGACAGTGATGCGGACAACCTCATCTATGAGAAGACTTCGATTTCCCTCTCCGGGGGTGAGTCCGACTCCTCTCCGCATTATTTCTACTGCATGCCGAACAGCGTCACGGCGGACAGCGATGCGGCTGACACAGCAGACCCCCGTCACACTCGCCTTGTAGTCGAGGCTTGTTTAGAGGGAGAGACTGACCATTGTTACTACCCCGTCACTCTTCCCGTGCTGGAGGCGAACAAGCAGTACGTCATCAACAGGCTGACAATCACTCAGCGGGGCTATGACAGTCCGGATCGGAAAGACTCCCAGTCTCTGAATATGAGCTTCAGCATCAGGATTCTCGATTGGGAGACAGCGGAACCTGTTTCGGATTACATCATTTAGGGTCAAGCGGACACAAAACAGGATGATTTGGCCGTCATTTTATAAAACTTGGTGATATGGAGAGAGTTGTCATCGGACTGCCGGGTCTGTCGATCCGGGTAGTGCTGCCATTGCTGCTGCTTGGCGCCGTCCATTCGTGTTCGATCAAGGAAGACCGTTCGGGCTGTCCCTGCCGGCTGACGATAGATTTTTCGGAGGTGGATGCGGCGGCACACCCGGCGATGGTGGTGAGTCTGTCCGATGACAACGGCTTTTCCTATTCTGACACATTGAGGGTCGGGACGGCTGCCGGTGAAGCTTTTCCGGAGGAGTACACGGTGAATGTGCCGCGAGGGGGCGTCAGATTGAATGTCTGGAGCGATGTGCCGGCGGAATATCTCTCGGATACGGGCCTTTCGATTCCCGAGGGGCAGACCTGTCCTCCTGTCTTTATGCATTCCGCCTCTGTGGAGACGGGAGGCGAGACTGCGAGGGAGACGGTGCACCTTCACAAGAATTATTGTGCCCTGACGGTGAATTTCGTACTGGAGGAGTCCGCTTTTCCCTATTCGCTCCGGATGAGAGGGGAGGTGGACGGCTATGGACTGGACGGACGTCCCCGTGCGGGGGATTTCCGCTATGGCTTCCATTTGTCCGATTTCGGAGAGTCAGTGGTGTCGTTGCCACGCCAGAACGACGCGTCTCTGATTTTGGAACTGCTGGAGGGCGGGGAACTGCTGAGAAGCTTTGCCGTCGGCAACTACATAGCATCCTCGGGCTATGACTGGACTTCGGCGGATCTGAGGGACTTGACTCTGTGGATTGACTATTCGAATACCAGAATCACACTTTCCGTCGTCGGCTGGGAGGATGTTTATGCGTTCGAACTCACGATTTAGCGTGTGCCGACAGCGGGACTTCGCTGACCTCCGCGGTGAAATATTTTCGAAAAAAGCGGCGGTTTTGTCAAATTGTCAAAAAAGTGCTATATTTGCAGTCCCTTGTGAGCGCGGGTGGCGAAATGGTAGACGCGCTAGTTTCAGGAGCTAGTGTCAATTGTGACGTGTGAGTTCGACTCTCATCTCGCGCACAGAAGAAGGGGCTGACCAAAAAGTGATTTTGGCCAGCCCCTTGTCGTTTGTCCAACCCCCTCTTTCTTTATTGCCACCAGAAAAGTACCCCCGTGCGGAATCGAACCGCAACCGTCAGAACCGGAATCTGAAATTCTATCCATTAAACTACGGGGGCATCCCGCCTCGGAGACATCTGCAGTGGCAGACCGTCTCCTTGAGCAACCTCCGTCGGAACGGGCGGGGGACTCAATCGGGCGCAAAGATAAGAAAAAATCATTACTTTTGCACTTTTGGAGATGAACTAACACACTTGAAGATCAACAAAGCTCAAAAAAGATGAAACAAGCATTTGTTTTCCCGGGGCAGGGAGCTCAGTTCCCCGGAATGGCAAAAGACCTGTATGACAACTGTGCGTCAGCCAGGGCCGTCATTGACGAGGCGGATCGTATCCTCGGCTTCAGCATCAGCGGAATAATGTTCGGCGACGATGCCGATGCCCTTCGTCAGACCAAAGTCACCCAGCCGGCGGTGTTCATACATTCTGTGGCGGCCGCCAGATATTATAGGGAGAAAAATCCAGCTGTCGTGCCGGATATGACGGCGGGCCACTCACTCGGAGAGTTCTCCGCTTTGGTCGCGGCCGGCGCTCTCAGCTTCGAAGAGGGTCTAAAACTGGTCAGTGCGCGTGCCGGGGCTATGCAGAAAGCCTGCGACATCCGGCCCGGAGGAATGGCGGCGGTGCTCTCTCTTGAAGCGGCCCGGGTCGAGGAAATATGCCGTGAGATCACAGAGACTGGCCGATATGGAGTGGTGGTGCCCGCCAACTACAACTGCAACGGGCAGATCGTGGTCTCGGGTACTGTCGAGGCGGTTCAGGAGGCCTGTGTCAGAATGAAGGAAGCCGGTGCGCGCAGAGCGTTGCCTCTGCAGGTGGGTGGAGCGTTTCATTCGCCTCTGATGGAGCCGGCGAGGGAGGAATTGGCGGCTGCCATTGAAAAGGCTGAATTCCGTGTCCCCGAATGTCCTGTGTATCAGAATGTGACCTCGCTCCCGTCTTCGGATCCCGACACTATGCGCCGGAATCTTCTTACACAGCTGACCAGTCCTGTGAAGTGGACCCAGAGCGTACTGAATATGGTTTCCGATGCCGGAGGACCGGACTCGATCGTTTTCAGGGAATTCGGTCCCGGAACGGTTCTGCAGGGGCTTGTGAGAAAAATCTGTCCTGAAGCAGGTGTCTGCGGATACGACGATTGACCTTGATGCCCGGATTTTCTGTCCAAATGCTGAACAAATGGCCGAGGATTCGGGAAATTTGACTAATTTTGCGGGGATTTATGCGGTGGCCGTGTCCGGACGCGACAGAGTTCGAACACAGTCTGCGTTTTCGTCCTGATAACTTTTGTTAAACTCTATAGATTTATGGCAAACGAGAAAAAATTCATCACTTGTGATGGTAACTACGCTGCCGCTCATATGGCATACCTGTTCAGTGAGCATGCAGCCATCTACCCTATCACCCCATCCTCGACAATGGCCGAGTATGTTGACGAATGGGCTGCACAGGGCAGGAAAAACCTCTTCGGAGAGACCGTTAAGGTCACTGAAATGCAGTCCGAGGGAGGCGCTGCCGGAGCCGTCCACGGTTCTCTTCAGGCAGGTGCGCTCACCACGACTTTCACTGCCTCCCAGGGGCTTCTCCTGATGATTCCGAATATGTACAAGATTGCCGGCGAACTGCTGCCTACGGTATTCCACGTTTCCGCCCGCGCTCTGGCTTCACACGCCCTTTCCATCTTCGGAGACCATCAGGATGTGATGGCTTGCCGCCAGACCGGTTTTGCAATGCTGGCATCCGCTTCCGTCCAGGAGGCTCTTGACCTCGCGGCGGTGGCGCATCTCTCCACCATCAAGTCAAGCATACCTTTCCTCCATTTCTTTGACGGTTTCCGCACCTCTCACGAGATCCAGAAGATTGAGCTCATAGACGAGGATGCTCTCAAGGGAATGATCAGCGAGAAGGCTCTCGCGGCGTTCCGCGCCAAGGCGCTCAACCCGAATGCGCCAGTCACCAGAGGCAGCGCCCAGAACGGAGACGTCTATTTTCAGGCGCGCGAGGCCTGCAACAGGTATTATGACGCAGTTCCCGACATCGTGGCTCGCTATATGGGCGAGATCAGCGAACTTACCGGCCGCAGCTACCGTCCTTACGACTACTATGGCGATCCGGAGGCTGAAAGCATCATCATCGCGATGGGCTCAGTCACGGAGACCATCAAGGAGACTATCGACTATCTCGAAAACAAGGGGAAGAAAGTCGGCGTGATGATCGTCCGCCTCTACAGACCGTTCTCGGCCAAATATTTCTTCAAGGCACTCCCTCAGAGCGTCAAGAGAATCGCTGTCATCGACAGGACAAAAGAGCCCGGCAGCGTGGGCGAGCCGCTTTTCTGCGACATCAAGGCTCTGTTCCAGGGCAGGGAGAACGCGCCTCTCATCGTGGGGGGCCGCTACGGCCTTTCCTCAAAGGACACCACTCCTTCACAGATCGTTGCCATATATGAGAATCTGGAACTGCCTGAGCCAAAGGACGGATTCACAATCGGCATAGTGGACGACGTCACATTCAAGTCTCTCCCTCTCAAGGAGGAGATCTCCATCGTGAAACCGGGCACAACCGAGTGCAAGTTCTTCGGACTCGGTTCCGACGGTACGGTCGGCGCCAACAAGAACACCATCAAGATCATAGGTGACCACACCCAGAAATATGCACAGGGCTATTTCGACTATGACTCCAAGAAGTCAGGCGGATATACCTGCTCGCACCTCCGTTTCGGAGACTCTCCGATCAAGGCTCCGTATCTGGTAAGCACTCCTGACTTCGTGGCCTGCCACGTCCCTTCATACCTGTCCAAGTACGATGTGCTTGCGGGCATCAAGGAAAACGGCACGCTGCTCCTCAACAGTCTCTGGGACGAGGAGGAGACTCTCAGGAGAATCCCTGACTATGTGAAGTCTGTCATCGGCAGGAAGAATATCAAACTTTACATAATCAACGCCACCAAGATCGCCGCGGAAATCGGACTTGGCGGAAGGACCAACACCATTCTCCAGTCGGCATTCTTCAAGATCACCAACATCATTCCTTACGGGGAGGCTGTGGAGTATATGAAGAAGGCCATTCTCAAGAGCTACGGCAAGAAGGGAGAGAATGTCGTCAATATGAACTATGCTGCGGTGGACAGAGGCGGCGAATATGTTGAGGTCAAGGTGCCGGCCGACTGGAAGGACATCACAGGCAGGTTCGAAAATCCTAACAAGGATCGTCTCGCTCCTTCGTTCGTGAAGGAAATCGCCGATGTGGTCAACTCGCAGTGCGGCGACAAGCTCCCTGTAAGCGCATTCAACGAGTATGTTGACGGAACGATGCCTGCCGGCAGCGCCGCTTACGAGAAGCGCGGGGTGGCTGTCAAGGTGCCTTCCTGGAAAGCAGAAAACTGCATCCAGTGCAACACTTGCGCGTTTGTCTGCCCTCACGCAGCCATCCGTCCGTTCATTCTCAATGCCGAGGAGGCTGCAAGCGCCCCTGAAAGCGTCAAGAAGACAGCCGGGAAGGCTCAGCTTAAGGATTGGACTTATGCTCTCTCGACTTCAGTCGCAGACTGTACCGGTTGCGGCAACTGCGTGGATGTCTGCCCTGCCAAGGAAAAGGCTCTCGTGATGGTTCCTTACGACACGATGCAGGAGGAGCAGGAGAACTTCAACTGGCTGCACGCCCACGTCGGCTACAAGGAGAATGTCCTCAACAAGGAGGCCAATGTCAAGAACGCCCAGTTCGCACAGCCTCTGTTCGAGTTCTCAGGCGCTTGCGCAGGCTGCGGCGAGACACCGTACATCAAGACCATCACTCAGCTCTGGGGCGACCATATGATGATTGCCAACGCTACCGGATGTTCTTCAATCTACGGCGCCTCATTCCCGGCAACTCCTTATTGCACCAATGCTCAGGGACACGGCCCGTCTTGGGCGAACTCATTGTTCGAGGACAATGCGGAGTTCGGTCTCGGCATGAAACTCGGTTCCGACAGAGCCCGCGCCACAGTGGCGAAACTTATGGAGCAGGGCCTTTCCTGCAGCTGCTGCAGTGACGAGATGAAAGCGCTGTTCACCAAGTGGCTCGAAAACAGGAATGACGCCAAGGTTACCCGCGAGGTGGCCGACAAGCTCGTTCCGCTTATGGAGGCCTGCGGCTGCGACACTTGCAGAGAACTGCTGCTCTATCAGAACTTCATCCCTTCACGCAGCCAGTGGATATTCGGCGGCGACGGCTGGGGCTATGATATCGGATACGGCGGACTTGACCACGTGCTCGCTTCTGGTGAGAATGTGAATGTGCTCGTGCTCGACACGGAGGTTTATTCCAATACCGGCGGACAGTCATCCAAGTCCACTCCTGCAGGCGCAATCGCCAAATTCGCCGCTTCGGGCAAGAAGGTACGCAAGAAGGATCTCGGTATGATGGCGATGAGCTACGGCTATGTCTATGTCGCCCAGATCGCGATGGGAGCATCACCTGCGCAGTATTTCAATGCCATCAAAGAGGCTGAGGCGTATGATGGCCCGTCTCTCATCATCGCTTACTCGCCTTGTATCAACCACGGTCTGAAAGCAGGTATGGGTCTTAGTCAGAAGGAGGAGAAACTGGCCGTTGAATGCGGTTACTGGCATCTTTACAGGTACAATCCGGCTCTTGAGGGAACGGGCAAGAATCTGTTCACTCTTGACAGCAAGGAGCCTGACTGGAGCAAGTTCCAGGATTTCCTCAAGGGCGAGGTCCGTTTCGCATCGCTCTACAAGTCATTCCCTGATCAGGCTGCGGAGCTTCTGCAGAAGACAGAGGAGTTCGCGAAGATCCGCTACGACAATTACCGGAAACTCGCCGAGTAGCGACGGCACTGTTGCCCGGGTTGTGCTTCGGGCAATTACATAAATCCCCAAGGGGCTGGCCCAAAAGTGATTTTGGCCAGCCCCTTGTCGTTTGTCCAACCCCCAGTCACTATCGTGACAGCCCCTATGGGGCACTGGGGACCGTATTCCCCAGACCCCTTGGGTCGCTACGCTCCAATTTTAGGTCTTTTTGGTCCCTTTTTGGTTCAGGGTCAACTCAGTATCGAATTTAAAAAGCAAATGCCCCAGAGGGACCTCTGAGGCATTTTGAAGCGGTGCGGACGGGACTCGAACCCGCGACCCCCGGCGTGACAGGCCGGTATTCTAACCAGCTGAACTACCGCACCAATAGTCCAAGCATTCGTTTTCTCCAAATGCGGATGCAAATGTACAGTTTTTTTTCTCCTCCGCAAAATTTTTTTAGTATTTTTGTCCTCCATTTTTCACACTATGTCTGACAACGGGAATATAATCATCAGAGGCGCGAGAGTCAACAACCTGAAGAACCTGTCGTTGGAGATACCGCGTGGCAAGTTCACGGTGATTACGGGCATTTCCGGTTCCGGGAAATCCTCCCTTGCCTTTGATACCCTGTTTGCCGAGGGGCAGCGCCGTTTCGCCGAGAGCCTGTCCTCGTATGCCAGACAGTTCCTGTGCAGAATGTCCAAACCGGATGTCGATCTCATAGAGGGAATCCCTCCGGCAATAGCGATAGAGCAGAAAGTCAACACGCGCAACCCGCGATCGACGGTTGCCACTACTACCGAAATATATGACTATCTGCGACTTATATTTGCCCGCATCGGCAAAACATATTCTCCTGTTTCCGGAAAGGAAGTGAAAATACAGTCTGCGGACGATGTGATGCGCTTTGTGGAGTCGCTTTGTCCGGCAGATGACTCACGGCCGGCCATACCGGTCTATATTCTTTCCGACCTGAACTGGGAGAACCGGGAGGACAAGGTGGAACTGATGTTGTCCCTGAAAGGAGAAGGCTACACCAGATTCTTCACGGACAGGCAGATGGCCATTGAAGATGTGATGAAGGGCTCCGAGACCGGAGATTTTCCCCGGATGCTCTACCTGCTCGTGGACAGGCTGAAACTTTCATCCTCGGGAGTGGGGGACGAACTGAGGACCAGACTTCTGTCTTCGATTCAGACCGCGTTCGATGCCGGCAGAGGCAGGATGCTTGTGGCTTACGGATCACCGGAACTGCATTTCGAGAGTTTCTGCAACTCGCTCGAACTGGACGGGATGGAGTTCCGCACCCCCGACGAGTATCTTTTCAGCTTCAACAGTCCGCTCGGAGCCTGTCCTGTCTGCGGCGGACTCGGGAAAATAATCGGCATAAGCGAGGATCTGGTCGTTCCCGACCGCAGTCTTTCAATATACGACGGGGCAATCGCCTGCTGGAGAGGTGAGAAGATGTCCTGGTTCAAAGACCGGATTGTCCGGAACGCTTCCCGCTACGGGGTGCGCATCTTCGAACCATACTGCAACCTGACGGCGGCGGAAAAGGAAAAAATCTGGACGGGATGCCGCGGAGCCACTGAAGAAGACTCGATAATAGGCATAGACGAGTTTTTCAAATGGGTGGAACAGAACCGCTACAAGATTCAGTACAAATATATGTACAGCCGCTATTCGGGTAAAACCGTCTGCCATTCCTGTGGAGGCAGCCGTCTGAGGAAAGAGGCTCTGTATGTCAAGGTCGGAGGCAGGAATATCCACGAACTGCTGACGATGACGGTGGGGGAGCTGCTGGACTTCTTCCGTAGTCTCCGGCTGGACGATTATGACAGAAATGTGGCTTCCAAGGCTATTGGCGAGGTGGTCACCCGTCTCGGCTTCATTGAAGAGGTGGGTTTGTCATATCTGACACTGGATCGTGCATCGAACACGCTGTCGGGAGGGGAGAGCCAGCGCATCAATCTCGCCACGGCCCTCGGGACTTCGCTCGTGGGTTCGCTGTATATTCTCGACGAGCCGAGCATCGGTCTGCATCCCCGTGACACTGAGCGTCTCATCGGAGTGCTGCGCAGACTTCGCGATATAGGGAATACCGTTGTCGTAGTGGAACACGACGAGAACATAATGAGGGCGGCCGATCTGCTTGTGGATATGGGCCCGAAAGCCGGTGTGGATGGGGGCGAGGTGGTGTTCTGCGGGACTCTTCCGGACCACAGGCCGTTCGACGGAGAGTCGCTGACCCTGCAGTATATAGACGGCCTGAAGCCCCGCTATATGCGCGGAAAGCGCAAATGGAACTACAGCATCACGGTGAAAGGGGCTATGGAGCACAACCTGAAGAATATAGACGTGACTTTCCCGCTCGGGGTGCTGACCGTGGTGACTGGAGTCAGCGGCTCCGGGAAGTCAAGTCTGGTGGGGGATGTGCTTTACCCGGCAGTTTACAGGGAAATCAATCACGCGGGAGCGGCCCCGGGAACCTACAGGGGGCTTTCCGGCAATTTGGACCGCATATCTCAGATAGAATATGTGGACCAGAATCCCGTGGGGAAGAGTTCCCGTTCCAATGCCGTGACATATCTCAAGATCTACGACGACATCCGCAAACTGCTGTCAGATCAGCCCTATGCCCGGATGAACGGTTACACCTCGTCTTTCTTCTCGTTCAATCAGGATGGCGGGCGCTGTCCGGAATGTCAGGGAGAGGGATTCGTCAGAATCGGGATGCAGTTTATGGCTGATGTCACTATGGTCTGCGAGGCCTGTGACGGCAGGCGTTTCAAGCCGGATATTCTGGAAGTGCGCTACAAGGGCAAGAACATAGATGACATACTTAATATGAGCGTTGAGGAGGCGATAGCTTTCTTCTCCGCTCAGGAAAACGACGCCACTGCCCAGCGGGTGGCCCAGAGGCTGCAGCCGTTGGTGGATGTGGGGCTTTCATACATCAGGCTCGGGCAGAGCAGCAGCACCCTGTCCGGAGGCGAGAGTCAGCGCATAAAGCTCGCGTATTTTATGTCTATGGACGAGAAGGTGTCGGGCTCCGCCGCCCACAAGAAGATTCTTTTCCTTTTCGACGAGCCTACGACAGGCCTCCATTTCTATGATGTGGAGAAGCTGCTGAAATCCTTTGACGTGCTGCTTTCAAAAGGGCATTCCATAGTGGTCGTGGAGCACAATGCCGATGTGATAAGGGCGGCCGACTGGCTGATTGACCTCGGCCCCGAAGCGGGTGACAAGGGCGGTTATGTGGTCTATCAGGGCACTCCGGAGAATCTCCACACCTGCGACCGTTCTATCACCGCAAAATTCATCTGACCGGTGCCGTCACCGCGCCCCGAACTCTATGTGCGGTCATCACGGACGTGGATGTACAGCAGCCCCGCGTCGTTGATGGGCTCTCCCGCTTCCATATACACCATTCCTGCTCCATATCCCACGATGTCAAGCACCACTCCGTGGCCGTCCTCGTCTATGCTGTAGGTGTAGATGCCCGTCTCGCGGTCATTTTCGAGATTGTCCCTGTTGATGGAGAACGGAGCGTCGGGCGGGTAAAACTCGCAGCGCACATGGATCCTGTCCCCTACATCCACCTCCAGATAGCCGTCCGGTTTCATACTGAATCTGGTCTGTGAGGACAGCCCGCTCTTGTCTATGCACCAGCCCTCCTTGCCCAGCCCATCCCCTATAGGCCTTACGGTGATGTTGTAGTGACGGTTTCGCTCGATGTCGCAGTCTCCGTCAGAGCCCATCCTGAGACGATAGACAAGCGGAGTCCCGAAACTGTAGAGCTGAGCGGACTTATAGTCGAGCGCCATCTCCAGCCAGGAGCTGTCACTGTCCGGATTTTCGAGCATATACAGGCTTACCATCCCGCTTGTCCCGTTCCTGTTCAAGTTCAGCGGCCCGCATTCCTCGGCATTCCGTGAGAATCCGCTCGGGAAGAACCAGTCTTCGTCCATTTCCGTGCGGTTGCCGAACCAGGGAGAAAAAATCAGAGCCCGTCTGGGGCAGTTGCCTATCTTGACTCCTGTCACATTCATTTCCACACCCCCGTCCAGAGCGCTTCTGTCCATCCTCAGGGATATTTTCGCCATCAGTCGGGTCAGTTCTATGCCCGTGTCGTCTCCCGCGCTGACATTCTCGGCCACCCCGACCATCGGGATGCCTTTGCGGTAATCGTCCGGATAGGCCAGATGACAACACATATTCCGAAGGCTCTCCGTGCTTCCGACGGACATCCTGTAACCGAAATTGCAGCAGGCGTATATGCTGAATTTCCGCTTTGAGACCAGTTTGATCCGGCATTGTCCGGTGCTGACATCGTCGATGTATTCACATCTGTCCACATCCCCGAACTCATCGACCACTATCAGATTGGCATCTGAGATGATATCTTCGTCTGGGTCGTCCGTTTTGGTGCAGGATGCCGATGCTACTGCCATCCCGTTGTCAGTGAAATGAATATATGTCCACTCCTCCTCTCCGGACAGTCCACGGCGCAGATCCCGGTCCGGGCTGTCCGGGCTCAGACCGGGGCTGACGCAGGATGCTGTCAATGCCATCGCCGCAACGACGGCAACGCATATCCTGCTGCCGGTCAGTCTCAGAATTCTGCTATAAAATCCTTCTCCTCGTTCCATTCCGCTATGCTGAATTTGATTTTTATGTCCCCGAGACTGACGGCAGTGTCCGGATCTGTACACCCCTTCCGTTTCAGGACTATGTCGTACGAATAACTGCATCCGCGCTTGAGCACGGCACCTCCGGCAATGTTGACGGGATAGTACCATACCCTCCCTCCGATGTCTCCCTCTATGACCAGCCTCGTGTACGAGCCCCCGGGGCCTTCTTCTGTCGCAGGATTGGCGTAGCAGAGAAACTCCAGCTTCGGGCTGATGCCCTTGCCGCCGACCGCCAGACCCGGACTTTGACACAGGATGCCCGGAGATATGAACTTCCGCATATCCTCTTCCCGGATGCCTCCGAGATTCACAAGGCGGCAGGCGTTCTCTCCCGGCGGGCCGTAGCGGCTGTCCGCATTGACATTGCACAGGTACACTCTGAGGTTTTTGAGCACCTCTCCTTCGTATGCCGTGCCGCTGAAATCGCATTTAAGCGAGTTGAGCCGGATCTTTGCGCTCAACGGACGGAGTTCAACCTGACAACTCGCGCTGTTGCCGGACTTCGTGCCGTCTCCGACCCTGATCCGGGTCTCTCCCGTCATTATGGGCCTCTCTACGGAGTCGTTCTCAAGGCTTATCAGCATCGATCTGAAACTTTTCAGAGTGCCGATCTCGCTCCATCTGTAATCCCTCGCGGGCGTGTTGACAAGCAGACATACGGTCCTGTCCCCCGAAGTCGAGCCTATGCTGACGCTCTCTCCGCTAGCATATTCGCAAGACTGGAACACATCCAGCTTGCCCGCGGCGTCAAAGACGAACGCCTCGACTCTCCCGATCTCAATGTCATCCGCAGCGGATTTCAGAATGACCTCGACCGAAGACTTTCCCGAGTCATCCGGCACGGAAAAGTCTTTGACGGCCGACGTACACTGCAACGATGATATGGACAGAGTCGTTAAAAGCAAGAATAGTTGTGCGGAGAATCCGCGGCGATTCGCCTGGCCGAAGCGGCAGCATAAGAGTGAGTTCATAGCCATCTGCGTGTACTTTAGTCGTGGCAAAGCTAAAAAGTCCGTTTGAGAAATGCGTTATCTTCGGCCCCCGCGGCCCGCAGGTTTTTCTTTTTTTTAATGTTTTTTCTTTTTTTATATCACTTTTTTTAACTTTGTCACCTTGTTCACAACGCATTGAATTTCAAAGTAACGGAGAAAATTGGATGAAACTCTTCAAAAAACTGTTCAGAAAGCCCGAATCCGCCACCCCGCTCTATATAAAACAGGCCGAATGTATCCAGTCGGCGGCCGTCTGTCTCCTGCAGATGATGCAGACGACGGACATCAATGAATGGTATAGGCTGGAGAGGCAGATCAAGAGCTATGAGGTGCAGGCGGACGGCCTCCTGACCGAGATTTTCGAGAACCTGTACGACAGTCTCCAGACCCCAACGGGCCGTTCGGATATGCAGACAATCGCGATGGCCATAGATGATTTCCTCGACAAGATCAACTCGTCGGCCAAATCCATCATCCTATATTATCCCAAGCGGATCGATGCCCAGATAGAAGACCTCGCTTCGTACATCAAGGGCAGTTCCGACGCTCTCGTGTCGATGGTCAGATATTTCGACAACATCAGGAAGAACTTCACTCCCATCAACAACCAGTGTGACAGGATAGCCCAGTGCGAGCACGAGGCCGACGAGACCTACGAAGACTATGTGGGCTACATCTTCCAGAACGAGTCAGATGCCATAGAGCTGATGAAATACAAGAACATCGCCGAGGGACTGGAGGAGACTTCCGACACGGCGAAGCGCATTTCCGACACCATCAGGATGATTCTTCTGAAGTATTAGGACCCGGACGGACTCTTGACTTCCTGCCATATATTTTCGTAACTTTGTCCCTATGGATATTGTCATTACCTATGTCAACGGACTTGACCCCCTGTGGCGGGAGAGTTACACCAGGCACACCCACATCCCCGTAATGACCAAGCGTTTCCGCGACTGGGGCACTCTGCCGTATCTGTTCCGGAGCATCGGGGAGAATATGCCTTTCGTGGAGAATGTCTTTCTGGTGGTATCGGGGGAGTCTCAGGTGCCTTCCTGGGTCAACCGCGACACCGTGAAGGTGGTCCTGCACGAGGATTTCATACCTTCCGAGTTTCTCCCTACATTCAACAGCAACCCCATTGAGATGTATCTGCACAGGCTAAAGGGTCTCAACGAGCGTTTTCTCTACTTCAATGACGATATGTATGTGATGCGGCCTTGCCGTGAGGAGGATTTTTTCCGTGGAGACAAGTCAGTCATCCATTTTTCCCGGCATTTTCTGACGGGAGGAAATATGTTCAGGCAAATCTGCAGGAATTCCGACTCTTTGGCACGAAAGGCGGCCGGTGTCCCCGAGTCGTTCTGCTATGTGCGTCCCCAGCATATTCCTTCTCCGATGCAGCTGTCCCTGTGCGAAGAACTGCTGCGGAAAGTCGAACAGGAGGTGCGTTCTTCCATCTCCGTCACCCGGACGGCCAGGAATTACACCCAGTACATATATCTGGACTATGCGCTTTTCAAGGGTCGTGCAATAGACGAACAGATCTCCAACAAGCACATCTCGGTGGCATTGTCCAACCCCCGCTCGGTCTCGGAACATATTCTGCATCCTACGCGCAAACTATTGTGCATAAACGATGTACACCTCGGTGAAAAACACTATCAGTCAATGCGCGCCGCCATATTGGAGGCCTTCGGTCAACGCTTCCCCGAAAAGTCCGTGTTTGAAAGATAGCCGTCCCTTATGAAGATGGCGCCCTTTATCGGGTGACGAGACTTCTGAACAGGGAGTCCCACTGTCCCATTATGGCGGCGAGATTGTAGGCGGCCGAGCGCTTTCTGGATTCGTCTCCGAAGCGTCGTCTGAGAGCCTTGTCCGCAATGATGCTGCAGATCCCCCGGGCGATGCCCGCGCTGTCTCCGACTTCCACGAGGTAGCCGTTGACTCCCGTCGAGACCATTTCTGCAGGCCCTTTCGGGCAGTCATAGCTGACAACAGGCAGTCCGCTTACCAACCCTTCGAGAATGATCATCGGGAAACCCTCGAATCTGGAGGTCATCGCAAGGCAGGAACTGTCGAGCAGTTCCTTGTGGATGTCATCTGTGCGGCCCTCAAGGATGACCTTACCCGTAAGCCCGGTCGCGTTTATAAGGTTCTGAAGCCTGTCGCGCAGGCTGCCGTTGCCGTATATGCTCAATGTCCAGTCGGGATATTTGTCCGTCACTGTTTTCCATGCAGCTATCAGATCCTGAAAGTTCTTCTGGGCTTCAAGCCTTCCGGCGGTCACACAGCGTTTTCTCGTTAGCGGGGAGACTGCGGGACCGTGGAATGTGAGAGGGTTGTATATCTGTATGGTGTCCGGGCGGACTTTCTCCCAGTCTTTCCGGTCTGCCTTTGTCAGAACCACGAACCCGTCCAGTCTGCGTATGCCCCTCTCCAGCCGCCTTGTCCTGAACGCCGCATAGGCTCTTCCCAGCATGCTGCCGCCGTACTTCATCTGGAATTTCTCGTGCGAAAAATGGAACTCCCCGAGTTTCACGCTGCCGTCTGTACATCCGGGGAGAGCGTAGAGTTCATTCCCGCAGACAGATACGGTGATGTCGGGATGAATCTCATTCAGCAGGGCGTCCAGTCTCCGCCGGTATTTTCTCAGGAACGTCCTCTCATTGACATTGAGATCGTGCCGGATGATTCTGTCGCTCAACCAGAAACAGTCTTCCCGCCCTTTCTGGTGAGCCGTGATTATGTGTACTTCGTATTTCAGATTGTCGGCCAGATAATTGGCCTTGGTGGTTATGACTCTCTCCATTCCTCCCGAAACATTCAGAGAGTGTATGCAGTAAGCTAGTTTCATTTTCACCGGATGCTGATGAATGTGAAGATTATTTGAGATGCCGGCTGTCATTGTGCCCGAAGCGGGGCTTCAGTACGGCCGTCTTGAGTCCGATTCCGAATTTGCGGAGGACATAGAGCACTATCCCTGGGTCTCCCGGCAAACCCGGCGCGGAAATCCCGTGCTGCCGGCAGAATTCCATTATCTGGCCTCTGGCGTGCCTCCAGTCCTGTTTGAGACGGTTTTTCCATTCCCGGTCTCTCGTGTGCAGTATGGAGTCCTCCGTGTAAACATAGTGATAGACGGCCCCCGGAACGGTGACGAGCTTTGTCGCGAAGTAGAGAGCCCTGATTGAAAAGTACATATCCTCGATATACCGTCCGACTTCAAATGTCAGGTCGTGTTCAAGGAGGAAAGAACGCCTGAAAACATATCTCCAGACATAGCCCCATTTGGCCACCCAAGTGACCGATAGTTTCTGACGGGCCATGGTGTATTCGCGTATTTTACTGAAAGTCTGACATTTATAGGCCTTTTCGTCGTTGACCATCCCTGTGGCTGCGACATCGGCATTTGTCCGGGATATGGCCGCCGCGACATTGGCGTAGAATTCGTCGTTGACCCTGTCGTCCACGTCCATAAAATGTACATACTCACCTGTGGCTGCATCGAAGCCGATGTTCCGTGCTGCCGAGATTCCTTGATTCTCTTCAAGTACAATGACTTTCACGGGGTAAGTCCCGGCAATTTCCGCTGAGCGGTCAACGTTGCCGTCAATTACCGTTATGATTTCGAGCTTTACATCTCCCTTCTGATGCAGAAGGTTGTCCAGACAGCCGGCAATATGCCTTTCACCCTTGTAGCAGGGCACAATCACTGATATTGTCATAATAGCGGAACAGTTCTTTTTCTAAGCTGTTGCAAGTTTGTCGATATGAATTGCAGCCTATAAGATGCCACGGTATCAGGGAATGTTGCAGCACCGACGATTTTATTGGAAACTGTCACGCCGGTGACCGGGGGTTGAAAAGCCGGGAAAGGGTGGCGGTGACGATAGTTGCAGGGGGGGGAGACAAAGAAAAAGGGCTGACCGAAATCTGGCCAGCCCTATTCGATTCTATTGTTCTTCCATATTTGAGAGGTTCGATAAAAAGATGGGGTGCAAGGCTTGCGAAGGCATTAAACCGCAGCAGCCTTGGCGGCTGTGAGGATTTGAGGCTCTGAAGCGTAACGCAGCAACCCGCTTTTTATCGAACCTCTTTTCTTATGCTCCGAAGTTATCGTAGAGAATGCTCTCCGGCGCCACGCCCAGCGAATCTAGCAGTTTGTTGACAGATGCCACCATCATAGGCGGTCCGCACATAAAGTACTTGATGTCCTCCGGAGCCTCGTGTGTCTTCAGATAGGTCTCCCACATCACATTGTGGACGAAGCCCGGCGTGTAGGCGACACCCTTCGCGTCAGCCACAGGGTCAGGACGGTCGAGAGCCAGATGGAAGTGGAAGTTAGGGAACTCCTTCTCGATCTGTGCGAAGTCTTCGAGGTAGAACGCCTCCACGAGGGCGCGAGCCCCATAGAAGTAGTGAACTTCCCTCTTCGTCTTCAGGGTCTTGAACAGCTGCATAATGTGGCTGCGGAGAGGTGCCATTCCGGCGCCGCCGCCCACAAATACGTATTCCTGAGAATCCGGATCGTTCTCCGGGAGAAGGAATTCGCCGTAAGGGCCGCTGATGATGACCTTGTCGCCAGGCTTGCGGGTGAACACATAAGTGGAGCCGATACCCGGATTCACAGGCAGAAGCTTAGGCCCGAGCTCACGCGGAACGCTTCTGTCGAACGGAGGAGTGGCGATACGCACATTGAGCTTGATGATGCCCTTCTCTCCCGGGTATGAAGCCATCGAGTAGGCGCGGACGGTCGCTGCGGTGTTGGAAGCGTGGAGATTGAAGAAACCGTATTTCTCCCAGTCTCCCCGGTATTCGTCAGCCACGTCGATGTCCTTGAAGTCAAGCTCGTATTCAGGGATGTCAATCTGGATATATTCGCCGCTCTTGAACTCAAGATGCTCTCCTTCCGGAAGCTTCACGGTGAATTCCTTGATGAAAGTCGCCACATTGTCGTTGCTGATGACCTCGCATTCGAGCTTCTTCACTGAAAGCGCCGAATCAGGAATGACGATTTTCATATTTTCCTTGACCTTCACCTGACAGCCGAGTCTCCAGTGGTCATTGATCTGCTTGCGGTTGAAGAAACCCACCTCTGTGGGCAGGATTGTCCCGCCTCCTTCAGTCACGCGGCATTTGCATTGTCCGCAGTTGCCTTTTCCGCCGCAGGCTGAGGGCAGGAAGATGTTTTCACCGGCAAGCGTATGGAGAAGGTCGCTGCCGGGAGTGACATCGACTTCTTTCTTGCCGTCGTTGATGCTTATCCTGACCGTACCTTTCGGCGTGAGCCAGGTCTTGATTACCAGGAGGAGTGCCACCAGCACGAGAGTCACGACGGTGAACACCGCCATAGCTCCGAGAATCGTAAGAGTCATTTCATTCATATTCCCGTCCTCCGATTAAAGTTGAATTCCCATAAATGTCATAAATGCCATACCCATCATACCCACGGTGATGAATGTGATGCCGAGGCCTTTCAGAGGGGCCGGGACGTTTGAATATGCCATCTTCTCACGGATGGCGGCAAGGGTCACTATCGCGAGGAACCAGCCGAAGCCGGAACCGAAAGCATAGGTGGTCGCCTCACCGAGATTGGCGAAATCTTTCTCCTGCATAAAGAGCGAACCGCCGAGAATGGCGCAGTTCACAGCGATGAGAGGGAGGAAGATGCCCAGCTGCGAATACAGCGTCGGGGCGAATTTCTCGACCACCATCTCCACAATCTGCGTGATGGCCGCTATCACCGCGATGAACACGATGAAGCTGAGGAAGCTCAGGTCGATCCCCGGGATGATGGCATCCGGAGCGAGTACGTATCTGTTAAGAAGATAGTTGATAGGCAATGTGATAAGCTGCACGAAAATAACAGCCGCACCCAGTCCACAAGCTGTCTTCACATTCTTGGATACCGCCAGGTATGAGCACATACCGAGGAAGTATGCAAAAATCATATTGTCAACGAAGACTGACTTTACGAATAAGTTTAGATATTCCATAATAAACTGAGTTTGTCGTTATTTTTCCTGAAGGTCCTTCTGGATGGATCTCTGTACCCAAACAATGCAGCCGAGGATTATCAACGCCATAGGAGGCAGGATGATAAGTCCGTTGTTCATATAACCCGCGGTGTAGAACGCCTCCGGAATCACCCTGAATCCGAACAGTGTGCCGCTGCCGAGAAGCTCGCGGACAAACGCCACTATCAGGAGTATCATCCCGTAGCCGGCGCCGTTTGCCAGACCGTCGAGAAGTGACGGGACGGGCTTGTTGCCGAGAGCGAAAGCCTCGATGCGGCCCATCACGATGCAGTTGGTGATGATGAGTCCGACATAGACTGACAGAGTCTTGCTGATACTGTATGCGTAAGCCTTGAGAATCTGATCCACGAGAATCACCATAAGCGACACGACCACGAGCTGGACGATGATGCGGATACGGTTCGGAATGGATTTTCTCATAAGGGAAACCACAAAGCTTGACAGCCCCGTGACGATGGTCACGGAAAGCGCCATCACGAACGCTCCCTTGAGCTGAACGGTCACTGCAAGCGAAGAGCAGATACCGAGCACCAGGACAGTGACAGGATTCCCCTTGAATATAGGGTTAAGCAATGTTTCTTTCAAATTAAAATCTTTCATAACGCTGATCCTCCACTTTATTTGACGGCTGTGCTGTCTGCCTGAGGTTCTGCTGCAGTTTCGGCCTCTTCAGCGGTTTCCGCACCGCAGTCCGTGCTGCAGGCTGGCTCTACGGCCTTGGCGCTGTCAAGGTACGGCAGATAGTATTTCACCCAGATGTTGATGGTCTTGCCGACGGCCTGTGAGGTGATGGTGGCGCCGGAAATGGCGTCAACTTCGTGGACAGGGTCTTTGGCCCCGCCCTTGATGACTCCGAAGTGTCCCTCGTCGGTCAGCTTGCGGCCGTGGAACTGCCCATAAAACGGCTTTTCAGTGATCTTTGCACCCAGACCCGGAGTCTCGCTCTTGTGGTCGAAGACGGCGCCGTCGAATGTGCGTCCGTCTTCGTCAAAGGCAAGATATCCCCAGACAGGGCCCCAGAGTCCCGCGCCATAGCAGGGAATGACTGTCACTTTCCGGCCGTTGATGTCGAAGATATAGACCGGAAGACTCAGACCATCGGCTGCGCCGCTGTTGCCGGCCTCGATCTTCTTGATGATATCGTTCTGTTTCTTGAGGTCGGAAGTGGAAGCCACCTGAATGTCATTGAGGTTTTCCTTGCCGAGGTTCATGCTCTCGCCGGCCTTTTCGCCGTTGGCGTTCACGTAGAAAGCATCGACGACGCTGTTCCTGTATGTTTCGAGGATGTTGCCGTTCTCGTCAAGCACGAATGAAGTGTCTGCCTGGGCAGCGGCTGAAAGCACCTTGGTGATGGTTTCCAGCTTGATGTTCTCGTTCTGTTTGTTCTTGAGTCCCTCTGAAGCGAAAGCCAGAATCGCAGCGACCACAATCACCAGAACCGCAGAATATATTACAGTGTATATATTGCTATTTGTGTTCATACTCCATTGATATTAGGCGATCTTTACTTTCTTTGCCCTTCTGCGGATAGAAGCCGAGATGACACAGTGGTCAATCAGAGGAGCAAACGTGTTCATAAGGAGAATTGCGAGCATCATTCCTTCGGCATAGCCCGGATTCCAGATTCTCACAGTGACTGCAAGAGCGCCAACGAAGAATCCGTAGATCCATTTGCCGGTCTCGGTCTGGGCGCTTGACACGGGGTCAGTGGCCATAAATACTGTTCCGAATGCGAAACCGCCCATAACGAGCTGGTAGTAACCCGGAAGGTCAGTGGCGCCGCAGGCGAATCCGAGGTAGCCGATGAGCAGGCCGCCGATTGTGGATGAAAGCATAATCTTCCAGGATGCCACGCCCGTCCAGATGAGGACTATGGCTCCGAGAAGAATGGCGATGACCGAAGTCTCTCCGACTGAGCCGGGGATGGTGCCTACGAACATATCAAGGAACGAGGTGCCTTTGGCAGCAAGGCCTTCAAGCGAAGGGCTCGAGAGCGGGGTGGCGCCGGAGAATCCGTCAACCAGGCCGTTGCCGCTGCACCAGGCCTCGCCGCAGTGCTCGAACCTGGCCACTCCGCCTGTCCACACGGTGTCACCGGACATCTCGCTCGGATAGGAGAAGAACAGGAACGCACGGGCAAGCAGTGCAGGGTTCCAGATGTTCATACCGGTGCCGCCGAACACTTCCTTGCCGAAGATGACCGCGAAGGCCACTGCGAGGGCAAGCATCCAGAGCGGAACGTCAACCGGAACTATAAGAGGGATGATCATACCAGTGACGAGGTATCCCTCGTTGACTTCGTGTCCGCGAAGCTGCGCCGAGGTGAACTCGATTGCAAGTCCGACTATGTACGATACCAGGTAGAGAGGTATGATCTTGACGAGACCGTAGCCGACTGTCGGCCAGAATCCCCAGTCAAGTCCGAAAGCGAGAGAGTGCTGGTAGCCTGTGTTCCAGATGCCGAAAAGCAGTGACGGGACGAGTGCGAGCACCACTATGATCATAATTCTCTTGAGGTCAACGCAGTCTCTGACGTGTGAACCCCGGCGGGTCACCGTGTCGGGCACGAAGAGGAATGTCTCGAACGCGTCGAATGTCGAGTGGAGGCAACCGAACTTTCCGCCTTTCTCGAACTCCGGCTTTATTTTGTCAATATATTTTCTTAATCCGTTCATATCCTTCGTCTTTTTTAAGCCATTTCCTTAAGCATCAGAGCGATGCCGTCCTCGATGATGGACTGGATGTCAATCTTGGAAGGGCATACATATTCGCAGAGAGCAAAGTCCTCGGGCAGAACTTCATAGATCCCGTATTTCTCCATCTTTTCGATGTCCTGTGCGAGGCAGGCCTTGACCAGATACACCGGATAGAGATCCATAGGAAGCACCTTGCCGTACACATCCGACATCACGAACGCTCTCGGACCTCCGTGGAGATTGGTGTCCATATCATACTGTTTCTTCGGAGTGAGCCAGGAGAAATAGGTGTGCGACGAGCTGTAGCTGCCCGGTCTGACAGGTTTGGCCCATCCGAACATCTCGTGCTCCCTGCCTTCCTTGAGGATGGTGATCTGATTGTCGTAGAATCCGAGGAAACCGTCGAAGCCGACAGATGTCCCGCTGAGCACGTCACCGCTGATGTAGCGGAACTGTTCATGGTCCGGATAGAACCAGGCGATGTCCTTGACGGCGATTCCGGGATAACCGATGACATAGGACGGGCTCACTGCGCGCGGACCAGTGATCGCGATTTTTCGTCTGACATCGTATTTGCCTGTGGCAAAGAGCTTACCGATGGCTGCAAGCATAAGCAGGGACACTGTCCACACTTTCTCGCCCTTGCGCACCGGGCAGATGTGGTGAATCTGCACGCCCACGTTGCCGGCCGGGTGAGGGCCGTCGAATATGTGCTGGATGACATTCGTCAGCTTGTGGAACGGAGTCCCGCAATAGTTGGCGTTGCTGAACGAGATGTGCACTCCGCCGTCGGTCAGCTTGTTGAGGGCGTTGATGCCTGTCTGGATATGGGAAAAGTCGTCCCTGAGGGCGTATTCCATATCCGCCGCGAGCGGAGCCGTGTTGAATGCCGAAACGAAGATGGCTTTAGGCTTGTCCTGAGGTTTGGCGATGATCCCGTAAGGTCTCTGGATGAGCGCAGGCCACAGACCGCTTTCCAGAAGGGCCGCCTTGATGGCTTCGGCGTCGAGTTCTTCGACCCGTCTGACACCAAAATCGTGATACTGCTGCTGTGCGTCCGCTTTGATGCGCACTTCGAGAAGTCTTCTCTTCTCTCCGCGCACGATCTCCGTTACCGTGCCGCTGACAGGTGAGGCGAAGAGGACTTCGTCTGCCATCTTGTCGGCAAGGACGGGCGAGCCGGCCAGCACCTTGTCTCCTTCACGGACGAGAAGCTTCGGAACAAGCCCTCTGAAATCGCCAGGCTTGACCGCAACAATGTCCGGAGAGATCACCTTTTTGGTTTCCTGAGCTGCTTTCCCGGAGATGGGAATGTTCAGGCCCTTTTTTAAATAGATGCTTTTTGACATTATTAAAGTTTTTTGTGAATTTCAGACATTTCGTAAAAACCGCCGCGAAGATACATATTTTTTTCGTAATTTCGCGGCTCTCAAAACATTTTAGGGAGCATTCACACGGGTCTGGATGTCAGAGTTTCACAAAAGGATGGATATGGACAGAACTGCAATTTTGGAGGGGTTGAACGAGGCTCAGAGAGATGCCGTGCTCTGCACCGAGGGGCCGGTGCTCATAGTGGCGGGCGCAGGATCGGGAAAAACCCGGGTGCTGACGGACAGAATCGCCAATATCCTGTGCGGCGGCTGCGATCCGTCGAGGGTGCTTGCCTTGACTTTCACCAAGAAGGCTGCGGCGGAAATGAAGGAAAGGGTGGGGCTGCTGGTGGGTCGCCGTGTCGCGTCAAAACTGTATATGGGCACATTCCATTCGGTGTTCATCCGCATCCTGCGCGACTATGCCGAGTCAATGGGCTACCCCCGGTCATTCACCATCTATGACACCGGGGACTCCACAAGCTGCATAAAGAACTGTATCAGGGAGCTGAAGCTGGAAGAGAAGCTCTACAGGCCCAAGGATGTCCTGTCGCGCATCTCGCTGGCGAAGAACAATCTGGTGACGGCGCCGATGTATGCGGCCAATGCCGCGGCCATCTCGAATGACACCAGGCACAAGATGCCCCGCATCTGGGAAATCTACCGTCTGTATGCCCAGAAATGCATTCAGGCGGGGGTTATGGACTTCGATGACGTGCTGCTGAACCTCAATGCGCTCCTTCGTGACAACAGACAGGCGCTCAAGGAGATAACTGACCGCTTCTCCTACATAATGGTGGATGAGTATCAGGACACCAACACCGCACAGTATTTCATCCTGCGCCGTCTGGCACAGTTCCACGGCAATCTCTGTGTGGTCGGGGATGATTCGCAGTCCATCTATGGCTTCCGGGGTGCCAGAATAGAGAATATTCTGAGTTTCAGGAAAGACTACCCCGATCTCCACATTTTCAAGCTTGAGCAGAACTATCGTTCGACGAAGACCATCGTGGAGGCGGCGAACTCGCTGATAGAGAAGAACTCGGGCCGGATTCCGAAGAAATGTTTCGCCTCCGGGCCCAAGGGGGCGCCCATACACCTCGTCTCCGCCTACACCGAACGGGAGGAAGCCGTGCTGATCGCAGACCGCATCCTCGCGTCGATAATGAAACATTCGTCCCAGTATCAGGACTACGCCGTGCTTTACCGAACGAATGCGCAGTCCCGCGCTCTGGAGGAGGCCTTGCGCCGCAGGAACGTCCCTTACGCGGTGTATTCCGGGAATTCTTTCTACGAAAGGGCAGAGGTCAAGGATGTTATGGCGTATTTCAAGCTTGCCGTCAACGTCAATGACGATGAGAGCTTCCGCAGGGTGGTGAACAAGCCGGCACGGGGAATAGGGGACACCACTTTGGCGGCTCTGGCCGCTGCGGCGCACGAGAAACAGTGCAGCCTGTTCCGGGCGGTCTATGAGGGCGATACGGAGAGTTTCGGGCTGAAAGCCGCTGCTCTTGCGAAGTTGAAGGCGTTCGCGGATATGGTTTCGCGTTTCAGCGTCAGAGCCGCTACCGGACCGGCGTTTGAGGTGGCGACGGCCATTGCCGAGGAGTCGGGCATCCTGACTTTTTATCGGGCGGACCGCAGTGTGGAGGGACAGGCGCGGCTTGCCAATGTGGAGGAGCTGCTGAACAGCGTGCAGATTTTCGTTGAGGAGAGAGGAGAGGAAATCTGTGAGGAACTGGAGGCTGACGGCGCGGCGGACGGCTCTGCCGCAGACGCCGATTATTCTGCGGATGCTGCCGATGATGTTGACGGCGAGACCCGCAGGAATGCCGAGGCTTCGGTGAGACTGTCCGAGTATCTGGAGAACATAATGCTTTTGAGCGCAGTGGATGTGGCCGACGAGGAAACGGCCAACAGGGTGGCTCTGATGACGGTGCATACTGCCAAGGGGCTGGAGTTCCCCTATGTCTATGTCGTCGGGATGGAGGAGAATCTGTTTCCGGGCGGCGGCGTGCTCGCGGCGCCGGATGAGATAGAGGAGGAACGCCGGCTTTTCTATGTGGCAATGACCCGGGCCAAGGAGGAACTTACCCTGTCTTTCGCTTCCGGCAGGATGCGCAACGGCAAGTCGGAAAGCAATGCTCCGTCCCGCTTCATAAAGGAGATAGACCCCCAGTACATAGCGAATCCGCTCAGCTCCGATGACCGCTTCGGTGCTTCGTCGGAGCAGTCTTGGGGCAGAAGCTCATTCTGGGGCGGATCCAGAGCATCGGCCTCCCGTCCGTCAATTCCGTCTGTAGCAGGACACTCGCAGTCCTCTGCCTCCCGTCCGTCAACTCCGTCTGCAGCAGGACATTCCGCTGCGCGGCCCGCTGCCCGTCAGACAGGTTCCCGTCCTGCAGCCGCTCGTTTGTCACCGAATCATCCTGCCGCGAACCGTCCTGTGACCGCCCGCCCGGAGACGGATTTTGAGCCTACTCCCGTGCTGGAACTGCGTCCCGGCGACAGGGTGGAGCACAACCGCTTCGGCTATGGAGTCATCGACAGCATCGAGGGCGGGATGGCTGAACTGAAGGCGGTGATTACATTTGACGAATTCGGCCGGAAGACCCTTCTGTTGAAGTACGCCAAAATCCGCAAGATCTGAAAAGGGTCAAAGTCCCAGAACGACACAGGGGTCGATGCCGAGTTTTGAAACGATTTGTTTGGCTGTCTTAAGCGTCGGCTCCACTTTCCCGCACAGAATCTCGCTGACACGTGACTGGCTTATCCCCAGCATATCGGAAAGACTCTGCTGGTTCAATCCCATCTCAAGCATCCGCAGTTTGAGCGTGTCAGGTAATGATGGAGTCTTGACGGGGTAGTGCTCGTCTTCATAATCGCCGACGAGATCTGACAGGATGTTCAGTTCTATGAGGCTGTGATCCTCTTCCGGAGTGTCTTCCCTGACCAGAGGCAAGAGTTCCTCGATTCTTGCCGCAATCGCCTCGTACTCTTTTTCTGTATTGATTTTTGCCATAATGCAGTGCTGTGAATTTCAAAAACCCAAACAAGTTCTAAATCGTCTTTATTCTGTTCTGAATCTTGTCATACTCTTCGTGACTTCCGACAAATCTTACGAACACCTTGGAGATTCTGAATTGTATGACAGCAATCAGTCTGTACTGATTTCCTTTAATGTTGAAGACATATCTCTGATCCCCTATGCAATCTACACTGCGGAAACTGTTCTTGACATCCGCAAAGCATCTCCACTTGGCTCTGCTGACTCTGACATACCAGTCGGACAAGGCAATCTCCGCGTCTGGATTCTTTTCATAGAACTCTACCAAAGTCCTCTTTGATATCACTCTCATACTGCAAAGATAGTTAAAAATCCACAAAACAAATAAAATATCTGAAAAATCAATAATTGTCGAAATCGCGCCGGACGGCTTCAAGCAGACAATTGTCCAGACCAGAGGTGGCCGGGCTTGAGCTGCGCACGATGTCACAGTACCTTACCAGCCGTATTCTTATGTTCCGGGCGTCATTGACATACAGATATTCGTCATAACCCTGTCCTCCGCTTTCTTCCGTATAGAACTTGAAATTGCGGAATTTGCTCCCAAGCCCCGAAAGTGCGGCACAGGCTCCGCTCCAGTCCCCTGCGGAATAGGCATAGCCGCTGTCTTCGCAGACATAGTGATTGTTCCAGACGGAAATCTCCGAATCGTTGTTTATCTGGAGCAGACAATGAACTGTGGACTCCGGTGCTCCGGCATACATCCGCATCCTGTCGAAAAGCGTGTTCCACACCTCCTCGTCCCGATGCCTTGAATACGGGGTGCACGGCGCATAATCATATCCCAGTTCAAAATATCCGCTGCCGTTTTCTCCGAACTCCATCTGGGCGACAACCGGCAGATAGAGAGTGATGTCCACGGAGTAATAACCGGTGATGACTCTGCCGGACAGGGGATTGGTGACTTCCCCCCGAATGAGGTAGAGCCCGTTGGCAAAGATGTCCGAGAGACTTCCGGAGTCCTGCGGTGGCGCGGTGAAGCGCAGACTGTCCTCTGCGGCATCGATAAATGAGCAGCCCTCGTCTCCGCTCTGGAGCCATGCGGAATCGTTGAGTCCCAGACTCGCCCTGCGTATGCTCCCGCAGCGGAAAGTCGCGTGCCCGCTTCCCTCCTCCCCGTCGAACAGGTTGGCGGCAACGGCAGCGGAGCAGTCTGTCCCGGGAGCAAACTGCCTGTTTTCAAACACTCCCAGATGTCTCTGATTCGGAAAGGCCCGGTACACAGTCACGGGCACGGAGGCAGACATTATCGCCCCTTCCTCCCCGTCGGAGAACCCGGAGTGCCACACGCTGAAGACGGCTGCATCAGCTCCGGCTTTCAGCCCGGCCAGGCAGTAACCCATATTGTCTATCCGGGCTGTTTCCGTGACCTTGAAGTATTCGGCCTCGCTGATCTCCCCATCGTATTCGTATCCATATTCCAGCCTGTCGAGATACAGTCTGCCGAAGAGCTGATGCGCCTCTCCAGAATAGAGGTTCGCCGCCTCAAGAACCTCACCCGGAATGTAGAACCTCTGCGGGTCGATGGTGCGGGACTGACTGTCAGTCAGACGGATCGGGATGGATTTACGCTCATATCCGTCTTCGCACAGAGAGACAGACGCTACACTGACATAGTCAGTTCCGAAAGCGAGAGACGGATACGCCGGAGGGGGCACAGCGTAGATATTGTCTCCGTTGCGGTAGTGCAGACATATAAAGCAGGTGTCGTCGGACTGCCTGTCCAGAGAATAGATATACAAGCGTTTGGGATCTGCGGCATAGTCGTGGTAGAGTCTGCAGCCGTTGCCGAGCTCTTCAGTGTAGCAGTCATCCGTCCCCATTACGAAGAGATAATCCGCTATGGAGAAACTGCCGTTGTCAGAGACTGACACCGTAATGTCATCCCCGTCCACAAGTTCTTCCGGTATGTCGATATAGCCCCATTCTCCCACATATTCAGGGATGTTGCAGTCCAGCTCCGGCAGAGTCTCCTGCCGGGTGAGGCCGCTGACATCTATCTTCCAGGACGCTTTCTCATAGCCGCTTTCGCTTGCGAAAAGCTTCAGATTCACCTCCCGGTTGCGCCTGAGATTGAAGTCGGTGACGGCATCTTCACCGAGATAAAGCCTATACACGGCAGTGCCGGAGAAGCCTCCTTCCCCGCTGAACTCCACCTCGGTCTCTATGTAGGTGCAGGAGCCCGATTTGCCGGCGATGTTCTCCGGCGTTTTGGCCCAGCAGTCCCTGTTGTCCGGCAGCAGCACGCCCTGACAGTTTTCCAGCGCGTAGAAGCAGACCGCGTTGCCGGCGTTCAATGCGGCTATATCCTCCCCGGAAGCGCAGTCTCCGTCCCCGACGTCAACTGCGGTGCTCCCTGCACTGAAAGGCGTGATGTCCAGCGCCGCCTGCCGAAGTCTCACCGACTTGACGGTAGCTCCATATAGGAAACTGTTTCTGACAGAGAATGTTATTCCGGTCACAAGCCGTTCCAGACCAATGTCCAGAGTCGTGTCCGAAGTGAGTTCCTCTATCGAAGCTGTCGCGGCCATAGGCACGGCTCCGTCCCAATTGCCGTCATCGGGCAGACTGTATCTGAAAGACGAGACGGATTCTTCCGAGGCGGGGGCGGAGCATTTCTCCGCATTGGCCAGA
This sequence comes from Lachnospiraceae bacterium, assembly GCA_963640185.1. Taxonomy (GTDB): domain Bacteria; phylum Bacteroidota; class Bacteroidia; order Bacteroidales; family UBA932; genus Cryptobacteroides. The sequence continues at coordinate 2,670 of CAVHXU010000006.1, read as the reverse complement.
AGATACAGATTATATCCCCGCTTTTTCCCTAACCTCAGCGACACTTCTTCGGCATCATTGACAGAAAACCTCTCGTCTGCAACGAGTTTCCCCTCCGTGTAGGCCCAAACGGAGAGACTGTTTATCCTTGACGCATCGACACCGGACGAACTTTTCAGAAGCCCGGCAGGCGGTGACAGATTCAGGGTCACAAGACTTGAACCCGCCCCGGATGAGTAGTCTGCAAAGGTGTCATCCCCAGGAAAATCATTTGGGATGCAGGAGCACAGCATCCCCGTGACGAGAAGCACGGAAACTGTCGCCGAAAGCGGAATAGTTTTCATCTCAATTCATAGTCACTGAGATTCTTGATCCCCGGAATGCCGTAATATGCCGCCACGATGTCCCCTTTGAGCGCGATTTTCTGTTTCAGCAGTTCAGGGTGGTCAACCAGATTCAGGGCAGTCCGCAATGCCCCCACGGGCAGATTAACAGACATACAGGATTCTTTGTCATCGGAGCCGGAGCGCGGGCCGATCACCAGATTGGTGTTGGACTTGAACGGGGCTTCGAACGACATAGAGGATGATGTGAGATCTCCTCCGACAATGTAGCCGGTAACCCAGACATCCTCGCTGCCGATCAGCTCCTTCGCTCTGGCGATAGTGAGCGCCTCGGAGCTCTCGCTGCCGTCTCCCTGTGACGATGAAGAACTGCCGCTTCCGATAGTGTAACTGTCTGAGATCCACTGTCTGACACTATCCACAGCCATACTGAATCCCGAGCGGGCTGCCGCAGGGTCTGCGGAATCTGACGACGATGTTCCTGCATTTATCCGCAGCAGGAGCATTTCCCGTGCCGTTAAAGTCTTGGAATACAGTGTCTTGTCCGTGCCGTTTTCGGTCATCACGAGCTGGATCTTGCCGGGCTCGAAATACGCTGTCCGCTTTTCCGAATAGCTGTACATCAGGCTGCCGGACGAGGCCTTGAGCAGCAGGGCTGCTGACGGATAGGCGGTCAGAAATTCTCTGTCAATGGACAGTTTCACTCCGGAATTGGTCTGGGTGCAGAGCAACTTCCCCCTGCAGTATTCGCCGGCGCGCACCACAATGCACTGTTCGTCACCGAACTGCGGAGAATCGAAAGCGGGCGATGAGAAGTCCGCAGACGCCACGGATATGGTGTAGCTTCCGGGGTTGACGGTCATCGTTTCGGGGGAGTCGCCATACTTGCCGCTGTAGATGGACTTGCCTGCGGCATCTCGCACATTCAGGATAAAGTCGTTGGTGTCCGGCAGGGCAAGCACGGCCTTGGTCTCGAAATAGGATTCGGGGGTGAATTCGAGGCTGATGCGGGCGGACTCGGTCTCCGAACCGTTTTCAAAGAGTGAACAGGCCGCCGCAAGGGGCAATAGAATCAGTGAAATCAGCTTTTCCATAGTCTTGTATTCAAGTTAAAAACCAGGTGTCCACTTCGGTGTGGACGGCGGCAAATATATGTGTCAAATTCGGAAATCAGTTAAAGAAAAAGAAAAACCGCAATTTAATTTTTGCGGCAGTCTCTTGATAAAATTCATTTGATAAAGATTTTTTGACGATTTCCGTTTTGTTGCACCTAATAATCTAATAGTCAGAAAATTATATGTATCTTCCTGTTTTTGACACCTTGATTTCTTTTATGACTTCGTAGCACATTCGCTCTAAGCGCCGCCTGCGGGGAAGTTACGAAGCCACGGACGGCTCGCCGTCCGAAGTCCCTTCCCCATCCGGTACTGCTTCTCATCGCCGTTGACCTACCCCGGAGGCCTAAAACCTCCGCTATTTGGATGCTTCGCAATTACCCCGCGGTACCGGACATAAACGGCGATCAAAAAGTAGCGGAAGGTATTGAATATACCGGAAAAGGTGTATATTTGTCGCATAACCAAAATATGTAACGCGATGACTACTAAGTTTCTTTCTAGCCTGTGCTGCATATCGCTGGCTATGACTTCCTGCTCCATCGAGCATCCGAATGATTCCCCTCCGGTGGGGAAACTCCCACTCCTTACACAATCAGAAGTCATTCCTCTGGCAACCGCTTTGGATTATGACTATACCTTCAACTGGCATTTCAGGCTGATCACCTACGACATCCCGAATGGCATTATCTCTCGAACTGTCAATTATTGAGATTCTGGACTTATGAAACGGTTATTTTTGATATTGGCGGCAATTATGCTGACAGGATGCGATAATTTCAAGGAATATATTGAAATCAGTCCCAATGTATCCAGAATCGATTGTAAGGCACATACTATTACATTGACTACAAATGATGTTATCCTTGGGGTCGAGCCGGCGATTTATATGCCGGATTTGGAGATAATAGATTCCCCGGGCGTTTTAATGTTCATTGGCAACTGGTTCAAGATTACATACGAACCAGCCCGACCCAGAAGAATTGTTGTTGACATCAAGGAGAATGCCACCCCGACAGAACGATGTCTCATCATAACAGCATCAAGAGTGATGGCAAAAGATGCTGCATTTATCGTTCAGGAGGGACGGCCTCAAGAGTAGGGTAGTGCCGGGGGGGGGGAAAGCATAAAGGGCTGATCAAAACTACTTTTTGACCAGCCCTTTATGCTTCTGGTAGCGGGACCCGGGATTGAACCGGGGACCTCATGATTATGAATCATGCGCTCTAACC
>CAVHXU010000005.1:0-22115 GCA_963640185.1 Lachnospiraceae bacterium | reverse complement strand
TAAACCAAAGTATTTGAATAACTTGTATTTAATGACAAAAGTCCAGAATTATTTCAGGATGATTGCGGCTATGGCACTGTCCATAGCTGCAATTTCTTGTAACAAGATTGACGGGCCGACCGAGCCGGATTCGGTGATAAGTCTCAACGGTGTCAAAAATGTCGTGACGGTCAAGAGCGAAGTGTCGCTGCTGGAGATCCCGTATTCGGTCACGGGGAAATCGGCGGGGGCGGAGGTCAACGCCGCCTTTGACTCCGACTGGTTGAGCATAGCCGCTGAAGAAAATGCGGAAAACGCGGAGAATGCGGACGGGAGCCCGCACACTCTGCGGGTGGCCGTCGCCGAGAACAAGTCGGGCAGCTCCAGGACCGGCAAGATCACACTTTCCCTTTCCGGGGCGAAGAATGTGATTCTGGCGGTCATTCAGGGCGCCAATCCCGACTACAAGATAGTCAAGACAATGACTTTCGCCCTGAATGTCACCGATGTGGAGTCATCCTCCGCGCACATCGAGGTCAGTCCGCTGCCCTCTGACACCTACTATTACTACGGCGTGGTGCCGGCGGCCACCTACGAAGCATTTTCCACCGGGGCGGACTTCGTCGCCGACTACGTCGGTCAGATCAAGTCCTATGTGGAGAAGCAGTCCGCCAGCTACGGCAGAGAAATGTCGCTGGTGGAGCTCGGGCTTGTCAACAAGGGCTTCAAGTCTCTCACCTACAACGGATTCTCCCCGGAGACCGAATACTGTCTCGTGGCGTTTGACCTAACTCTCGGCTGCGAGTCCAGCGGCAATGTCGCCGTCAAGAAATTCAAGACGACCCGGACACCGGCTTCGTCCACGGATTTCGAGATAAGCATTGACAGCAAGACGGCCACAGTGACCGTCACTCCGGCTTCCACCACCACCGGAAACTACGTCGTCGACGTGTATTCCGTGTCGTTCTGGGAGAAGTTCACCACCCCGAAGGCTGTGGCCGAGGAATGGCTCACCTGGGTGTCCGAAAGTGACAGCTATTCGATTTCCTCTTTCCTCTACACCGCGCCCGAGGAGGCTGTGCGTCAGTACTATAAGGCGTCGGCGCAGTCGGGCAACATATCCACGGGCGACTATGTGGCGTTCGCTTTCGGCGTCAATGACGCTGGTGACAAGGTGACGACCGGGGTGTCGTACCAGAAGTTCCATTTTGACGCTCCGTCAGATTAGGCAGAAGTATATGAAGATGATCCGTTACGGCATAACGGCCGTTCTCTCTTTTCCGCTGTTCGCTGCGGCCCTGTCGCTTGCTGCGGCCCTGGCCGGCTGCGACAGTGTGGAGCCCGGGACACAGGCAGACTCGCAGTTTGTCATCAAGAGCATCACTTTCAGCTCTTCCTATTCCTCTCTCAAGGGGGACAGGGTGGCGAGCGTGCCGAGCGACGGCGATGTGATGAAGGTGGAATATGCGATAGCGGGCAGCAAGGTGGGCAACCTCGCCGAGGTGTCCGGCTCCGATGCATATCTCCAGGTAGGCAAGGTCTATACGACCGCTTTCAGCGTCACCATCGGGCAGAATGACAGCGGCAGGGACCGTACCGGCCGGATCACGCTGATCGCCGATGGAGTGAAGCCTCTCAGCATCACCGTCATACAGAGCAAGGAGAACTCCGGGACGGAGGTGTTCCGGAACTACAGGATAGAGATCAGTGACATCACGACATTCTCGGCTTCCTTTGTGGTGACTCCGAAAGATGCCTCCAAGAGCTATGCTTTCACCGTCGTCAGGAAGTCGGACTATGAAAGCGTCGGGAAGGATGGCTACATAGCGGCGGTGATCAAGTATATCCAGAGTTATGCCGCCTACACCGGCAATCCCAATGATTTTGTGAACACCAATGTCACGCGGGAGACATTTGACTCCTATCTGGATGACACTGAATATTATGCGGTGGCGTTTGATCTCCATTTCGACGGGGATGACCCCGTCTATAGCGGTGACCTCGAACTGAAAGAGTTCAAGACAGCGAAGGCGGCTCAGGCCGAGGGGCTTGAATTCACGATTTCAGTGGCGGGAGACGAATTCATAGTCATTCCGAGCAAGTCCGGCGAGACATATGTCTGCGACATTATGTCCCGGGAGGCCTGGGACGAATATGACGGGGACGCTATCGCCGTGGTGCAGGATTATGTGCAGACAATGAGGCAGAACAATTATCTGTCAAGCTACATCTACAAGGGGACGCAGAATGTCAGTTTTGCGGACTACGGATATGAGCGGTCCAAGAGTTATGTGATCTGGGCGGCAGGATACAGGGACGGAGATGATGAAAAGGGAATCACCACTGCCGTCACCGAATATGAGTTTATTTATTAGTAGTTATATGCATTTTAATTACAGATTTTTAAGACAGGTCTTCCTGTTGTCGCTGCCGGTCGCCGTGACGGTTTCCTGCACGAAACAGGAGACAGAAGATGACTCTCCCGTCGGGAATGACGGCGTGATCGTCATCAACGAGTCCTCTCGGGCGGTGCCGGGAGAGCTCATCATCAAGTTGAAATCACCGCAGACAAAATCAGCCGGAGATGCCTCCGACTACAGGGCCGGGGTGGACGAAATCGCTTCACTCGTGGAGCCGCTCGCCAAGGTCAGGCTCGAAAGGCTGTTCCCGGAGTGCGGCAGGTTTGAGGCGAGGACTCATGCCGAGGGGCTGGACAGCTGGTACATCGCCACATTCGACAAGTCTCTCAAAAACTCTGACATTGTGAAGCAGCTCCGCAAGAGCCCTTCCGTGGAGTGCATAGAATACTCTCTGCCGCTGTCGCTCAACGACCCTCTGCCGTATGGCTCGTCTTCCGGATATGCGGCTTCTGGTCCCGTGCTGCAGGATGAAGCCGACACCAAGGCTGCGGCTACGGCAAGAGACGCATCCTTCCCTTTCAACGAGTCAAAGGATGCCCGGCAGAAGCAGTGGCACTATTACAACACGGGCTCCATCTTCAACAAGACTTCCAAAATAGGGGCTGACGCCAATGTGTGGCCGGCCTGGGAGATTACAGGAGGGGACCCCGACGTGATCGTCGCCGTCATAGACCAGGGCGTGAAATACGACCACGAGGATCTGGCGGCCAATATGTGGGTCAACACCGGCGAGATACCCGGCAACGGCATCGATGACGACGGCAACGGCTATGTGGACGATGTCCACGGCTACAACTTCGTGGAGGACAAGGGCACTATGACATTCTCCCACGCCCTCAACCACGGCACTCATGTGGCCGGCACCATCGCGGCCGTCAACAACAACGGCATCGGAGTGAACGGCGTGGCAGGAGGTACGGGCAAAGGAGACGGCGTCCGGATAATGAGCCTCCAGACACTCGGCAGCAGCGAAAGCGGCTCTTCGGGTTCCGGCCTCGGCGGAGCGGTGCGCGCTATGAAATATGCGGCCGACAACGGAGCCGTGATTTCCCAGAACAGCTGGGGCTACAACGACAGGGTCAGCTGGAACACCTGGTCCCGCAGTTCGTTCTCTGCAATGAGGCGCGCCATCGACTATTTCATCAAATATGCCGGTGTGGATGAGAACGGCAATCAGGTCGGCCCTATGAAGGGAGGTATCGTCATTTTCGCCTCCGGCAACGAGGCGGTCAGCTATCTCGCATATCCTGCCGCCGATGACAAGGTGGTGAGCGTGTCGGCTATCGCCTACAACGGGGCGGCGGCCTACTACACCAATTACGGCGAATGGGTGGACATCTCGGCACCGGGAGGAGACACCTACCTCGATTCCACCTATGGCGGAGTGTACAGCACTTCCGTCGCAGAGGACGGCTCCTCCGACTATGCGTTTATGCAGGGCACCTCAATGGCCTGCCCTCACGTGAGCGGAGCGTGCGCTCTCGCGGTGTCCTACTACTATGGCGCTCAGAAGAGAAAGGGACTCACTCCCGATATGCTCCGTTCGGCTCTGCTCAGCTCCGCCGTGCCGGTCAATGCGGGGCTTTCGTCCGCCTATGTCGGCAAAATGGGAGTCGGCAGGCTGGACTGCGCCAGACTGCTGAGATATATGGACTATCTGGGCGATATCCCAGCCGTGTCTCTCGCGACAGGCGGCAGCACAAGCATAGATCTTTCGGACTATTTCCCCGAGACTCAGGTCTTCGGCTATACTGTAGCGGACAAGGGCATAGTGGAGGCAGGCATTGAGAAGGGAGTGCTGACCATCCGGGCTCTGAAACCTGGCAGCACGAGCATAGAGGTCTCAGACGGCCGGTCAATGTATAAAACCATACAAATCGAAGTGAAATGAAACAGATGAACATTATAAGGACGGCAGGCCTGGCGCTTGCATCGCTGTTTGCATTCGCTTCCTGTGACAAGGACATCACGGAGGCCGACAAGGCGCTCCCGACCCCTCAGGTGGTTGTCAACGACATCACCACCACTTCATTTACGGCAAGCTGGGACGTGGTCTCCGAGGCCGGGTCTTTCAGCTACATATTCAACGGCGGCGAGGAAGTCACCACCGAAAGCCGCAGCGTGACTTTCACCGGCCTGCGTCCTGCGGAGGAATACAGTCTCGCAGTCCGGAGCAACGCCGGCTACAACGCCGGATGGAAAGACTCCGACTACGTCACGCTGAAAATAGTCACCGGGAGCGCAAGTACGCTCAAGGCTCCGGAGCCCGAACTGGTGGCGGCGTATATGTCCCGCACCATCATCAAATGGAATCAGGTGGCCGATGCCACGGCCTATGAATACCGGGTCGGCGACAAGAGCGGCAGGGTCACTTCCACTTCCGTGGATCTCAGCGGTTTCGAAGGCTCTACGGAATATGTCTTCTCGGTGAAGGCCGTCTCCGACGACCCCTACACCGGCGATTCGGAGGAGGGGACACTCAAGTTCACCACGCTTCCCGAGTCCGAGGACATCCCTCAGATAATAATGTCCCTCAACGAGCTCGGCAACGATTTCATCGATGTGGACATCTACACGGTGGCAGATTTCCGCTACCTGTATTTCGCCATTCCGGCGTCCTATTTTACGGACCACAGCGATGAATATGTGCTGAACGTGTACCGCAACTATGTTCTCGACGCCATTGAGGAGGCCGGTCTGGTCATCGAATCCGGGATCGAGAAATATGCAAGCTACGGCACTTCGAACTATGTGATAGAGAATGTCTATCCCGAGATGTCCTACTATGTGGCGGCGTTCGGCATAGACTCCAGGGGCAACGCCACGACCGCCCTCACCAAGATGGCGGTGAAGACGGTGGCTAACGGCGGCTCGGACGGCCCTCAGGTCAAGGGAGCCGACTGGTTCACCCAGGAGCTCTACTACAACGAGTTCGGAATGTATGACGCCCACAACAGCCTGTGGATGTACTGGAAGGGCACGGGAATCACGGCCATCAAGTACATCCTGACCTCGGTCACTTCCTACAAGAGCTACTTCGGGGAGTCTCTCGACAATGTGAAGGACTACATCGTCAACAGCGGATATGACTTTGACGGCGACCTCGACGCGGTGAACAGCGAGGCGGGTCTCACCAGGAGGCTCGGTCTCCACTCGGCCACATCCTATGTGCTGGCCGCGGTGGCGTTCAACTCGGACGATGACTCCACGTTCGCGGTCACTTCACTCCCCACCAAGACAAGCGCGACATTCTATGACTGGGTGTTCCTGAGTCTGGGCACTTCGGACAAATATCCCGCCCAGACGGCTCTTGCAGCCTCCGTGTCCATCTCCTACGATGCGTCCGAGAGCCTGAACATCGGCATTTCCGACGGAAAGTATCTGTTTATGAAGAGTTCGGAACTGGAGGAGCGCGGCACGGCCGTGTCGGAGCTTCCTGATCTGGTGGAAGCGGAGGGAACGGCATTCAGCGAGGCTCAGATCGCGGCTCTCAATATGGTCGGCAGCATCTCAATGTCGTTCGGCACCGACGGCACCGCGCTTGAGGCGGGGACCAGATACACCCTGATCGTCAGCCTCACATCCTCCTGCGGGGACAAGGTGACCCGCCGCTACACGGCTTCCACCGATGCCGCTTCGACGGAGAGCGTGACCGGAGCATCCGCCACCAAGTCTTCAGGCCGGCCAAAGGCGCGGACAGAGCTCAATGCGGGCAGGATTCTGGAGAAATATCAACTTTAGAGGGGGCGTCAGAGATGAATATGAGCAAAAAAACAATTTCTACGATAATATTGTTCCTGACGGCGGCCGTCTCTACAGTCTTTGCCCAGGACAAGATAAGCGTGAGCGGAACGGTGAGCGACAAGGACGGCCTGCCGATCATAAGCGCGGGAGTGTTCGTAAAGGGCACGTCCACGGGGACCGTGACCGATTTTGACGGAAAGTACAGTCTCTCCGGAGTGCCTGTGGATGCCGTGCTGACGGTGTCCAATCTGGGATACAACACCGCCGAGGTGCCTGTGGACGGCAATGAGGTGATCAATGTCGTGCTGCAGGAGGAGAATGTGGTGCTGGACGACGTGATAGTGGTCGCCTACGGCACCGCCAAGAAGGAGTCATTCACCGGTTCGGCGAGCGTGGTCAAGGGGGACGAGATAAGCAAGCGTCCTGTCGGCAACATCACCAAGTCGTTCGAGGGAACGGTAGCCGGCGTGCAGGTCACTTCCGGCGGCGGACAGCCGGGTGAGGGGGCTTCGATAATGGTGCGTGGCGTGGGATCCGTAAACGCCTCATCCACACCTCTGTATGTAGTGGACGGAGTGCCTTATGACGGAGCCGTATCTTCAATCAACCCTTCGGACATCGAGACTCTCACGGTGCTGAAGGACGCTTCCGCGGGAGCCCTCTACGGAGCGCGCGGAGCCAACGGAGTGGTGGTGATCACCACCAAGCGGGGCAGCGCTGACCGGGTCAACATCAACTACAAGGGCAACTTCGGCATAGCTTCCCGCGCCCTCAAGCGCTACAATCTCGTGGGGATGAAGGACTATGTCGAACTCACCTATGAGGCTCTCCGCAACAATGCCCAGTATGGCACGGGGATGGACTACGAGGCTGCGAGCGCCTATGCCGCCGCCAATCTGGGGACTACCATCGGCGGTCTGAAGAACCCTGAATACTACAATCCCTACAAGAACTACACTTGGGCGACCCTCATCGATCAGAGCACAGGCAAGATGAAGAGTGACGCCGTGGCTGCGTGGGACGAGAACTGGATGGACGAAATCAGCAACAACAAGGCTTTCCGCACGGAGCACATCCTGTCGGTGAGCGGCGGCACCCAGAAGACAAGCTATCTGTACTCGATGGGTTACTACAAGGAGAACGGTACTCTCCGCAAGACCGACTTCGACCGCTACACTATGAGGATGAGCGGCGACGTGCAGGCTACGGACTGGTTCAAGGTGGGTATGAACGCCAATCTCGCGCATTCAGTGTCGGACTTCCAGGACGCCAGCGGCTCCTCCACTTCCAATGTCTGGTACACCGCCCAGTTTATGGCTCCCGTCTATCCTGTCTATCTGAAGGATATGGACGGCAACAATGTGCTGGACGAGAACGGTCACAGGCAGTACGAATACGGTGACGAGGACGACAACGGCTACGCCAACCGTGTCACGGCCCAGGGCTTCAACTCCAAGGCGGAGCTCTACAACAACAAGGCCTACTACAAGCGCAACTCCGTGTCGGCAAGGTCGTTCGTCCGTCTGGGCACCGTCAGGGAGGACGCTCTCCTGTACGGCCTCAACCTCGATGTGAACCTCGGCGTGGACTTCACGGACTATGCCCGCACGGGTGTCAGCGACAAGTATCACGGCAACGCCGCGTCTCAGGGCGGTACGGTGTCCAAGTACAACACCCGCACTCTGAGCTACACTCTCAATGAGCTGCTCACCTACAAGCGCGATTTCGGTGCCCATTCGGTCAATGCGCTCGTCGGCCACGAATACTACCGTTACAACTACAACTACGCCGCAGCCACCAAGAGCGGCATCGTGGAGGGAATAGACGAGCTCGGCTCGGCCGTTACGACTGTCCAGAACACGTCCTACTCGAACGATTACGCCATCGAGTCCGTCCTCGCCCGTCTGAACTACGGCTACGGCGACAAATACTACTTCGACGCTTCCTGGCGAATCGACGGTTCTTCCCGTTTCCACAAGGATCACCGCTGGGGCAACTTCTGGTCGGTGGGAGCCTCCTGGAGAATCACCAACGAAGATTTCATGTCCGGCACCCGGTCCTGGCTGAACAATCTCACGGCCAAGATCTCCTATGGTGTTCAGGGCAACGACAACCTCGGCTCCTACTACGCCTGGGAGGGGCTTTTCGGCTACGGATGGTCCAACGGCACACGTCCCGGAGCCATAGCCGACACCATCGAGAACAAGAACGTCTCCTGGGAGAAGAACGGCAACCTCAACACCGGCATAGAGGCCTCCCTGTTCAAGGGCAGGCTGAGCGCCACCATAGAGTTCTATTCCCGCAAGACCACCGATATGCTGCTCAACAACCCTCTCGCCATCTCCTCCGGCTTCACGGGCTATGACGCCAATGTGGGTTCGATGGTCAACAACGGTCTCGAAACCTCGTTCCGGGGAGTCATCTTCGAGAGGGAGAATTTCCACTGGGATGCGGGTCTGATGATTTCGTTCAACCGCAACAAGGTGCTGGAACTCACCTCATCTCAGGATGTCATCAACTACGGCAATATGGTCATCGAGAAGGGCAAGCCGATCTACACTTTCTATATGCCCAAGTCGGCTGGCGTCTCTCCGGCGACCGGAAAGCAGCTCTACTACGCCTACTACAGATACGCGGTGGACGAGAGCGGCTCCATAGTGACCGAGAAATGCGACGAATATATCACCGACAACGTGTCGCTCGCATATCAGAGCAAATACTACTACGGCAGCCGTCAGGCTCTGTTTTCCGGCAGCTTTTCATCCAACTTCGTGCTTTTCAAGCATTTCGACCTGTCTTTCCTGACCACGTTCTCCGTGGGAGGCAAGATCTACGACGGTCTCTACGCCGGAGCGATGAACGTGAGCTACGCCGGCAACAACTGGCATAGGAACGTGCTCCGCCGCTGGCAGAAACCGGGCGACATCACCGATGTGCCTATGGTGGAAATCGGCGGCACGCGCCAGGCGGTGGGTGAGGATCTGATAGACGCCTCATATTTCGCCATCAAGAACATTACCCTCGGCTACACCATCCCGTCCAAGGTCACCGACAGGATCAGGATGAAGTCGTTCAGGGTGTTCGTCACGGCGGACAACATCGGCCTCTTCTGCCATCTCGACGGTATGGACCCCCAGTACAACTTCACAGGTTCGGTGTCATATACCTACACCCCTTCAAGGGTGGTGGCTGTCGGGCTTGACATCAATTTCTAGGGAGGAAACGAAATGAAAAGATATATCGTAAAAACAATACTTTCGGCGGCAGTCCTGCTTGGAGCAGTCTCCTGCCGGCTTGACTTCGCGCCTACGGACAGCGGTTCCGGCTCGGAGCTTCTGAAAGACGCATCTTCCGCGATGTCCATAGTTGACGGCATCTACCGCTCTATGTGGACGGCCGGCTGGTCAACTGGAGGCAACACCCACCAGTGCTTCGGCATCGCGGCGTACAACCTCGCCCTGGAGTCCATGGCCGATGACTTCATTATGCAGAGCCAGGGAAACGGCTGGTTCTGGTACGACCACTGCTACAACGTGAAGTCATTCTACACCTCTGATTCGTTCCGGCCATACGACGTGTGGAACGCCAATTACACCTGGATTGCGAACGCCAACTATGTGCTCGCCGCCGAGGAGACTATGTCCGGCAGCACGGAGGACAAGTCCTATGTGCTGGGCAATGCCTACGCCATCAGGGCCCTGTCCTACTTCAATCTCGCCAACTGGTTCGCACGGCCTCCGTACAGCGCGCTTCAGGACAAATACCGCTGGAACGACCCGGGAGTGCCCATCTACACCAAGCCGACCTACAAGGACTTCACCGGCGGTCCCCGCGAGAATCTCCGGACTGTGTTCGAGCAGATAGACTCGGATCTTGACAAGGCTATAGAGCTGCTTGAAAAGGGCAAGGGCTCTGTTCTGGGAGACACCAAGTCCCATATTTCGCTTTATGTGGCTCTGGGCATCAAGACCCGCGTGGCTCTGGCTGCCGGAGACTGGCAGACGGCTCTGGACTGTGCCGAGGAGATCATAGACTCCGAAGAATACACCGTAGGAAGCAGTCTCGAACTGATGAACGGAATGAATACGCTGTCCACGGCCAATGTGATGTGGGGTGCGGGCATAGAGACCACGGAGCAGGCGGGAGGCTATGCAAGCTTCTTCAGCCATATGGACAATCAGGACGGGGCGTACGCCAAGTCCGCTCCGAAGCTCATCAATTCGTCCCTGTACAAGCAGATGAGCGCCGACGACGTCCGCCGCGCCTGGTGGGATCCCGATGACAAGGAGTCTCCGTACATCGGCAAGAAGTTCCATTTCTCCAATGTGGCTTCCTGGCTGGGGGATTACATCTATATGCGCGTGGAGGAAATGTATTTCGACGCGGCCGAGGCGGCCCTGAGGCTCGGAGACGACGAGAAGGCCGTGAAGTATCTGAACGCCGTGATGAGAAAGCGTGTTTCTCAGTATGACGCTTCCGTCTATTCGGGTCTGCTGCTCGGTTCATCGACCGGCTCCTGGACCGGCTCCCTTCTTGACAAGATATTAATAAACAAGAGGATAGAACTCTGGGGAGAGTTCGGCAGGCTGCTGGACGTACGCCGTCTGGGACAGAGCATCGAGAGAAGCGCATCCGACGGCTTCGCCGAGGAGTGCCTGTCGATGATGTCCTCCAACGGCATCAGCCTCACGGCGGACACTTATGACTGGGTTATGACGATCCCGCAGGACGAGATCAACAACAACCCTTATATCAATGCAGAAGACCAGAATCCGTGATGAACGTTATGATGAACAGAATAAAATATACAGCATTTCTTCTTCTGGGGCTCAGCCTCGCCGCCTGCTCTCAGGATCTGCTTGGCGAGCTGGCGTCCTCCAACTGCGACGACAACAGGGAGATACATTTCCTCCAGAAGAAACTTTCCAAGGAGTTCAAGCAGACCCTGAAGACCGGAGAGTTCTCCGTGGTGCTCGCGAGAAACGGCAACAGGGGCAGCTACAAGGTCGTGCTTGAGAAGACAGGCAAGGATGCCTCTCTGTTCTCTCTGGAGGACACCGTGGTGATAGCCGACGGGAAATACAGCGTGGAAATCCCGGTGACGGTGGATCTGAGCCAGATAGTGCCGGGCTCAAGCGCCAAGGCCTCATTGTCGATTGTCGGCCGTGACGCGACTCTGGGTGAGGATGCGGCCTATATGTCGCAGTACAGCGATTTTCTCGACCTCTCGGCAAGCTTCGAACTGGAGTGGGAGCCATATATGAGAAAGACTGATAGCGGAGAAGAGGTGCAGCAGACTGCCACCTACTATTACAGCCTGTTCTACACCGGCTATCAGTCCGGCATCAAGGTGGAGAAGGCGGTCGGCACGGACAATGTGTTCCGTCTGACGGACTGGGCGGCCGGAGTGCCGTTCGTGTTCCGCATCAATTCCGACAACTCCGTGGTGGTCCCGGGACAGTCCATCGGCTATCTCTATGAGTCCACCAACGAGTATGTGCAGGTGTCAGACATCGCCCAGTATATGGGAGACGATTCGTACTACAGCACGTTCCCCTGCACCTATGACGGCAAAACGTTCACTCTGACGCTGCTGTACTATGTCACCGAAGGCATCTTCAACTACGGCACGGAGACATTCGTCTTCAACACCGAGCACGACTATGACGCCACCGTGACGGCTGTCTATGACGGCACTGGGCAGTTCACGTTCACATTCGGCGACTACACCTCATACTGCAGGGCTATGGTCGTCTCCGGCGACATCACCAGAAACAATCTGAAGCTGAAGGAGGCTGAGGCGGCTCTCAAGGCCGGCACTTCCGAAGATGTGAGGAGTTTCACCGCCGAGGACAACGTGCAGCTGTGGACACCGGCCACCGAGGGCGACAACACTATGCTGGTGATGCCGTTCGATGAGGAGGGCAATGCAGGCGCTATGGTGAAGATGCGCTTCACCTACAGCGCCGACGGTTCTCTGATGCCTATGGTCAGGGAGTTCACTCTGGGAGTTTCCGACGACGACCCTTACACCAAGGGCGTGTTCACCCTCAAGACCTCCAAGGCATACAGCATCAGCTACATCTTTATGGAGATGGATCTGCTGAATTATTTCGAGGCATATTACTCCCTGTCTGACATAGCCTCTCTCGGCTCGACCGTCAGTCCGGACAACCTCGACAAGGCGAACGGCGCCGAGGGAGTGACTCTCTATGAGAGCAATCTGGAGGAAGGGGCCAAGTACGGCTTCGTCGCCCAGATCACCAACTCTTTCGGAGACTATGTGTTCATCAGGGATTCCGTCACTATGAAGTCCCACGCGGACGTGTTCCAGAAGAAAAGCTTCGACGACTTCATCGGGGCATATCTCGCCAACGCCTATGTGACCACTTCTTCCTCTTCCTCGTCCTCTTCGTCCACTACGGCATCTTTCCGCGTGGACATCATCAAGACAGGAGACAACACGGTGTCAGTCAAGGGCCTGTGCAACTACAACCAGTACAGCCCTGCCATTTCCGGCACCTACATCCCGGAGGAGTCCGTGATTCGTCTCAATCCGCAGAGCCTGGGAGCGTTCAATTATCTGAACGTGACTTTCGGCTTTATGTCCAATCTGTATTCGGGAATCTGGAGCCCCGACTACTATATGGATCTGGGCTGGGCGGACAACGGTCTGGTGTACCTCCGCACGGGGGAGAACGAAGCCGGCATCGTGCTGAAAGGCTATAAGTTCATGCTTTTCGACGGGGACTCGTTCTCGGGCTATTCGGTCGGCAACAAGAGCTATCAGAGTCTCCGTATGCAGAAGCTCTGACAATTCGGCATTTTTTTGTAAATTGCGGCCGTCCGGTCGTCTATAAGACTGGCACTGAGACACTGAATGACCAATACATTTACAATGAACAACGACATAAAGATTTTCACCCGGCCGCTGCCTGACATTCCCTGGCAGGACAGGCCGGATGGTTGCCGCGACACGCTGTGGCGCTACAGCGGGAATCCCGTAATAGGCAGGTACGAACTTCCGACATCCAACTCCATATTCAACTCGGCGGTAGTCCCATTCAAAAAAGGGGGATACAACTTTGCCGGAGTGTTCCGCTGCGATGACACCAACCGCCGGATGAGGCTCCACGCGGGCTTTTCTGTGGACGGATTCAAATGGGACATCCGCGAGGAGGATCTCAGGTTCGAGGGGGGAGACCCGGAAATCGCCGAATGGGTGTACGGCTATGATCCCCGCGTGTGCCTGATCGAAGACAGATACTATGTGACCTGGTGCAACGGTTATCACGGCCCTACCATCGGGGTGGCGTGGACCGAAGACTTCGAGACATTCCATCAGCTGGAGAACGCTTTTCTCCCCTACAACCGCAACGGAGTGATGTTCCCGCGCCGGATAAACGGCCGCTATGCGATGCTTTCCCGCCCGAGCGACACGGGGCACACGGCATTCGGAGACATATTCTATTCCGAGTCGCCGGATCTGGAGTTCTGGGGGCGTCACCGCCACGTTATGGCTCCCGCTCCGTTTGAAGTGAGCGCCTGGCAGTGTATGAAGATAGGTGCCGGTCCTGTTCCGATAGAGACCTCCGAGGGTTGGCTTCTGCTGTATCACGGAGTGCTCCATTCCTGCAACGGCTACGTCTATGCCTTCGGCTCTGCGCTTCTGGACCGCGACGAGCCGTGGAAAGTGCTCGCGCGCAGCGGTCCGTATCTGATTTCTCCACGGGAAATATACGAGTGTACCGGAGATGTGCCCAATGTCACTTTCCCTTGTGCCGCCCTGTGCGATTCCGAGACAGGCAGGCTGGCGGTCTATTACGGCTGCGCGGACTCCGTGACGGGCCTCGCGTTCGGCTATGTGCCGGAAATAATAGATTTCACGAAACGGACAAGCATTCTGTAATCCGATGAGAGCAAGGTACTTGTTGACAGCCCTCATAGCCGCCGCAGCCGCTCCTGCGCTGACGGTGACTGCGGGGCCGGCTGACCCTGCGGGCTATGTCAATCCTTTCATAGGCACTTCCAATTTCGGCACCACCAATCCCGGCGCGGTCTGTCCCAACGGCCTGATGAGCGTCTCCCCGTTCAATGTGATGGGCTCCGACAGCAATGTCTGGGACAAGGACTGCAGATGGTGGTCCACTCCGTACAGCTCTGACAACAGCTACTTCACCGGGTTCTCCCACGTGAACCTGAGCGGTGTCGGCTGTCCCGAACTGGGCTCGCTACTCACGATGCCGACCTCGGGTCCGCTGCAGGTGGACTATCACGACTACGGCTCCGCCTGTTCCCGCGAGACGGCATCTCCGGGCTACTATTCCAATCATCTGAACAGATACGGCATCAGGACAGAGGTTACCGCCACTCCGCGCACAAGCATTGAGAGATACACTTTCGCGCTGGGCGGGCAGGGGAACATCCTGATGAATCTGGGCGAGGGGCTCACCAACGAGAGCGGCGCTATGGTCCGCAGGGTCAGCGACACTGAAATCGAGGGCGTCAAGCTGCTCGGCACTTTCTGCTACAATCCGCAGGCAGTGTTCCCCATCTATTTCGTGATGCGTGTCAGCAAGGCCCCTTCGCGCTGCGGCTATTGGAAAAAACAGCGTCCTATGACTGCGGAGGCCGCCTGGGATCCCGATCAGGGAAAATACAAGATCTACACCCGCTATGCCCGCGAGATTCAGGGGGACGATGTGGGATTCTGGTTCAGCTACGATGATCTGGCGGAGGGGGAGCAGATAATGGTGCAGGTCGGAGTGTCTTTCGTAAGCTGCGGGAACGCCAGAATGAACTTGGACGCGGAGCAGTCGGGCTTCGACTTCGACGGGGTGCTCTCTGCGGCTGTCGGGCGATGGAACAGTGACTTGTCCAGGGTCCGCGTCGAAGGCGGTACGGAGGAGCAGAAGCAGGTTTTCTACACCGCCCTGTATCACGCCCTCATACACCCCAACATCCTGAACGACGTCAACGGCGAATACCCGATAATGGAATATACGGGATCGTCCGTGAGGCCTCCCGACACATACTACGCGTCCTATGACACAGGCAAGCCGGGCGTCGGGAGGGTCCCTTCCGGACACGACCGTTACACCGTGTTCTCTCTGTGGGACACCTACCGCAACGTGCACCAGCTGCTTGCGCTTCTTTTCCCGGAGCGCCAGCTGGATATGGTGAGGTCGATGACAGCGATGTACAACGAGTGGGGCTGGATGCCCAAATGGGAGCTCTACGGCAGGGAGACTTTCACGATGGAGGGAGACCCGGCAATCCCGGTCATCGCGGACACTTGGCTCAAAGGGTTGAGGGACTTCGACATAGACCTTGCATACGAGGCTTTTCTGAAATCCGCCAACGACACTTCCCGGACGAATCTGATGAGACCGGACAATGCTCCGTACCTCACTCGCGGCTACATCCCGGTAGGCTATTTCGCGGCTGATTTCTCGGGAGACAATTCCGTTTCCCACGCGCTTGAGTACTATGTGGCCGACAATGCCCTGTCGCTTCTCGCCGCTGATCTTGGAAAGGACGGTGATGCGGCTGCATTCCGTGCCAGATCTCTGAACTACAGGCACTATTACAGCCCCGAATCCGGCACGCTCCGCCCTCTCAACGCCGACGGCTCATTCGTCACGCCGTTCAATCCGCGTCAGGGAGAGAATTTCGAGGCGGTCACGGGTTTTCACGAGGGCAGCGCGTGGAACTACACTTTCTTCGTTCCCCACGACGTCGAGGGCTACGCCTCGCTCATCGGCGGGCGGAAGGCATTTGTCAGGAAGCTGCAGGCCGTGTTCGACGAGGGACTGTACGACCCCGCCAATGAGCCGGACATAGCTTACGCCTATCTTTTCAGCCGTTTCAGGGGAGAGGAGTGGCGCACTCAGAAACTGGTCTCAGAGCTGCTCTCCAAGTATTTCACCACACGGCCGGACGGCATCCCGGGCAACGACGACACCGGCACGATGTCCGCCTGGGCCGTATTCTCGATGATGGGATTCTACCCGGACTGCCCGGGAGAGCCGGCATATACGCTGACTTCCCCGGCTTTCGACAAGGTGAGCATCAGCCTTGATCCAAAGTGGTATGGAGGACATAAGGAGCTGGTGATCAACAGAAAAGTGTCCTCGCGGGGGACATCGCTCCCGGACGGGGCGTATTACCGCATCAAATCTATGACTCTCGGAGGCAGAACTCTGAAAAACTACCGCCTGAGCCACAGCGAACTGACCCTCGGGGGCAGCCTCACGGTGGAATGCGTGGCGGACAAACGATAGGACATGAAAAGAACACTGATTATGCTGGCCTTGCCTGCGCTGGTGCTGGCAGCCTGCACAAGCGGAGCCTCCCAAGGAGACTACACCCGATATGTCAATCCCAAAATAGGCAGCGGCGGCCACGGCCACGTGTTCGTGGGGGCGAATGTGCCTTTCGGTATGGTTCAACTCGGCCCCACGAGCATTCCCCAGCAGTGGGACTGGTGTTCCGGCTACAATGACTCCGACTCCACAGTCATAGGCTTCTCACACACTCATCTCAGCGGCACGGGCATCGGCGACCTTTTCGATGTCACGGTGATGCCGGTCGTGGGCGAGGTGAAGTACGCCAGAGGCACGGCGGATGATCCCGACTCCGGTCTCTGGTCATACGGCTGCCGCAGCGGCGAAGTCGCGAGACCTGGCTACTACGGAATTACGCTCAGCCGTTACGGCATCAGGGCGGAGCTCACAGCCACCTCCAGAGTCGGAATGCACCGCTACACTTTCCCCGCTTCGGACGAGGCGGCGATTGTCGTGGATCTGGAGAACGGAGGATGCTGGGACAAGGCTACCGGCAGCCATTTCGAGATCGAGGACAGTCTTCACGTGTCGGGCTGGCGCTACTCCACCGGTTGGGCCAAGGATCAGAAAGTCTATTTCGCCGCCGAGTTTTCCAAGCCGTTCCGCTCCGCCCGGGTGGTGGATTCACTGGAGAGATGGTGCAGATTCTCTTACGGGACTTCCGCCGGAGAGCAGATTCTCCTGAAAGTGGCCATTTCTCCCGTAAGCGTGGAGGGCGCGAAACTCAATCTCCGGACTGAACTCCCGGGCTGGGACTTCGACGCCGTAGCCGACGCGGCAGATTACCTCTGGGACAGGGAACTGTCGAAAATCCGGGTTGAGGACAGCCGTATGGGGAAGGATTCGGAGACTCTGCAATGCTTCTACACGGCACTCTACCACACTATGATAGCGCCTTCGGAGTTCTGTGACGTCAACGGCGACTATCGCGGGGCGGACGGGGAAATCCACCGGGGCGCAGGCCACACCAGCTACACTACATTCTCGCTGTGGGACACTTACCGCGCCCAGATGCCCCTTATGACTCTGCTTCATTCGCAGAGGATGCCGGACATCATCAACACTATGCTCGCCATCGCGTCCGAGCAGGGCCGTCTTCCGGTGTGGCATCTGTGGGGCAACGAGACCGACTGTATGGTCGGCAATCCGGGCATCATAGTGGTGGCGGACGCCATCGTGAAGGGCATTCCGGGCTTCGACAGGGAAAAGGCGTTCAACGACTTGGTGACCACGGCATTAGACAAGGGCAGGGGCGGCGCGGAGCGCGACACATACGGATATATCCCGAGCGACCTGATGTATGAGTCGGTGGCCTACGATATGGAATACGCCATAGCCGACGGGGCTGTAGCCAATGCGGCCAAGGCTCTCGGCCGGGACAGCGAGGCGCAGTTTTTTACCGGGCGCAGCCATTCCTACCGCAGATATTTCGATCCGTCCATAGGCTTTGTGCGCGGCCTCGACAGCAAGGGAGTCAGACGCACTCCGTTCAGCCCGGTGGCTTCGGAGCATCGTGCCGACGATTTCTGCGAGGGCAACGCCTGGCAGTACACCTGGCTTGCGCCGCAGGACATCGAGGGGCTTGAGGAGTGTTTCGGAGGCCGTGAGAATATGATCGCCAAGCTGGATTCTCTGTTTGTCGTCAGTTCTGACATCATCGGAGAGGATTCTTCTCCGGACATTTCGGGCCTCATAGGACAGTATGCCCATGGCAACGAGCCGAGCCATCATATCCTGTATCTCTACACGATGCTCGGCCAGCCCTGGAAATCGGCGGACCTCATACGCAGAACACTGTCGGAGATGTATCACGCAGCTCCGGACGGGCTTTCGGGCAATGAGGACGTGGGGCAGATGTCAGCCTGGTATATCCTGTCCTCACTCGGCTTCTATGAAGTGGAGCCGGCTTCCGGCGAATACTGCTTCGGCGTGCCGGCATTCGAGAAGGTCACTCTGTCGCTTCCGGCCGGCCGCAGTTTCCGCATCATAGCCAAAGGTCTCTCGGACGGGAATCCCTACATCCGGAGCGTGAGCCTGAACGGCCGGGAATACCGGAAGTCCCATATCAGCTACCGGGACATTATGGACGGCGGTGAACTGGTCTTCACTATGGGCCCCGCCCCTGTCTTGTGGTGGTAGCTTTTAAACCATTTCCTCCGCGGCGTGTCTAAAGATCCGGTTGAAATGAAATGGCGGACAGGAACATCATAATCCGTATGTCATCGGGAGACTACGAGGGAGCATTGACGGAGATAGTGCGTCAGTACGGCGAGCGGCTCTATTGGCACATAAGACTGATGGTCAATTCCCACGATGACGCCGATGACATTATGCAGAATGTCTATCTCAAGGTGTGGAACGCCATTCCGAGATTCCGTGCGGACTCGTCGCTCTTCACCTGGCTGTACCGCATAGCCACCAACGAGTGTCTGAATTTCCTGCGCCGCCGGAAGCTGGAGTCCCTGTTCACGCCTTCGGTTTCGGAGGAGGAGCTGCGGAAAGTCGAGTCCGACCCCTATTTCAACGGTACCGCCCTGCAGCGGGAACTGCTCAAGGCGATGGCCGAACTGCCGCCCAAGCAGAGGCTTGTCTTCGAGATGAAGTACTTTCAGGACTTGAGCTACGAAGAGATCTCGCGGATAACAGGCACTTCGGAGGGGGCGCTGAAGGCATCCTACCATTTCGCCTACCGCAAGATCTGCAGCCGTCTGCGGGAATGAGCCGGGCTACAGGGAGATAACTTAAAAACGATATGAAACGACTGTAATTCAAGATGCTATGAAAAGGAAAAAAGATATACTCGAAACTGATCATACTCTGAGAAGACTCCCTCTGGGCGTTCCTGCAGGATATTTTGACGCTATGGGGGAAAGGGCGGTGAGCACGGTGAGGAACACACTGTCATCCACTGTCAGACATCGGAGCAAGATGTGGGTCGCCGTGTTGTCGGTGGCGGCTTGCGCAGCTGTCGCGATAACGGCCGGAACACTGCTGTACTACAGCCTCAGGAGCGATTCGGACGCCGAATACTACGCTTCCGAGACCGGCAGCAGCCTGTCGCAGGAGGATATTGTACAGTATCTGATTGAGTCGGGGGTCAGTCTGGAGGAGTTCAATTATTAACGTCTGAAATTGCTTGAGATTATGAAAAATGTGATCAGAAAAGCCTTTGTGCTTGCTTTAAGTGCGGTGTTCACCACTTCATTGCTCGCCCAGTCCGAGACGCCGTCCGGGAAGGACTGCCGGGAGGGAGCGTCGGACTGGAGGGAGAAAGTCCGTGCGGAGAAAGTGGAGTTCATCACCAAGTCTCTGCAGCTCACCGAGGACGAGGCCGACCTGTTCTGGCCTGTCTATGATGAAATATGCAACGAGAAGGAGGCTGCGATGAAAGCCGTTCACGAGGCTTATTTCTCCCTGAAGAATGCGGTCTATCCCCGCAAGAAGAGGAAGATGTCCAAAGACGATGCGGCGAGCGGCTCCGCCAGGGCCGAGACTGCCGATGTCCGGACATTGTTGAAAGCCTATACGGAGGCGCAGGGGGCGATCGGCGCTTCCGAGGCCGGAAATATGGAGCGCCTGCTGAAAGTGCTCCCTGTCGAGAAGGTGGCTAAGCTCTATGTGGCTGAGGAGAATTTCCGCCGCCAGCAGATAGACCGCCTCGGGGGGAGACCCGGCGGTCAGCCGGGGCCGGGTCAGCCTGGCCAGGGAGGTCCCGGAGAGGGACGTCCTGACGGGCCACGCCGTTAGGCGAACAGCAGAAAATCCCTTATGGCACAGAGGTATTCTTCAGAGTAGTGTGTGCCGTTATGAATGGTCAGCGTTTCCCGTTGCAGATTTTGGGGTCTGCAGCGGGAAATTGTCGTGATGATGCGTGTGAACGGCTTTCTGTCCGTGGATCTGATGCTGACGATGCGGCCGGCGAAAAGGCCTTTCTCGGCGGCGTATCTCCGGAGTTCCGTTTCCTGGCCGGCCGGCAGAATCAGACAGAGTCTCGGCGCTGCGTGATTCCCGCTTTCTTCCGTGCGGTATGTCATGTCTTCCGGGAAGTCTCCGTCCGGCCTCAGCACTGGTTTCAGCGCCTTTGCGGCGAAGTCGATAATCTCTCTCCACGACAGCGAATCGGAGTGGCGGGCTCTGGCCTTGCGCTCATCGGGAGAGTGGAGAGTCTCTTCGAAAAACGGGGGATTGGAGACTATCAGGTCATAGCCGCTGAACAGCTTCCGTGCAGACCCGGCATCGCGTTCTCCGCTGTCCGATGCCTCCGGAGTCCGGAATCGGTTTTCCCATTCGGAGAGCGGGCAGTGATGCAGGTGCAGGCAGTCTGCCCAGGGCGATGCGGCGAAGTTCATCCGTGCCTCCCTTGCGGAGTCTCCGTCGATTTCCACTGCGTCGATCCGGAGGGGCTGCCCGGGCGCAGATGCCGCTGCTCCGGCGATGTCGCCGTGGAGATCATTCAGCCTTTGGGCCAGCATCAGGGCAATGGTTCCGGTCCCCGTGCCGATGTCGAGCACAGCCCTGTCGTCGCAGCTGATTTCGGCCAAAGCACCGAGCAGAACCCCGTCGGTGTTGACTTTCATCGCCGAGCGCTCGTTCACTACGTCGAATCTCTTGAAATGGAAAACGCTCATCGTTTCTGGAAAGGTCTGCGCTGCCGTGGTTCTGCCGCTCAGGGAGGTGTGACCCTGCGCCGTACGGCTGCCGGGTCTATTGTCTGACGAACAGTCCGTCCTTCATTGTCAGAGTCCTGTCGCACATGGCGGCGAGTTCAGGATCGTGGGTCACGATGACTATGGTCTGGCCCGTGGCATCCCTGAGGTCGAAGAACAGCCTGTGGATCTCGGCCTTGGTGGCAGTGTCGAGGTTGCCGGACGGTTCGTCCGCGAACAGCACGGCAGGGCGGTTGATGATGGCGCGGGCAATCGCGACTCTCTGCTGCTCTCCTCCCGAAAGCTCCGAGGGTTTGTGGGAGATGCGCTGCTCAAGCCCCACCTTGCAGAGCAGTTTCCGGGCTTTTTCCTCCGCCTGCCTGCGGGAATCGCCGGCGATGAGAGCGGGAATCATCACGTTTTCTCCGGCGGTGAACTCGGGCAGAAGATGGTGGAACTGGAACACGAATCCTATCTTGAGATTGCGGAATCTGGCGAGGGCGTCGGAGCCGGGTCTTCTGGCGGACCTGTCATCGCCGAACAGAGTGACGCCGTCAATCGAGAGGCTTCCCGAATCAGGGGTGGACAGCGTTCCAAGTATCTGGAGCAGAGTGGATTTGCCAGCACCGGACGCCCCCATTATGGAGACCACTTCACCGCAGTCGATGTCCAGATCAATCCCCTTGAGAACTTCGAGACTGCCGAAGCTCTTGCATATACCGCTTGCTTTAATCATCTGTGCCATAGGCCGGCAAAAATAATCAAAAAATTTTGCACTTTTAGAAAAGTTGACTACATTTGCAGTCCCCATTCGGGGCATCGGGGTGTGGCGCAGTTGGCTAGCGCATCTGGTTTGGGACCAGAGGGTCCTGTGTTCGAGTCACAGTACCCCGACTAACAGCGGAGGGTTGACTATTTTAGTCAGCCCTCCGCTGTTATCTTAACCCCCAACCCCTGTTAGGGGAGAAGCTTTACGGCCT
>CAVHXU010000004.1:65923-98357 GCA_963640185.1 Lachnospiraceae bacterium | reverse complement strand
CCGGGACGAAGGACTGGGCCAATGCGACATTCGTCACCCTCGAACAGTACAACGCTGCTGCGGAGGTCATCCAAGGAATCCATACGCAGATGGACGAACTCGGTTCGAAAATCACGGCGACCGAAGAGACCGTAGCGGCCCACACCGCCCTCTTCGAAAGTCTCGATGACGCCGTCTCCGCGATGCAGCTGGACATCTCGACCATCAAGACACAGTTGGCCTCGCTTCTGTCACGCATACAGCTGGTTTCCTATGTTCCAAGATACGAAGACGGAAAGGTGCATCTGCCGTATGAGGAAAGCGGGGTTGCGACTGCCGCGTTGACGCCGGGGACTGCTGAACTGGACTTTGAGCTCAGACCATCTTCCGCCGCGAAGGAGCTTGAGACATTGTGGAAAGCCGACAACAGCATCCTTTCCGTAAAAGCGGCATACGCCATTACGAAAGCCGCCGTTGAAACCGTCGACCTCGCAATCAGTTCCGTGTCGGCGGAAGGGACAATCCTCAATGTCGTCTTCAGCGGAAACGGGATCAAAGACAAGTTTGTCAATGGAGAATGTTCGGCGAACGTGCGTCTTGGCATTTCGGACGGCAACAATGACATCATCTCCGGTTACATCCCTATGGTTCCCGAGTTCGACATTCCTTTCACGGATGACAAGTTCAGGGATTGGTGCGTGGAGAGCTTCGACAGGGATGGCGACGGGGTAATCAATCTGCTTGAGGCTCAGCGGGTTACCCGGATGGAGTGCATTAATGCAGGCATCACCTCTTTGGATGGGATTGAGTACTTCAGCAGACTGAAGAATCTTAATGTCAGCGGCAACGACCTCACCTCCCTTGACGTCAGCGGCAACCGCTCTCTCGTTTCGCTCGACGTGTCGAATAACACTTCTCTCGCTTCGCTCGACGTGTCGAAAACAGTAAAACTCATAGTCTCTACAGGGCTCAAATCGTCCATTTATCAAATCGGTCAGTATGTATCGGTAGATGGAGTTACGGGAATCGTGTATAAAACCGATTCCCCGGCGATTGTCTCCACAGATGAGACTTCATGCTATTGGGCTGACGGTAAGACTTGGTGTACAAACAAAGGCTCAGCCTGGTCTATGCCAAGCCTTGATGAACTGAAGTTGATTTACAACAACAAGGAGACGCTGAACAGCACACTCTCCTCAATAGGAGCGACCCAGTTCAGTTCGAATTATTACTGGTCGTCTCCTGAGTACGATAGTTACAACGCATACAGCCTGAATTTCAGTTCAGGCAGGTCAGACTGGTACGGTAAGTACCTTTCTTACAGGGTGCGTGCGGTCCGTGCTTTATAAACTATTCATCGATGAGAACTATACCGGGCTGGACATTGATGTCGTGAAACATCTCACCCCGTGGTGGCGCAACCGCATCAATCCCACACACTTGTGTCGGAAAATCAAGAGAGCGGACATCGGGCGGGGTTGGGGATGCCGGTCGGCTACGACGAGACGGATGCTCGGCTTTTACTCCCTGTCCCTCTGCAGATTCTGCAGGAAAGACTCGTTGGTGCCGTATTTCTGCATACGGTCCTGGAGCAGCTCCATCGCCTCCAGACTGTTCATATCTGCAAGGAAGCGGCGTACCACCCACATACGGCCTGCAACCATCGGATCATAGAGCAGATCGTCCCGGCGCGTCGAGCTCAGGGTCACGTCCACCGCTGGGAAGATGCGCTTGTTCGCAAGCTTGCGGTCAAGCTGAAGCTCCATATTGCCGGTGCCCTTGAACTCCTCGAATATGACATCGTCCATCTTCGAACCCGTCTCGGTGAGCGCAGTGGCGAGGATGGTGAGCGAGCCTCCGTTCTCTATGTTGCGGGCTGCCCCGAAGAACCTCTTCGGCTTGTGGAGCGCATTGGCATCGACACCGCCGGAGAGCACCTTGCCGGAAGCCGGCTGAACGGTGTTGTAGGCGCGGGCGAGGCGCGTGATGGAATCGAGCAGGATTACCACGTCGTGACCGCATTCCACCAGACATTTAGCCTTTTCCAGCACCATATTGGCCACCTTCACGTGCTTCTCGGCCGGCTCGTCGAAAGTGGATGATATGACTTCCGCCTTGACGCTGCGCGCCATATCCGTCACCTCCTCCGGACGCTCGTCGATCAGGAGGACTATCATATAGACTTCCGGATGGTTGTCTGCGATGGCATTGGCTATGGCTTTGAGCAGCATAGTCTTACCTGTCTTCGGCTGAGCCACGATAAGTCCGCGCTGACCCTTTCCGATAGGGGTGAAGAGGTCAACGATGCGGCAGGACATATCGTTGTGTCCGTGTCCGAGCAGATTGAACTTCTCATCCGGGAAAAGCGGGGTGAGGAAATCGAACGGCACCCTGTCGCGTATGAACTCCGGAGAGCGGCCGTTGATGCTTGTCACCTTCACGAGCGGGAAATATTTGTCCGTGTCGCGCGGAGGACGGATCTCTCCGCAGACGGTGTCACCTGTCTTGAGGGCATAGGTTTTTATCTGCTGCTGTGACACATACACATCGTCCGGGGAAGTGAGGTAGTTATAGTCTGCGGAACGCAGGAAACCGAATCCGTCAGGCAGCACTTCAAGTACGCCCGTAGCCGTTACCGTACCCTCGAAACGCGGGGCTTTCGGCGCTGCCGGAACAGGCTGCTGACGCTGAACCTGCTGCTGGTTGCCGTTCGCGGCATTTGCGCTGCCGGTTCCATTCTGGGCATTCTCCTGAGCCTGGCCGCCTTGGGCATTCTGCTGTCCTGGCTGCGCAGACTGGCCGTTCTGAGCCTGCTGAGGCCTCGGCTGACCGTTCCTGCCGGGCTGAGGCTGCTGTCCGTTGCCGTTATGATTCTGACCATTGTTCTGGAAGCGGTTGTTGTTGCCTCGGAACTGATTGTTTCTCTGCTGACGGCTTTCTGGCCTGTTGTCCTGCCTGTTTTCAGAACGGTTGTCCTGACGGGACTCCGGGCGGTTCACCTGAGCGTTCTCCGGACGCATCCCGCCGTCGGCAATCTCCTCCCTGAGGGGTTCTTCCGCAGCCTGTTCCGCCTGGGCGGGGCCGGCGTTTTGAGCAGCGTTTCTCTTTATGCGGTTTCTCCTGCGCGGAGCTTCGTCCTGAGACGCCCCGGTCCGCTCTTCTCCGTTTTTCACAGCCTCCTGACCGGCAACTGACTTGTCGGAAGTCTGTTCCACGGCAGGGGACTGCGCTGTCTGCGGCTGCATCTGCTGTGCGGCGGCATTCTGATTCTTGGGTTTGCGGCCGCGTTTCTTCGGCTCTGAAGGCTGCTCCGCGGAGACCGGCTTCGCTTCACCGGTCACGGCAGCATTCTCTGCGGGCTCCACAACCGCCGGTTTTGTTCCGCTGCTCCTCCCGTTCTGCTTGGGACTCTGGCTGGTCGCAGCATCCTTTCTTGGACGTCCGCGGCGAACCTTGGGTTTCTCCTCCTCCACATTCGACGAACTTATCAGCGCCTCCGCGTCAAGTATCGCATAAATCACCTCATCGTCCGTTTTTCTTTTAAGACTTTTCACGCCCAGGTTGGTGGCCAGTTCACGCAACTTGTCGCTGCCCATAGCCTTAAGGTCAAAGATATTATGACTCATAAATAATTAAAATATAAGCTGTTAAAACACAGTTGCCCCGACGGGACAACACTCAGGTTTCTCATAGAACGCCGCAAAGGTAGCAATAATTTCCTTATCGGCAATACCTTACCGGCTAAAACGGACTCCAAATGCCCGACAAAATTTTCAACCCGGACTCTCCGGAAACCCCGCCGCAGCTCCGGACGCTCCCTAATTGTCCCAGTAGGAACTGCTCTTCTTGTATCGCAGCAAGTCCGCGAGGGCGGCTGCGTTCGCGGCGATTCTGAAGCTCCAGCTCTGCCACTTTCCGGTAGGGACCCAGGAGAACGATATGTTGAAACAATGCAGGTCATAGGTCGCCGACACCTGCGTGGTCGTGAGTTTCAGGGCCATCAGGTCGAATCCGGACTGCACGCTTATCGACATCTTTGGCGTCAGCTTCACATTGCCGCTGACCCCGAGCGTCTGGTTGAACGTATTGTTGGTGATGAGCTGGTTATTCACATAGGAATAACTTCTGGAATAGCTGAAAGAGTAGTTCAGGTTGACGGACCACGGGACATTGGGATTCATATAGTACAAGTATCCTCCCGGAATGTATTCGCCCGTCACCGGATGGTAGTAGATGCGGGTGTAATAGTCCGCCGGATTGCCCCCGGCCTGCTTCGTGCCGTCGTTTCCGTTGATCTTGCCGTCGCCCGAGAGGGAGTAGGAGAGGGAGGCGCTGGCGTTTGTAAGCCTCATCAGAGGACCGCCGTTGGCAATGCTGAACTTGTTGAATCTGCGGCCTTTGCCGTCGATCGCGTACGGATCGAAGGTCGCATTGGCGGAGATGCCCAGTTTGCCGAACACGGAAGTGGACAGGGTAATGCCCAGATTGTTCATCCTCAGCGAGTCGGCGAGGAAGTTGTAGCCCGTCGAAAAGTTCAGCTGGTCGATGAGTTTCACTTTCTTCGAACCTGTGCCGGTGGTGTCCCTCAGATCACGGACCTTTGCCTCGAAGTTGTTGCCGAGAGAGAAATTCAGGCTGCCCGTCCGTCCCCGGCCCGGCGCAGTATAGACCGCACCGGTGAAATTGTAGATGTTGTAATAGGAAGTATGCTCGGTCCCGGCCTTGTCCGTGTAGGTCAATGTCCTCCAGCCGTTGAAGGCCTTGCCCTTCTCCGGCGAGTAGCTGAACGATATGGACGGGGACACCACGTGCCTGATGGCCTGGATCTTCCGGTGTTTGCCGAAGTTGAAGAGACCGTACAGCCTGGTGCTCATCGACAGGGACCCGGAGTAGGTGTGCGTCGCCCCGAATGTGCCGAAGGACTTGCCGATGGTGGTCTCCACCTTGTCTGTTTCGGGATTGTACTCCTGCGTCGCCTTGCGGAAATGCCAGTTCATCCCGTATGTGACGTTGGGAGAGAAATTGATGTATTTGAACAGCGTGAAACTCGGCAGTCCTATCTGGAAATTGTGCGTCATACCGTTCTGGAACTTGTCCCAGAATCCCGCCTTGCCGAATTCCTTGGACTCGAAAGTGATCTTGTTCTGCAGCGTGGTGCTGTAGCCGAGGGAGAATTTCTCATAGAATTTCTCCTTGCCGACGCGGTTCTTTTTCTTGAACGGATATATGCGGCTCATCGAGAAAGTCACGTTAGGCAGGGTGAACGAGTAGGTGCAGGTGGTGTCGCGGGTGTTCTGGCTGTGCAGGGCGTTGAGCGAGAGGTTGAACTTGCCGTTCCAGTTCCTGGAATATGAAATCGAGGATGAAATCTGGTTCTGAAGCGCCTCGGAGACGCTTTGGGAATTGTAGCGGCTGTTGGCGGGGCTGGAGAAGTTGACCGATGCCGAGAATGTCGTTCCCGGTCTGGCCTTGGAGTCCTGCGAATGGCTCCATTTCACTCCGAAGTTGCGCGTCTGGAAGAAGTCGGTGCTGCCCCGCTCTCCGGTCTGGTCGTTGGAGAATGTGAACGCGAAGTTGCCGGAACACTTGTAGTTGACTTTATATCTGGAGTTCACGTCTATTGCCCAGGAACCCAGAGTGTATATGTCGCCCGTCACGGAGAAATCGAAATAGTCGCCGATGACGAAATATATGCCCATATCCCTGAGATAGAAGCCTCTGGAGGTCTCTTCGCCGAACGATGGCATCAGCAGGCCCGTAGCTCTGTCGGGACGTTTGGGGATGAAGCCGAATGGGAGTCCCACAGGCATCGGCACGCCCATAATCACAGGATAGGCCGGGCCGAACACCGTTTTCTGCGATGGTCTGGTCATCACCTTGGCCGCCGTCAGGCGAAGGTAATAATGCGGCTCGTCGGCATCGCAGACCGTGTATTTGCCGTTTCTGACATTGATGGAATTGTCCGGCATCATCTTTATCTTCTCGCCGTGCAGGATGCCGTCCTGCTCCTGAGTCACCATATTCTTGATGCTGGACTTGCGCGAGCCGAAGTTATAGCGCAGTTCCTCCATCGTATATGTCTTCCCTCCCTGACTCATCGTCGGCATACCGTTTATGGTGCCGGTGGAGTCCTTCGTACCCCTCGCGAAGAGGGTCTGGGAACTGATGTCATACTCCATATAATCGGCCGTAAGCTTCATCCCGGCATATTCGACCGACACGTCCCCATAGTAGTGGATGACACGCTTCCCGTCACTGAAATCCTCTATGATAGAGTCTTTTGCAGTGGAGAAAGCCGGATGGTCGAGAGAACTTTTGTCGAGCATCGCCATAGAATCGGCGCGGGCTACGGAGTCGGCGAAATGTATGGAATCGGTCACGGCCTTTATCGAGTCACGTTTGGCGAGAGCCGCGCTGTCCAGCTGAGTCTCGGTGCCTTTCACCGATTCCCGGGCCCTTCTGCGCCGTTCGCGCCTGTCATCTTCCGCCGGCGATGCGAATGAGCACAGCAGCAGGAGCAACAGCAGGGCTGAAGCGAGGGATTTCAGCGGAAGCGGAGCTTTCCAGGAACTGTATTGTGACATCAAAAATGTTCGCGTTTATCCGATTTTTTGCTAATTTTGCAGCTGTCCGCCGCGTTTTCGCAAACGACAAAATTAGTACTATTTTCAGTCTTTACCAAATAGAGTTTTGAGTATGAGCATCAAAAGGCGTATTCTGAGCCACCTGACGGCACTTTTCGTGCCCGCGCTGCTCGCCTTTCCACAGCGTTGCCCGGCGGCCTCCGAATCAGGGCTCGGACTTAAAACGGTAGTCATAGATGCGGGGCACGGCGGTAAAGATGCAGGGAGCATAAGCAAAAACAGAAAAGTTCACGAAAAGACTCTCAATCTGAAGATAGCCACCCTGCTTTCCGGCTACATCCGGCAGGATCACCCCGATGTCAAGGTCATCCTGACCCGCAGGGACGACCGCTATCTGACGCTCGGCCAGCGCGCCGACATCGCGAACCGCAACAACGCCGACCTGTTCATCTCAGTGCATATAAATTCAGTCAAGTCCGTCTCTCCCAACGGGTTTTCGATACACGTCCTCGGGCAGTCCGCCAAGAAGGACACGGACCTGTTTTCCTACAATATGGAAGTATGCAAAAGAGAGAACTCGGTAATTATGCTCGAGGACGACTACACGACCAAGTACCAGGGCTTTGATCCCGACGATCCCCAGTCGTTCATCTTTTTCAGCCTTATGCAGAACTCGCACCTCGCCCAGAGCCTCGAGTTCGCGGAACTGATTGACAGGGAGTTCCGCAAGGGACCCATCAAGTGTTCCAGGGGAGTGTGGCAGGATCCATTCTATCTGCTGTGGAAGACCACTATGCCGGCGGTCCTCATAGAATGCGGCTTCATCTCCAACGACTCGGATCTCAAGATTATGAATTCGGAGGAGGGGCAGCGGCAGATAGCCCGAAGGATTGCCGATGCCTTCAGCATCTTCAAGAAAAGCTATGACGGCAGCCTCCGGAATGACTCTCCGTCGGCCCCGGTGTCAGCATCGGGATCTTCGGCAGAACAGCAGGCAGTGGACGCCGTCTCCGGCGGACAGGATGGCGATTCTCCGGCAACGTATTACGGCACCCAGATATTCTCTCTCAGCCGTCAGATCCCGGAAAATGATCCGCGCCTGCTCGGGAAGAAGGCAAAGGTGCTGCGCACGGGCAACGTGTACAAATATGTGATAGGTGTCAGCGAATCCGAATCCGAAGCCAGAAAGGCGTTCGGAGAAATCAGGAGGGAATATCCGGACGCATATATGGTTGAAGTCGGTCCGGACGGGACTTCCAGACGCATCAAATAATTCAAAACCAGACAAGATGAAGCATTCCAAAGAACTTAAGATAGGAGTCTTTGCCATATTGGTGCTTGTGGCCTCCTTTTTCGTCATCAACTACCTCAGGGGCAAGGATATATTCAACAGGGAAATGACGCTGACGGCCCGCTTCGACGATGTGGAAGGCCTCGTGGCATCCGCCCCGGTGATGATCAGGGGCTTCAAGGCCGGTATGGTCTCCGATGTCGTCTATCTCCCGGACGAGGACGCGTTTGAGGTCGATTGCTCAGTCAGGAAATCATTCAGAATCCCGATTGACTCCAGGATGACCATCTACAGCACGAGCATTATGGGCGGCAAGGGCATACTGATAGAGCCCGGCTGCAGCGACACTCTCGCAGTGAGCGGCTCTCTGCTTGAGGGAGCGTCTCTGCCGGATCTCGTGGGCACCGTCAGCGGCGAGATCGGACCGCTGTTATCTTCACTCGGGGAGGCGGTGGAACAGCTCAAGACCGCGGTGGGCAGCATCAACGAGGTTCTCGACGATGGGACCAAATCCGACATCCGCTGTGCCGTGGCCTCGCTCAGAAAGAGTCTCGGGAATCTGAACACTCTCACCGACACGCTCTCGAAGGCTTCTCCGGATATTTCCTCCTTTGTGGCCTCCCTCTCCGGACTGTCAGTTCAGCTAGACAGTATTGCGGGGAAGGCGGACATCGCGATGGATGGTGTGAATTCGGTAATCACCCAGCTCGACTCCGCCGATGTTGACGGGCTCGTCGAGTCCATACGGAGCCTTTCTGAAAAAATCCAGGATCCGGAGGGAACTGTCGGAAAACTTCTCAATGAAAAGGGCATCTATGAATCCGCTGACTCGCTCATCAGACAGATAAGCGGGCTGGTCGAAAAAATCAAGGAAAACCCTAAAAAATATATGAAGATTTCCGTGTTTTAACTTACCTGACAACGCCCTGCACGGAGATGTTCTATTTAGAATAATTCTAAATTATAAACCTTTGCAGAATAGGCGAATTAAGAAAATAGTTATAAAATAATATATTGGTTATCAATTAATTATAAAACCTATTCAAATTGACTTTTTCTCCCATTCATAAGTCAAAAAAATCAATTATGCAATAGTAAATATTTTTTTTTATAACTTTTTTTTCACCACATTTGTAACCGCTTCGGGAGTGTCCCGTGCTGTCCCCAGATTGAACGATTGCAAATGAACGAAGAGAAACACATAGCTGTATGGAACAACTGTCTGCACTTCATTGAGCAGAACATAGACTCCAAGCAGTTCTCCACCTGGTTCAAGCCGATCAGGCCCGTGGAGTTCTCCGGAAGTTCATTGACGGTGGAGGTTCCCTCCGAGTTCTTCAGGGAATATCTTGAGGATGCTTTCTTCGAGATTCTCAAGGCGGCTCTCAAGAAGGAAATCGGTGCAGATGCCAGACTTATATATATGGTGCGTCCCGTCAGAAAGCAGCGGCCGCTCGTATATCCCGGCTCCAACGGCGTCACGCCGGAGAATAGGGAGATCAGCGTCAGCAATTTCTCTTCCGCCAGAGGTCCCGGAGCTTTCGTGTTTCCGGGCATACAGCGTCTGAGCGTCAATCCGCAGCTGAATCCGGTCTATTGTTTCAAAAACCTCGTGGAGGGCGAGTGCAACCGTATGGGGATCACGGCCGGCAACAGCATAGCGCTTTCGCCGGGCAAGACCGCGTTCAATCCGCTCTTCCTTTTCGGAGGTCCGGGACTCGGAAAGACCCACATAGCGCAGGCCATCGGCAACGCCATCAAGGAGAAGTTCCCCGAACTTGTCGTGCTCTATGTGCCCGCCCACAGGTTCAAGCATCAGTATATGGATGCGGTGGTGAAGAACTGCCTGTCGGACTTCATCAATTTCTACCAGAAGATGGATGTCCTGATAGTCGATGACATTCAGGATCTCGCCAGCCCCGGCACGCAGAACGCGTTCTTCAATGTGTTCAACCACCTGCACCAGAGCGGCAAGCAGCTGGTGTTCACCTCGGACCGCGCCCCGGTCGATCTGCAGAATTTCGAGGAGAGACTGCTCTCCCGTCTCAAATGGGGCCTGTCCGTGGAGCTGCTTCAGCCTGACTATCAGACCCGTCTGGCTATGCTCCGCTCCAGAAACTTCCGCGACGGGAGTCTCATCCCGGATGATGTCCTTGAGTACCTCGCCAACTCCATCCACTCCAATTTCCGCGAACTGGAGGGTGTCTTGATTTCGCTCATCGCGTATGCCGCCCATTCCCACAAGCCCATCGACACGGCCCTGGCGGCTGAAATCACAGGCAAGATTGTGGGGGACGACAGGAAGGAAATCTCACTTGAGACTGTGGAGAAGGTCGTCTGCGACTATTTCGGCATCTCCGAGGAGGCGCTCAAGTCCAAATGCCGCAAGAGAGTCATCGTGCAGGCGCGCCAGATCGCGATGTTTATGGCCAGGAATCTCATTCCGACCTGCTCTCTCGCCACCATAGGCAGCCGCATCGGAGGCAAGGACCACGCCACCGTGCTCCACGCCTGCTCCACCGTGTCCGACCTTATGGCCACCGACAGGAGTTTCCGGCAGTATGTCACGGACATCGAGAAGCAGATAAGCAATTACCGTCACTGACCCAGGCTGCCCGTTTCGCGGAACAGCTTAAAATATAGATTCTTATGGATTCAAACACTGTTCTCGGGCTTTTCAGCGGGATCACCCGCATCCCCCGCGAATCCGGCCGCGAAGAGAAAATCACGGCATATCTTGCCGATTTTGCCAAGACCCACGACCTCGAATGCAGGATAGACGAGTCTTCCAATGTCGTCATCGTGAAGCCTGCCGCACCCGGTTATGAAAATGTCCCTGCCATCGTGCTGCAGAGTCACAGCGATATGGTCTGCGAGAAGAGGACCGGCAGCACGCACAATTTCGAAACAGACCCCATAGAATATGTCATCCGGGACGGCTGGATGATTGCCGAAGATACGACTTTGGGAGCCGACTGCGGCATCGGCATAGCCGCCGAACTTGCCGTACTGCTGGACGAGAGGCCGACAGGGCGCATCGAATGTCTGTTCACCGCCTCGGAAGAGACGGGGATGTACGGCGCGTTCGGTCTCAAGGAGGGCTTCATCAGCGGCAAGACCCTGCTCAATCTCGACTCAGAGGATGAAGGTGAACTGTTCGTAGGCTGCGCCGGAGGCATAGACACCACGGCCGTATTCACCTGTGAACCTAAGCCAGTGCCGTCCGGCGCCAAGGTCTATAGGATAAAGATTTACAACGGAGTGGGAGGACACAGCGGAGACGACATCAACAAGGAACGGGCGAATGCAGTCCAGCTGCTTGCGCGTTTTCTTTATGACGGCACCGGCGGCTCCGGCCTCTACCATACGTCTCTCTGCTCCATAGATGGAGGCAACAAGAGAAACGCCATCGCGCGGGAAGCGGAGGCTGTTGTCGCGGTACAGGGGGACTCGGATGCCTTCGAGAGAGGGTGGGCAGCGTTTGAGGACGCGGTCAAAGCCGAATATGCGGTGACAGAGCCGGATCTCGCTTTCAGCATAGAGCCGTCCTCCTCAGAATCCTGCTTTGACTCGGACAGGCTGGTTGCAGCTCTCTTCGGAGCTCCGCACGGGGTGCTTGCTATGAGCTGCGACATCCCCGGACTTGTCGAGACATCCAGCAATCTCGCATCTGTCAAGATGCTGACAAATAATCAGATACGCGTAGGCACAAGCCAGCGGAGCTCTGTGGATTCTGAAAGAAGAGCCGCTGCCGCAAAAGTGGAGGCCGTGCTGAGTCTCGCCGGAGCGGAAGTGACCCACGAGAGCGAATACCCCGGCTGGAAGCCGAATATGGACTCCCATATTCTGAAGGTCTGCACAAAGGCATATAGGAAGCGTTTCGGCTATGACGCGGCGGTCAAGGCCATTCACGCGGGTCTTGAATGCGGCCTGTTCCTCGAAAAGTTCCCCGATCTCGATATGATATCCTTCGGACCTACTCTCAGAGGCGTCCACGCGCCCGGGGAAAGGCTTGACCTGAAGTCTCTCGACAAGTTTGTGCTCTTCCTCGATGACGTCATCAGAGATTTCACGGAAGAATACAGATAGACGCCGCAGCGGTGAACCGATTCTAAAAGACGTCATTATGAGACTTATAGCTCCGTCAATGCTTTCAGCCGATTTTCTGTCGCTTGGCAGGGATGTCGAAATGGTCAACGCCAATGCCGACATCCTCCATCTGGACGTGATGGACGGTGTCTTCGTGCCGAACATCAGTTTCGGATTTCCGGTGGTCGAAGCCATAGCGAAGATCGCCCGCAAGCCGCTGGATGTCCACCTGATGATAGTTGATCCGGAGAAATATATACGGCGCTTCGCCGATGCCGGGGCCGATATGATAAGTTTCCATCTGGAAGCGGTCGAGGGTAAGGGAGAGCCTTCTTCCGAGGCCGTGTTACGGACGGACAGGCTGCTGTCCGAAATACGGGAATGCGGATGCAGGGCCGGTCTGGTCATCAATCCCGACATCAGCGTGGAAAGGCTTTCCCCTCATCTTGAGCATTGCGACTACCTGCTCATAATGTCGGTTTTCGCCGGATTCGGAGGACAGTCATTTATCGGTGAGACTTACGGCCGCATCCGTACGCTCCGTGCTGAGCTGGATTCGAGAGGTCTGAACATCCCCATCGAGGTGGACGGAGGGGTCTCCAAGCAGAACATCGACGCACTCGCTGAAGCCGGCGCGGAGATTTTCGTCGCGGGCAGCGCCATCTTCAGAAGCGAATGCCCGGCCGACTATATCGCGGAACTGAGGCAGCGAGCCTCTGAGCCGGCAGATGCTGTCCGCAAAGATGGCCGCCAGTGATTCGAGTACCTGGCCGCAGTCGCGGGTCTGTCCATCGATGGACTTCATTGAAACGGGATTCGGCAGGTCCGGAGGGAAGACGGTCTGATTGACGTTCAGTCCTATTCCGATTATGCTCCAGTTGAGCCATTCCGACTTCAGGGAGTGGTCTATGAGTATCCCGCAGATTTTCTTGTCGCCGACATAGATGTCATTGGGCCACTTGAAACGGGCTCTGATTCCGTTGTCACCCAGCAGCCTGAGCATCGTAGCCACAGTGGCGGCGCTTATCCCCATCTGCAGCGAGGCGGGAAAGTCCCTATGTTTCAGGACTATGGTGAGAGTGAGATTCTCCCCGGGGACGGAATGCCAGGTGTGATCGCCCTGGCCGCGTCCCGCAGTCTGGCTGACAGCGGCTATGACTGACATATCGTCATATCGGGAAATATTTCTTTTAGCCTCTAAATTGGTGGAATCCAACTCTTTGAACCAAATTATGCGGGGCCTGACGCGTGAGTTGCACATTTTTTGTCCGATTATGATTATATTTGTCGGCTAATATATAATCAGTTCGCGGAATAACCAAAGGTTCCGACGCGGCGCAGCCAAGAAAACACAGATACACAAATGAAAATAAACGAAGTGAAGGTCATCGCGGAAGCGATGCTCGAAAAGAAGGGTCAAGATGTCGTTTCGCTCAACCTCAAGAATATCGGGACGGCCATTTCCGACTATTTCATCGTATGCAGCGCGGACTCCACCACCAATGTGCAGGCAATCGCCGACAATGTCGTGGACAGGATGGCGGAAAAGTGCCGCCGCAAGCCGGTCCGCAGCCAGGGCAGGGAGAATTCATTCTGGATCATCATCGACTATGGGGATATAGTCGTGCACGTCTTCCAGACTCCATACAGGGCATTCTACAGGCTCGAAGACCTTTGGGGTGACGCGGAGAAACAGGTTTACAGCGAAGAAAGTGAAGTAAAGGCCGGTGCCGAAGAATAGTCCGTTATGGCAAGCAGGAAAAAGAACAACAAGCCGAAAAACGGCAGGGAGTACCGTCTGACCATCAATCTGTCGTGGCTTTACCTTCTGGTCGCGGTTCTGATCGGTTGGATGATTTTCAAGGATTACAACCACGCCAACCCGCAGAAAATAGAGTGGAGCGATGTGGAGCAGATGATTTCCGACGGAGATGTCCAGGAGATCACTTTCATCAGGAACGAATATGAAGGACTGGTAAAAATCAAGCCGGACAGGCTGGAGAAGTACGCCGACAGATTCGGCGGCGCTGTCCCGTCCAAGTCTCCGCATTTCACATTTCTGGTTTCCAGCAGCTTCAACGCCGAGGAGATGTTCGGCAAGCTCAATGCGCAGCTCCCGGCGGATCAGCAGGTGAAGATAGTCATAGACCAGAACGACCACACATGGATGGACATCCTCAGCTGGCTTGTATGGCCGCTGCTGCTCATCCTCATGTGGGTGTTTATGTTCCGTGGGATGAACCGGAATATGGGTGCGGGAGGTCCGGGCGGCATCTTCAATGTCGGCAAGGCCAACGGCAAGCTCGCGGACAAGAGCACCTCCAACGTGACTTTCAAGGATGTGGCCGGCCTGTACGGCGCCAAAGAAGAGGTGATGGAGATAGTCGATTTCCTGAAAAATCCCAAGAAATACACGGCTCTCGGCGGCAAGATTCCGAAGGGAGCGCTGCTTGTGGGTCCTCCGGGGACAGGAAAGACATTGCTGGCCAAGGCCGTGGCAGGCGAGGCGAATGTGCCGTTCTTCTCCATATCGGGTTCGGACTTCGTGGAGATGTTCGTCGGAGTGGGTGCTTCGAGAGTGCGCGACCTATTCCGCCAGGCCAAGGAGAAAGCTCCCTGCATAGTGTTCATCGACGAGATAGACGCGGTGGGCAGGGCAAGAAGCAAGAACGGAGGGTTTTCCTCGAATGACGAGCGCGAGAACACTCTGAACCAGCTCCTTACGGAGATGGACGGCTTCGGGACCAACTCAGGGGTCATCATTCTCGCCGCCACCAACCGCGCCGACATACTCGACAAGGCCCTGATGAGAGCCGGCCGTTTCGACAGGCAGATAAATGTTGACCTTCCCGATATCCGGGAGAGGGAGGACATCTTCAAGGTCCATCTCAAGGGACTCAAGACGGCAAAGGACTTCGATCTGGAGTTCCTCTCAAAGCACACGCCTGGATTCTCCGGAGCCGACATCGCGAACGTCTGCAACGAAGCGGCGCTCACGGCTGCGCGTCACGGCAAGAAATTCGTTGACAGACAGGATTTTCTGGACGCAGTTGACAGGATTATCGGGGGCCTTGAGAGAAAGAACAAGATCATCACACCGGAGGAAAAGCGCTCCATCGCGCATCACGAAGCCGGCCACGCCACCGTCAGCTGGCTGCTGCCTAATGCCAATCCGCTTTTCAAGGTGACCATAGTCCCTCGCGGACAGTCCTTGGGAGCCGCCTGGTATCTGCCGGAAGAGCGTCAGCTTATGACCCGTGACCAGATGACCGATGAGATGTGTTCTCTGATCGGAGGCCGCGTCGCCGAGGAAATCATCAACGGACAGCCTTCCACAGGTGCTCTCAATGACCTTGAGAGGCTCACCAAGATGGCCTACAGTATGGTCTGCTACTACGGTATGAGCGACAGGGTCGGCACGGTGTCTTTCTACGATTCAACAGGCTCTCGTGCCTACGATCTCAACCGTCCATACAGCGAGAAGACCGCCGAGGTGATGGACGAGGAGGTGAAGAAGCTTGTCAGGGAGATACACGACAAGACTTTGACTATCCTCACCGAAAATATGGACGGCTTCCTCCAACTGGCTGCGCTGCTTATGGAGAAGGAAGTGATCTTCGCCGATGATCTGGAAAGGATCTTCGGTCCGAGAGCCGGCGCCGTCAAGGCTGGCGAGACCGCGGCCAAGGAAAGCGCCGAGGCACAGGAAGCGGCTGAAAAAGCCGCGGAAACCGCGACGGCCGGCGACAACGCCGCTGCCGATGAGGCGGCGACGGAGTCCGGAAGCGCAGAAGATGCCCCGAAGAACGGCAAACCCGAGGCGGGAGAACCCGAAGCCGGGAATGCGGAGGATGCCGGAGTCAAGGACGGAGAATAGGAGGGAACTTACCTATGAAGAATTTTACTGAAAGGACCATATCGGGGATTGCGTTCCTCGCGATAATGCTGCTCTCGCTGCTGCTCGGCAACTATGTCCCGTGGGGGAAATACGTCTATCTGCTCACGATGACCTTCGTTCTGGTCGTGATGATGGCGGAGTTCTTCCGGATGACGATGGGGGAGACCTACAAGGCTTCCAGAGTGCTCGCCATCGTGGGGGGAGTGCTGATGTTTCTGGTGACGTTTCTGGTGTACGGGTTCAGGGAGGTCGAGGGCCGTTACACGGTCCTGGCGTTCATCCCTGTTTTTGTAGTGATGGTCAACTCCCTGTTTCTCAACGACAAGACGGAGTTCGGAAAGTTTGCCAACATCTACACGGGGATTCTCTATATCGCCGTTCCCTGGACGCTTCTCAACCTCACGATCTTCAACCGGGACTTCGTGTTCGACGGCCGCAACCTTCTGGGAATGTTCATCATCATCTGGGGTTCGGACATAGGGGCGTATCTTTTCGGCTCGACTCTCGGCCAGAAATACGGCAGGAAGCTTTTTCCGAGCATCTCTCCGAGGAAGTCCTGGATAGGCTGCTGGGGAGGTTTCGCCACGGCCATCGCTCT
Organism: Lachnospiraceae bacterium; assembly: GCA_963640185.1. Taxonomy (GTDB): domain Bacteria; phylum Bacteroidota; class Bacteroidia; order Bacteroidales; family UBA932; genus Cryptobacteroides. Next base: position 81,918 of record CAVHXU010000004.1, on the reverse strand, counting down.
CGCCGTCGCCATGCACTATATACCGTTTTTCCCGGCCTCCCACCTTTCGATATGGCACTGCATAGCCATCGCCGCCATTATGAACGTCTGCGGAGTGCTTGGCGACCTCATAGAGTCCCAGTGGAAACGCCACTATGAGGTGAAGGATTCAGGCTCGATCATACCGGGACACGGCGGGATGCTGGACCGTTTCGACAGCGCGCTTATGGCCATCCCGGCCGCCGTCATCTATATGATGTGCTTTGAACTGATGAATTAAGGGCGAATTAAGGGCTGTCTTGTTTTTGATTATAGGCAATTTTTAAGTACATTTGTCGGTTTAGAGAATTAACCCGCTGCTGTATATGAAAATACATAAGGACTGTTACAGAACCATCGCCTGCGTCTGGATTATCTGCGGCCTGCTGATATTCCTCCTTATCCGTTTTGTGGACAGGCTGTATGTCACCATACCTCTGTGTGCGATACTGGTGTTTATGATGGGGTTCATCTCCTACTTTTTCCGTCTGCCGAAGCGCGACACGGATGCCGGGGAGAAGAGCATCACCGCAGTGGCTGACGGGGAAATCGTGATTCTCGAGAAGGTCTATGAGCCGGAGTACCTCAAGAAAGAGTGCATCCAGGTCTCCATCTATATGAATTTCTTCAACGTGCACGTCAATTTCTGGCCTATGGACGGAGAGGTGATGTATTACAAGTACCACCCCGGGAAATTCTTCCTCGCGTTCCTGCCCAAGGCGTCCGAGCTCAACGAGCACTCTTCCATCGGAATGAGGAACGAATACGGGGACGTGTTCTTCAAGCAGCTTGCAGGCACTTTCGCACGCAGAATCGTGTGCAAGGCGGCTGTGGGCAAAAAGGCGAAGAAAGGAGACCAGTGCGGCATCATCAAGTTCGGTTCGCGGATAGATATGTACCTGCCTATGGACGCGGACATCAAGGTGGAGCTTGGAGACGACGTGAGAGCCTGCGAGACGGTCATCGCTGAATTCAAATAGAATATGACAGTCGAATTCTTAGTCATCATTTTCCTCATACTTCTCAACGGAGTGTTCTCGATGTCGGAAATCGCCATGATTTCCGCACGCAAATCAGCGCTGCAGTCCGAGGCCGACAACGGCAACAAAAAGGCCGGAAAGGCCCTGAAACTCGCCTCCGATCCGGACCGTTTCCTGTCATCCATACAGATAGGCATCACCCTCATAGGCATCCTGACCGGTATTTTCTCCGGCAACACGCTGTCAGCCGGACTCTCGGCCGTGTTCGTGAAGTGGGGGATGAACGGCGTTCTGGCCCTGCATCTTGCCAAAGCGCTGATAGTCATCGTAGTTACCTATTTCTCCATTGTTCTTGGGGAACTGGTGCCCAAGCGGATAGGGATGAGCCGCGCCGAAAAGGTGGCAAAGACTGTCGCCGGCCCGATGAACCTGTTCTCCAAGATAGCCTATCCGTTCATCTGGCTGCTGTCCAAGAGCACTGCCGGCATCGCCAAGCTGTTGGGAGTCAAGGAAAACGACAGCAATGTCACCGAGGACGAGATCATTTCCCTCGTGCAGGAAGGCACCGAGGATGGTGAGGTGTCGGAAGTGGAACAGGACATAGTGGAGAGGGTCTTCACACTCGGAGACTTGTCTGTAAGCACCATTATGACACCCCGTTCCGAGATAGTCTGGCTGGACAGGAAAATGACGCAGGCCCAGGTGCGCGAGATCATAGAGGAAAACATCTATGAGGAGTATCCCATCTGCAACGATGACCTCGACCACGTGATGGGAGTGCTGAACATCAAGGACTTCGTCAAGTCCTACGGCAAGGCGGAGTTCAGCCTTGAGGCCCTGAAGAGGGACGCGGTCTATTTCCACGAGAATATGACCGTCTATAAAGTGCTGGAGGAGATGAAGGACAAACGCATTTCACGCGCTCTTGTCTGCGACGAATTCGGCTCGCTCTGCGGTATCATCTCGCTTAAGGACATTATGGAAGCGCTCATCGGAGATGTTCACGACGATGATGTGGACGAGGCTCCCTACATAGTCCCGAGATGCGGAGACGACGGCAAGCCCGATACGAGCGGCGCTCACGGCTACCTTGTGGAGGGAAGTTGTCCCATCTATGATTTTCTCGCATATTTCGACCTGCTGGACGACACAATGGAGGATTTTGAATACACCACCATCGCCGGACTCATTCTCAACGGGACCGGTCACATTCCGGTTGCCGGGGAGGTCATTGAATGGGAGGGATTTTCGTTCGAGGTGGTGGATATGGATGGGCCGCGGGTGGATAAGGTCCTGGTTAACAGACTATCTTAAAAAGCGGATTGCTGCGTTACGCGGCAGCTCACAAAATCCTCACAGCCGCTTAGGCTGCTGCGGTTTTGTGCCTTTGCAAGCCTTGCACTCCATCTTTTTAAGACAGCCTGTCGTCGAGGATGTAAAAGCGGATTGCTGCGTTACGCGGCAGCTCACAAAATCCTCACAGCCGCTTAGGCTGCTGCGGTTTTGTGCCTTTGCAAGCCTTGCACTCCATCTTTTTAAGACAGCCTGTCGTCGAGGATGTAAAAGCGGATTGCTGCGTTACGCGGCGTATATGGAGTCAGCGGAACTGATTGATCAGCTCCAGAAGCCTGTCGGGAGCTTCCGATTCCGGAATATGGCGCATTACGGCCTCCTTGCCCCGGTAGATTGAAATCAGTCCGTTGCCTTCGCCCACATAGCCCCAGTCGGCATCGGCCATCTCTCCGGGCCCGTTCACTACGCAGCCCATAACGGCTATCACCATTCCTTTCAGACCGGCTGTCCTCTCTTTCACTACTTCCAGAGCGTGCTCGATGTCGTACATAGTTCGGCCGCAACCGGGGCAGGCGATATATTCCGGACGGTAGAACCTCCTGCGCGCCGCCTGCATCAGTTCATCCACCAGATAGGATGAATACTGTTCCGAGCCGGTAGGGGATATGTCATTCAGCTCCAGTTCATCGATTTCCTTGTCGAGAAGCGCCTTGCCCCAGTCCCACGCCACATCCTTCAGCAAGTCTTCAGGCGAAGCCGGGTTGTAGGTCGCGCTCACTTTCCGCCCGGCAGTCTGCACGGCCACCATCGAAGAATGGCGGCGGCGTTCACTGCGGTCTGCGATATATTGCGCGACCGGTATCTCGTTCTGAGGGTCTTCGGTCAGCGACACGCGGATGGTATCGCCGATTCCCTCCTTGAGCAGAGTGGATATCCCCACTATGGACTTGATCCTGCCTGCATCTCCATTGCCCGCTTCCGTCACTCCGAGATGCAGCGGGAAATCCATCCCGTTCCGCTCCATATCGGCGCGAAGAAGACGGTAGGCCTCTGTCATAACAAAAGTGTTGCTCGCCTTGAGGGACACCACCGCGTCGCGGAATCCGTTATCTTCGCACATCCGGAGCCATTCCATAGCGGCTTCCTTCATCGCGAGGGGAGTATTGCCGTACAGGGTGGTGATCCTGGCGCCGAGAGAGCCGTGATTTATGCCTATTCTGACTGCCGTCCCGGATTCTTTGCAGACTTTCAGAAGTTCGGCGAATCGGGATTGGGCCGTCTCGTGGTCGCGGCTGAAATTGCCCGGATTGATCCTGACCTTGTCCACGACGGGAGCGACGGCTATGGCGATGTCCGGAGAGAAATGCACGTCGGCCACAATGGGAGTCTGAACACCCTTTTCACGCAGAGTGCTGCGAATCTCGGCGATGTTAGCGACATCGGCAAGCGTCGGCACGGTCAGGCGGATCATCTGCGCGCCCGCAGCGGCAAGCCTCTCACACTGCGCTACAGATGCCCCGACATCGCTTGTGTGTGTGTTGCACATTGTCTGGATCACAAGGGGAGAGCCGCCTCCCATAGTGATCTGACCTATCTTAATCTTTCCCGTCGACATTTTCCTCTGAATCACTGAGTTCCTTTTCGTTTATCACGGCCCGGCCCGCTCCGTCTCCGACACTTCCGCTATCTGGCTCCACACTTCCGGCATCAGGTTCCGCAGGCCTTGCGGCATCTGCATTCCGGGCCGGCTTGCCATAGACAAGCGTCCGCGCCTCCCTGCGCAGTTCGTGCTTGGTCTTGCCGCTGCGCTTGGTCAGCTGGAAGTGCACTCCGGCCGACACCGTGATGTTCATAGGATACGCATAGCGGTAGTAATAGTTGCTGGAATAGTCGGGGTGGCAGAGACTGGAGAATGAATGCTTGTATGTCGCGGTAAAATGGATCTCTATGGGATCAAATATGAAGGCGAAGCCTACGCCGCCTTTCAGACCATAGTCGAGACGCTTCTCGAAACTTGCGAACTTATGGGCATAGTCATCCTGCCATGTGTCTCCGGAATTGTACTCGTCCTCATCCTCCAACCTGTTGATTGACAAGCGGTATCCTCCGAAGAAGCCCGCGTTGACCATCACCTTCATCTTCCAGAAATCCATATGGAAATGGGCGAGCACAGGCACTTCTATCTCGTTGATTGCAGCCGCCTTGCTGCCGAGATAGGTGGAATAGTACTTCTTCTCGGAGTCCTTCTTCACTTCATTGTCGAACTTGTAGCCCTCCTGCGTGAAGAACACCCCGACCTGAAAGCCGAAATAGGGCATAAAGCCGAACATCTTGCCGTAGCGGGTGAAAGTGATTCCGAAATTGTAGGGGAGAAAGCGGAATTTCTGATTGTATGAGGGTGTCCAATAGACCCGGCTGAGATTCACGCCATACTGGAAGCCTATCATCGAATAGTCGTTGATTTTCAGCTTTTTGTTGACATCGATGGCATCCAGTTCGCTGTCGGAGAGATCTTCGGCGCGGAAATGGGGATCCGTCACAAGAGAGTCCAGATTAGAGGAGTACAATGCCGTCAGGTCCTGGGCGGACACTGTCCCCCGGAGAGAACCCGCCGCCAGAGAGGCAAGGGCGAGGAGGAGAACTGCGATCGGTTTATCTAACATCTTGACATTCATCATCTTCCGTCTATTTGAACATTTCCTTCAAATCGAGTGTCTGCTCCATTTCCGTCATCTCCATAATGTCTATCAGGAACGTCCCGTCGTCCAGCTTGTAGAAGCGCACCTTTTCCGGCTGCCTGTGCTCCAGCAGTATGCCGGTGTCGACTATGCCGTTGCGGTTGAGATCCTCAGTGATCCGGACGGAATATTTCCCGGCCTTGAGATAGGGGAAAGTGAGAATCCTGTCGGAGTCAATTATGAACGAACGCAGGACCTTGTCCCTCTTTTCGTCCAGCAGATCCACTATATATTTGTTGCCCACATTCTTCATATCGAGCTTCAGCGTACTCAAGGCATCGTCTTTCGGCAGACTCACCTTGACTTCCAGACTGTCATTGTAGAAACCGTTGATGTCCTTGAACTTGCGGTGCGGCACCTTGAGAATGTATTCGTAGCCGGACCGGTACTTGAGCTTGGGGGTCACGACGTATTTCCTGAGATTGAGACTGTCCTGCGTGACGCTGAACTTCTCCAAGGTCTCCTGCTGCTTCGGATTGACGGACTTGAAAGTCATCGAATCGAAAGCGGTCTCCACGACAGGGTACTTGAACTCCATCACAAAGCCGTACTGCTCTATGTTTTCAGGCTTCGCATCCACGGAAAACACGCACAGGGTGTCCTCGTGCTTGAGATCCCTGGTCGAGCTCTTGCGTGCGGCCGCGGCGGTCTTGCGGGGCTTGGTGAGCTTGATGAGCTCGGTGAAATCCGCGAGCACCCCCGTCGTGTCCGTCTTCATATACTTGACATTGAGAAAGAGCGTGTCCGGCTGTTTCCTCGGGTCGTTGACCCAGATCTCCATACTGTCGCGCACGAGGTTGAACTGCGTTATGAGCCTGTCAGGCGGCACTCCCTTTATCCAGACCGAATCCACCTGCGCATAGGGGGCCATAAAGGTGATGTAGGCCGTCCGTTCGCCGATCCTTTCCTTGTTCACTATCATCTGCTTGGAAGGCTTCTCCTTGAACATATTGAGTTCGAACTGAGACTTGCGCGCAAGGCAGCTGACAGTGTCCTTCATATCGTACTTGAGCAGTTCCGGGATGCTGTCGGCAACCCTCAGAGCCGGCCGGAGAAGAGTGTCCAGAAAGGCCACCTGATCGTTGTCCGGGTCATACCTGTTGTTGCCGTTGCCGTCAAGCACGGCATACATCCTATAAACGGTGTCCTGGATGTTGCGCAGGCAGAAGAACCCCCACTCGTCGGTCTTGACGGCGGCATCTGGGCGTTTCAGAAAGACCGCGGAGTCAGCCTGATCCTTATAGAGCATCACCGTAGCCCCCTTCACCGGACGGAGAGTGTTGCAGTCCTGGACGGTGCCCGTGATATACATCGAGTCGATCCTCTCGCCGGTCGAGAATACCAGAGTGAATCCTGGGAACATATTGCCCTCATTGTTGTCGGCGATGGCGTTGGTCAAGTCGAGGGTGTAGGTCCTGTTCGAATCCAGATCCCCTTCGAAGGACACTATCACGCTCTTGTCGCGAATCTTGTATTTCGGGGCCTTTTCCAGCGGAGGAGAGAGAAATATGCTCTTGGGATCCTTGACGACCACATATTCATTGAATTTGAATTCAAGTCTGGTCTTGTGCGTGGGGACGTTGGTGGCTCCGTCGAGGGGCGTCATCTTCCTGATAACCGGAGGAATGGTGTCCTTGGGGCCGCCGCTCGGAGGAGTGGTGGTGTTGGCGCAGGAGTGTGAAAAGATCATCACTCCCAAAGTCGAGCCCACCGCCAGCGCCAGAGCAAGAGTCTGAAGCAGTTTCCTGTCAATCTTCATAATTTCCTTTCATTTTTTCGGATTGTTGGGAGACGGCAGGTCTGTCCGTATGACCTTCTGAATGCCATCAATCTTTGAAATCTTCTTGAGCACCTTGTCCAGGGCATCCCTGTCGTGCACCAGAAGTATCATTTCGCCCTTGAATATGGTGTCGTTAGCCTCGAAATGCAGGCTTCTCATATTCACTCCCATAACCAGAGAGATATATCGCGTGATCTCGTTGAGAATGCCGAGCCTGTCCAATCCTTCAAGGGAAATGTGGACCGGGAATGACTCGGCCTCGGTCTCGTCCCACTGCGGCATCACTATGGATTCGCCGTGCTTGGAGGCGTAGGAGTTGGCCTCCGGACAGGACTTCTTGTGCACGGTGACAGTGCCGTCCGGGGCGAGGAAACCCACTATGGGGTCGCCGGGGATGGGATTGCAGCAGGGGGCGATGATGAATTTATGTCGGGCGTCGCGCTTGTCGTTGATGATGAACCTGTCCTTGGAGGACTTGCCGGAGGAGAACTTGAGCCAGTCGAAAAAGCCCTTCTTCTCTTCCCGGGGCTTGGATTTGCCCTGCTCGTCAATCTTGGAGAAATAGTCGTTCACGCAGTTGCGCGCCTTGCGGGTGACCAGGAAGTCCAGCCACTCGCGCTTGGGAGATTCCACCTCGGCCGTGATTATCTCCACCTGGTCTCCGCTTCTGAGTACGGTATTCAGTGGCACAAGCCTCATATTGACCTTGGCCGCAATGGCCTTGTTACCAATGTGGCTGTGTATCATATACGCGAAATCCAGAGCCGTAGCGCCCTTCATTATGCTTTTCTGCTCTCCTTTGGGCGTGAACACGAAGATGTCGGAGGTGACCAGATCCTTGTGGATGATGTCGAGAAGTTCGAGGGCGTTGACATCTGGATTGACCAGAATCTCCTTGACCTTCATCAGCCACTTGTCCATCTCGGATTCATTCTCCGATGCCGCTCCGACCCTCTTGTAGGCCCAGTGGGCCGCGATGCCCTTTTCGGCTATGTCGTTCATTCGCTTGGAGCGTATCTGGACCTCAATCCAGACTCCCGCATTGCTCATAAGCGTGCAGTGCAGGGCTTCGTAGCCATTGCTCTTGGGATATTTGACCCAGTCGCGCACACGATCGGCCTTGTACTTGTAAATGCCTGTGATAATGGAGAATATGTGATAGCAGGTGTCTCGTTCGGACTCTCTGGGATCAGCGCCGGGGTCAAAGATGATGCGCACCGCATAGAGGTCATAGACCTGTTCGAAAGTGATGCCCTTGGCCACCATCTTGTGCCAGATGGAATACGGCGACTTGACTCTTTTCTTGACTTCGAAGTTGAATCCGGCCGCATCCAGAGCCTCGCGGATAGGAGAAATGAAATCGTCTATCTGCTTCTCCTTGTCCATTATGTTGCGGTTGATCTTGGCGGAAATCTCGTTGAAGGCTTCAGGCTCCTTGTAGCGGAGCCAGATGTCTTCCATCTCCGACTTGACCTCGTACAGACCGAGACGATGGGCCAGGGGAATGAACACGAACATCGTCTCGCTGAGAATCTTGTCCCGCTTGTACTCGGGCATAAACTCTATGGTGCGGCAGTTGTGGAGACGGTCGGCGAGCTTGATGAGCACCACCCTGACATCATCGTTGAGTGTCAGCAGTATCCGCTTGAGATTCTCCGCCTGCAGGCTCGGAGTCCCGGACATATCCTCGTTGTCGAGCACCGTCTTGATCTTGGTGAGACCGTCCACGAGCGACGCTATCTTGTCTCCGAACAGCGTGCGTATGTCGTCCACGGTGTATTCGGTGTCCTCCACGACATCGTGAAGCAGGGCGGAAACAATTGACTTGTAGCCCAGTCCGATGTCATTGACCACGATTTTCGCCACGGCGATGGGGTGGAGGATATAAGGCTCTCCGGAACGCCTGCGCACGCCCTTGTGCGCCTGATTCGCGAAATCGAACGCCTTCTGGACTATCTCCAGCTCACGTTCGTTGGCACAGCGCTTCCTCGCGGCCTCCTTCAAGTCCGCAAACTCTCTTTCGATGACTTCGTAGTCTTCCTTGGTGAACTCTGATACTACACTCATACCTAACTTTTCAGAACAATGAAAGCTGTTCTCCGACTATATGTTTCCTATCCTGTCTGTCTTCTTCAGGGTTCTGCGCCCCGCCTTCATCCGCAGTCCCGCCGCGCGCCGCGCCAGATACCTCCGGCCTGTCAGCCGCATTCTCCGCAGCACTGCCGGCAAGCATACCGCGCAGCTCATCTTCACTTATGATGCTGACTCCCAGAGTCCGTGCTTTCTTCACCTTTTCCGGACCCGGCTTCCCGCCCGCAAGCAGATAATCGGTCTTGCCGCTTACGGAAGAGGAATTCCTGCCGCCGGCGGCTTCCACCAGCGCTTTCATCTCATCTCTGGAAATGCTGAAATTCCCGGAAACCACTATGGTCTTGCCGGACAGGACGCCACCGGAGACTGCCGAAGTCCTGTCCATCGCCATATTCACGCCTGCGGCGCGAAGCCTTTCCACATCCTCACGCATCTTGGGGTCCGCAAAAAAACCGAGTATGCTGTCGGCGATGACCTCGCCCACGTCCTCCACGGCGAGAAGATCCTCCCGACCTGCGGCCGCAAGAGCGTCGATGCTGCCGAAATGCCTTGCAAGGGTTTTGGCAGTGGCCTCTCCCACATAGCGTATGCCCAAAGCGAAGAGCACCTTGTCGAAGGGCACCTTGAGAGAAGCCCTGAGACTGTTCAGAAACCGTTCCGCCGACTTTTCCTTCCAGCCGTCAAGGACCAGAAGCCGGGTCTTGTCCAGAGAATAGAAATCCGCGGGGGTCTTCACCAGATTGAGATTGTACATCTGCTCTATCGTCGCGTCTCCGGCTATCACGTTCATTGCCTTGCGGCTGAGAAAATGCACCAGACGGGACTTTATCTGTGTCGGACAGGCATAGGTGTTGGGACAGAAATACTTGGCCTCGTCTCCGTCTCTCACGAGCGGAGTTCCGCAGTCGGGACAATGCTTCGGGAAAACAGGCCTCGGCAGCCCCGGGGCACGGCGGCTCAGCTCCACGGAAGTGATCTTGGGGATGATTTCTCCGCCTTTTTCCACATAGACATAGTCTCCTACACGGATGTCGAGCAGATCCATCTGGTCGGAATTGTGCAGAGTCGCCCGCCTGACGACGGTACCAGAAAGCGGCACTGGACTGAGATTCGCCACAGGAGTGACCGCTCCCGTTCTGCCCACCTGATAGTCTATCGAGAGCACCTGAGTCAGAGCCTGCTCCGCCTTGAACTTGTACGCGACTGCCCAGCGGGGGAACTTTGAAGTGTATCCCAGAGCTTTCTGGCAGGGCAGTTCGTTGACTTTCACCACAATGCCGTCAGTGGCGAACGGAAGGTTGTGACGTTCGCTGTCCCAATACTCTATGAACTGCTCTATGTCTGCGATGCTGCGGGCCAGTGCAAATTTGTCCGAGACCGGCAGCCCCCACGAAGCGGCGGCGTCGAGAGCCTCACGATGCGTGGTAAAGGGCAGATTCTCGCCCAGAATATGATACAGGGTGCACTCCAGCCCTCTGTGTCCCACTTCTGACGGATTCAGAAGCTTGAGCGACCCGGAGGCGGCATTGCGGGGGTTGGCAAACGGCGGCTCCTCGTTTTCAATGCGTTCCTGATTGAGCCTGTCAAAAGCCCTGTAGGGCATATAGATTTCGCCCCTGATTTCGAATTCATCGGGAATCCCCACACCCTGAAGCTTCCGGGGAATGCCCGGGATGTGATGCACATTCGCGGTGACATCGTCTCCATAAAGCCCGTCTCCCCGGGTCAAGGCTCTGAACAGAAGTCCATTGCGGTAGGTGAGACAGATGGCGGTGCCGTCGAATTTCAGCTCACAGCAATATGAGAAAGCGCTTCCGCCGAGTCCCCGGGCCACCCTGTCGGCAAAATCTTCGACTTCCGAGATGGAGTAGGTGTTGCCGAGCGAAAGCATAGGATATTTGTGGGGATATTTTTCAAACTCGCGGGACAGATCCGAGCCGACACGGCGGGTAGGGGAATCTGCGGCGGAAACTTCCGGATACTTTTTCTCCAGATCGCCCAGCTCCCGCATCAGCATATCGAAATTGTAGTCGCTCATTGTCGGAGTGCTGTCCACATAATAGCGTCTGTTGGCTTCCGCCAGTATGGAACGCAGCTCGGCAATACGTTTCAGATCCTCTTCCTTCATCCCTGTCGTAAGTTTGAACAAACCACAAATTTACTAAGATGTTTAGAATCTGTTTGACTTTTTTTCAAAAAAAAGGTAATTTTGCGCCGCATTCGGGGGCGGTGCCTGTCGCATCGGCGAGGCATCGGTGAGCGGCTCCGCATTCCCGTAGGGACAGAGTAACAAATTTATACTGAAATATATGAGAGATTCCATCATTATTCTCTGCGGCGGCGGTCCCGCCCCGGGAATGAACTCAGTGTCAATGAGTGTCGCAAAGACTTTCCTTTCAAAAGGTTACAGGGTCATCGGACTGCACGGCGGCTATTCCGGACTTTTTTCCCGTGACGCCCGCACCGAAGATCTCGACTTCGCGAAGGCCGACCGCTACTTCAACAGGGGAGGCTCCTACCTGGAAATGAGCCGTTTCAAACCGACTGACAAGGACTTTGAAGAGAACTTCAACCTCGACCTGTTCCGGGACAACAACATCAAACTCCTCGTCACCATCGGCGGCGATGACACGGCTTCCACAGCGAACCGCATTTCCAAGTTCCTCGCAGCCAAGAACTATCCTATAGCCAACATACACTGTCCCAAGACAATAGACAATGACCTTCCTCTTCCGGACAACACTCCGACATTCGGATACAATTCCGCCAAGAACGAGGGAGCGCACATCGCCCGCACGGTCTATGAGGACGCGCGCACATCGGGCAACTGGCTGATCATCTCGGCAATGGGCCGGACCTGCGGCAGCCTTGCCCTGGGCATAGGCGAGGCCACCCACTGCCCTATGACCATCATCCCGGAAATGTTCAACAAAACTGAGATGACGCTCGGAAAGATCATCGGACTCTCCGTCTCCGCCATCATCAAGAGAAAGATTCTCGGCCTGAACTACGGCACGATCATCGCGGCCGAGGGACTTTTCCACAATGAGGAAGTGGCTCGGGAAGCCGCCGAAGCCGGCATCCACTTCACCTACGACGAACACGGCCATCCGGAGCTCGGCAAGGTCTCCAAGGCAGTGCTGTTCAATGACCTGCTCGAAAAAGAGTTCAAGAAGCTCGGAGTGAAAGTCAAGAGCCGTCCCGTGGAGATAGGATACGACGTACGCTGCCAGGACCCTGTCGCCTACGACCTCACCTATTGCACTGAACTCGCTATGGGAGTCTATCAGCTCTTCAGCGAGGGCAAGACGGGCTGTATGGTCTATGTCAATGCCTTCGGCAATGTGGCTCCGCTCTATCTAGCTGATCTGCAGGATCCGAAGACGGGCAAGATTCCTCCGAGAATCGTGGACATCAACGCCGGCACTGCGCAGAACTACTACAAGTACATCGCCCACTACCTCACCCCGGAGGACTATGAGGCAGCCAAGGCTTACCTTCCTGATCCGGAGAAATACGATTTCCGCAAGATTCTGAACTGGTAGAGCCACGCTTGAATTGGGCAAGACACTCATATACCAATTGCTTCCGCGCCTTTGGGGCAATGTCGGAGACAGCCCTGTCAAGGACGGAACATATTCCCGGAACGGCTCCGGCAAATTCTCTGACATTGACGCAGATACGATAGCCTATCTCAAGTATTGCGGCTACACTCACATCTGGCTGACCGGAGTCATTCGGCATTCATGCTGCGATGCGTCGGCAATGGGAGGACTCGGCGAGGGACAGGGCGGACATATATCCGACGGACAGTTCGTCAAAGGGCTTGCCGGCTCTCCCTACGCCATTCAGGACTACTTCGATGTCAACCCCTATCTCGCTGATGTTCCGCAGAATAGGATAGATGAGTTCAAGTCTCTCATCGGGCGTTGTCACGAGGCCGGGCTGAAAGTGCTGATCGACTTTGTGCCCAATCACGTGGCACGCGACTATGGAGTCGGAGCGGATGCCTCGATTGAGGGGAGGCCCTCTGCGGGGATGGAACTCGGTGCCGGCGATGACAGGTCCGTCCACTGGAGTGCGGACAACGACTTCTTCTACTATCCCGGGCAGCGGCTTGTATTGCCGAATGAGAATGAATGGAAAGCCGCCGGAAAGCCTCTGTTTGAAGAGTATCCCGCCAAGGCCAGCGGCAACAGCTATTCGTCCGCTCCCGGCATCAACGACTGGTATGAGACCGTCAAGCTCAACTACTGCGATTTCCACACCCCGACCTGGGACAAGATGCTGGGCATCCTGATGTACTGGCGGGGGATGGGGGTGGACGGATTCCGCTGCGATATGGTGGAACTCGTTCCATACCAGTTCTTCAGCTGGGCGATAGCCTCCGTCAAGAGGCAGTATCCGGAGACCCTCTTCGTGGCGGAAGTCTATAACAGGGAACTGTACCGAAGATATATACGGGAGGTAGGCTTCGACCTGCTCTACGACAAATCGGGTCTGTACGATGCCTTGGTGGACATAGTGCGGCACAACTGTTCGCAGAAGGCTTCCTGGCCCCCTGAGGCTTGGCAGTCAACTACCAGACTCACGTCCGCCTGGCAGTATCTCGGCGATTTGCAGCCGTATATGCTCAATTTTCTGGAGAACCACGACGAACCCCGCTTCTGCTCGGACGGTTTTGCCGGCAGCGGCGAGGGTGCCAGTCTGATTTATCCGGCCACGGCCGCGAGCCTGCTCTTCAACACATCTGCCTATATGACGTACTTCGGCGAAGAAGCTGGAGAGAGGGGAATGGACGATGAGGGCTTCAGCGGGGTCAACGGCAGGACCAGCATTTTCGACTGGTGGAGGCCGCAATCCCTGCAGGGCCTGTGGAAACTGGTCCACTCCGGCCGGTACGCCGACATCGAGGAAAATATTCAACCGCTCATTGAGGAAACAGGTCTCAGCGAGCGGATTCTCAGAAGATTCGCCCGTCTGACGGAGCTTGTCCGACTGGCCGCGAATGACGACGCCATAAGCCGGGGAGTCACCTACGATCTCTGCTACTGCAACTTCAGTTCGCGGGGCTTCGACAGGAACAGGCACTTCGCTTTCCTGAGAGATTTCGGAGACGAGACACTGCTGATTGCCGCCAACTTCTCCCCACAGAACGCCGATATGGAGCTGCACATACCGGAGCACGCGTTCGAGTGGCTTGAGCTCACCCAGTCCGACAGCTGCAACGCCTCCAACCCCGTACGGGTCACTGTTCCGGCATTTGATGCAGCCATTCTGAGGCTTTCATAGCCGTCACAACTGAGATGTCCGTCACCGCAGGAGATCCGCCGTTGTTCCAGATGAACCCGGAGCGAAGCGGCTCAGGGAGTCCGGGCACACGCAGTGACAGGACGCAGCGAATCCCGCTGGGCTCCTCACCGGGCAACAAGATCAACGGAGCGGTGGCAGAATCTCATTGTAGGATCCGCATAGCGGATTGAGACTTTTCCCCCGTCAAATCCTTCCGGCGGGGCACAGACCCAGAGGTGGGGCGAGGACAGACGCCGCATGGGGATGAAATCGCGTTTCCGGGCGCGCTTCTCGCTCCGAGAGAAGCTGTCATTGTAAGTGATTATTTCCTGCACTTCCGGCGCGACCGTGCCTGTTCTGCGGCATTTCACGCGTTTCCCTCCACCGAAACCCACTTCGACGGACCCCTCAATGTGGCCGCCATAGACATTGACATAGAGACTGTCACCGACAAGCGTCACGGATGCCTGATCGGAGACATCGCGACCTACCCTTTTGTAGCGTGAGGAATAGCTGCCGTCACGCTTGAACACCGTTATGAAATAGCCTCTCGGAGCTCCGCAGTTCATTCTGGCATTCGGGACAAGCCCGCGGCAGAGCAGCGTGTCACCCTTTTCCACAAGCACTGGCTCTCCGACACCTCTCCACCAGCTTCCGCAGGTGGCTCCCACACCGATTTCTTCGATTCGCACATCGGTCTCCGCATTTCCGGAGGCGGCAGACAGCTTAGCCGCGTCCCGGGCGGGATTTCCGGCACGGCTGAGCGAATGCTCCGCACGGAAAACCCGATGCAGATGTGCTGAGACCATAAGCGTTTTCGGATGATCGGCAAGTATGGAAAGCACCTCGTCTCCGCCCTTGCAGTAACGCAGAGGAACGTGCACCGCGAACACCACCCGCTGCTCAGGGCCGCAAACCTCCATCACGCCGCGCAACCAAGCCAGCTGCGCCTCTGAAAAGCCAGCCCCGAACCCGGAGATGATGTTGTTCATCAGGATGAACCTGACTCCGGCATTTGCAGCTCGTTTGCATTTGCGGGCGCGGCCGCCTGCAGAATCCCCGGCAGTATCCGCTTCGGACCGCCATTTTCCGCCGCAAGGCCGCACAACGAATGTAGTGTCTCCGTAGCCGAAGACTTCATTGAAGACATTTCCGCAGTCGTGGTTGCCCGGGATGCAGAGGCAGGGGTAGGGAAGCGAGTCCAGCGAAGCTTTGCTCGGCCCCAGAAGCAAAGGATTTTCATTCACCAGATCGCCCATAATCACAGCGAAGTCTATGTCCCGTGCTTCACGGAGTTCCCGGTAGATGCTTCGCCTCGCGAAATCCAGCTCCAGCGAATCGTCCACCTGCGGGTCTCCCACGAAAGCCACCCTGAAGTCCCTCGCGTCAGCCGAGAAAGCGGCCCCGAGCCAGAGCGCGAAGCCGCAGAACAAGTATTTCACTGCTCTCTCCATCTTTTGATCAGACCTCATGCGGCAAGCCGAAGGAGGATGACTGAAAGGGCCATCCTCCTTTGCCTACTGTCTCAAAGAGTTTTGACTTAACCAAGATTGCTTGTCAATGCCCTCTACTTGGACTTGTAGAGAACAATCTGATGTGTAGTGGCGTCATCGTAGGAGATGTAGCCCGTGCCGTTTTCCGCAAACTGAATCTTGACGAAATCGGCCTCATCGGCGGAAAGTGCCTGTGCGGCAGCCCACACCTTGGTCTTTGCATCGACATAGGTGTATTCGGCGGCTTTGGTAGTAGGATTCTTGTATGCCAGATATGGCCTGTCATCGGCATCCAGAGCAAGTGATATAT
>CAVHXU010000004.1:1857-65445 GCA_963640185.1 Lachnospiraceae bacterium | reverse complement strand
GACACCATATCCGAGATAGACCTCATCTGAAGCCAAAGGAAGCAGACCCATAGTCGAATATGTGGCATTCGTCAGGGGTTTGTACAACACATCGACAGCCCCTACGGCAGCTGGTGTCACACCGTTTACGACATAGACCTGGGCGTGTGCCGAAGAATAGTCATAGCAGGCGTAATAGGGAGTGCCGTCAGGCAGGAATGACAGCGTCGGCTGGCCCGTCTTGGCTGAAGTCACATCGCAGAGCTTGCTTATCTGACCATCCTCATAGTGGTAAATCTGCCCGTACCTGAGCGCATCGTCATCATTCTTGGCCACTACACCGAAATAAGGAAGATTGTCCTTGGGGTTGACGGCGAGGAACGGCCCCGCGTTAATCGCCTCGGACTCTGCACTTTTTGCGGCAAACGAGAACGCCTCCGGACCGCTGATGGACACGGTCACCGTGTAGAGGGCGTTGGACTTTTCATTCACGCTCACAAGGAACTCGACCGGATATGTGAAGTCCACCAGCGAGACATTGCTCTGGATAATCTGGTCGCCCACAGTCACGGTTGCTCCCTCGGTGACTGTAAACGAAGGAGTAAGCCCCTTCACCGCATTCTCATCCGTGCCATAGGGCAGAACCACATTGACTGTGCTTGACGTGCATTCGACAAACACGTTCCGGCTGAGAAAATTCTGATTGCCCTCGACAGTAAATCCGAATTCCGTCATAAAGACTTCCACTACAGGTATCTCAGGTACCTTGTTGCAGGCAAGCGCGGATGCCGCAATTGCCGCGATAAAACATAACTTTTTCTTCATAACAATTTGATTTATTGTATTTTATCTATCTTTTCCCGTTTCCAGTCGGTTCATTTCTTCTTGGTTATCTTCATTGACTTATACTTCCCGGAAGGCCCCGGCACGCCCAGTATGATGTCGGGATCGGAGCAGCCGCTCAGCAGCAGCGTCAGGCTGTTGTCCTTCGAGGCGTCAATGCTGCCCGGCAGCCATTCTATCACGAAAGACTTGTCATACACACCCGGAGGAAAAGACTGTGTGGTGCTTGAAATGATCTTGTAGTCAACTCCCTCCTTCAGCCCGTCTCCGGGGATGGTCTCAACGGTCACGCTCACAGTTTCATCGCGCTTCACCGTGCAGAAATGTATCGGATACTGGGCGACCAGAGAGGCGGCCTCTTTTACCTCCGTATAGCTCGCCGAGCCGGGCGCGAAGGCTATGTAATAGTCTGTAAACTCCTTGAAATCATTGATGTGACAGCCGTTCAGCGCCACCGTCAGCAGCAGGAGGGAAAGCACTTCCGTACATTTTTTCATTCTTTTCATCTTTGAGTCTCATTGTTGGGGTTGGGCTGCATCTGTTTGTTGGCCTCCATCTCCACACCCGGTATCGGCATTATGAAGTCATCGTTGGGGTAGGTGAGTGTCCGGACAGTGGATGTAGTGGCATCATCACGCACCAGATCCTCGCGCCAGCGGGTGATGTCGAACAGGCGGAAGCCTTCCTGGAACAGTTCCTTGATCCGCTCGCGCTTGACTGCGGACAGGAGTGTCTGCGCATCCGGATGCTCGGGAATACATTCGGCTTGAGGACGTCCTGTGGCCCGGGAACGCAGCAGAGCGATGTCAGATGCCGCCGATGCCAGATCGCTGTTCAGGCAGCACAGAGCCTCGGCCCTGATCAGATACATCTCCGACAGGCGCGACACAAACACATCCACAGACTTTTCCTTGTCGGAAACATCCTCCAGAATGGTATATTTCATAGTCCTGCCCAGAGAGCCGCTCTGCCCGCCGTAGTTGATGAGGGAATATCTGACATCCGGCCAGGCGCTGTCCTCATCCTCCGCAAAGATCCCCGTGAGCTTCTTGGAGGGGAGCAGGGAATTCTTCCGGTAGTCGTATGCGGATGTCAGCGACCTGTTGCAATCGTAGCCGTCCAGCCTGAAAACCGATTCCGTCCCCCGCTTGGACACCGTGGTGTACATATCGAAGTAGTCTTCGTGCGGAGTGAGGCTGAAATCATAGTTCTCAATCACCGACGAAGCATATTTCAGAGCGTTCCCGTAGTCTTCCATATAGAGGTGGACCCTCGCCAGCAAGGCCTCCGCAGCGGCCCGTGAGGGATAATGGCAGTCCGGAGACCGGTCCTCGGGAAGCAGCCTGAAGGCGGCATTGAGGTCGCTGATTATGAAGCTGTATGTCTCTTGGGCCGATGAACGGACAATCGAGGTGTTCAGGTTGGGGAACGAACTCATCAGCGCCACTCCGAGGTGGGAGGCGTCCGGAGTGTATCCATAGTGCTGGGCATAGCAGAGCACGAGGTCGAGAGTGGCGAGAGCGCGGCAATAGTAGGCCTGTCCCATCTGATCTTCAATGGACTTCTTCTGTGAACCGTATTTCTCGATCACCTCCGGTGCGTTGTCGATTATCTCACAGGCGTTCAGAACCACCTCATAGGCGGACTTCCATATCAGCCCGACAGGAGTGGCATTGTAGGACTCCGACATATCGAAATTGTACAGATTGATCCACAAAGCCTCCTGCGAGTTCATCACGGTCATATCCGCACAGATTTCGGGGTACAGAATCATATATTTGTCTGTCAACGAGTTGAGCAGGGACAGACAACCCGTTACCGCTCCCTTGACACTTTCCGGCGAATCATAGAACGATTCGATGTCGCTCTTGCCTATCTTCTCCACTTCGAGGAAGCTGCAGGCAGAGGGCACGAATGCTGCGGCTATGGCCGATAATGCTATGTATAATCTCTTTCTCATCTTTTCAGAACTGGCAATTAAGACCCAGGGTGAACGTGCGGTTGCGCGGGTAGCCGTACATCATTGTCTTGTAGGAGTTTCTGTGCGCGCCCATTCCCGGGGTGAACAGATAGACGTTGTCGCATACCAGAGAGAAGCTCATTCCTCTGATTTTCATTCTGGAAACCGCTTTCTGCGGCAGGCTGTAACTGAGCGACACGCTGGACAGGTCAAAGTTGGTCTTGTTGTAGAGATAACGCGTGGAGTTCATCTGAGACTTTGTCGAGACCTGTGACACTTTTGGCAGCAGAGCCTTCTGTCCCGGAGTGGTCCAACGGTATTTATAGACTTCTATCGCCTGGTTTCCGTTGCTGGCGGTGATGTCGTAGCCATCTGCAATCATCTGGCTCGCATAGGTGGCGAGAGCCCAGCCTCCGATGGAGTAGTTGAACTGGATGCGGAGAGAGAAATTCTTGTACTGCAGATCATTGACAATTCCGCCATAGACAGCGGGGGAGTGGGGACGATTGGAGATCAGACGGCGGTTGGATGTGCTGTAGCTCTTGGTCAGGTCACCGTTGGCGTCATACCACATAGGGGAACCGTCCGTGGGATCGACTCCCGCCCATTCGATGAGGTAGAACACTCCCTTCTCATAGCCGGCCTTGTTGGCGGTGTTGCCGTAGCTCGTGAGCATATCGTTGTAAAGCTCCAGGATCTTGTTGCTGTTGTGGGACATATTGAGCGTCGTGTACCAGATGAAGCCGTCACGTTTGATATTGGTGCTCCGGATGTCCATCTCGACTCCCTGGTTCCTTACGGAGCCGATATTCGCGTACACCTTGTCCGAAGACACCGCCCTCGACACATAGACCTGCGACAGCAGATTGCTTGTGGTGTTGTTGTAGTATTCCAGCTCGAAGTCAAGTATGTCCTTGAACTCGATTCTCGCGCCGACATTAAACTTGGCCGTAGTCTCCCAGGAAAGCCCGGGGTTGGGCACGGAGTCGATTACCGCACCGGACATCTTGCCATAGCTGTAAGAGTCCGAATAGCTGTATGTTCCCTTCGCCACGGAAGCGTCTATCCTGGAGTTGCCGTCAATGCCGTAGGAAGTCTTGAGCTTCAGCATCCGGATGAGGCTTGAGCGGAAGAACGGTTCCTTGTGGATGTTCCAGGATGCTCCCACTGACCAGAAATTGGCCCAGCGGGCATATTTCCCGAAATTGGAGTTGCCGTCGCGACGATAGTTGGCCGAGACATAGTAGCGCGAATCGTACGAATAGGAGGCTCTTCCCACCATTGACAGCCTACGGTCGGGAGTAGTGTTGCTGGATGCGTTTATCGTGGACTGGTCGGCGTAGCTTATTTCCTTGATGTTGTCGTTCATAAAGCCCTGAGCACTCGCATTGAGGTACTTGTTGGTGTGGCTATACAGCTCCAGTACCGCGAGGGCCGAAACACTGTGCCTGCCGAATCTGCGGCTGAAGTTCAGGCGGTTGACATTCTGCCAGGACAGGTAGTTGGCGTCGCCCCTGCGGGTATATCCCACGGCCTCTCCCGCCGAGTTCTGACCTTCGAGAGTCTTGCGGGAGTAATATACGTCTTCGTGGGAATGGATGACATCGAAGGCGAACTGCGAAGTGAAGTCAAGCCCCTCGATTATGTGGAATGCGAGCAGTCCGTTTGCCTTGAGGTAAAGGGAGGTCTGGGTGTCATCTCCCTCCTCGCGGTTGGGTATCTTGTTATATACGAACCTCCTCGTGCTCCATCCGCCGGCTCCGTCATTCAAGGTCTGATCCCAGATCTTGTAATACAGCCGGTAGCTTCCGTCATCGTTGTACGGGCTGAGCACCGGGGACAGTACCAGGTACGACTTGTCGATGCTTACGATGTTGTTGATGTTGTAGGAGCCGCTTATGTCGGCCGTGAAATCGAGCCATTTCGCGACATTGAACTTGTTCTTCGTGCTGAACGTGAATCTCTGCTGATTGTCTTTCTTCACGGTGTGCTTCTCCCGATAATACGACAGCGAAGTGTAGGTCGACACTTTCTTGCCGCCGCCGGTGAGCGACACGTTCGCATAGATGTTGTTGCCCGGACCGATGCATTCGGAATACCAGTCCGTGGAAGTGCTGCTGTAGGAGTTCATATCATTGTCCTGCAGCGGGAAGTTTTCCATAGTGTAGCCCGAATTGACCCAGGCCTCCTTCGCGACTTCCATATACTGCCGCGCGTTCATCATCTTGAACATTGTGCTTTTGTCCGGAACGACGACGCCGAAATTGACCTTTGCGGAGACGTTCAGAGGCTGATTGCCGCTTCCGGATTTGGTGGTGATCAGAATCACGCCGTTGGAGCCGTTGGAGCCGTAGATGGTGGTCTGGTCGGCATCCTTGAGCACTGTAATTGATTCGATATCATCCGGATCGAGGAACGACAGAGGCCCCACGGTGCTGGACATTCCGCTCATCTGGTTGGTCCTGTTGCCGGTGTAGAACTGCACTCCGTCAATGATCCACAGAGGCTCGCTGGATGCTGACAGCGAGGCGTCACCCCTGACTCTGGTTTCGTAGCGCGAACGCACGGTGGATGCATAATCCGTGTTCGGAGACACGCTCAGTCCGGGAACGAGCCCTTGAAGCATACTCTCCACACGGGTCTTGGGCTTGTCGACAAGCGCGGACGAATTGACCTGAAAGGCGGAGCCCACCATATCCTCCCGCTTCTGCGCGGTGCCGTACGCTCCCACGATATAGGAGCCCTCCAGTTCATTGTCCGGCATCATCTTCACGTCGAGAATCCTGCCGTCCCTGCCTACCGGGAACTCCTGAGAAAGCATTCCGAGATACTGGAAAACCAGAATGGCCTGCCTGTCCGATTTCGGGGCCGCTATGCGGTAGCGCCCGTCCAGATCGGTGCTGACACCATTGTCGGAGCCCCTGTAGTAAACGAATGCGCCCACCAGAGGTTCACCGTTGTCGTCCGTGACTTTGCCGCTTACAGTTTTACCGGTCCCGCTGCCAGAGGCCGTGCCTGTGTTCTGAGCAAAGGCCGAAAACGCCGTCAGGAGCGCAGCCGACAGCAGCACTGCCGTTATGATTGACTTTTTGTACATATAAATCGCCGCTTATAAGGCCCTGCCCGCAAAGGCAGGGAGGCAAATTTAGAGAATATGCTTTATATCCGCAACAACCGAAATCCCTGATTGACAATAGCGAAAATAGGATTTCTCCCTGGAGATATATTTTCGCATTACAAATCGTTATTTTTCAATCTGCTGAAGTTACACTTTTTCAGCCAAACGGAAGCGGCGCTATGGAATAAATTTTTGTTACAGAAGCGCTCGTCTGAACTCCGCTACTGTGACGGCGGTGGCTACGGCGGCGTTGAGAGACTCTGAAGTCCTGCAGCCGACGGGGAAAGGAGGAATGAGAAGTCTTCTGTCCACTCTGGCTTCCACCTCCGGAGAAATGCCGTTGGATTCGTTGCCGATGACAATCACGGAAGGGGAGTCCGTGCCGAGCGGCAGGGAGGCCGAATAGATGTTGTCTCCGTTGAGAAAAGTCCCTGATACGGAGCCTTTTGCCGAATCTACGGCATCAAAGAGCAGCTGCAGGTCGCAGTAGTGGAAAGCCACCCTGAAAATGGCGCCCATAGTGGCCTGGACCACTTTGGGATTGAACACGTCCACAGTGTCGGGCGATGCGAAGACCGCCTTGAGCCCGAACCAGTCGGCAATCCTCAGTATCGTCCCGAGATTGCCGGGATCACGGATGGAGTCGAGGGCCAGAAAGAGCCCTTGAGCGCCGAGGACTTCGGCAACTGCATCCTCCGTGGCGAGGACAATGTCCGCAGGCTGGCGCACTACGGCGAGAGCGGGGGAGCCTGACTTCAGAGCCGACATCCGGGACATAGCCTCATCCCCGATGTCTCTGCGGTAGAACACCTTCTCCACCGTCAGGGACGATGCGAGGGCCTCTGCCACAAGTTTCTCGCCCTCGACAACGAACAGGCCGCTCTCGTCGCGTCCTTTACCTGTCGAGAGATTGTGTATCCTGCGGATTTCATTTTTCGAGATGCCAGTCTCCATCCTTCGCATTTTATCCGATAGCAAGCGCAAAGGTACAATAAATATGATTACTTTTGCAAGATGCGAAAGCTGCTCGGAATATCGGCGATCGGCATTGTGGCGGCCGTTCTTGCTTCCTGCTCCACGACAAAGGTGCTGGGGGAAGGGGAGTACCGTCTGGCGAAAGCCGATGTCAAGGTGCTGAACGACAAAGATTTCAAGGAGAGCGACCTGCAGTCCTACATCAAGCAGAAGCCCAATTCCAACTTCATTTTCGGATGGCATCCCGGGCTGAACGTCTATAACTGGCAGAACGGCAAGGGAAAGGGCTGGGACAAGTTCGTGCAGAAAATAGGCGTGGCTCCGGTCGTATATGATCCGGATCTGGTCGATGAATCCATAAAAAACATCCGGAATCACCTTGAGTACCTCGGCTACTACAATTCCTCTGTCACAAGCAGCATCCGGGTCCGCAGGAAAAAGGTGTATGTCCAGTACGGCGTCACTCTCGGCAATCGTTTTACCATCAGCGATATACGCTATCATCTGCCGGACAATGAGGCATTCTCTGCCGATTTCCGTGCAGACATTCCGCACAGCGGTCTCAAAGTGGGGGATTACCTGTCGGAATCCGCGCTGGAGACGGAAAGCGTCAGGGCGGCCAATGTGATGAGGGACAAGGGATTCTACAATTTCAACAAGAACTTTTTCTTTTTCCGGGCCGACACGCTCTCATCTGACGGCAGGGCGGCGCTCGACGTCAGCATAAATGAATATACCCGCAACGAGACGGAGAACGATGCAGTGACTCAGGCCCGGTTCACCATAGGAGAGGTGACGATTTCCTATCCCAACAGTCTGAACATCAGGAAGAAAATCCTGTATGAGCTCAACACCGTCCACAGCGGCGACCTCTACAGCGACAAGAACATCCGCAACACCTACTCCCGCTTCACCTCCCTGAAGATGTTCTCCAGCGTGAACATAGGCACCACGCCCGCCGACAGCAACAGGGTTGACTGCCATATCCAGCTTATACAGTCCAAACTGCAGGGCTTCAAGATCAATCTGGAGACTTCGGTGAACTCCACGGGACTTTTCGGGGTCTCGCCCCAGCTCTCCTATTACCACAAGAACATCTTCCACGGCGGGGAGTGGCTGAACCTCAGCTTTATGGGGAACTTCCAGTTCAACTTCAAGCAGAAGATCCGCTCCACCGAGTTCGGCGTCAGCAGTTCGCTCAGTTTCCCGAAGTTCATTTTTCTCCCGTACAGATTTTTCAAGGGCGCGTCGATTCCCCGCACGGATGTCAGCGTTTCATACAATTACCAGAACCGACCGGAGTACAAGCGCAACATCATCTCCACGTCATTCGGATTTACCGGCAATCTGAAATCGCGCTTTTTCTACCAGGCCTATCCGCTCCAGCTCAACATCGTGCATCTGAGCAATATGACCGAAAGTTTCCGTGAGACTCTCTATGACGACCCCTATCTGTTCAATGCCTATCAAGACCACTTTGACTTCGGAGCAGGCGCTACATTCTACTACACGACCAATTCCGACGTCAACCCCAAGACAGACTATTCCTATGTAAGGCTGCAGACGGACATAGCGGGCAATGTGCTGAGCATCTTCAAGCCTCTGATGAAGAAGAACAGCGAAGGCTACGGAATGCTTTGGGACACGCCGTATTCGCAGTTCGTACGCGCCGAACTCACTCTCGGCCACACCTGGAGGTTCGGAAAGGAAGATAGGCAGGCGCTTGCCTGCAGGTTCGTGGCTGGAGCCGGCTATGCCTACGGCAACTCTACTGTGCTTCCGTTCGAGAAGCATTTCTACGCCGGCGGCGCCAACAGCCTCCGCGGGTGGCAGGCCAGATGCGTGGGGCCTGGCACATCGGAGAAGGATGACACCTTCAAGATCCCGAACCAGACCGGCGATATGAAGCTGGAGGCCAATCTGGAATACCGTTTTCCGCTCTTCTGGAAATTCGCCTTTGCGGTCTTTGCCGATGCCGGAAACGTGTGGGCGGTGGCCAGGGATTCATCCGATGAGGAGCGCTTCTCTTTCGCCAATCTGGGCAAGAGTCTGGCTTTCAACTGGGGTACTGGGCTGAGACTGGACTTCGATTTTCTGGTGCTGCGTCTGGACTGGGGTCTGAAGCTCCACGATCCTGCCCGCGAAGACGGCTCCCGCTGGCTCACTCCGGGGGATTGGTTCAAGAAGGACAAGAGCGGCTATGCGCTGCACTTCGGTGTCGGCTATCCGTTCTGACAAACGGCCATCACTTTGGCATCATTGAAAAAGTAAAAGACACTGTATTTCAGCTGAGTCGAGCCCGCGGTTCTTCTGCGATGGCCCAGCCGTCGATGGTGCGGGAGGCGGTGGAGATGTTCACCCCGACTTTCACGAGACGCTTGCCATCCTCGGAGCGGTAGGGGATCATATAGCACTTGTCGTCAATCTGTTTGAGGGCGGTCTCGGCCGCGCTGTCGACCTTGAATTCAAAGACATAAATCGAGTCGGCGGTCCAGCATACGGCATCGGCACGTCCGACAGACGACTTCTCCTCCGTGCGGATGTAGTAGCCGAGAAGAGCGAAGATGAGGTAGATGATTGTCTGATAGTGCTTCTCTGTCTTGTTCTCCAAATCGTTCGGCATCCCGGCCAGGAAAGACTGCATCAGCGTGAGCGCACCATCGATGTCTCCGCGCTTGAGAGCCGCATTGAAACGTATGACGAAAGATGAACCGGACGGATTCTGAGCATTGTAGCCGGCAAGGAGAGAACCCAGAAAACCGGCTCGGACTTCCTTGTTCGGGTAACCGAGAGTGTAGGAGTCAGTCTCCCTGTCATACGATTTTATCGTCAGGTATCCGGTCTGGTAGAGAAGCGGAAGCGGATTGTCCGTCACCTCGGGCGACACGTTGAACTCGTTGACGGAAACATATTCCATCCTGTCAAGTTCCCGTTCGTCAATCGGCTTGCGTTCCAGACGTTCTATCAGATATGTCGGCGTGGCAGTTTCGAACCAGTAGGTGCCGAACCGTCTGTCGGAGAAGGCGTTGAGCAGGCTGAAAGGGTTGTAGATGTCTTCCGAGCAGGCGCAGAAATGGTAGCCGTCGTAGTTTTCCTTCAGAAGCTCAAGCGCACGCTCTTCACTGACTCCCTCGGCTTGCGCCAGCCCCCGAATCGGTTCTTTGAAATCCCGCTCGAGTTCCGATTGTGAAATCCCGCAGACCGCCGAATACTCCGGAAGCATCGATATGTTCTTGAGGTTGTTCAGTTCACTGAATATGCTCAACTGCGCAAATTTGTTGATGCCTGTGATGAAAACGAAGCGGAGATAGGGGTCGAGACTCTTGATGGGACTATAGAAGTTCCTCATTATCTGGCGCATCGGCACGAGCCTCTCCCTGTCGTTCATCACGTCCAGTAGCGGAGCATCGTACTCGTCGATGATTATCACCGCCTTTTCTCCAGTCTTCTCCACGGCACGCCACACCAGACCTTCCAGACGCTGGTTTATGCTGATGTCTTTCTCACCGCGGCCGTACTGCTGCTCATATACATAGAGTTTCTTGTCCAGTTCCCCGAGCAGCTGTTCCTCATTCAAATGCTTTGCCGTGGACATATCGAAATGGAATACGGGATGGCATCGCCACTCCTGCTCCAGTTTTGCGGCTTCCAGGCCTTCGAAAAGTTCCCTCTCTCCGGCGAAATAGCGGTGGAATGTCGAGGACAGCAAGGACTTCCCGAAGCGGCGCGGGCGGCTCAAGAATACATATTCGAACTTGTGTGCAATGTCATACACATAGCTGGTTTTGTCAACATACAGATACCCGCCTTCGACAATCTTATCAAAGGTCTGCACCCCGATCGGGAATTCTTTTGCTTTGGCATTCATAGCTGTCCGTTTTTCAATGTCAACGCACAAAGATAACAATCATATCCCAAACTTGGCATCTACTCTCCGTAGTATTTCGGCCAGAGGGCGGAGAGGCGGGCGGAGAGTTCCGCTTCCTTTTTGTTGTCGGCGGGTTCATAGAGACGGGTGCCGGAAAGGCCCTCGGGCATAAATTCCAGATCGGTGAAGTGTCCCGGATAGTCGTGGGCATATCGGTAGCCGTCGGCATAGCCGAGTTCCTCCATAAGCTTGGTCGGGGCGTTCCTCAGGTACAGGGGCACCGAGGCTGTCTGGGTCTTGCCGGCGAGTTCAAGAGCCCTGTCTATCGCGAGATAGGCGGAATTGCTCTTCGGAGAGGAAGCGAGGTAGATTGTCGTTTCAGAGAGCGGAATCCGCGCCTCGGGCATTCCGATGCTGTGGACGGTCTGAAAGCAGGCGTTGGCGAGCAGCAGGGCGTTAGGATTCGCGAGACCTATGTCCTCGGCGGCGAGAATGCAGAGCCGGCGGGCGATGAAAAGCGGGTCTTCTCCTCCCTTGAGCATACGCGCGAGATAATAGACCGCCGCATTGGGGTCTGAGCCGCGCACGGACTTGATGAACGCCGAGATGATGTCATAGTGCATCTCGCCGCCCTTGTCATAGATCGCCATATTCTGCTGCAGACACGAAGTCACCAGCTCATTTGTGATGACCGGACTGTCTCCTCCGTGATGTGCGGCGACGATTATGTCGATGACATTCAACAGTTTACGCCCGTCACCCGAAGAATAGCGGAACAGAGCCTCCGTCTCTTTCACCTTGATGTTCAACGACTTGAGTATCTCGTCCTGAGACAGGGCACGATTCAGAAGCTGCTGCAGTTCGTCTTTTTCCAGAGATTTCAGCACATAGACCTGACAGCGGGACAAAAGGGGAGTGATGACCTCGAAAGAGGGGTTCTCGGTGGTGGCGCCTATCAGAACGACTGTCCCGTTCTCGACCGCGCCGAGCAGGGCGTCCTGCTGCGACTTGGAGAAACGGTGAATCTCGTCTATGAACAGGACAGGGGATTTGCCGCCGCTGAAAACCGAGCGGGACTTCGCCCTGTCTATGACTTCCCGCACCTCCTTAACGCCTGCGTTTACGGCCGAAAGGGTGTGGAACTCGCGCCCGGAAGAATTTGCAACTATGTGAGCCAGAGTGGTTTTGCCCACGCCCGGAGGTCCCCAGAGTATGAAAGAGCCGAGATTGCCGCTTTCAATCATATTGCGCAGCACGCATCCCGGTCCGACAAGATGTTTTTGTCCGACATAGTCCTCCAGACTGTGAGGACGCATTCTTTCAGGAAGGGGAGCGGCCATATTATATATCTCGGTCAGTTGGTGCAGGTGCGCCGGCCGGCTCAGTCTATCTTTTTGCCGAAGCAGCGGCGGCGTTTGTGCTGTTCGCGTTCAAAAGTTTTCCACAATGCTAGAATCCTGTCGTTGGTCTCAAGTTCGGCGGTGGTTTCGGCATATTTGAATCCCATAGCCTTGAGGCGTGGGAACAGGTCGCAGAACAGCACCGCATTGAGTCCCTTGTCCCGATAGTCCTCCCGCACACCGATGAGCAGCATATCCAGGGTTTCGGAACGCTTCCAGAAAATGGCTTTCAGCATATGGAACCAGCCGAAAGGGAAGAGTTTGCCCCCGCATTTCTGCAGAGCCTCCCCGAGGTCAGGCATAGTCACGCCCGCGGCCACAAGTTCCCCTTTGTCGTTCTCGATGAAGCTTACCATCCTGGTGTCGAGCAGTCCGAGATACAGCTTCGTATATTGGTCCACCTGCCTGTCAGAGAGCAGGGAGAAGCCGTAGAGCTTGTAGTAGGTCTCGTTTATCAGCTTGAAAAACTTCTTGCCGTAATTCTCACGGTTTATCATCCTGCGTGTGACTTTGCGCACATTGAGGTGGCACTTGTCCGCCACGGACTGGGCGAAAGCGGTATAGCGCTCCGGGAGCTCGTCCGGGATGGTGATACGGTATTCGATCCAGTCAGTTTCTTTGGTAAATCCTTGTTTTTCAAGATGTTGCGGATAGTAGGGGAAATTGTAGATCCCGACCATCGTGGCGAGCCGGTCGAAGCCCTCGATGAGCATACCCTCCGGGTCGAAATCGGTGAATCCGAGCGGTCCGACGATGCTGTCCATTCCGCGTTCCTTGCCCCAGGCTGCGACAGCATCGAGCAGCGCGGCCGAGACTTCTTCGTCGTCAATGAAATCTATCCACCCGAAACGGACCTGCCTGACGTTCCATGTCGCGTTTGCCTTTTTGTTGAGTATGGCCATCACGCGGCCGACAGTCTGCCCGTCTTTCCGCGCCAGAAACATCTGGGCATCGCAGAACTCGAAAGCACCGTTGGTCTTGGGGTTGAACGTGTTGTAGTCATCGGCATAAACGCTCGGAGCATAATTTTTCACTCCTTTATAAAGTTCGTTGGCGAAATGCACGAATTCTTTCAGTTCTTTTTTAGTCGAAACTTTTACAATCTCTACTGACATATCTTCGCTTCTTGTTTTTAAATCCGGTCGGCAAAATTAGTGAAAAAATCCCAAAGTCGGTTCGATGTCACGAAATACGCTGATTTTTGTTACACAATTTATATTATGTTAACCTTTAAATTAACATCCAAATTAAGCTCACACCCTTTCGCCTTGTTCAATCAGTCGCCTGATTAAGAACGACGATGCCGGATGTGGCACTATCGGAGCATAACAACAAATGGCAAAGGCCTTGTTTCGTCGATAAGATTCGCTATCTTTGTGCCGTTATTATGATTCCGACAGGCATATTTCTATTCATTCTCTATTGGCTTTTCTTTGAGAACGACAGCGACTCCACTACCGGTGAAGATTAGCGTGTCTGTTACTCAATTCGTATTTATTTTCCCGCGGGACAACAGGTTTTCGCGAAAAACACTATATTTGTACCTGCTTTGACCGCAGACTTTGTCACCGGGACGCTGCGGAATCAAAGATGCAGAACGCAGGTATGAAAAAGTCCGTAAAATTGCTGATTGTTGCCGCCGCAGGTGCGATTGCACTTCTCTGCGGAGGTTTCGGCATCCTGCGCGACCACAGGCCGGAATCTGCGGAGGACATCCTGTCCGGCACACAGAAAGCCGGGACGGAGGAGATGTCACTTATCCGTGATTCCCGAGAGACCGGCAGATACACCGACGACAATCTCCCCTGCATAGGAGTCTGCTCCCCGGAGGAGAATCTCGTGGAAAGCAGGCAGTCTGGCAACAGTCTGAGACTGCGCAACAATTTCAATTACAGGAATATACCTTTCCGGGCAGAACAAAGCTTCATTACACCGGCAGTTCAGTTGTGCCGGAAAATCGCCCGGTACCCAAGTGGTCTTCTGAATCACTCTTCATACTTTATAGCACTGAGGCACCTGCTGATTTAGCGGGCCGGGTCATTCATTCAAACGCACTGTCGCCAGAGATCTGACGATGGTGCAAGCTCCCCCTCGATATATACTTTAAACCGCCTTCAGACAGCGGTTTATGCAGTGTTACAAAGAAAAATACAATGGATTTCGTAAAAACCAGATCCTTAACGGATTATATAATTTCTGCCGCGCTCATAGTCGCAGGCATCGTTCTCGTTGCCATTCCTTCGTCGGTGTCCATCAACATTCTGGGCTCACTTATCGCCTTGACGGGAATCATTCTCATTCTGGTGATGAAAAACGGATACAGGAACAGCGATTCGAAGGAGATGTTCAGCAAAAAGACCTTTTATTTCCCCGCAAGCAGCAAGGCTGTCATACTGGATCAGCTCAAGAATGCTCCCGACAAGATAGATATGTCCAAGGAGAGCTGCGGGAACAATGGGCTTATGTTGGAAGTGTTCAGCAACAGGAAATGCCCGAAAGTGTTCGTAAAAGCGTATGAATACATACCTTATAAATATGAACCCTGCTCGGACTTCTTCGAGATCGACAAAGCTCAGGCGGTAAACTTTAAGTAAAAAATAACTTGCCGAACTTGCGATAAGTTACTATTTTTGCAGGCCCGTTCGACTTCGGAATTCCGGAACGAACGGGCCATTTTCCTGCAATCAGAAAACCGAGCGGATATGAGCCGTAAACATCAGGACATCACTTACGAAAACATCGAGATAGAGGCAATAGCTGCGGAAGGCAAGGCACTCGCCCACATAGACGGAGTGGTCGTGTTCGTCCCTTTCGCCGTGCCGGGAGACATCGTTGACTTGAAAGTCAGCAAAAAGAAACGGAACTATATGGAGGCTTTCGTCACCCGCACGGTCAGGGAGTCCCCGCATCGCCTGAAGCCGCTCTGCAGGCATTTCGGTCTCTGCGGCGGCTGTAAATGGCAACCGCTGCCCTACCCTATGCAGCTCGAAGCCAAGCAGAGGCAGGTCTATGATCAGCTTGTGCGTATCGGACATCTTGATATTCCTGAGATTCAGCCCATTATAGGCTCTGACCTCATCTATGGCTACAGGAACAAGCTGGAGTTCACCTTTTCGGAAAGGAGGTGGATTCTGGACGGCGAAAATCCCGAGGCCCTGACTCCCGAGGAGAGGCTCGGACTCGGTTTCCACATAGGCCGCTTCTTCGACAAGGTTCTCGACATCGAGGAGTGCTGCCTGCAACCATCCCCTTCCAATGAGATACGCCTTTTCGTCAAGGACTACGCCGTCCGTAACCATCTGACTTTCTTCAACATACGGGAGCATCACGGCTTCCTGAGAACTATGACGGTGAGGACTACGGAGAACGGCGGCAATATGCTGATACTTAGCTTCTACCACGAGGACAAACCTGCCCGCGAGGCTCTTCTCGACGCAGTGGCGGAAGCCTTCCCGCAGATCAGCTCTCTCTACTATGTCATAAACGGCAAGGCCAACGACTCCATAGCGGACCAGGAATGCATTCTCTACCGGGGAGAGCCGGCGATCTATGAGGAAATGGAGGGACTGAAATTCAGAATAGGCCCCAAGTCCTTCTATCAGACCAACACCCGGCAGGCTTACAGACTGTACTCGCTGGCGCGGGAGTTTGCAGGTCTCGACGGACACCAGACGGTCTATGACCTCTACACCGGCACCGGCACCATCGCCCAGTTCGTTTCTCCGCTCGCCGCAAAGGTGGTCGGAATCGAGTATGTAAAGGAGGCCATCGACGATGCGCGTGAAAATGCGCGGCGCAACGGCATTGACAACTGCGTTTTCTATGCCGGCGACATGAAGGATGTGCTGACCCGGGAATTCATCGAGGCCAACGGCAGACCGGATGTGATAATCCTCGACCCCCCGAGAGCCGGCATCCATCCCGATGTAGCTAAAGTCATACTTGAGGCTGATGCGGACAGGATAGTGTATGTCAGCTGCAATCCAGCTTCGCAGGCCAGAGATCTTGCTATACTCTCACAGGGCTATGAGATCAGCGCGGTGCGTCCCGTAGATATGTTCCCTCAGACACACCACGTCGAAAATGTCGTCGCACTCAGGAGGAGAAAATGATGGCGGTACAGATTCTGATTCTTCTGGCGGGGCTCGCACTCATCCTGCTCGGAGCCAACTGGCTGGTTGACGGCTCGTCCAGCATAGCCAAAAAGGCCGGCGTAAGCGAATTCATAATCGGACTTACCATCGTGGGCATAGGAACTTCCATGCCGGAACTCGTGGTAAGCTGCACCGGGGCTTTTCAGGGCAACGCCGACATCGCCATAGGCAACATCATAGGCTCCAACATCTTCAACACCTTTATGATTCTCGGAATCACCGCCTGCATCTGCCCTATGGTCATCTCTCCAAGCAACAGGAAAAGGGACATTCCTCTGAATCTGGCCGTTACGCTGATGCTTGTGCTGCTCGGAATGAAGCATACGATCTTCGGAATCGGCGAAGACAGTCTCGGCAGAGCCGAAGGAGCCGTGATGCTGGCCCTGTTTGCCGTCTATCTCTACCGTTCCTTCAAGACAGACGGAGGCGGCGAAGAGGAAGGCACTACCAAAGAGTACAAGACCCCGGTGGCGACAGTCATGGTGCTCGCGGGGCTCGGAGCTCTGGTGGGCGGAGGTCAGCTGTTCGTGAACTCCGCCGTCGAACTGGCCAAATCGTGGGGTGTCAGCGACAAATTCATAGCCATCACGCTGCTGGCAGGCGGCACATCTTTTCCGGAACTTGCCACCTGCATAGTCGCGGCAAGCAAATCGAAGGCGCAGCTTGCACTTGGCAACATCATAGGCTCGAATATCTCCAACATTCTGCTCATCCTGGGCGCGGCTTCAGTGATTCATCCTCTGTCTTTCGGAAATATCAGCGTGATGGATGCCGTAGCCGTCATCGTCGCCGCCCTGTTCCTGTTCGTATGTGCCTGGGGATTCAGGAAAAGAAGCCGGCTCGGCATTCCCGAGGGAATCTGCCTGCTGCTGCTTGAAGCGGGATATATGACTGTGCTGATAATGAATTTATAGCCAGAGGCTAAATTCATTATCAGCATAGTCTGACTCAAACCCCAATCACTGGGGACCGTATTCCCCAGCCCCCTTGAGTCGCTGCGCTCCGAATTTACCTCACCAGACACTGCTGCGACAGGCCGTCTTTAGACCAGGACGCCGCCGTTCGAGATGATATCCTTCGTGACAATAGGATTGGAATAAATCTGCAGGAAGATCTCCCGCAGATCCGCGCCCTGCAGCTGAGGCTCCACAGACTCCATCTGATGAGCCATATAATCCTCGAACCACTCCTTGTCCGCCTCGGTGTACATATCGGCGAATCGCGTGGTCGAGTTGAGTATATCGTAGGCGATGTAGTTGTTGTTCCAGAGCCTGTAGCCGTCCACAATGCGGAAATTCACGGCGTGACGGATATACTGGTAGCGGTCGTTCTTGTCGCAGAGCGATGCCAGGGAAATCTCCTCGCTGGTCAGCGGCCGCCCGATATTCAGATGCACATTCCCTTTCTTCTGTGTCACGCCCACCAGAATGCTGTTCAGGTCCTCCTCCGGACCTTTCACATATTTCTGAGTGCGGGAAATCAGAAGTTCACGGGCCTTCAGGATGTCGCAGGGCTCGATCTGGTATGAGATGCTCATCGGTATGATGTTGAGTTCCTCGAAGTTGCGCTTGAAATCCCCGGCTTTTCCGCTCATATCCAGCATCTTCAGGAGACCCTGTTCGGTGGTGTCATAGCCATTCTTGGTACGGCCCTGCCTCTGGGCGAGCCAAATGGACGATTTGCCGCCTGTCACGCTCATCCTGATGTACTTCGAGAGAATTTGCGAGGACAGGTACAGTTCTCTGGCAGATACGCCTCTGATGACCTTGATCATCCTGTTGGAACGGACCAGATATTCGATGTACTTGTTCTTGATCAGGTTGTCCCCGACGGCAATCTCCGTCATAGGAATGCCGTTCTTGTAAAGGACCGTCTGTGTGATCGCCGGATCGAGGATTATGTCCCTGTGATTGGAAAGCGCCAGGAATTTGCGGTCCCTGAATATGTTGGCCACCCCGTCATAGGAGAAGTTCCTGACAGTCATATCAATGGCTCTCTCCACCACCTTGGTCATCACAAGCACCTGAAAATCATCGACCGACTTCAGTGAAAGCAGCACATTCTTGATATAGTCGGGAGACTCCTCCGGATAGAAATATCTGGAAATGCGGGATAGAATCGGGTTCTGAGCTATCTGGCTGAAGGCATAGACCGCCTCCGCATCCGTCTGATACGGTCCGATGCTCTCGAATTCACTATAGTCTGCCATAGTCACTGGTTTTGCGCCGCTAAATTACACATTCTGTCCATAAAAACAAAACGCGGGGGAAGCCGGCTTGACGAAGCTACTCCGCCCGGGAAAGGAGCGAAGAATCACCGTAGCTCAGGAATCTGAAGCCATTGTTCAGAGCATAGTCGTATATCGGTTTCCAGTTCCCTCCGACGAACGCGGAAATCAGCAGAAGGAGCGTGCTCTGCGGCTGATGGAAGTTGGTTATGAGCTGCCTGACAAGCCTGAACCTGAACCCCGGAACGATGATGATGCCCGTCCCCATATCGAGTTCCGTCAGCGAATTGCCTTTCAGATAGGCATAAAGCGCCGACAGGGCCTCTTCGGTGGTGTAGGTATAGTCCCTCGTATAGGGCTCCCACTGCGACACATCCGCCGGCTTGCCCTCCTCGATGCAGTGCACACCGGCATAGTACAGTGATTCGAGAGTTCTTACCGATGTCGTCCCCACTGCCGTCACATTGTCGATTTTCCCGAGCAGTTTCTCCAGAAAAGCGGTCTTGACCACAAAGGGCTCACGATGCATAATGTGCCTGCTCACAAGGCTGTCCTTGACGGGCAGGAATGTGCCGGCCCCCACGTGGAGACAGACAGTCTCGGTGTCAATGCCTCTTTCCCTGATCCCGTCAAGTACCCTCTTGCTGAAATGAAGTCCGGCCGTGGGAGCGGCGACAGAGCCCCTGAACTTGGCATACAAAGTCTGGTAACGCTCATAGTCAATGCGTTCCGTCTCACGGTTGAGATAAGG
The DNA here is from genome assembly GCA_963640185.1 of Lachnospiraceae bacterium. GTDB lineage: Bacteria > Bacteroidota > Bacteroidia > Bacteroidales > UBA932 > Cryptobacteroides. Next base: position 46,170 of record CAVHXU010000004.1, on the reverse strand, counting down.
CGGGATGGGTATGCAGCCGCATTTTTCGAGCACGGCAGAGAAAGGGCTGCCGTCCGACCAGGTCAACTCGACAATGGCGGTCTGGCCCTCTCTTGAAATCAGCTCAGCCCTGAGGTCTATTCCGGCTACGGACGGATCATTGTCAGGATTGATGTGTCGTATCTGTCCGCCTTTCCACCTCTTGGCGTTGCCTACGATGCATTTCCATCTGCAACTGTCAGTCACCGTGAACATTGTGGCATATTCGCAGGGCCGGACCGGCTCAAGGCAGAAGACTTCTATCAGGGCTCCCGTATCCTTGCGGAAGAACAGTCTCGCAGGGACGACCTTCGTGTCATTGAAGACCATCATCGACGACGGGTCGAGCAATCCGGGCAGTTCTCTGAATATATGTTCTTGGATCTCACCGCCCCGGTAGCAGAGAAGCTTGGACGAATCCCTTTCCTCAAGGGGATATTTGGCGATTCGCTCATCGGGAAGCGGATAATTGTAATCCTCGATATGAATCTCAGGTATCATTTCCGAAATCTCTTTAGAGGCTGCAAAAATACGAAAAAAATCGAATGCTGTATGCCTCCGGAACTACGTCAACAATAATTACATTCTAAATCACATTTGTAAACATTCACGAAAACCGGCGCAAATCCAGGTAATTTTTGAAATTGATTACATTTATACCATAAGAAATATTTATAGCGCATTTATTGTCGGTCTATGTTATTAAATATTAGGTTATTACTCGCTTTATATCAATCTAACATTTAGGAGAATTCCCTAACATCTTGCCAATACGGGGTTATGGGCAGATAATCGTAGTTTTGTAATGCATAATAACTTAAAACCCTCGGAATATCGCCAACTAATATTAAGGAAAACTTCAACTATATTCCTGCCAGTTATTCACACCTCGGACACTTTTGTAAACACCCCATTGTTAATAAAATTTTTGTGACTTCAGAAATTATCGCTACATTTGTGATGTTAATGGTTACAAATATGAACAACCGACTGAACCAGTTCCTGACAGCAGAAAATCTCACTCAGGCTGAATTCGCCAAAAGACTCGGAATCGCACGGGCTGGCGTCTCACACATCCTCTCGGGCAGAAACAGTCCGAGCTACTCTTTCATATTGTCCCTGACGCAGCACTTCCCTGCCCTGAATATCGAATGGCTGCTGACAGGGAAAGGAAAAATGTACCGGGACCAGTCCGCCGACCATAGCCAGAAGCGCGGAGAGGACGATCCGGGAATGCTCTTCCCGCTCGAATACGACGCTGATACTGAGACCGATGCACCTGACACACTGTCCGGAACCGCGGAACAGCAGCAGCCTCGGATCCGACAGAAATCTCCGGAACCCGCCCCTGCAGTGTCAGATTCGGCAAATACATTCAAGAAAATCCAAAAAATTGTAGTATTTTTCAGCGACAATACCTTTGAAGAGTACAGCAATGATTAGCGACATCGCCGCAATCAGTCTGTACCGGGCATCAAAAAGGCAGCGATGAAGCTTATTTACAGACTTTTCGAACACTCGGCACTGTTGCGCGGGATCACGGGGTGCATCTGCCGCAGCAAGAACCTCAGGCGCGATGTTCTGGGCATCAGCCTGGATACGCCGTTCGGGGCCGGCCCGGGTACCGATTCCGGCTTTCGGGATTTCAACACTCTGGCATCTTTCGGAGCCTCGTTTGTGATGAGCGGCCCGGTCACGGCCAGACCGGCTGCGGACAATCCGGGCGTGTCCGTTGCGGCTCGGAGACTGAGACACGGCAAGGCCGGCACCAAGGTATTCGCCTGCATTACAGACGATTCCACAAACAGCAAAGACGCCGTCAAAGGCTATGAGATGTGCTTTGCGATGCTCTACGACTTCGCCGACGCCATTGTAGTCATCCCGCACATAGACAGCACGCAGAACATCATAGACGAATCGTTTACGGAGATTATGGACAATCTGCTGTCCCTCAGGCTCTATTACGATATTTACAAACCAATTTTCATACAGATTCCCACCGGCATCCCGAATGCGCAGATTGAGGAAATGATTTCCTTCTGCCTGACTTCGGGCATAGAAGGCATTGTCACGGATGTCGGCAGAGTCGAATTCGTCAGGAGCAAGTCGCAATCACGCCTTACCATCATTGCCACAATGGATTCGTCAGTGTCAGATAAAGTCGTACTTGATGTTCTTCAGAGCGGGGCGTCACTTGTGGCTTTCACCCGGAAAGGCTCCATCCTCAGGCTACGCAGATTCAAAGAGGCTTCCGGGCATCTGAACAAATACTACAAGCAAACCAAGGCAACTCATTAAATTCCAGTCATTATGACGACAGCTTCCATCTGTACAATCGGAGACGAAATCCTGATAGGACAAATAATCGACACCAATTCATCTCACATAGCCTCCGCTCTGAACGACGCAGGGGTCAGGGTGAGAGAAATGCGGTCCATCGGCGATGACAGACGGGCTATCATTTCCACAATCAGCGAACTTGCGACTGTTGACAATGTCGTGATAATCACCGGAGGACTGGGCCCGACAAAGGACGACATCACCAAAAATGCCCTTGCAGAGATGTCAGGGGCGGATTCCACTTATACTCATCAGGGGCAGTTGAAAATCATTCACGAGATTCTGCACAGCAGAGGGCTCGACGTGCTTGACATCAACATAGCCCAGGCGGATGTCCCCAACACCGCAGAAGTGATACTCAACCGTTTCGGTACGGCCCCCATTATGGTGTTCAGGCTGCCGGAAGAGCGTTTCGGGCGCGAAGTGAGCGTGTATTCGCTTCCCGGAGTGCCATACGAGGCGCTGGGAGCCATTCCTGACGTAATCGACGACATCAGACGGCATTTCCGTCTCGAAGCCATAAGCCACAGGACAGTGATGACATTCGGTCTGGCAGAATCCGCCCTGTCCAAGAGAATAGAAAAATGGGAGGATGCCCTGCCTCCGAACGCCCACCTCGCCTATCTCCCCAACCCTCTCACAGGGGTGAGGCTCAGACTTTCCATTTATGGAGGCGACGACAGGGCCAACAACGCTGAAATCGACGGGCTGATAGCCCAGCTGAAAGATATTATTCCCGAATATATCTACTCATATACGGACGACACTCTTGAAAAATGCATAGGCAGGCTGCTTGAGTCAAACCGCAAGACTCTGAGCGTGGCGGAGTCGTGCACGGGCGGAAAGATCTCCTCGCTCATCACATCCGTACCGGGATGTTCCGGATACTACCTCGGGTCCGTGACCTCATATTCTACGGAGGTCAAGAAAAATGTGCTTGGAGTGTCCGGCGAAACGCTGGAAAAATACGGTGCCGTAAGCAGCGAATGCGCCGCTGAAATGGCAGCCGGAGTGAGACGTCTTACGGGCAGTGACTTTGCGGTTGCCACCACCGGGAACGCAGGGCCGGACGCTTCGGAGGACAAACCCGTGGGCCTTGTATGGGTGGGAGTCGCCTCGGAAAAAGGCGTTTGCACAGCAAGTTTCCGCTACCGGAATGACCGTCTGAGGAACATCGAGAGGTTTACGGCAGCCGCTCTACACCAATTGCTGGTCAAGATTGTTGACGAAACAAACTAACTGAAAATCACATATAAAAACATCTTTGTTTAATGCTATAACAAAAATGTTTCCATTATTTCGTTGTGTTTTGTGAACTATTAGCGCTGATTATACGCCTGTACTTCGCTTCTCAACGGCTTCCATAACGCGGAGAAAATTCCCCGATGCCACTTTCTCCATCTCCGCGTCACCATACCCCCTGCGCTTCATCTCCGCGAAGATCTTCCCGACCATCGAGACATCTTCAAGTCCCGCGGGTGTCACGGGTATTCCGTCAAAATCGGACCCGATCCCTACATGGTCTATGCCGACTAGTTCCACGACGTGATCGATGTGGTCAACGACGCGGGCGAAATAGGGACGATGCGTATTGTCCCTGATCTCGTCCAGAAAACCATACCAGGCCTGACGTTTCAGCGGGTCGGCACTGTCCGCGATGAACTCATCCTCGATCGCATCCCCTTTCTGAGGCCAGCCTCCGGCAAAATACTCCGAAGCGTATTCGGAGCTCAGGAAGACAGGATAGAAATTTATCTGTATGACTCCTCCGGCAGCCGCCAGTGAGCGGATCATATCATCACTCATATTGCGGGGATGGTCGGCAAGCGCCCGACAACAGGAATGTGTCGCTACCACCGGCCGCGAAGAATACTCCAGAACATCGTAGAAAGACGCGTCCGAAATATGGGACACGTCAATGAGCATCCCGATCCGGTTCATCTCCGCCACGGCTTCCCTCCCGAAAGGACTCAAGCCTCCCCAGCGTGGAGACAGCGAAGAACAGGAATCGCAGATCTCGTTGTCGCGCGAATGGCATAGTGTCACATAGCGCACTCCCAAATCATAGAACAGCCTGAGCAGAGACAAATCTTTCTGTATGGGCGCCCCGTTTTCCATAGCCAGAAATATGGAAATCAGACCTTTGCCGTAATTGGCCTTCAATTCATCTCCGGATCTCGCAAGAGCGAGGATGTCAGAATGCTCTCTAATACAGTCCTTGGTGCGGGCGAGAAGTTTGAGCGCATAGCTTGTGGCTGCATCGGGAGGCAGCGAGGCGGGACAATAGGCCGCGAAAAACATAGCCCCGACTCCGCCACGCCTCATCTTTGGGATATCAACCTGTGAATGGGCATCGTCCACGGACAGATCCCCTCCCCGGAAAACCCGGGAAGCAGTGTCGCAGTGAGAATCAAGTATAATCATCACAGATCAGTCAGGGGCAATTATTTGCTGATGCGCTGCCTTACCGCCTCATAGATGACGACCGCAGCGGCGGCGGAGACGTTGAGTGAAGATATCCCTCCGGACATAGGCACGGCCACCCTTTCATCCGACAGATCCAGCAGAGACCTGGAGATGCCCTTACCTTCCGACCCCATCACTATTGCCACAGGTCCGGTCAGATCCGCATCGTACATCAGACAGTCCGTCTTCTCGGTCGCTGAGACTATTCTGAAACCGCTCTGTTTCAGGTAATAGGCTGCGAACTTCAGGTTCGGTACACGACAGTAGTCAAGCCTCATCAGAGCTCCGGCAGAAGCCTTCACGGCCTCGGCATTCACGGCGGCACCGCCCTTTGCGGGGACTATAATCCCCTTTCCGCCGGCACATTCCAGTGTCCGGGCCACGGCGCCGAGATTCCTCACATCGCTTACGCCGTCGAGTATGAGCAGTATGGGAGCATCGTCTCCGGAAAGCGCCCTGCTCACGAGATCCTCAAGCTCAACATATTCAATGTTCGCTATATAGGCTACGACCCCCTGATGCGCTCCGCGGACCACCCTGTCGAGACGCTCACCGGGCACGAACTGGAAACTTATCCCGTTGTCCTGAAGCGCTGTCATCAGTTCTCTGAACTGAGGGCCTTCCAGACCTTTCTTCAGCAGCACCCTGTCAAAACGCTTTCCGGCCTTCACCGCTTCGAGCACGGGATGCATTCCGAAAATATATTGCATCTTTTCTTCCATTATCCTGTCGGTTTACAATTGTCCGTCACTGATTCAGCGAAGCCCATTCGTCCATATAGGCATCGCAGTCCCTCTTGGTCTCCAGATATTCCCTGGTGAGTTCCATAATGTCGTCCCCCGGAGAGGGCGCCGAAAGCTTCGCCTCAATATCCTTCATCTTCCGTTCTTCATCGGCTATCTTCTTTTCCAGAAACTTTATGCGGCCGCGAAGCTTCCTGTCCTCCTTGGATGTCGCCCAGCGTGTCTGGGAAGGACTGTCAGCCTTGGCGGAGACGGTCTCCGGGTTCGCCTTCTGAGCCGCCGTCTGCCCTGAACCGGCCCCCGTGACTGCGGGTGACGCTGCGGCATCGTGCCGCTCCAACTCATTGAGAGACTCCAGACGGCGCCGCTCCAGAAACTCGCTGACTCCCCCGAGATGCTCGCGGACCCTGCCGTCGCGGAATTCGTAGATTTTGTCCACAAGTCCATCCAGAAAATCCCTGTCGTGGGAGACTATCAACAGAGTGCCGTCATAGCGCATAAGCGCCTGTTTCAGAATGTCTTTCGAACGTATGTCCATATGGTTGGTGGGCTCGTCCAATGCCAGGAGATTGTATGGGTTAAGCATCAGCTTGGCCATAGCCAGACGGGCTCTCTCGCCGCCGCTCAGAACAGCCACTTTCTTGTCGATGTCCTCGCCCTTGAACAGGAACGCCGCCAATATGTCGCGGAGCCGGGTCCTCACATCTCCCACTGCGATGCGGTCGAGAGTCTCGAACACCGTGTCCTGCTTGTCAAGGACATCCTCCTGGTTCTGAGCATAATAGCCTATGTTCACATTGTATCCGATCCTGCATTGTCCGCGCATCGGAGCCAATTCCCCCATCACCGAACGCATCAGAGTGGTCTTGCCCTCTCCGTTACGCCCCACAAGAGCCACCTTCTCCCCTCTCTTGATCTCTATGTCCGCACCCGAGAACACCGGCTTGGAGCCATAGCCGAGAGTCATATCGACAGCCTTATACACAATGTCCCCCGAACGCGGTGCAGGCGGAAACTTCAGAGTCATAGCCGAGTTGTCCTCCACATCCACCTCTATCCTCTCCAGCTTCTCCAGAGCCTTGACCCGTGACTGCACCTGATTGGACTTGGTCGGCTTGTAGCGGAACTTCTCGATGAATTCCTCAGTCTTCTCGATCATCCGCTGCTGATTCTCATAAGCGGCCGTCTGCTGCGCAATCCTTTCCCGGCGGAGTTCACAATACTTGCTGTACGGCACCTTGTAGTCGTGGATGTGGCCCAGCATTATCTCCACCGTCCTGTTTGTGACGTTGTCGAGAAACTTCCTGTCGTGCGAAATCAGAAGCAGAGCACCGCGATAAGCCTTGAGATAGCTCTCAAGCCACTCTATGGATTCTATGTCAAGGTGGTTGGTAGGCTCGTCAAGCAGCAGCACATCCGGGGACGAAAGCAGGATCTTGGCCAGTTCAATGCGCATATTCCACCCTTGGCTGAATGTCTCCGTAGGTCTGGAAAGCTCCTCAAGACGGAAGCCGAGGCCCAGCAGCGTCTTTTCAGCCATAGCTTGAGGTGACTCCGGCTTAATCACTGACAGTCTGTCCGTCAACTCATTGAGAGAAATGATCAATCTCCGGTACTCGGCAGACTCATAGTCGGTCCTTTCACCCAGCTGTGCAGTCACCCCGTCGATCCTCTTTTCCATATCGGAGATCTCGGAAAAGGCGGTCATCGCCTCATCCAGAACCGAGCGTCCCCTGTGGTGCTCCATAATCTGCGGCAGATATCCCAGACGCAGTTCCTGCGGCATAGACACTTTTCCGGAGGTCGGCTTCTGCAGACCGCAGATGAGCTTGAGCAGGGTTGACTTGCCTGCACCATTCTTGCCGACGAGACCGATTTTGTCAGTCTCGCCGATATGGAAATCTATGTCATCCAGAAGCGTGAAGCCTCCGAACGCCACCGTGAGTGAATTGATGGAAATCACTAGTCCTTGTTGAGATCGTCCTTTATCTCCTTGATGTCATCCTCCGCCTCTTTCATACCCTGCTTGAACGTCTTGACTCCTTTGCCGAGTCCTTTCATCAGCTCGGGAATCTTCTTGCCGCCGAACAGCAGCAGAATGACCAGAACAATCAAGACGACCTCCCATAGGCCGATATTAAAAGCAAGTGGTGTAAACATAGTCAATTACCGTTTATTTAGTGAATCCCTGCAAAGCTAATCAATAAAATCAATTGAACAAAGGCTCTATTATCCCAAGGAGATCCTCCGGACACCTGACGGGCTTTCTCGTTTCCGCGCTTATGAAGCCCAATGTCACCCTGCCGTTGTTCAGCAGCACGCCGTCCTGGTTGTAAATCTCGGTTTCGAACACCAGTTTGGCGAGGGGCAGGCGGTTGAGATGCGTGACGACCGTCAGCGTGTCTCCGAATCTGGCGGGCGAGTGGTACCTGGACTCCACCCCGACGACAGCTGTCATCACTCCCTCCCGTTCAAGCCGCTGATGAGGAAAACCTATGTCCTCCATCAACTTGCAGCGGCCGCACTCATAGTAGCGGATATAATTGGAATGATGTACTATCCCCATCTGGTCAGTCTCGTAATACCTGACCTCAAGCTTAAGTTCGGATACAATAGCCATATCATTTGTTATCTAGCGCCTTGATGGCAGAATTGATACTCTCTATTTTGGAAAGAGCGTCAGACTCCTTCTTCCTCTCCACGGCCACGACGGCCTCAGGGGCATTGGCAACGAACTTCCCGTTGGCGAGCTTGCGGCGCACCGATGCAAGGAAGGATTCGAGGTGTTCGAGCTCTGCCTGAAGCCTTGCTTTCTCCGCATCGACATCAATCACGCTCTCAAGAGGAACATAGACACTGACAGTACCGGCCATAAACGACACGCCGGCAGCCTGCTCCACATTCTCCTCGAAATGAACGGCCGCGACATTGGCGAGCTTGCACACTACGGGCACCATTTCCCGGCTGAAACCGCCGGACACATATATCTCAAGCTGTTCTTTAGGTGAAATGGACTTCTGCTGTCTCACTGAACGGATTCCTGCCACGATGCCGTTTGCAGTCTCAAAGGCCCCGATATAGTCCGGGTCATATTTTTCCGGCTTCGGATAAGGCTGAAACATAATGGTCTCGCCATCTTCGCGAGGCTTCATATTCTGCCACAGCTCCTCGGTGATGAACGGCATTATCGGATGGATCATCCTCAGAAGGGCATCGAAAAAGCCAAGTGTCTCTTCGTAAGTGACCCGGTCGACGGGGCTGCCGTAAGCCGGCTTTACCGCTTCCAGACAGATCGCGCAGAAATCATCCCAGAACAACTTGTACGCCGCCATCAAAGCGTCTGATATCCTGAACTTTGCGAAATGGTCTGCAATCTCTTCGGCCACGGCGCTCAAGCGGTAGCCGAACCACTTCACGGCGACCGCCGAAGCCTCCGGCTGTGCCGCCCCGTCATCCACCGTCCAGGAAGTCAGCAGCCTGTAGGCGTTCCATATCTTGTTGCAGAAGTTCCTGCCCTGTTCCACCTGAGACTCGTCGTAGAGAATGTCATTCCCGGCAGATGAGCACAGAAGCATACCCAGACGCACGGCATCAGCACCATATTTCGCTATCAGGTCGAGAGGGTCGGGCGAATTGCCCAGAGTCTTGCTCATCTTGCGGCCGAGCTTGTCACGCACGATGCCGGTGAAATACACGTTGCGGAACGGCTCCTTCTTCATAAACTCGTCCCCCGCCATCACCATTCTGGCAACCCAGAAGAAGATGATGTCCGGTCCCGTAACCAGGTCATCCGTAGGATAATAGTATGCGAGATCCCTGTTCGGCCTGTGCTCGGGATGCCCTGGCATCTCGGGGTCGAACACCGAAATCGGCCAGAGCCAGGAAGAGAACCATGTGTCCAGCACATCGTCATCCTGATGCAGGTCGGCGGCCGTGAGCGCAGGATCTTTCCGGCGGGCGAGCTTCAGAGCCTCATCGGCATCGGCAGCCACCACGAAACTTCCGTCCGGCAGATAATATGCCGGAATCCTCTGCCCCCACCAGAGCTGACGGGAAATGCACCAGTCGTGCGCGGTCTCCATCCAGTGGCGGTATGTGTTGCGGTATTTCTCGGGTATCAACTTGATTTTCCCGCTCTCGACGCTTTCCATGGCAGCTTTTGCCAGGTCATCCATCTTCAGGAACCACTGCCTGGAGAGCTTCGGCTCTATGACGGCATCCGTCCTTTCCGAATAGCCTATCGGAGATGTGTAATCTTCTGTCTTTTCGAGGTTTCCGGCCTCCTCAAGCATCTTGGCGATTTTCTTTCTCGCGACGAAGCGATCTTCGCCCACAAGAATCTGAGCCTTTTCGTTCAGCCTGCCGTGGTCGTCGATGATGTCAAGAACCGGAAGGTTGTGGCGCATTCCGATGGCGTAGTCGTTCACATCGTGAGCCGGAGTGACCTTGAGGCAGCCCGTCCCGAAATCCATCTCGACATAGGAGTCTTCGATAATGGGTATCTCCTTGTTAATAAGAGGAATAATCACCTTCTTGCCCCTCAGCCAGTCATATCTCCTGTCATCGGGATGGATGCAGACGGCCGCATCGGCCATAATGGTCTCCGGACGGGTGGTGGCCACCACTATATACTTGTCGGTGGGATGCCCCTCGCCGTCAGACACGAAATAGCGCATATGGTAGAACTTGCTCGCCGTGTCCTTGTGCACGACCTCCTCGTCGCTCACGGCAGTGAGTCCGGCCGGGTCCCAGTTGACCATACGCACTCCCCTGTATATCAAACCCTTGTTGTAGAAGTACACGAAAGTATTGATGACAGCCCGGCTCAGATCAGGGTCCATGGTGAACTTGGTCCTGTCCCAGTCGCAGGAAGCACCGAGCTTTTTCAGCTGGCTCAGGATTATGCCGCCGTGCTTCTCTTTCCACTCCCAGGCATACTTCAGGAACTCCTCGCGGGTCAGATCCTCCTTGGAGATGCCCTCGGCCTTCAGTTTCGCCACGACCTTGCTTTCCGTGGCTATGGAAGCGTGGTCCGTACCCGGAATCCAGCACGCGTTCCTGCCGTCCATACGGGCCTTGCGCACCAGCACGTCGTTGATGGTATTGTTGAGAACATGCCCCATATGCAGGATGCCCGTCACATTGGGAGGCGGTATCACTACCGTGTATGGCTTCTTGTCGTTCGGTTCAGAATGGAAAAACTTCTTTTCAAGCCAATAGGCGTACCATTTGTCCTCCACTTTGGCAGGATCGTACTTTGCAGGCAACTCCATAATATATCTTTCTGTTCTATGCGTCTTTCAGATGATAATCGCGTCTTTCGGGCGATAATCGCGCAAAGTTAATCTTTTTTCACTAACTTCGCAGAATAAAACGACATCTTATGGACAAAGGAAACAAGGCGGAAACGCCTCAAGAGCTTGGCGTGGAGATACAGCAGGAGGTCGCCAGGGGCTCATATTCCAACCTCGCCATCATCACACATTCCCGCAACGAGTTCATTCTGGACTTCGCCACCATCCTGCCGGGACTTCAGAAAGCCGTAGTCGGCAACCGCATCGTGATGAATCCCGAAAACGCCCTGAGAGTTCTCAAGGCACTGCAGGACAACATAGCCAAATACGAGGCCCAGTTCGGAAGCATACAACTGGACAGGCACCCCGGCAAGACCTTCCCCATCGGAGGTTTGGGCGGAAACGGCAGCATCTCGTAGGCGATGGTGAAGATTGTGAACTCCCGGCTGAAGGAGGTTGAAATCAGTGAGAATCTGAGGGACAAGTTCCTGCGGATCAAGGCTTTCCTATTTGACATCGACGGAGTTATGACCGACGGAAGCATACTTGTCGCGGAGAGCGGCGAGTTTCTCCGCATATACAGCGCCAAGGACGGCTTCGGCATCAGAATGGCATCTATGAACGGCTTCGCTCTCGGCATCATCACCGGAGGCCATTCCGACACCATAGCGGCCAGATTCACCAAGTTCGGATTCGCCGCAGACGACATCTATCTGAATGCCAAGGACAAAATCAGAGATTTCAGAGATTTTTGCACAAGGCATTCGCTCGGGGAGGATGAAATCCTCTACTGCGGCGACGACATTCCGGACACGCCAGTGCTGAAATGCGCCGGAGTCGGGGTCTGCCCGGCCGATGCTATGGAAGAAGCCGTCCTGTACGCCGACTATGTGTCGCCGTTCCCGGCCGGTGAAAGGTTTATCAGGGATGTGATTGAAACGGTGCTCAGGCTTCAAGGGAAATGGGAATTCGATGTCGGACATTACGACAAGACCTATTGACCGCGCTGAACGCAATCACGCGCAAGGACTTCGGCTCATTTATCGGCAGATGAATCTCAACGGCAAAAAAATAATTCTCGGCAGCGGCTCCCCCCGCAGAAAGGAGCTGCTCGCCGGACTCGACATAGACTTCATCGTGGACACGGACAACAGTTTCGTCGAGACCAATTCCCTTGACTGCGCACACAGCCGGATTCCCGAGATTATGTCCCAGGGCAAGTCGCACGGCTTCCACCGCCCCTTGGCAGAGGACGAGATACTCATCACCTCGGACACTCTGGTGCTCCGCCGCGCGGAGGGAGACGAGAATGACTGGGACAACGGAACGGTGCTCGGCAAGCCCCACAGCCGCGAGGAGGCCGTGGAGATGATACGAAGCCTTTCCGACACCCGCCACAGAGTCATCACGGCGGTGACCATACGCGACTCACGGCACGAAATCACCCTCACAGACAGCTGCGACGTGTATTTCGACCAAATCAGCGATGCTGACATAGATTACTATATAGACAAATACAGACCTTTCGACAAGGCCGGTGCCTACGGTGTCCAGGAATGGATAGGATATGCACATCTGAAGGGTGTCAACGGCTCGTTCTACACCGTTATGGGCTTTCCGGCAAGGCTTGTTTACAAGGAGTTACAAAAATTCTTACAGCTATGACCTGTTCTCTTATAGGATACGGAAGCTGGGCGACCGCCATCGCGGGCCTCATCACCGCCAACGGCAACGAACTCAACTGGTATATACGCAATGACGAAGTGCTCGAAGGGCTTGCCGGCGACGGCCGCAACCCCAAATATCTCCCTGAGCTGGAGTTTGACAGGACGCTCATTCACCCCACCAACGACATAAATGCCGCCGTTAGGGACTCCGATGTGGTGTTCATATCGGTCCCGTCCGCCTTTCTCAAGACATTTCTCGCTCCCCTTGAGGAGTCTTTGGATAACAAGATCGTGGTGTCTGCGGTGAAGGGCATCATTCCTGACGAATACAAGACTGTCGCGGAGTACCTTCACGGCTCATACCGCCTTTCCTACAAGAAAATATGTATGATAGCCGGACCGTCGCACGCGGAGGAGGTGTCTCTGGGCAAGCTGTCGTATCTCACCGTTGTCTGCGCGAACGAGGAGAATGCCTCGACGGTCATATCGCTCATCAAGACTAAGACGATCATAACGACCTATTCCACAGACCTCTACGGCGCGGAATACGCATCAGTCCTCAAGAACATCTATGCAATCGCCGCAGGATTGGGAGACGGACTGGGCTATGGTGACAACTTCAAGGCGGTGCTCGTGGCGAAATGCGCCCAGGAGATGACGCGATTCATAGAAGAGACCTATCCCCACGACCGCGACACGCTGGAGTCCGCCTATCTCGGAGACCTGCTTGTGACCTGCTATTCCAACTTCAGCCGCAACCGCCGCTTCGGACAGTTGATAGGACACGGATGCACCGTGCTGGCGGCGCTCAACGAGATGACTATGATTGCCGAGGGCTACTATGCCGCCAGGTGCATACACTTTCTGAACGAGACCCACGGGGTGAATATGCCTATCCTGAACATTGTCTATGACATTTTGTACAAAGGGGCGTCGCCACGGAGGAAATTCAAGGAACTCGTTCGTTATCTGTAACTTACAACCGGATTTCAGCCCGATATGAGCCCTTTCTTTGTTAAATGATTGTTAAATCACCGGAAAGGGCTTGCAATCTCCGGAATAAGCCGTACCTTTGCAATCGAATTAAGGAAACGAAGTTCTTTACGCCCTTAGCTCATTGGTTATTAGTTTTAGTGTTATTAATTATGTGGTTAGTTGAGGTGTCCCCACGGGAGTGGCGACGTCTCTTTTTTTTATACCCCTGTCACGACACAAAAAAAAGTCGGGCAAACCCCAAAAGGTTCCCCCGACTCCGATTGCAGATGAACCGTCAGCTGTACGGATTCGCCGCTTCAGTCCGCCTTGCGGACCTTGCCGCCGGCGTCCATATACTCAATGTCCCCGCTGCCGGAAACTCTGGTCTCGACACTGCCGCAGCGCAATCCCCCGGCTTTCACATCGCCGCTGCCGCTTACGCTGAACCGGGCCTTTTCGGTCGCGCCCTCCAGTTCGACGGAGCCGCTTCCCGAGATCTTGGCTTCAACCGTTCCGGCATCAAGGCCGCCTATGCTCATTTCACCGGAGCCGGAAACCTGTACGGACACATACCTGGCCCGCATTGTCTCGACGTCAATCTCTCCGGAACCGGCCACTGAGGCATCAAGGGCGCCTGACACAATGGTGCCGAAGTCCGCATCGCCGCTGCCCGCAACCTTCAAGGTCAGGGTCTTGTCGGCGATGTCCAGATACGGGCAGTCGAACTCACTGGAACCGCGCACGGTCAGAGCATCGAATGACGGAGCCGTCACAGTGACTTTTATATCGCCGCTTGGCAGCATAGTGGACTTTCCGTCCGACTCGAATGATATCGCCAGAGTGTCACCCTCCGTTCCGACCTTCACATAGTCCATAATGTTGTCCGAGGCATATATCGACACGGAGCATCTGCCGGGATTCTGCACGAACGACACGTCGATCGCCCCCGAAGCGACTATCTTGGAAAACGGCGCCACAGCCGTATCCTTCGTGACGTAAACTTCGCTGGCGGAGAGAATGTTGCCCGAAGACAACTTCTCCATCACGCGCTTTTTGTCGATTCGTATCATACAGGAGGAGGCCAGCAGCAGCGCTCCCATCAAAATTGAAGCATATCCTATCGTTTTCATTGCTTTTCTGTTTTCAGTTTTTTTGTTGTCTTATTCTTGTTCCATAGCTTTCCCGTCTGCAAATACGTCCGCCCCGAAGCCGAGCAGCTGCATCTGGCGGCGTATCTTGGGTACTGTATTCTCTATGAACTCCCTTCTGCGGATCTCCAGGACCTTGTCTCTGGCCTCAGAAGCGATGAAGTAGCCGAGTCCGCGACGGTTGTAGATGATGCCCTCCGAGGTGAGTTTCTCGTATGTCCTCATCACCGTGTTGGGGTTCACTCCGAGCCTGGCCCCGTACTCCCTCACCGACGGGATGCGCCCGTCCGGCTGGAGCGTGCCGTCGATTATCCGGTCACATATCGTGTCCATAATCTGCAGGTAAATCGGCCTGTTGTCATCAAAATCCATAATACTCCGCCTTAGTGTTTTACAGTTCTGATCCTCCAGTAGATTCCCCCGCCCAAAAGCGCCAGAAGAAGCAACTGGCCGAGTGTCGTGATGACATTGAACGCCGTAATGGCCGCACCGAGAGAGTCGGGATCAGAAATAATCTTCATACCGGCATTTTTCGCACAGTCATCCAGGCCGGGCAGCCACGCGGTAAAGAACGGAACCGCAACGACGCTCAACAGCATCTGAACGCCTATGAGAATGAGCACGGGATACAGTATCTTGTGTTTTTTGAAGCAGACGGCTCCGAGCAGGAAGTAGAGTACGCCTGCGGCGAATTCCATATACACCGCAAAGAGACTGATATGTACAGGAGCATCTTTGGCCCAGGGTGCATTGACAATGACTGACAGCAGATCTGTGGCCGAAGCGAACAACGTGCCTCCGCAGCTCGGGTCAATCAGGCAGATCAGGGCGTCGCAGCTGAAATAGAGCAGCACGAACAACGCCGGGAGCACCACTATGGAATTGAGCAGCATCGACACGAATTTTTCGGTCACCGACACCGGAAGCACAGTGAACATAGCTCCGACCTTGCGGTCTGTCACAAAACCATAGACATTGGACGGATAAGTCAGTACAAATACGCAAGCCACCAGACAGGCGAAGACTACCCTTATGGAGATGCCGGGAGTGTTCCAGCCCTCTCCCCATACAAGTGAAATGAGTCCTCCGGCAAGATAGAGAATCACCGGCATAGCGGCGGTCAGAATGAAGGTCAGCCCATAGGAAGTCATCCACCTCCGGAAATCATATTTGAAATATCTGCCGAAACGGCTGAAGGAAAATACTCTGTTCATAGCTGACTATTTTAGCGTGTTGACATTGAACATAGCCTTGACCGCCTCCTTGTTCCTGTGGACCGCGTTGAACAGGGCTTCGATGTTCACCTTGCTCTCGGCACCGACGGCATTGGGGCGCACCTGAATGAATCCGCCCGGAAGCTGCTCGCTGTAAAGGGAATCGGGATGAAGTTCGGAGCCGTAGTCGAAGTACAACTTTCGGGAGATGCTCTCGATGCTCTCGTTTAGAAGCACCTCCTGACGATCCAGAATGATGATGGGGTCAATGACGTTCTCAAGGTCGCGGACCTGGTGAGTGGAGATCACGACCGTGCTGTCCGCATCCGTATAGCGCATAATGGCACTGCGGAACTGGGCCTTTGAGGGGATGTCCAGCCCGTTTGTCGGCTCGTCGAGGTAGAGGAAACTGCAGCCGAGGGAGAGTGCCAGCGAGATGTATGTCTTCTTCAGCTGACCTGCGGACATCTCGTTGAGTTTCTTCGCCGGATCATTCTCGAACAGCGACATTATCTCCATAAACTTTGCGTGGTCATAGCCGGGCCAGAACTGACCGGTAGTCTCCGCATACTTTTCCGCCTTCTCAGCAATCACCGGCATCTCGTCAGCCAGATAGAACTGCCTCGACAGAAGCTCCGGGTTACGGGAGTATGGACGGATGCCGTCCACTTCGATACTCCCCTCCTGCGGTTTCTTCAAGCCGCACAACAGCGTCAGCAGCGTGGTCTTGCCGACACCGTTCTCTCCGAGCAGGCCGTAGATCCTCGCAGGCTCCAGAGACATCGTGATGTTCTTCAACACGGGCGTTTTCCCGTAGCTGAAACCAAGATTCTCAATTTGTATCATAGTGTATGAGTTTATTAATACACCGCAAAGATACAACAGTATTTTTAATCCGCAATGGAAATTCAATTAAAATCTGAGTTCCTTTACGCCGGCAGCTTCGCCGAGAAGCGTCCTTGCCAGTTCCGGATTGTCGGTCGTGATGAAGTCAATCCCCTCCCCGATGCAGCGGCGGATGTCATCTTCGCCGTTGACTGTCCAGACATTGATGCTGTAACCGTGCGCACGGGCGCCCTCTTTCCATTTCGGGTCCGCTAAGAATGACAGAAAATACAGGTCGATCCCGTTCACCCCGTTTGCCGTGAGGACTTCGAAATCGTCGCAGTCGTCGCCGAGATACTGGACAGTGAACCCCGGAGCGGCTTTCGCAAGCCTGTTGCACTCGCTGAGAGAGAACGAGATGAACATCACGCGCTCCTCAGTGAAGAGACCGTGGGCCTTCAGCGAAGCCACCACGGCATCGACAGCCTGCTGTTCAAGTGCCGCGTCGTGCCACTTCAGTTCAAGGACGAGCTTTGTCTTCGGATAATTCTGCGCCACGGCGAGATATTCGTCAAGCGTCGGTATAGGTTCGCCGTTAGGGAGACGGACGTGGTCGAACTCAGCCTTCGGGGTGAAGTTGATCCGCTTGCCTTCAATCTCACTGTCGTGATAGACAAGCAGTTCCCCGTCGGAAGTCATATTCACGTCAAATTCGGTCCCCCAGAAACCATGTTCGCAGGCGGCCTTGAGAGAGGCGATGGAGTTGTGGGACTTCCCTCCCTCCTCGCAGTTCCAGTAACCCCTGTGGGCCACGATTCCGACTCCTTGCTTCGGAGCACAGGCGCAGAAGCCGCAGAGAGCGGCGAGTGTCAGCAAAAGTATTCTTTTCATATCCAAGATGTGAAGGCTATTATGCTCAGGAACGGCTGAGTTGGCGTCCTTGTCTTCCAGTTCCTTCTTGATGAGATAGAGAGTACGTTTGAAACTCTGGACTTCCCCGGTTTCGTCTTCGGCTTCAAAAAGCATAGTGAAAATGGAGACAGTGTCCTTGACGCTGCTGTTTGTGCTATCCTGATTTAAGTTGACTCGGTTTTGTAGATTATTACTGATTAAAATTGACTTTCAAAGGAAACGAGGGTGGCTAAAAAGACCTAAAATAGGAGCGTAGCGACCCAAGGGGTCTGGGGAATACGGTCCCCAGTGCCCCATAGGGGCTGTCACTGTGCAGTGACTGGGGGTTGGACAAAAGACAAGGGGCTGGCCAAAATCACTTTTTGGTCAGCCCCCTTGTCCTTGAGGTGCCTAGCAGAATCGAACTGCTGTAGCAGGTTTTGCAGACCTGTGCCTAACCACTCGGCCAAAGCACCAATGAGTTGAACGGACTGCAAAGATAGTCGAATTTTTCCTATCTGCAAACTTTTCACTTCAACTTTCCGGGAACTTCCGGGAATATTCCCCTATTCCACATAGAGAAGCAGCCCCTTGAGATATTCCCCTTCCGGGTGGTAGATGTTGACCGCGTGATCCAGCGGCTGGTTCAGCCGGTCCAGGATGCGGACACTCCTGCCGCACTGCGCCGCCGCAGAGAATACGGCAAGCGCAAAGGACTCTCTGTCAACCACCTGCGAACAGCTGTAGGTGAAGATGAATCCTCCTGGAGCCACCTTGGCGATGGCCGCGGCATTGAGCCTCTGATAGGCTCTGAGAGCATTGTTGACGGCTCCTCTGTGCTTTGCGAATGCCGGCGGATCCACAATGATGAGATCGTATTTCCCCTCCGGGACAGTCTTGATGTAATCGATGGCGTCACAGCACAGATCCTCGTGGAGGTCGGCGGAGAAACCGTTGATCTCAATATTGCGCGCCACCATATCCATAGCCTTGCGCGAACTGTCCACGGAAGTCACGGACAGAGCACCGCCGGCGAGGGCATAAACAGAAAAGCCGCCTGTGTAGCAGAACAGATTCAAGACATTGCGTCCCCGGGCAAAACGTTCCACCAGAGCCCTGTTTTCCCTCTGGTCCAGAAAGAATCCCGTTTTCTGCCCCTCGGTCCAGTTCACTATGAACTTGTGGCCGTGTTCCCTGACCACGGACTCATCCCCATTGAAGCCCTCCGCCCGGTAAAGATAGCCATCGACCAGGTCAAGCCCGGCCTTGAAAGGCGCCGTACCCGAACTTTTGTCGTATATCGCCTTCAGACTGTCGCCGAAAATCTTCTTCAACGCCCCGCATATCTGCCTCTTGGCCCTGAACATGCCCACAGAATGCGCTTGAAGGACGCAGACTCCGTCATACCAGTCGATTATGAGCCCCGGGAGATTATCCCCCTCTCCGTGGACGAGCCTGAAGCAGTCGGTATCCCCCGATCCGAGTCCGGCCGCTTTCCTCAATTCATAGGCCCTTGCCAGACAATCCTCCCAGAAACTGTCATCGATGTCATCCGACACGAAACTCAGCACCCGGACGGAGATCGACCCTATCTGATAGTGGCCGCAGGCGAGAAAGTTGCCCTCACAGTCATATACGGACACCAGATCGCCCTCGGCCGGAGACCCCACAATCTGAGCGACCGAGCCTGAGAACACCCAGGGGTGAAATCTGCGCAGAGACTCGTCGCGCCCTTTTTTCAATATTATTCTTACCATAAACGGATATTAGAGAGTGGGACTTGCGAGCAGCTTCCTGTACATACAATAGCAGATCCAAGCATCAGTGGCAGCATAGAGTATCTGAGACTCCGACAGCTCGGCCGCCTCCCAGTTGGACAGCTGCTGAGTCTTGGAAATCCTGACATTCAATATGATAGCCGCCATCTTCTTGACACTTTTGTCAAGTATGCCCCAATCCGGCACAATCTTCTGCAGATCCACGAAGGATTCCTGCTTGAAAGGGGTATATTTCTGCAGGCCGCGCACATCATCGTGGGTTGCCGCTCCCACTTTGACTATATTGGTGTCCGCCAATATCTCCGCCAGCCTGCGATGCAGACCGCCGAGATGCTTCAGCCTGAAGAGGTAGGCCGCCTCGCCGCTCGACAGTTGCAGCAGCGCTATCTTGGAATGCGGCTGATCAGGCGAGAAACAGGGCTTTGTCTCCGTGTCGAAGCCAAGCAGCGGCTGAGTTTTCAGATAATTCACGGCATTGTCAAATTCTTCTCCCGGACTGTCGATTACCACAATCCTGCCCCTGAAAGCCGCATATTCAAGAGCCTCTATTTCTTCTGCACTTATTCTTTCCTTAAAAACCGCCATTCGCTGCAATCATTCTTTGTTTGACGCCCTGCTCTTTACAAGTCTCCACCTGTTTGCCTCAGGATATACAAGCTCCCCCGTAAGTTCGTACGAGCAGGTATATGGCTGAAGCGCTCTGTGAGTGAACAGACCGTCAGAGCGCAGAATGCCGTATGAGGCGCGGGCCACCGCTTCGCCCATTGTGACAATCTCGAAATCAGAGCCGAGCACCGATCTGAGACTTTCGTATTCTATCCCCTCTCCCTGCCTGAGCGCATAGAGCTCCCTTTGAACCCGCGTAAGGCTGGAGTCATCCTCAAGAAGCAGGGCATTGATATGCCCTCCCACACGGGATTTCAGATAGCAGTGGAGCAGCTCGGTCAAGGTATTCGCGCTCGTGTCGGCAAATACATCCGGGCAGACGGACCTGTAATAGTCCGGCTCGGCGGCGAGGACGGCGAATGTGGCATTGTCCGGATGCCGGCTTTGAAGACAGGACATCGACTCAGAGACCGCAGAAACCACTTTCAGGTCTATGTTGAACTGTTTCAAGAGAGTGTCCAGATCATTCTTTGCCGTTTCCATACGCGGAGATGCCAGCACAAGCAGCTTGCAGGAAGGTTTCACGGCGTTTTTCTCGGAAGTGTAGGCGTTGGCGTAACAAGTCGGGTCCAGCGCTCCCAAAAGCAGTTTGATGCAAGTTTCGCGAAACCCCTGCGAAGTGGTGTCCGAGTCCAGACAGCCTTGGGTGTCAATAAGCGACACTATAGTCTCTCCTGCGAAGTCGGCCAGACCGTCTCCGGCCGGAGAGGCGTCTATATTGTCAAAATAGTCCGCCGATGAGAGTTCCTCCGTGATATTCCTGCAATCGGCAGGATAGCCGCAGACATAGATGGCCGCATCTTTCTGAACTCTGCTTTTTGCAAGAAGCTGATTCTCGACCAGAGAAGTGTCGGAAACAATCTTCGCGACGTATGGATGCAGAGAAGACACTCCGGAATTCTGCTTTCCGCAAGAGGATGCCGCGAGAGCCGCAACAAGTGTCAATATCAAGAGAAACCGCTTCATATCCGGTGATTTATTTGGAGCCCGGCTTCCTGATGATGCGCACACAGGCTCCGACCGCATTGACCGCTATATATGAGAGCATAGCTCCGGTGAAGAACAGCGAGAAATGCAGACGGAAAACGGCGACAAGCACCGCGCAGACCAGGACAAGGGCCAGAAACACTATTCTCATTATGGCTTCCCCTCCTCTGAAGAGTGAACCGCCCCTCTTTATCTTGAAGGCGAACATAGGCAGGTCACACACCAGCAGCGCCGAGACGACAATCACCGCTACAGGCACATAGACTCTGACATTCGGCCAATCCCACAGGCGCGCGAACAGTTCCGAATCTCCGGTCTGCTGCATAAAGCAGACGAATGAGCCGAGCAGCAGCGCGGCCGCAGGTGTGGCCAGACCCAGAAAACGGTCCGACTGGCGAGTATCCACATTGAATTTGGCAAGCCTCAGACCCGAGAACACCGCCAGGATGACAGGGCTGCCGATCGCCAGACGCTTCAGCCACAGACACTCATTGAACAGGGGATCAATGGCGTTGTCATAGGACTGATTCATAAAGCAGTATAGCATCACCGAGGGCAGGACTCCGAAACTGACCAGATCACATAGGGAATCCAGCTCCCTGCCCAAATCGGAATACGCCCCCAGCATCCTTGCGGCAAATCCGTCGCAGAAATCGAAGACGGCCGCCGCCAGCATACAGTAGAACGCCGCCGGAAGATTGCCTTCGAAGCAGAACAATATCCCGAGCACTCCACACAGCAAATTCATTGCAGTGATGGTGTCCGGAACATATTTCCTAATGCAGACCATCCCGATACGGCTACTTTATGCCCAACTTCTTCCTGAGATCCTTAGGCAGGGCATCCTTGTGCACAATCACATTGAGTGTCTTGTACTTTACAAACGCGTCCGAAGCATACCATATTCCGTCGTATTTGCCGGCCTTGCCCCAGGAGTTCTTCACCATAAAGAACTTGTTGCCGTTCTGGTCGGTGGCAACACCGTAGATATGCATTCCGTGATCGTCGGTGGTGGTCTTGTTGTCGTAGGCGATCTGACGCATCTCCTGAGTGATTTCCTTCTCAGGAGCGGCCGCGTTGTCTTCCTTTTTCTCCTCAGGCGCCTTGCCTGTCCAATGCTCCTGATCTGAACCGGCCGTCGGCTTCACATCTATGTCAGGGACAGTGGCGAGGCCGTCGCGGGTAAATCCCTTCTCGCTGACATCGGCTCCCCAGGCTATTGTAAACCCTTTGTCGATGGCGTTGTACATAATTTCCATCAATTCATCGATGGGAACATTGTATGCGCTTCCCCACCTCCAGTTGTCGCATACCTCTATGACGAAAGGCTCATAGAAAGGATGATGGGTGAATGAAGTCAGATTGACATAGTCTCCGGTGTTGATGCCGAGACCATCTCTATATGACTCCGGTGTGTACTGTTTCCCATCCACCTCGAAAGACTCCGGGATCTTGCCCAGATACGCGTCGAGTATGCCCTGAAGGGCTGTTTTCCAAGCCGTTGTAAGCTTTCTGTTGGGATTCTTCGCTATCTCGGAGATGAAGCCCTTGAGCCCCGCGTCCATCTCGGCCTGCTCGGGAAGCTCCGAACCGTAGTTCATTCCGGAATACACCGACTCCGGAACGATGCCGTAGTCCTTGATCACTTCAAAGACATCTCCGAACGAACTTCCGGCCGAGAAGCCGAGATGTCCGTCCAGACGCACATACTTCACTCCCCGGTCGAAATATGAGTGGTTCACCACAAACATTTCCGAGAGATCCGTTTCAATGCCCTTCTGACGCAGAACCTCAGATTCCACAAAAGACAGGGCGGAAAAACACCAGCAGGTACCGGAACGATACTGGTTCTTGACTGGTGTGACAGGATTCTCCTTTACGACAGTGAACTGATACTCAGGAGCTTTGGTCTCCGGAGCAGTCTGGGCGAAAACACTCGCCGACAGCAGCAGGGCTGCGGCTAAAACTACAGATTTTTTCATTATTTCTCGAATTATCAACTTCACTTTCACTCCATCCGCAGATGTCCTGTGAATTTCCGGCAACCGCTGCGGGAAATTCAAGCCGCAAACTTAATAAGATTTGGCCTTAAAACAAAATTTTAGATGGCGGATCACGACAAGGAGGAGCACGGCAGTGAGCGGGGGCCGGATCAAACGACAGGGGCCGGCCAAAATCACTTTTGGTCAGCCCCGCCTTGATTCTTGTTCAATTGAGCTTGACTAAAGCCTATTTGGCTATGACGCGAGCCATCTCACATACCTTGTTGGAATAGCCCCACTCGTTGTCATACCAGGAAACGACCTTGACGAATGTAGGGTCGAGCTGGATACCTGCCTTCACGTCGAAGATGGAAGTGCGCGGATCGTTGCGGAAGTCGGTGGAAACGACAGCCTCGTCAGTGTAACCGAGAACGCCCTTGAGCTCGCCCTCGGAAGCCTTCTTCATAGCAGCGCAGATTTCCTCGTAAGTTGCAGGCTTCTCAAGCTCTACAGTGAGGTCAACAACTGAAACGTCGGAGGTAGGGACACGCATAGACATACCGGTAAGCTTGCCGTTGAGCTCAGGAAGAACCTTGCCCACAGCCTTGGCGGCACCGGTTGATGAAGGGATGATGTTCTCGAGAATGCCGCGGCCGCCTCTCCAGTCTTTCTTTGAAGGGCCGTCAACGGTCTTCTGAGTCGCAGTGGCAGCGTGAACGGTGGTCATAAGACCTCTCTTTATTCCGAAAGTCTCGTGAAGAACCTTGGAGATAGGAGCAAGGCAGTTGGTCGTGCAGGATGCGTTGGAGATGATCTGCTGACCGGCGTAAGTCTTGTGGTTCACACCATATACGAACATAGGAGTGGCGTCCTTTGAAGGAGCGGACATAATGACCTTCTTCGCACCGGCCTTGATGTGTGCGGAAGCGAGCTCTTCAGTCAGGAAGAAACCGGTTGACTCCACAACGACGTCTACTCCGAGAGCGCCCCAGGTGATCTGTGAAGGATCCTTCTCCGCGAAAACCTGAATCTTGTGGCCGTCCACGATGAGGTAGTTGCCCTCCACCTTGACGTCGTGGTTGAAATGACCGTGAACTGAGTCATACTTAAGCATATAAGCAAGATAATCAGCATCAAGGAGGTCATTGATGCCTACAACCTGAATGTCCTGAGAGAAGTTCTCTACAGCGGCACGGAAAACCATACGTCCGATACGGCCGAATCCGTTAATACCAAGTTTAATCATTTTTTTGTAATATTATAAAGTTGTACAATTCTTCACCCTGTTTCTCCGCCTCCGCATCCTTCCGGAAAGCCGCGCAGGCCTCTTCAAAAAATGCGCCGCAAAAATACAAAAAATTTTGAATTCCGATGCAAGATTCCGTGTTTTCCGGATTATATGTTCAGAAACAGTTAAAAGACAAGTAAAAGACAAGGTTATGAAAACAGGAAGAATCATCCTTATGGCAGCGGTCGCGATGCTCTCGCTGCAATGCACCAAGAACGGAACCGACTACTCGAAGTACTATCCCAACTATCTTCTGACCTGCAAGACGGACGAAGCAGGGACATTCTATCTGCAGCTGGACGACAAAACGACGGCACTTCCGACGAATGTCAAGAAGCATCCATACGGAGGCAGGGAAGTCCGTGCCCTGGCGAACATCACTGACCTCGGCGAGGGCACAAGGGCAAACGGAGGCGAGGGTTTCGACCGGGTCGTGGAGATCAACCACCTCGACAGCATACTCACCAAGAAGCCTGTGGAAAGTCTGGGAAGCATTGACGAGGATGTGAAGAAGTGGGGCGATGACCACGTCGCAATCATCGGCCTCTGGGCCACCGGGGTCGAGGACGGCTACCTGAATCTCTGCTTCGAGGCTGCGTGGGGACGCTACGGCAAAATTCACTACATCAATCTCGTCACCGGGACAGACCCGGAAGATCCGTACACCGTGGTGCTCAGGCACGATGCGAACGGTGACGATTTCCTGTACGGGGTGCGGATCGTACGCTCTCTGGTGGCTTTCAGCCTGAAAGGACTTCCGGACACGGATGGAAAAACGGTCGATCTCACACTGAAATACGACACGGCCGAGGGACAAAAGTCCGTCAAGTACAAATATTGCAGTGGTAAGTCCTCCGATGGGACGCAGGAGCAGTCCCTGCTGAAAGGGCTTGACTTGAGCCGGAAACTGGAATAGACTGGTGACAGGGGAACAGAAACTCATAGAATATTCGGTACGGGGAGACACTGAGGCACGCAGGGCATTGTACTGCCGCTACGTCAGGTATCTCTCCGCTGTCTGTTCCCGTTATATCACCTCCGATGAGGATGTGAAAGATGTGCTTCAGGAAGCGTTCATCAGGATTTTCCGTTCGCTGTCCGGCTTCGAATGGCGCGGTGAAGGCTCTCTCAAATCGTGGATGGCGAGGATAGCCGTCAACACTTGCCTCAAGTTTTTGAGGGACGGCAGGAAACTCGACATTTTCATCCGGACTCCCCGGCTTCCGGACATTCCCGACGACGGCGATGACGGTGACGACGGCGGAGATGAGACGATATCCATAGAAAACGTGCCGCCTGAAGTCATACATTCGATGATACGCACGCTGCCCGACGGCTACAGGACGGTCTTCAACCTTTTTGTCATTGAAGGCAGAAGTCATCGGGAAATCGCAGGGATGCTCGGAATCAGCGAGTCCACGTCCGCCTCACAATTTCATCGGGCGAAAAGGATTCTGGCAAAAAAGATTGGGGAATATGTCGCAGGAAACAAATGACGGTTATGGAAAAATGGCTTGAGGACATAAGGAAAAGTCAGGAGGACTTCACCGTTTCGGAGCCGGAAGGGCTCTGGGAAGGGATTGAAGTTGAACTTGACGGACAGGACTCCCGCAGGCGCGGTCTGCTGCTGTGGCTGTCCGCTGCAACTGCAGCCGTCGCAGCCATCGCCGCCCTTGTGCTGTTTCTTGCCGGTCCGTGGCGTAAGGATGTGCAGGAGATTCAGAGGGAAGATGCTGCCGTCGCCGTCATTGCTGACAATATGGCAGGCAACACTGTCGAGACTGCCGCCGGAAGCGCTCCGATGTCCGGTCGCCCTCCCCTCCTGTCTGACCTGACGGAATCTGCTGCCGGGACAGCGGGCAGATCGCGGACGGACGCAAATGCAGATACAGATGCGGCCGCAGACTCCGGACCTGAATCCGGACAGAATTTGGAGAACGGAAACACTGCCGCCGCTGAACCTCCCACCGCAGAAATTCAGGACGAAATCCCTCTGAATCAGGAGAAACCTCGGGAAACTGCCGGGCAGGAAACAAGTGTGCGGCCCGAGGAACCTGACGAACAGGAGACAAGTGTCAAGCCCGAGAAACCTGACGGGCCGGAAACAAGCGTGCGGCCCGAGGAAAGCGCCGGAGGGCGGGGGGCCGCGCAGGATTACGACTTCGGCAGCCTCCCGGACAAACGGAAAAGGCGGGAGGACAAAGCACGGAGCGGAGGTTTCAGAGTCGGCGTATCCGCATCGAATATAGCCGGAAGCCGCAGCACTTCGCCGGAATATGCCGCCCTCTACGGCTCCACCGTGACAGCCCAGCTGCACAGCTTCTCGGAGTCCGTCGCAGACTTTCCCGACAGCCAGGGATATGCCGGAGTCCTGCAGAGCAATTCGGACAAAGACATCACGTCCAAAGTGAGGAACAGGCAGCCGGTGCAGGTCGGGCTCAGCGTAGCCTACGCTTTCACGGACCGGCTTTCTCTTGAGAGCGGACTGACATACTCCTGCCTCATTTCAGACCTGTCCTCCGGCACGGAGTCATCCGGCTACGACATACGGCAGACGCTCCACTATCTCGGAGTGCCGCTGAGCCTCCGGTATGACTTCCTCAGATTCAGAAGATTCAGCCTATATGCCTCAGCGGGAGGACAGATGCAGAAATGTGTCGCGGGAAAAACGGTGACCGACTACCGCGTTGACGGCAGGAAAACAGCATCGGAAAACGGAAGCATCAGGGTGAACCCCCTCCAGTGGTCGGTCAATGCCTATGCGGGAGCGCAGTACGATTTCAGCAGGATAGCCGGAATCTATGTCGAACCCGGAGCCGCCTATTATTTCCGCAACGGCTCCCCGGTGAACTGCATCTACAGCGAGCGTCCCTTCAATTTCAGCATAAGGCTCGGACTCCGTTTCACGCTGCATTGAGAGCCTCCCCAATCCGCTGAACAAAATGCTGAATTTGGTTGGGCAATGGATAAAAAAGAGGTAAATTTGCAGGATTTGAAACGGGATTCATTATGAATATTCTGATTACGAATGACGACGGATACCGGTCCAATGGAATCAGGGTCTTGACTCAGATTATGCAACAATTCGGCAACGTGACGGTCATAGCGCCCGAAACCGCCCAGTCGGGGATGTCTATGGCCGTGTCTCTCAGCGCCGAAAAAATCATTTTCAGAGAATTGAGCGGAGAGGACTGTCCCTGCCGGGGCGCGAGATGGACAAGTCTCGACGCCACACCTGCCAGCTGCGTTAAATTCGCCCTCAGCACCAATGTACTCGACAGCGTGCCTGATCTGGTGGTTTCCGGCATAAACCACGGAGCCAACACCGCCGCCAACGCCGGCTATTCGGGAACGCTCGGAGCGGCCGCCGAAGCCGCCGTAAACCACATTCTCGGGATCGGAGTATCCATCTGCGACCACAATCCGGACGCTGACCTGAGCGCCATAGAAAAACTGCTCCCGTCCATAATCGACAAACTTCTCAAGATACCGGTCAACCCCTCGAAAACATATTACAACATCAATTTCCCTTCCCTGCCGGCAGACAGGATCAGGGGAATCCGCGCCGCCAATATGGGGCACACCCGCTGGTATCAGGAATTCAAGGAAAGGGAACAGGAAAAGGAGGGTGAGCGGCTCTTCTATATGAGCGGCTACGACGTTTCCGAAGAGGACAACACCGACATTGCAGACCATCTGCTTGTAAATCAGGGCTATGTCTCCATCGTTCCGCACACCGTGGACAGCACTGACTATGCCCAGCTGAAGGTTCTTCAAGATTATCTGTAAATCCCTGCGGACCAATGAGATACTACATCATAGCGGGAGAAGCGTCCGGTGAGCTGCACGGCTCCCGGCTTATGGAGAGTCTGTACAGGCGGGACCCCGGCGCAGTTATCCGTTTCTGGGGCGGAGACCTGATGGCGAGGGTCTTCTCTGAACATTCCGCCCCCGAGGCGGAGGGAACCAAGGATGGCGGACTTGTCCGCCACTACAGGGACGGCGCGGTGATGGGCTTCGTGGAGGTGCTCCGGAAAGCCGGCAAACTGCTTCGCAACATCAGCGACTGCAAGAAAGACATACTCACCTTCGCCCCCGACTGCATAATCCTCATAGACTATCCGGGCTTCAATCTGAGAATCGCGGAATTCGCCCACAAGCGGGGTTTCAAGGTATTCTACTACATCGCCCCGAAAGTCTGGGCTTCCCGGGAGGGGCGGCTGCGCAAGCTCAAGGAATACGTCGACCGTCTCTACATAGTCTTTCCGTTCGAGATTCCCTACTTCCGCAGCAAGGGAGTGCCGTTTGTCTATAAGGGCAATCCGCTTGTGGAAGAGGTGGACGGCTCCGTGGCCATGCGGGAGACGCGGGAGGAGTTCCTCTCGCGCTGCAATCTTCCGGACAGGCCGATAATCGCCCTGCTCGCAGGGTCGAGAAAAGGGGAAATCAGCACTATGATGCCTGTGCTGACGGCATTTGCGGACAGGATGCACGCCCTGCCCCAGTACCGGGACTGGCAGTTTCTCATAGCGGGCGCGCCTGGTCGGAGCGCTGACGACTATCTCCCCTATCTCCGGGGTCAGGAATACATCCGCGTAATGTTCGGGCAGACACGGTCGATTGTCCGCCAGGCGGAAGCGGCCGTCGTGAACTCAGGTACGGCCTCACTCGAAACAGTGCTGCTCGGCACGCCGCAGGCGGTAGGATTCATAATGGGAAGCAGCCTGACCTACGCCATCGCGAAACTCATAGTCAAGGTCAGGTACATAAGCCTCGGCAACCTGTGCCTGGACCGCCTCGCATTCAGAGAGTTCATCCAGAATGACTGCAACCCGGAGGCTCTTGTCGCGGAGGTTCGCAGACTGATAGAGGACGAGGCATACAGACACAGGATGCTCTCCGACTACGCCGAGATCCGCCGAAGTCTCGGAGGCGGCGGCGCAAGCGATGCTATAGCCGAATCGATGATACAAAGCATCAAAGAACAGAGGCAGTGAGGCTTCGAGTCCCGAATATGGCGGTGCCGATGCGCACCATCGTCGCCCCCATCTCCACGGCTATCGGATAATCCTCCGACATTCCGAACGACATTTCCCGGAAATCTTCCGTGAGGTTGGGGCACTCCCCCCTCCTCGGGGACAGCGCGGCAAAGAGAGATGTAAGTTTCTGAAAATCAGACCGGATAACATCCTTGTCATCTGTAAATGTGGCCATACCCATCAGCCCGCAGAAACGGATGTGCGGCCAGAGGGCGGGACCTGTGAGAAGTGCCGAAGCCTCCTCAGGAGTGAATCCCTGCTTGCTCTGCTCCGTTGCGATGTGAATTTCCAGAAGTACATTGACTTTATCCCTGCAGGATCCAGGATGCGCCGCCGCCCAGCGTTCTATGGCCGTCAACAGTTCCACGGAGTCAACAGACTCCACCATCGAGGCATAAGGCAGCACCAGTTTCAACTTGTTTGTCTGGAGATGACCTATGAAGTGCCAGCGGATCGGCTCGGAAAGATGAAGCGCAGCCACGGCACTCTGCTTGGCCGCCAGCTCCTGCGGACGGCTCTCCCCGAAAACCCGCTGCCCGGCCGCATAAGCCTCCAGAACGGCTTCAAGCGGATGAAATTTAGAAACTGCCACCAGACAGACGTCGGATGGCAGATTTCCTTTCACTTTCAACAGATTGTCGGCAATGCTTGACATTTATCTGCGTTTTTGCTGCTGTTTCATCATCTGCTCCTGCTGTTTCTGCATCTGTTCCAGCCTCAGCTGCCATTTGGACTTCTGCTTCGGCTTTCCCTTGGACGCCTCTATCTGAGCGAGGATCTTCTCCGGCTTCACGAACCATTTCTTGATGATGAATGTCTGAAGCATCGTGATGAGATTGGACAGGAAATAGTAGTACGACAGACCGGATGACAGGTTGTTGCAGATGAACAGCATCATTATTGGCATCAGCCACACCGTCATAAACTTCATCCCGGCCATCTGCGGGTCGTTGGACATCTGCGACGAGGTCATCTTGGAATAGATGAACATCGTGACGGCCATCAGCAGGGCGAACAGCGAAACGTGGTCTCCGTACAGCGGGATGTTGAAGCCCAGATCCAGTATGGAATCGTAGGCCGAGAGGTCGTCAGCCCAGAGGAAAGACTTCTGTCTCAACTCGATGGATGCCGGGAAGAAACGGAACATAGCCCACAGTATTGGGAACTGCAGCAGCATCGGCAGACAGCCTCCGAGCGGCTTGATGCCGGCCCTGGAATACAGATCCATAGTGGCCTGCTGTTTTTTCATGGCATCCTCAGGCTTCGGATACTTCTCGTTCAGCTTGTCCACCTCGGGCTTTATCGCCGACATCTTCGCCGAAGACATATAGGACTTGATGGTGAGCGGAGATATCACGATCTTGAGCAGGATGGTCATAATCAGGATGATGACACCGTAGTTATGAATGAACTTGCCCAGAAAGTTGAAGCAGGGGATGATGATGAATCTGGAGATCCAGCCTACGAGCCATCCGCCGAGAGGGATGATTTTCTCATACTTCCTGTCATACGACTTGAGAGTCTGATAGTGGTTAGGGCCGAAATAGAATTCGAACGGAACGGTCCTCGTACCATCCTCTGCATCAGCGAGTTCACATCTGAGCTTCGCCTTGGAGGCCATCAGACTGCGGGACTCGTCATCGACATCGAAGAACTTGAGGGAGAAATCGGCCGATGAGAACTGCTGAGGTGCGGTCATAATCGCCGAGAAGAACTGCTGCTGCACTGCGAACCACTCCAGCTTCGCATCCACTCTCTTGTCCGCATCGCGGCCCTTGGCGATTTCCTCCGGCCTCTTCTCGCCGCTGAAATAGTAGTCCAGCTTGGAATACTGCTTCTCATTCTTGTAGCCCTTCTCCAGACGCGGGACTATCAGGTCCCAGTCTATGTCGAACGAGCGTATCTTGTTGGGCATCAGAGAGCCCATATTCACGAACGAGAGATTGTTCCGGACCATGTAGCTGCCCGGAGTCAGCTCGTATTTCTCTTCTATGTAGCCTCCGTTGGAAAAGGGAAGCCTCATCACCACGCTCGAATCGGTGAGTTCCGCCAGGTTGAACGTGAAGTCTCCGGTGCTGATGTTCTCGCCGGCATACACGCTTACGTTGTAGCGGCTGTGTTTCGGAGGGACCAGATAGAGGTCTGTGCTGTCGTAGCAGTAATAATCGAGAATCCTGACCGAATACGGCTGCGCGCCCCTCGTCGTAAATGCGATTTCGAGCTTGTCGTTGCGGAGGGTGACTACGGTGTCGGCGGCTTCGCGGGCAATGTGGAGATTGGCGTCGCGATATGCCGGCTTGGGAATCTGAAGCGGCTGGACCGGGATTATGCCGGCTCCGGGCATTGCCGAAGCGGAGTCGCCTGCAATGGCTATGGCGTTGAGCGAATCCCGCCTCGCTTTCGCTATCGAATCCTGAACCTGCTGATATTCTAGCTGCTTGTTGTACTGTTTGGACTGATACCAAGTGAAGCCGAACATTATCAGCCCGATCAGCACAAATCCTATGATGGTGTTTTTAGTCTGTGAATTTGCCATTTTAATCCGTCGGTAATTTATTCGTTGCGCTCAGACTCCTGAAGACTTCTGATACGCGATGCCAGTTCGTTGAGTTCTGCCTTGGCGGAATCGATTCTCTCCTGCATCTGCTTTACCAGTGCTTCAGAATTCTTGCTTGCCGCGAAGAAACCGATATTGTTTTCATAGGTGGCGATATTCTGCTCCAGCTGAGTGAATTTGGAAATCAGAATATCCTTCTCGGAACGGTGAGCCTGCCCCCTTGCCGGACGGCGCTGCTGCACGTCAGGGAATTTGGCCGCAACGGCATTCTGATAGGCGTCCGTGATTCTGGTCTTGTCCTTGAACGGAACGAAGCCGATGGCGTTCCATCTCTGACGGAATGCCTCGCAGGCCTGCGCGTCCTCTTCCGCACCGGCCGGCTCGTATGCCTCTATTTCCTTTATGAGAGCCTGCTTGGCCTTCAGATTCGCATAGAAATCGTTGCCCGACTTGAGACTGTTCTTGTCCCTCTCGCTGAAAAATTCGTCGGCGGCGGCACGGAATCTCTTCCAGAGCTGCTCCGACTTCTTGCGCGGCACAGCTCCGATTTCCTTCCACTGCTTCTGGAGCGCAATGAACTGCTCCGTGGTCTTTTTCCACTCGGTGCTTGACTTTAGAGCCTCGGCAGCCTCGCAGATGCTGATTTTCTTGTCCAGATTGTCATTCATCGAGTCCTTGACTCCGGAATAGAACTCTCTCTTGCGGGTGTAGAACTTGTCGCAGGCGGCTCTGAAACGGTCATAGATCTTCTGGTTCTCCTTTTTGGAGGCGAATCCTATGGAGCGCCATTCCTTCTGGATGTCCTCAATCTCCCTGGAAAGCCTGTTCCACTCCCCGACCCCTGCGATTTCCTGCTCCGCTATGGCTTCGACCTTCTCGCACAGAGCCTGTTTCTTCACCAGATTCTCTCCCTGCTTCACCTTCTGGTCCTCGTAATAGGCCTGATATTTCTTGTTGATGACGGATGTGGCGACCTTGAAGCGGTTCCAGATGTCATCGCGGTATTCTTTGGCGACGGGACCGAACTCCTTCCACTGCGCGTGGAGCTTCTGGAGTTCATTGAAGGCATTCACGATGTTCTCGTTCTCGGCAAGCTTCTCAGCCATCTCGCAGAATTTCTCCTTGACTTCGAGATTCTTGCGGAAGTCCAGGTCGCGGAGTTCGCGGTTGATCTGGACCATATCGTAGAATTGCTCCACATAGAGCTGATATGTCTCGTTCAGATTGCGGAATGCCGTCGCAGGCACGGGGCCTATCTCCCTCCAGCGGTTCTGAATCTCGCGGAACGCCGGGAATGTGGCATTGATGTCCTCCTGTTTCTCAAGGAGTGCCTTGAGGTCCTCGATGACCTGCTTCTTCAGTTCGAGATTGTGCTCCCGCTCGGCATCCAGCTTCGCGTTGTATTCAGCGCGCTCTTTCTTATATTGTGCGTAGAGATCCTTGAAACCCTCCTCAAGCGCCGAGAACGGATTCTCGATTTCTTCCAGAGTCTTTGCCGCGTTTTCCTTCGCAGTGAGCATCTCCTCCTTCTCTTTCTTCAGTCTCTTGTAGAAGGCGGACTTGAGCGACTCCACTTCCTTGGACAAAGCCGCGCTCACCTCGCTTGAAAGCACTTCCCCCATAGCCTTGACCAGCTCGGACAATGACTTGTCCGAATAATTCACCTCCTCGCGCACGGGCTCTGCAGCCGGCTCCGTTTCACCTGAAGCCTCCTCCGCCTCCGCAGGTGCGGCAGTTTCAACTGTTTCAACAGTCCCGGCCTCTCCATCGGACGCTACATTTTCCACAGGAACGGCTTCTGCCGCCTCTGCAGTCTCTTCCCCGGCTTTCTCTGGCTCAGATTCCGGAACGGAGTCTTTCCTTTCCGGATCATCCACTACGTCTGAAGGCTTGACTTCAGGAATAATCTCTTCACTCATAACAGATCGAGTTTAATGTTTCACTTGGATGTACGCACATATCCGTACAAACCGCAAATATAAGACTTTTTGCATAAAAAATACTATTTTTGCAGACGCAAAAGATGCCCCGAAGATGAGAATAGACATTGTCACCGTTGTGCCGGAACTTCTGGAAAGCCCCCTCAATCACTCGATTGTGGGCAGAGCCAAGGCAAAAAGCATAGTGGACATACATATACACAACCTCCGCAAATACGGAAAGGGACGCCACCTGCAGGTGGACGACTACAATTACGGTCCGGACGCCGGAATGGTGCTGATGGTGGAGCCGGTCTATAAGATGCTCGAGGAGCTGAAAGCCGAAAGGGACTACGATGAGATAATCTATCTCTCCCCCGACGGCGAGATCCTCAATCAGCCGATAGCCAACGAGTTGTCTCTGAAGGAGAACATCATTCTGCTCTGCGGACACTACAAGGGCATTGACCAGCGCATCCGGGAACATCTGATCACCCGGGAGATTTCCGTCGGAGACTATGTGCTGAGCGGGGGCGAGCTGCCGGCGGCGATTCTCACGGACGCCATAGTGAGGCTCATACCGGGGGCCATCAGCGATGAGACCTCCGCCCTGAGCGACTGCTTTCAGGATGACCTGCTCTCCCCTCCGATCTACACCAGACCCGTCGAATTCAACGGATGGAAAGTGCC
This sequence comes from Lachnospiraceae bacterium, assembly GCA_963640185.1. Lineage (GTDB taxonomy): Bacteria > Bacteroidota > Bacteroidia > Bacteroidales > UBA932 > Cryptobacteroides. The sequence goes on along the minus strand of CAVHXU010000004.1, from coordinate 11,683 downwards.
GGACATTCTCCTCTGCGGAGACCCCAAAAAGATACAGGCCTGGCAGGACGAGCAGGCTCTTGAGAGAACCAGAAGACTGAGGCCCGATCTATTGGCCCGAAGCACGGCAGGCGACGATGAGGTCTGAGCCGGAGGCATCGTGCCGCAGGGCGAAAATCCTATACTCTGAACCCTGGGAACAGCCCAGCCTCCTGACAAAATCCTCGCTTGAGACATGCACGTTGCGGGCGACCGCCTCCGCACGGGGATACCTGCGGCCGAACGCCCTTATGCTGCGGCTGTTGAGCGCTTCGCATTCAATCACTTCATAGCGGCGGAAACACTCTGACGGGAATCCGGCACTCCGGGAGCCCGCCCACGCCTGCCCGTCCGCCACGGCCGGGTGTTCCAGAAAAACGTGTGTGGACCGGCCCATCATCTCCAGAGCATAGCGTGAACTCAGAACATTGAACGGAGAGGCTTTCATCATCGATTTCCCCGGCTCAAGCAGCCAATCCCCCCTCTCCGGCAAACTCTCCGCCAGCACAGGCACGGCCGTCCTCTCCTCCGACATCAGAAAGGAGAAACCGCCCGTTATGATACTGCACTCCCCCGAAAAACCTCTGCGCATCACCGCCAGGAGCTCCTTGCACTCCGTCGCCGTCCCCACAATATGCATTTCACTGCAGCTGTTCCCAAGTCGGTGCAGCAGCATGGTGATGTCCGCCATCGGAGAAAGCTTCACCAAAACAGTCGGTGCGAGGGCCAGAAGCTCGTCTTTCAGCACGGTGACATCCGGCGAGCAGTCCTCGGGCAGAAAGAGTTTCCGGCCGGCGGCGGATCTCCGTGCGGGATCGAGGAAAATCACCGAAGGCTGAAACCCGTCCAGAATCCCGGCCACGTTCCCCGGCTCCACCCTGCAGTTGGAAAAGCGGCAGTTGGCAATGCCCAGAAGCCCGAAATTGAACCTTGCAGCCTCGCACAGAAGCGGGTTCATCTCATTGTACAGCACCTCGGACGCCACCTTGGAAAACGCGGCCGCATCCGCGCCGAGCCCTCCGGTGAGATCCGCTATCCTGAGAGGAACGCACCCGCCTCCGGACGATTCCCCGCAAAGCCTTTTCACAAGAGCCGCCTTATATGCGGCCGTTTCCCCGCTACTGCACTGCTCGGCCGACAGAGACGACGGCAGCACAAGCCCCCTCTCCGCATACCAGTCCGGCAATTTGCGGCGGATCTTTTCACGGCTCAGCAGAGTCTCAGCGGCCAGCGCCACATCGACTCCCGGAAATCTGTCCCTGTTCAGGGCGAGACGCGCCGGATCGTCCCCTATATGTCCGGCAATAAAGTCTGACAGTTTTTGCATACTGACGCAAATTTAGTACTTTTGCCGGGAATAACGGCTGAGCACTGCCGGTAAAGGAAAATGAAGATATGAGTTACATTGAAACAGCAGAATCCTGGCTTAAAGGGAATTTTGACACCAAGACAAAATGTCAGATCATCGAACTGCGCAACAACGACCCCGCAGGGTTTGAGGACGCATTCTACCGCAGGCTTGAGTTCGGCACGGGCGGGATGCGCGGACTGATGGGCGTCGGCACCAACAGGATGAACCGCTATACCGTCGGGATGGCGACACAGGGGCTTGCAGACTACATTCTGAAGAACGTGCCGGGAGAAAGCCACAGCGTATGCATCTCATACGACTCGCGCAACAACAGCAAGGAATTCGCCAGAATCACCGCAGACGTGCTGTCCGCCAACGGCATCAACGTTTTCATTTTCGAGAACATACGTCCGATCGCGCTGCTCAGCTACTCCGTCAGGAAGAAGAAAGCCACGGCGGGAGTGATGATCACGGCGTCCCACAACCCCAAGGAATACAACGGCTACAAGGTTTTCTGGAGCGACGGGGCGCAGATAATCTCTCCCGTTGACAAGGAAATTGTCGCCTGCGTAAATACCATCAACGACCCTTCTCAGGTCAGATTCGACAGAGGAGAGGACAGCGGCTTCATAGAGCAGATGGGCAAGGACATCGACGATGCCTATATGACTGATGTCCTGTCGCTTATGCTCAGCCCCGAATCGGTGGCGCGGCACAGGGACATGAAAATCGTCTATACTCCTCTCCACGGCTCCGGAGTCAGGATTGTGCCCGCCATCCTCAAAAAGCTGGGATTTGAAAACATAATCCACGTGCCCGAGCAGGACATCAGCGACGGGGACTTCCCCACCGTGCCGTCGCCCAACCCCGAGGAGGGAGCCGCGCTCGCAATGGCCGTGGCCGCAGCGGACAGGGAGGGAGCGGATCTGGTGCTTGCCACCGATCCCGACGCCGACCGCGAAGGGATAGCCGTGAGGGACAATGACGGCAGGATGGTGCTGCTCAACGGCAACCAGACCGGCTCCATCCTCACCTGGTACATTCTCCGGCGCTGGAAAGAGCTCGGAAAGCTCGATGCGTCGAAATACTGCGTCAAGACCATAGTCACCACTGAGCTCATCCGCGCCATCTGCGACAGCTATGGAGTCAATCTGTACAATGTGCTGACAGGCTTCAAGTATATCGCCGACGTGGTCAGACGCCACGAGGGCAGGGAGGAATTCATCTGCGGCGGCGAGGAGAGCTACGGTTTCAATCTCGGCGAATTCGTCCGCGACAAGGATGCCCCGGTGAGCTGCGCCGCGATTGCGGAATGCGCTGCCTGGGCTGCCGATCAGGGCAAGACCCTGTATCAGCTGCTTCAGGACATCTATGCGGAATACGGCTATTACAGGGAGACTCTGGCTTCCCTTGTTCGCAAGGGAAAGACAGGAGCCGAGGAGATCGCGTCTATAATGGCGGAATACCGTCAGACTCCTCCGAAGGAGCTTGCAGGCTCACCGGTGGTGAAAGTAATCGACTATCTGGACAGCCGGAAGACCGGACTTCCGGCATCCAATGTCCTGCAGTTCTTCAATGAACGGGGGGATGTGGTGTCCGTGCGTCCTTCAGGCACAGAGCCGAAGATCAAGTTCTATTTCGGGGCTCACGGCAGCAATGCCGACGATACCGTGCTGCGGCTGCGCGAACAGTTCATAAAATAAACTGATTCTGATGGGCGGGGCGCAGCAGATCCATCACGGTCTTCACCGGATTGAATGTGCTCAGAGGCACCTCCACAAACAGAGTGTTCCACTCGCTCATCGCGCCGTTCCATAGTCCGGGAAGCTCAAGTGCCTTCAGTTCACGGCCCTGGAAGCTCTTGGAGGAAATGAATCCGGCTTCAGCATCGACATAATCTTGAAGACGGAATTTTTCTCCCTTGTAGTTGCGGATGAGGCACACGATGTCCACAGGATTGAAATGAGTCGAGGCGGCAAGTGCCCCGGCAGCGGTCGGGTCATCGGGATTGATCTGCACTGACTCCAGAATCTGGAGGGATGTCGAGCCGTCGGAGTTCTCCACGATGAACGGCCCGCCGCCGGGCTCACCCTGATTGCGGACCACTCCGCACACCCTTATCGGGCGGTCCAGTTTCCTGCGGATTGCCTCCACCCTCTCCCGGCAGCCTCCCACACGCGGAATCGTGATGCAGAGTTCACTGGCGAGGAATTCCTCTATGTCGTCGCAGAGAGAGCGGCATTCATCGGACATATAGGCCTCCTCATACCGCTCGTTGCACAGGGACGGAATGAAAGGAGGCATACAGCTTGCCACCTGCACTCCGGTGACGGCGTCCAGTTCCTCCAGATAGCCGAAAATCCTGTCCCTCAGTTCAAGGGCCCGTCCCATCAGTATCTTTTTCCAGAGAACGGTCTCCGGGTGCATCCGCTGCACGCAGACATTGTCTATGTTCTTGACGGAAACCAGTTCGGCGTCCACCTCGGACAGATTGCGGATAAGCGCCCCGTGACCCGCCGGACGGAAAAGCACGGAGCCGTCCTCAAGCCGGAAAGGCTCATTGTCCGGAGTGACCGCTATGGTGTCGGTCGCCTTGTCCTGATAGACGAGAGAGATGTCGTAACGGACAGCGTAACGCTTCTCATATTCCGGAAGCACTTCCCGTATCGCCTGTTCGAACAGGGGCTTGTGCTCTGGGGAGATGCTCACCACGACCTTTGCCACTCCGTCACTTCCGGTCATATACTCGGCCGCTTCCACCAGATGCTCGGCAAGGGCGGTGCGCACCTCGTCATCGTAACGGTGGAACTTCAGCACCGCTTTGGGCTTGGTACCGTATCCGAGACCCGGCTCAAGCAGTGTCCTGGCCATATAGTCCTCAGGCGCGGAGCAACCGGCAAAATCCTCCTCGGTGTAGAATGCGAACTGCTTTATCGAAGATGCGAAATTAAGTCCCACGGAATTGTCCGGCAGGGACTCTCCCTCCTCAATCTTCGCCAAGTCCGAAAACAGGCTCTTGAACATTCTGGAAGCGGCGCCCGAGGCGGGGACGAATTTGGCCCTGCCCTTTACCTCCGACGTCTCGAAACAGTTCAGCGCGGTAGCAGTCTCCTCCTTGCCGAGGGCGCAGATGCCGTTGCCCACAGTTGCCGGAGCCTTGATTTTCATCCACGGGAAACCTGTCCGGAATCTCGCCAGCTGAGACTCGACATCCCCGGCGCCGATTCCTCTCTCCCGGAACTGCGCCAAATCCTTGTCACTAAACTTGCTCATAATACAGATAATTGAGTGTTAAATGGTTATCTCCCTGCGGTAGGAATACTCCGAACGCATTTTCTCAAAATTGTTCGGCAGCATCCTGAAACGGAAGTCGTCTGTGAAAATGGGGTAATTGTACTGGAATATGGCCGCGATCTCCCCCTGCGACTTGCCGCTCAGATCCAGTTTCAGAGGAATCATCTCAGGATGGTCGGACTGCGGATAGAAATCGTACAGCCTCACGATGCCGAAGCGGCGCGCCACAGCCCTCACCGCCGACGCAGTGCCGTTCTGCTTGCCCTGATAGGAATAGCCCGCAATGTGCGGAGTCGCGATATCCACCATGTCGATGAGTTCCCGGTTGATGTGGGGCTCGTTGTTCCAGGTGTCTATCACACAGGCTCCGAGTTTGGGAATGGCCTCCATCAGGGCGGCATCGTCCACCACCTCCCCCCGGGAAGCGTTGATGAAGATGGTGCCGGGTCTCATCCTGCTGAAGAAATCCACATCCGCCATCCGTCTGGTGGTGGCGTCGAGCGGAGTGTGCATGGTGACAATCTGCGAGGAAGCGAGAAGATGGTCCAGTGTGCAGAATTTCTCCGGTCCCTCGGCGGCGGCACGCGGGGGGTCGCAGAGCAGCACGTTGAACCCCAGATGGCGCGCCATCATCTCCACTTTGGAGCCCACGTGGCCGACACCTATTATCCCGAAATTGGCTCCGGCGAGAGGGATCGACTTGCGGGCCGCCACTCCGTAAAGCGCGGAAAACACATACTGCATCACGCCTCCCGCATTGCAGCCCTCGGCGTTATAGACGATTATCCCCTTTTCCCTGCAATAATCCAGATCGATATGATCCGTGCCGATGGTGGCGGTGGATATTATCTTTATGGGCGTGCCTTCCAGAAGTTCCGCGTTGCAGCGGGTGCGTGTCCTGATTATCAGGGCGTCCGCATCGATGATGTCACTCCTCTCTATCTCCTTCCCCTCGACATAGGAGACCTCGGCGTAAGGCTCGAATACTCCTTCGAGAAAAGGTATGTTCCTGTCTGCGACTATTTTCATCTCATTACTATCTTTTTTACAGCCTCCCTGGCGTCTCCGCCGTACAGCGACACGAAAATCCTGTCCTCGCCGAGACGCCGGTTCAGCTCCGCGCGTATGTAGTCTATCTGGAAAGACAGCTGCGTCCTCACGACCGACGACGACATAGTCACGTACAGCACGGAGTCCCGATAGTCTCCCGCGACCGTCCATTCCGGCGAGCCCAGCACGGTGTTCCACATATTCAGCACGGCCTGACGGCGCAACCCGGACTGCAGATGCAGCTTGGCAAGCACATCATCGGCAATGGAGGCGAGCGGAGAGGAGTTGCGGCGGCGGAGCGGATCCGTCATTGACCTGTCCCGCTTTCTCAGCATTTCCGAAGTGAATCCGTCTGTAAGAAAATCTGCCATAGCCTATATGCCGCTTCTGGTGAACGTGCCGCCGACAGCCTCGAAATATGAATGGTCGTCAGTCAGTTCATTGACCATCGAAGCCATCCTCACCTTGTTGCTGTCGGTGACGAATATCTGTCCGAAATCGCTTTCCACCACCAGATGGAGCAGGTTGGCTATCCTGGACATATCCAGTTTGTCGAACACATCGTCGAGAAGGAGTATGGGCGGGAAGCCGTAATTCTCTCTCATTATCTCATACTGAGCGAACTTCAGAGCCACGAGAAAGGACTTCTGCTGCCCCTGGGAGCCGCAATGGCGTATGGGCAGGCCGTCGAGGCCGAACACGAAATCGTCGCGGTGCACGCCGTTTCCCGTGTGTCGCATCGCCCTGTCGCGCTCGTAGTTCGCACGGAGAGTGTCCGCCAGATCGCCCTGCGAGAGATCCGACTGATAGTCTATGGAGACGGAGCAGGGCACTCCGGACAGGGCCGCGCAGTGGTTTTCCACTATCGGCTGAAGTCTCCGCGCGAACTCCTTCCTCATCTCATACACCGGCCGGGCCAGCGACGCGAGCCTGCAGTCGAGGACATCCATCACCTCCCTGTCCGGGTACGGTTCCTTCAATGCGCGGTTGCGCTGAAGCAGAATCCTGTTGTACTGCTGCAGGGAAGACAGATATTCCGGAGACATCTGCGACAGCACGGCATTCACGAAGCGCCGTCTCTCCTCCCCCGAGTCCGCGACCAGCGAAGTGTCTGACGGAGAGACCATCACGACCGGCAGGACTCCAATGTGCGCCGAAATGCGGGGATAGGCCTTGTCGTCCCGGCGCAGCTTCTTCGTGCCGTCCTCCTCAAGCTGCACGCTGAAGCGGCTCAAAAGCGAATTCTCCATCCTGTATGTGCCGGCAATGGAGAATCTGTCGCATCCCGTGCGGCAGCAGTAGCGGTCGTTCGGGGCGAATGCGCTCTTGGTCATCGACAGATAATGGATCGCGTCCAGAAGATTGGTTTTCCCCTCGCCGTTGTTGCCGCTGATGCAGTTGATCTTGGAGGAAAACTCCAGCTCCTGCAGCTCGATGTTCCTGAAATTGTTTATGACTATTTTCTCAAGTACCGGCATATTCTCGCTCGCGAAGACAAGTCCGCTCCGCGAATGCAAAGATAAGGACCATTTTCTAAAATTAATTGTGAGTTAAAGCAAATTTTTCTATTTTTGCACGCTATTACCGGAGGGGCGTTCACCGCAGATTTCCGGTTATCCTCAGATAATTATTAAAGTACATAACAATGGCAAAGGAAAACAAGAAAAACGAAAATGCCGAGCAGCTTGCGTCGGCAGTTTCAAAGACCGAACTCTTCTTCTCGGAGAACAGCAGGATCATCATAGGAGTGCTCTGTGCCGCCGTAGTGATCGGAGTGGCGATATTCTGCTACGTCAAGTTCGGCTATCAGCCTAAAGTCGCGGAGGCTCAGGAGCAGATGGTTCCGGCCGAGACGAGTTTCCGCTCCGGAGACTACGAAGTCGCTCTCAACGGTGACGGCAACAACCTCGGTTTCGCGCAGATCATCGAAAACTACGGTGCCAAGGGAGGCAGCGCAGTCTATCTCTACGCCGGCATCTGCGAGCTCCAGCTCAAGAATTACGAGTCCGCCCTCAGCTATCTCGGAAAATACGACGGCAAGGACGCGATACTTTCAGCGCGCGCCAAGGCCTGCCGGGGAGACGCTTTCGTGGGGCTTGAGAAATATGCGGAGGCGCTGAAGGCCTACAAGGCTGCCGCAGAAACAGCAGACAACGTCTTCGCGGCAAGCTATCTTCTGAAGGCCGGCATCGCGGCTGAGCAGCTCGGACAGAAAGACGAGGCTGTCGCTCTGTACAGGAGCATCAAGGACAAGTATCCGCAGTCCATCGAGGGATATGACATCGACAAATATATCACAAGGGCTCAGGCAGAAGAGTAGAAAAGCAGATTTGATCGGATATGGGAAGAGCATTTGAGTTCCGCAAGGAAAGAAAGTTCAAGAGGTGGGGCCATATGGCCAAGACCTTCACCAAGATAGGCAAGGAAATCACCATCGCGGTGAAGCAGGGCGGCGCAGATGTCACCGGCAACCCGCGGCTGAGGGCGCTTCTCCAGACTGCCAGGTCGGAGAATATGCCCAAGGACAACATAGAAAGGGCCATAAAGAGGGCGTCCGAGAAAGATCAGGCCGATTACAAGGAGGTGGTGCTTGAGGGACGTGCCGCACACGGCATCGCAGTCCTCGTGGAAGCAGCCACCGACAACAACAACAGGACCGTGGCGAACGTGCGCTCCTACTTCACCAAGTTCGGCGGTTCGCTCGGGACCTCAGGCAGCGTGGAATACCTTTTCGACCACAAGTCGATGTTCCGCATCAAGGAGAACAAGCCTGTGGACATCGATGAGCTTGAGCTTGAGCTTATCGACTACGGAGTCGACGAGCTCTTCGAGGAGGAGAATGAGGACGAGGAGAAGGAGATTGTCATCTACGGCGAATACACCGCATTCAACGCCATCCAGAAGTACATAGAGGATCACGGCTACGAAATCATCTCAGCCGAGTTCACGCGCATCCCCAACGGCGAGCTGGTGGAGGTCGCTCCGGAAGACAGAGTCGAGATCGACAAGCTTCTTGAGAAGCTTGAGGAAGATGACGACGTACAGAATGTCTATCACAATATGAGCCCTATCGAAGACGCGGAATAATCCGCAGAGGGTGTCAGAAACTATATTTCGCCCGCGGCAGGGAATTTCCCGCTGCGGGCGAATTCTGTCCACAGGGTCTTGAATACGGTCGAGTAGTGCCGGTATTCGGCCTCCGTCATTCCCTGCAGCATCTCGGCACGGCTCCAGTCCTCCTGATGCCCGAGCAGGAAAGGAAGCTCTATGCTGTGGCAACATCCGAGAACGCTGCCTGCCGGATGCCAGGAGAAACGGCACAGAGCCGCTTCGACTCCACTTTTCCGCATCTTACGGAGATATTTTTCCGCCGGAGCCTCAAATACGGCGGCAGTGATGATTCTCGTGAACAGAGAGCCGAGAGGAGTGCGATAGAGCGTCCTCCCGAGAATCTTCCGGGCATAGACGGAAGCATCATCCCTGTTGCAGTACAGCAGCACTCTGAACGGCGTGCCTGCGGCTTCCGGCCGGCAGCGAGCCCACCCCTGTTTCTCCCCCGACGACATCCTCGGGAAGGAGGTACAGTCGGGAAGAACCGGCATAAAAGGCAGGGCGAAATGCATCTTCTTCATCGAGGTCTGCACTGCAATCAGATCCTCCACGGGAGCCGTTTCCGCGATTCTCCACATTCTCTCCGTTTCATCCGCTTTCTTTCCGCCGGCTTTTGCCTGAGCCGCCGTCCTGTCAGATTCAACCGGACTCTTTTCCATACGCCGTGCAAGACGGTGCAGGAAAAGCGAACATAGCCTCTCCGCGTCGCGCGGACTCATTCTTATCCCGAGCGGCGGAGACTGGAGTATCGCCTTGTGGAAAAGGGCCTGACCGCCGAACAGCGGGACATTTGTGGAGCATTGCAGGGAGTCTGCAGACGCGATAAGCGAAGCGATGGAATGAGCCCCCGCCGACTGTCCCCAGAGAGTCACATTGCCGGGATCCCCTCCGAAAGAGGAGATATGCCTCTGAATCCACTTCAGAGCTGTTTTCTGGTCTTCAAGACCCGGATTTGCGGTGCCGCGCCCGGCGTCGCACTGACTTTCAAGACCCGGATTTGCG
>CAVHXU010000004.1:0-1811 GCA_963640185.1 Lachnospiraceae bacterium | reverse complement strand
TGCCGCAGCCTGCGTCGCCCCGCCTTTCAAGCATCCGTGGGGCGTTCTCCACATTGCCTGCCTCCATCTGCGGTCTCCGCAGGTAGCCGAAAGCGCCGAGCCTGTAGGAAATCTTCACCACGACCACATTTCCCGCGAGCGCAATCTCCGACACGTCGTATCTCCCGTCCTCGCTTCCGCCAGTGAGATAAGACCCTCCGTGGATCCACACCATCACCGGCAGGGCGGCTTCCCTTGCTCCGGAAGGGACTGTCACGGAAAGGCAGAGCCTCCCCTCCTCCATCCCGGGCACGGAATCCTCTCCGAGAAGTTCCTTCAGGTGCGTCAGATCCTGCGGACAGACACAGCCATAGGAAGTCGCGTCATATCCTGTTCGGACCTTGCCGTCCGCCTCTGCGCAAGCATTCGGGCCGGCCTCTACGCAGCCCTCGGCGGGGGACTCGGGATAGTCAACGATTTCCGGAGGGCAGAAACGCCTGTAGCGGGCGTAGGTGATGCCCAGGAACTGCACAGTGCCGCATCCCGTGTCCACCCCGGTGAATAGTCCGTCCGGCGTAGAGACCCGCCGGGTTTCAATATTGTCGCATTTCCCCATAAATTTCCCGTAGAGACGGCAAAAGTAACAAGAATCCGCAAAAATTGAGTAACTTTGGCCGTTTTATGAAACTATCCGGACAAAGGTATGAGCATTCAGACAGAAAAGATCAGAGAACTTGTCGATAAGAGAGCCGTCGCCCGGGCCGGCGGCGGGGAGAAAAGAATCGAAGCCCAGCACGCCAAGGGCAAGCTCACTGCAAGAGAAAGGCTTGCGAAGCTTCTGGACGAGGGCAGCTTCGAAGAGTACGATATGTTCGTTCACCACCGCTGCCACAACTTCGGGATGGACAAGAGCCTTTTCGACGGCGACGGAGTGGTGACTGGGCAGGGCACGATAGACGGCAGGGTGGTCTATGTGTTCGCCCAGGACTTCACCGTGTCCGGAGGTTCGCTTTCCGAGACTATGGCGCAGAAAATCTGCAAGGTGATGGATATGGCGGTGCGCAACGGAGCCCCTTTCATCGGGCTTAACGACTCCGGCGGAGCACGCATCCAGGAGGGTGTTTCGGCTCTGGCGGGATACGGAGAGATTTTCGAGAGGAACATACTCGCCTCAGGAGTGATTCCGCAGATTTCCGGAATATTCGGTCCCTGCGCGGGCGGAGCGGTGTACTCCCCAGCACTCACGGACTTCAACATAATGGTGCGCGACACTTCCTATATGTTCCTGACCGGCCCCGCCGTCGTCAAGAGCGTCACCGGAGAGGTCGTGAGCCAGGAAGAGCTTGGAGGAGCGAGCGTGCATTCCGCCAAGAGCGGTGTGGCGCATTTCGCTGCGGAAAACGAAGAGGAAGGTCTCGCGCTCATCCGCAAACTGCTGAGCTTCCTGCCGTCCAACTGTCACGAGACGGCCCCTGAACGCCCCACGGACGACCCGTACAACAGGATTGATAATGCGCTCAACGACATCATACCGGACAGCCCCAACAAGGCCTACGATATGTACGGCGTGATCGGGAGTCTCGTCGATGACGGAGAATTCCTGGAGGTGCACAGGTCCTGGGCCAAGAACATTATCGTGGGTTTCGCCCATCTGGGAGGCAAATCCGTCGGGATAGTGGCCAACCAGCCGAAAATCCTCGCCGGCGTGCTCGACATCAACGCGTCCCGCAAGGCAGCCCGTTTCGTGCGCTTCTGCGATGCCTTCAACATCCCGCTTGTCACTCTCGTGGACGTGCCGGGCTTCCTCTGCGGCACGCAGCAGGAATACGGAG
>CAVHXU010000003.1:0-39433 GCA_963640185.1 Lachnospiraceae bacterium | reverse complement strand
CAAAATCACTTATCCGGAGCGCAGCGACTCAAGGGGTCTGGGGAATACGGTCCCCAGTGCCCCGGTGGGGCTGTCACGTCAGTGACTGGGGGTTGGACAAACGAAAGAGGCTGGCCAAAATCACTTTTTGGTCAGCCCCTTTGCAGTCAGCCTCCTGAGTTTTCCGTCTTTAGAAAATGGGAGGAAAAGATGTGGTGCACGCCTCTTATTTCACCGTGGTGTACGGCACCACTACCACAATCTCATAAGTCCCCGGCTGATAGAATGTCACGTTTGACCTGAGTCTCACATACCAGCCGTTCTTGCCTCCATTGTAGTCGTCCGTCGGCCATTTGGCGTTGTACGGGATTTTCCCGCCTTGATTGTCCGCCTTGAGTTTTTCCCAGCTGAGATTGCTGAAATCCTTGTAGATGGTGCCCCTGATGTAGGAGTAGGTTAGTCCCACCGGCCACGGAGTATATGGGAACTCCAGGAAGAGTCCCTCCTGCGCCTTGTTCGGTTTGGATGCATTGTAGTTCTCCCCGACCTGAGGCAGGTTTTTGCGGTTCACGGCGTAGTCTATGTAACTGGTCGTCGTCGAATAGGTCGCGTATTCCTCAGGGTTGAAGAGTTTTCCGTACTGGTCGTACATCTTGATATAAATCTTGATTCCGACCGCAGGCTCGTCGCTCAGTTTCCTTATGGCCATATTCTTCTCCTTGCCGTTGTCCTTGTAGATGTTTTCCCGGCGGGTGGAGAAATTGGTGGCGGAGGAGTTGATCTGGTCGTAATACGGGAAAGTGTTGGAAGGTGTACCCTTCTCGTCCACACCCACGATGCAGATGCCGTTGACGAAGTCGGTGAGCTCGAAGTCCACTGCGGATTCTCCGCCTGTGCCGGCCTCAATCTTCAGGATCGCGTAATCCTTGAGGAAAACAGACCCTTTGGAATTGGAGACGCTCACGTCCACGTGATAGACTTCGCCGGCGTTCAGCCCTATGTTGCCGGTGGACTCCATCGCACGGAGCTGTCCATTTGTCTCGTTGATCATCAGCGGGGTCAGGTCGGCGTCCGTGAGCTTCGCCATCACATCATCCCAGGTCTTGTCCGTGAGATAGTCGTAGGGAGCCGCCCAGAGCCTTGTCGGGAAAGTCTTGAAAAACCCCTCCACGCGGTTTCCGTCCTCGTCCCGGACATTTTCGATCTTGAACTTGCACGGCCGGGTGGAGTTGTCGAGCCACGCCGTACTTGAAGCGACCTTGGAGCCTATGGCGACATACATAGTGTCCGAACCCTGAAGCCTGATTCCCTCACCGATGTAGCCCTGCACCTGTGGCTCCTTGAAACAGGATGTCAGCGCCGCGGCGGAGATGAGAGCTGCCGCGAAGAACCTTATAGCATTTTTCATAATCATATCCTTTGGATTTATTTGTCATCAGTGTGCTTCCCGTAGAAGAAGAGACTGTGATAATAGAAATGTTCGTTGTAGCTGGAGTCACCGCAGTAGAGGATGTGTACCACGCCCGTGTTGGTGTGCACATCGGACACCATCATCCTGTAGCTCTGGTCGCACTCGTCGTTGTCCGGAGTGAGCGTAGCCCTTTCGAGATAGGTCAGTTCCCAGTTCGCCCCCCTCTTGAAGAGCACGTGGATGAGTTTCGGCGTGGTGAGCAGGAAATTGGAGTACTGGAAGCCGGCTCCGGCGGCATTGCCTCCGTCATAGGCCGACCCCGGGTCCGTGTTGGTCTCGTCGAGGGTGAGGAGGATTTCCTGGGAGCCGTCAACGGAGGTCAGATACACTCCCTCCGCAGGTATGTCGTTGCGTCCCCATTTCCCGGGATAAATGTACATCGCCATTTGGGCGAGCTCCTTCTCCGTCAGGTCTTCGATCTTGAACTCCTTCGCCCCCTCCTCTCCGTTGCGGAAACCGTAGTTCCTCCTGCGGACATAGCGGTTGACCGAATATTTCGAAGGGCTGATGAGGGTCACCTCCCCGTTGATCGCATCCTTGAGGCCGGCCTTTTCGAAGAGTTGCGCCACCACGGTCGTGGTCTCGTTCTCCAGCAGCCATTCGTAGGTGGTCATATCGAACTCGTTGGTCTCGTTGATCGAGCCGCCGATGACATCCGTGCGGCAGGACACGGCCAGCAGGAGCAGTCCGGGAACAGTTATATATGATAAAAATTTCTTCATCTTTCCGTAAGTTTTAAACCGTTGAACACTACCATCTTGTCTTTCCGTCCCAGTATGGAGTCTGGTTGATGAGCGGGTTCATCTTCATAATGGATGAGCTTACCGGCCAGTAGTACCCCTCCTGCTTATACCTCGTCGGAGCCATAAGATGGTCGTTGGGGAAATAGTTGTTGCGGACCATATCGAAGTAGAGATGTCCCTCGCCGAACAGTTCCGCGATTCTCTGCTGCATAATCTCGTCAGCCAGTCCGGCAGTGTCGCCCGTGTAGTCGCCGAGTCCGGCGCGGTGGCGGATGTCGTTGACTATCGGAGTGGCCTTGCCGTACTGCTTGTCCCTGGTGTAGGCTTCAGCCAGCAGGAGCATAATGTCGGTGTAGCGGAACACAGGAATGTCAGCTTCTGCGAAATAGGCCACATATTCGTCGATTTTCTTGTCCTTGTCCTCGGAGAACATCGCATACTTGGTGAGCCAGGTGACTTTCGTGCGGTCGTTCTCCGCGCCGCCGGTGTCGTTGACCGGCTCGTTGTACTCGGAGTCCCAGGCATCGAAAAAGAGCTTCGGACGGATGTCTCCGCTCCCTGTGCTGAAGTCATACTCCGGATACATCTTGGCTTTCTGGGTGTAAGGCACCCAGTCTATCTGGGTGGAACGGTCCTTCATCGGGTCTCCGTCGAACGAATCCATCTTGCAGGTACGAGCCGTGACACCGGCCTTGTCGGCGCGGTAGGACTCGTTCTGGTCGGTGGAGATGGCCAGTTCGAACACGGCCTCAGTGGAGCCGCCCCTGTACATAGCCTGAACCGACGCCCGGTCGGTGTACTTGACATAAGAGCGGTTGCCGTGGTCGCGGAAGTCCTCAAGCGCCGTGACAGCCGCCTTGACATATTCGGTCGGCTGGGAGAGCCTGTCGCGCTTGGCGAGGAAATACATCCACATATTCGCGTGTCCGCATAGCGCAAGAGCCGCGCCCTTGTCTGCGGTGACGCCCCACCCGGCCGCTCCCGGAGTGCTGAACTTCAGCAGTTCCACGGCCTTGTTCACGTCGGCGAGGACATTCTGTCCTATGACTATGTCATCGGTGCGCGGGATGACCACAGGAGAGAGGTCGCTGTCGATGACCTGACTTGAGGACTCGATCATCTCGCTGATGTACGGAGCGTTGCCCCAGATGCGCAGAATGTTGAAATAGACCAGGGCACGGAGGAAATACGCCTCTCCGAGGATGCGGTCCTTCTCACCATCCTTGAACTCGCTGTCCGGTATCTCGCCGATTTTCTTTATGACCATATTGGCCTGGGCCACGACCTTGTAGAAGTTGCTCCAGTCCGCGTAGCCTTCCAGCGAGCCCCACATCTTGCTCGGATTGGCGATGTCGGTATAGACTCCGTTGGTGTAGAGATAGGAGGAAGAGCCTCCGTTCCATCCGCAGCGTATGAATCCGGTTGTGGCGTCCGCACGGGTGTACCAGTTGTCGCAGCTTGCCATAAGCCCCCTGTACAGGGCGTATGTGCCCGACAATCCGACTTCGGCGTCGGTCTGAGTCTTCCAGAACACCTCGTTGTAGATGAGATCCACCTGCTCCGGATCCAGAAACTTGGAACATCCGCAGGCGCAGACAAGAGCCAGGGCCATTATAAGGATATATCTTTTCATCTTAGTGATCTTTAAATATTTAGAACTGAAGTTGAACCCCGAAGACAATAGTCTTGGAAATAGGATATCCGGAGCCGTTGTAGAAGCCGGTGCGGGAGACGAGTCTCGGGTCGAGTACGGAGGAGCGCTTCCACATAGCGAGGTTCTGCCCCGTCACATAGACATTGATGCCTCTCATCTTGATTTTGTCCATCCACTTGTGAGGGAGGTCGTAGGAGAGAGTCACATTGTCGAGGCTCCAGTAGTCTCCCGGCTCGATGAACATCGACGACATACGGAACGAACGGGCTCCGCCGCCCTCCCAGTAGTTCACATAGATCATCGGGTAATAGGAACCGTCGCCAGGGGCTTTCCAGAACTTCGAATCGTCGAACTTGTAGAGCGCGTACTGGTAGAAGTCGGCCGCGTCGTCGAAGCGTGAGAGCTGCTGCTGCAGGGTGCTGTTCACGATGTAGTGTCCGAATGCGAACGACGTGTTGATTCGGAGTGAAATGCCGTTCCAGCGGAAAGTGGTGTTGAGACCGCCCGTCACCTTAGGCTCCGGAGTCTTGCCGGAGATGACTTTCATATCGTTTTCGCTTTCATAGCCCTCGATACGGTAGTCACCGTTCACGTCGGCGAATACTGGCATTCCCGGGAAGATGCGCCCCTGGAGATTTCTCGCCAGACCGGCATCCGCGCCGTTGTACTTGAGCGCCTCGCCGGTGAACGGATCGACAGGGAGGTCTGAGTAGTAGTCGAGAGTGCCGAGGTACTCATACATATAGTACTGGAATGCCGGAGCTCCCTCTATGAATGCGTAGTAGCCGGAAGTGTTGATGTAGTCGCGCCCTCCGTTGCCGAGCTTCGCGATTTTCGTGGAGTTCTTGGCGAGGTTGAGCGTCCAGTCCCACTGCACCTTGGATGTTCTCGGGAAGAGGTAGCCGGTGAGGGAAAGCTCGAAACCATGGCTGACCATATCCACGAGGTTGGAGGACAGCTTGTTATAGCCAACGTAGGACGGGAGTTCGGATGTATAGACGAGGTCTGACATATACTTGGAGTAGATGTCGCCCGTGAGGTAGAGCCTGTGGTTGAAGAATTCGAGGTCAAGACCGTAGTTGATTTCCTTGGTGCGGCTCCACGAGAGATCCTTGTTGGCGATCTTGTCGAAGTCCGCGATGAGGGAAAGCTTGCCGTTGTAGGTCTTGATGTCCATCTTGTCGCTGTACATATACCCGAGTCCTCCGGTGATTGAGCCGAGAGCCACGAGGGAGTTGTACTGGAGAAGCGGGTCGTAATAGATTTCTCCCGAAGTACCGAACGAGATTCTGACCTTTCCGAAGTCCATCCATTTCTTGGTGGCCTTCATCCACGGCTCCTCGGAGAATGCCCAGTGCGCCTTGACGGACGGGAAGTTAGCCCATTTGTTGTTCGCTCCGAAGCGGGATGAAGCGTCGCGGCGGAACACGCCCTCGATCTTGTAGCGGTTGTTCTTGTAGCCGTAGGATGCCATCGCGAACACGGAGAACATATTGGACTGCACTATGTCCGAATAGGCATAGGTGTTCTCTTTCTTGTATCCCTGAATCACCTTGAGGTAGTCGGACATACCGTCTTCGGCTTCCGCACGGAGCTGATTGAGGTTGTTCATATTCATCTCCACTCCCAGCAGTCCCACGACGCCGTGGTCTCCGTTGCGGCCGAATGCGTGGTTGTAGTTGAGCACTGAGTTTGCGTTGAATGTGGTGGTGACGCTGGCTGAGGAGTGCGCCACGCTGCGTCCGTCTTCCCTCGCCACTGACGGGAGGAAATAGTCGCGCTTGCCGTAGTCGAGAATCATAGACACCTGATTGTCCCAGGTGAGATCTTCGAAAAACTTCACTCTGAGTGTCTCTCCGACGGAAACGGAGTGTGTCCTGTTCTTGTTGTAGGCGTCGCCGAGCTGTCCGCTCAACATCCTGAGCTCCTCATCCGAACGGTAGAACAGTGATGAAGGGAGTTCGGTCGGGGAGGTAGGAGTAGCCTTCATCAGATCGTTGAGACCTCCCTTGCGGTCGAGGTAGGTGTACCTCATCACGAACTCGTTGTGCAGATGTTTGTTCAGGTCTGTCACAAGGCTGGTGTTGAGGTTGGTCCTCTGTACACCGTAGCCGACGAGCACGCCTGTCTCGCGGTAATGCCCGAGGCTGATGCGGTAGGAGTTGCTGTTGTTGCCGCCCTCCATCGAGAGGTCGTAGTTCTGCGTGGAGCCGTTCCGGTAGAACATCTCCTGATAGTCGTAGGCATTGTTGAATGCCGGATTGTACTTGTCGGTGAGGACAGCCGGAAGGGTGTGGCCCATAATCTCCACGGCCGCCGCGGAACGGATGTCGAACCACTCCTCGTCTCCGAACAGGTTTTTCAGGGTGGTCTCTATCATCCCGATTTTGGCTTCACGCTCCTCGTTGCCGAGATAGACGGCAAGTTTGGACGGCTTCGTTATTATACCGTAGCTGGCGCGCGCCGTGACGCGGGGAGCGCCGCTCGTACCCTTGCGTGTCGTGATGATGACAACGCCGTTCGCACCTCTGGAGCCGTAGATGGCGGTCGCCGCGGCATCCTTGAGGATGTCGATGGACTGGATGTCCTGAGGGTTGAGAGTGGAGAGGAAGTCGTTGTCGGTGACATTGTAGCCGGCAAAATCCTGAAGCGCCATCGGGATGCCGTCGATGATGTAGAGAGGGTTGCTTATGCCCGTGATGTCGTTGGATGACGACAGGGAATTGTTGCCTCGAATCACGATTCCGGAGTTGGATGCACCCGGTACGCCGCTTCTCATCACGGTCTGGAGACCGGCGGCCTGACCGGCGAGCATATTGACGAGGGATACGGACTGGGTGTTCTCTATCGCATCCATATCGATTTTCGCCACAGACGCCGAGATGTCCCTCAGGTTCTGTTTCGTGTAACCGATGGATACGGATTCACTGAGTCTCATTGAGTCCGCCTTGAGCACGACGGACATCTGCGGAACGGCACGAAGCCGCTCCTCGTTATAGCCGAGGTAGGCGAACACGAGAATCGTCCCTTTCGGCACGGTGATGGAGAACTCACCGTCCACATCGGTCACGACACCGTCCGAGCGGCTGTTCTCCGCATAGACGGCCGCTCCGATAAGCGGTTCTCCGTCATCTCCGGTTATGACGCCGGTCACTCTGATGAGGTCTTTCTGCTGCGCGAAAGCCGGTGCAAATCCCCCAAGGGACAGCAGCACCGCCAGCAACAGAGAGACTGAAAATAACTTCTTCACCATAATTCACTTAGGTTAACAGTTTATTGTTGATTATTTGGTTATGTCTTCGATTCCGATTGTAGTCAGGGAATGCTATTTCCTGAATATGACGGGGAATTCGGATATCCTCAATGTCGTGCAGCCGTACGGAATCAGGCGGATGGTCTCCTCCTGCCCGGCACAGGCCGGATTGCCGTACATCTTGCTGTAAGGCACCGGACCTGCCATACCGTTGTACAGCTGCCAGGCCGGTATCTTCTTGGCCTTGGCCTTCAGCACAATGGGTGCGGATTCTAGATTCCAGTACCAGTCGGAGCGGAGTTTCTCCTCATCGACGCAGACCTCGAACGCCTCGTCCGCGTTGTCGAATTCGACGAGACCGTAGTTCCACGCGGTCTTGGGATACACCTCATAGTAGAATTCGCCTCTCATAGGGTCGGCCGAATTGTCTTTCTTCACCCATTCTTCCTCTATCTCAAGAGCATATACGAGCGGTCCGCGTTCCACGGATATTGAGTTCTCATACCATTTGCCGGTCCTGATGCCCATCGGGAACTCAAGCTCCACGACATCGTCCTCTTTCCATTCCCGTGAGATTATGGTCACGGTGCCGGGTGCCGTCGCCCTGACAGCCTCTCCGTTGACCCTGATCTGAGGATTTTCCGTCCACGCCGGGATGCGCAGGTGCAGCGGGAATCCGGCCGGCTGTGCCGTCGAGAAGACGAGGCGGATCCGGCCTTCCATAGGGTAGCGGGTCTGCTCCTCTATAGTGACGGAAGCGCCTCCGGCCTGAGCCGTCACGCGGCAGGGAGAATAGGCGAGGGCGGCAAGTCCTCCGTCCGGAGTTGAGTACCAGAGATTCTGCACGAACTTCGGCCAGCCCTGATGGAAATTGGCGGTGCAGCAGGGATATCCGGTGAGCATACCGTAGCAGAGGTCAGACTCTCCGTGGTTGATGTCGAAGTTGCGCAGGCAGTGGCTGATCTGCACCTGATTCGCCTGCTGGAAATACTGCCTTGCCATAAAGTCGTCCGTCAGCTGGGTCGGCAGGGCGTTGAATGCCACCCTTTCGAGATGCTCCACGAACGAGAGGTCTCCACAGATCTTGGTCATCTCTTCGAGCGAGAACATAAGCTCCACTGCGGCGCAGAGCTCCGAGCCCTGTGTGGGGTTGTTGCCGTGCAGGAGTTCATCACCTCCATACATTCCGGACGGCACGCCGTTGTATTTGCGGATGTCGGCGAATCCTTTCCGTACGGCGTCGAGGTATTTCTGCTTCGGCTCGCACTGCCACCACACCACAGGCTCCTTTATCCCCTGGGCGAGGTTCACGCAGTGAATCGTGCTGAATCGGGACAGCTCATCCGTGTCGAGGAACATCCTGACATAGTCGTGGCTCTGTTCGTGCAGTATCTTTGCGAGTGAAAGCAGCCATTCTTCTCCGGTCTGGCGATAGAGCCAGACGACGACGTTGAGATTGTCTCCGGCGCGGTATTCCGCCCAAGAAGTCCAGTTGCCGAGCGGGCACTCGGGCAGAGTGCGGAGCTGGTAGCGGAAATAGCGGAGCATAAAGTCTATGACCCGTCCGTCACCCGTCGCCGACCAGTATTGCTGGAGAAATTTCAGAACCACCATTCTCGGCCACCAGTCACGGGAATTGTCCCGCTGCAGACCGTTCTCCGGGCTATAGTCGGTCTTGGGACCGAAGAATCCGTCTTCGTCCTGACTCGCGAGAGCCCATTCCACCCAGGGTTGGGCTTTCTGCTTGAGACTGTCATCGTCAAGTATGTAGGCGAGAGGGATCAGTCCGTCTATCCAGTACGGGCCTCTCTCCCACTGGTCTCCGTCGCCTCCGAGCCATCCGTTGCGGCTTCCCATCACCGAAGGATAGAGTTCGTCCATCCTCGAAGTCATACCGTCTCTCTGGCGCAGCAGAGTCTCTTTCAGCCAGCCTTCGGGCTTGATGCTCCCTAGCCGGAGCTCGGAATATGCCTGGGGCTGTACTCCTTCGGAGCAGGATGTGGTCAGTGCCGTCATAGCGAGAAAGGCCATTGCCATAAGTTTGTGTAAAGACATAAAAATCCGGTTATGTTCAGTGTTCTATGCAAAGAAAGCCGTTACATTATGGTCGCATCCCATATTTTTGTTTCAAAAAATCACAAATTCGTATCCCGCGCGGCTATTTTGCGGCCACTCCCACGGAAATGTTCCCGAGACAATAAGGCTTGGCTCCGTCTTCCGGAAAATCCACCTTGAGGCGGAGTATCTTCCCGTCGAACGACTCCACTTCCGCTCCCGAGACATCCGTATATCCGGCCGGGACATACAGGCTCAGGCAATGGCTTGCTCCTGGTCTTCCTGACACGATGACATCGAGGCGTCTGGAGGAGAAGCTCTGTCCTATGAGTCTAAATCCCGATGATGGCTGAAGCTTTCTCGCCGGGACATAGACAGGCAATGCCCCCGCTCCCGGTCTGCAGCCTATCTCGACTGTGCATTCGTCCCCGAGCCTGATATCAATGGACGGCACCGTATATGCCCCCTCACGTTTTAGAGAAAATCCGGTCTCCTTCCCGTTGACTTTCACATTGAGAATCTCCGCGCCGGGCGCGAAAGCGGGAGAGAAGCGCAGCCTCAGTCCCTTGCCGCCGCTTATGCGGTAAACGGTCTTTGAAGCGTCTCTCTCCATGTCCAACCCGATGCGCTGTTCTCCGACCCTCATTCCCGCAGCCTTGAAACTGTCCCAGTCGAGCGGCAGCCGCGGCGACAGGCTGAAACTGCGCGAGCAGGCGTCGGCACGGAAACCGAGCGTGCCCTCCATAAACGGCATTATTGTCATTGTCTCCGACCAGCACTGATGCTGGGTGATGCCGTTGTTGCGGTATTCGTCCGCATTGATGACTTCCGCTATATGACCGTAGCTGAACGACTTGTATGTCATCAGACTCCCGTAGAGCGATGCGAAGCCCTGATCGAAGTAGCCCCCGCTGTATTCCGCAAGCGACTTCCATCCAGTGAAGAGAGGCCACACGTTTCTCGGGTGGTAGGCTCCTCCCCCGGTCGCTCCGGAGGTCTCGAATATTGTCCTTGAGCCCCAGTCTGTGGAGAGCAGCGGGCCTACATAGTGAGCGGCCATCTTGGCAGAGCGTTCACTGTCGAGCACTCCGAGATACACCGGGACGGCGGTGAGAACCAGAAATTCGTCCTGATAGCTGCCGTCAGCGTTCTTGGCATAGTTGTACCAGCCCGTCTCGTCGTTCCAGAAAGCCTCCAGGGCGCCGCTTACCGCCTCGGCCTTGTCCGAGAACCGTCTTGCTTCTGCCCTGTGCCCCAGAGCTTCCGCTATGTAGGCGGCATCTCCGAGTGCGGCTTTCCAGAGTCCCGCCAGATAGAACTCCGTCCGGAATCCCCAGAGGTTTCCGCCCCCTTCGAGCCATCCGTGCCCGACATTGCTGTTCTCAATGAGCCCGTCCCCGTCCCTGTCGGTGGATGCGCAGTAGGCCATAGCTTTCCTTATGCCCTCATAGTGTTCCCGTATGAAAGAGATATCCCCTGACAGCCTGAGGTAATGCGCCGCCAGATGCACAAGCAGGGGAGTGGAGTCGGAGGCGTCGTAGTGCACGACTCCGCCGGTGGTGAGTTCGTGATAGATTTTCCCGTCCGGCGCCTGATATTTCAGCAGCAGCTCAATGCAGCTGCGGACCGTCCCGAAATCGCCCATATCCGCGAATGCAAGCGCAGCCCACTCGGAGTCGCGTCCGAAGTACCAGGCATAGCCGGGTCTTCCGCTGACCCTGTGACCGCCGCCCCATCCGCGTCTGGATGATGAATATCCTCCGAAAAGAGCGGTCCCGAGCCCCGGGGTTTCCGCGATGAACTGCCCCGCGCTCAGCTCCGCCCATCTGAAGGCTTCGTTGAAAGCCGTGTCGGGAGTCTCGACGTTCACGACTGAAGCGTACCAGTCCCGGTAGCGGGCATAAGACTCCTCGACTATGTCCGCTGGCCTTTCGAGCGCGTCCTCATAGGCGGCGAGCAGACTTTCCTCCCCGGTGGAGGAGGCGGCAAAAATGATGTCCAGGGCGTCGAGTCCGTCGAGGTCGTATGCCGTGACCGCTCCCACTTGCAGGAGATCCGTAGGGATGCCCCTGACATAGCCGCCGTCGTAGGAGAAGTCCCCGAACTGTCCCGACACGACGGGATGTCCCGGCACATTGCTTCCTACCACTGAGACGAACCGCTTGCCGTCATCCCGCACCACCGTTGCGTTCAGTTCACTGGACCACCCGTAATACAGGGAGCCAAGGACATTTTCGTCATAAGGCCACATCATCCGCAGGTTGGACTTGTAGTCGGCATATATGCGGTGCAGCCCTTCCCCCTCCCATTCGTAGTGGGCGAGCGTCAGAGCGGAACGCGGCGAGGAAGAGATTATCTCCCGGATCTTCAGACCGCCGAGGTCGTAGCGGCGCAGCACTGCGTGCGGATGGATCTCAATCTCCGGAACAAGTGAACTCAGGCAGACAGGCGTCCCTGAGCCGTCGTACTCGATCCAGACTCTGAAATCCCTTGCGGACATTATGGGCTGCGACCAGATTTCCTCTATTCCGCCCCTTTCCGGTAGAATCGCCATAGAATGCGGGGACAGCACGTCGGTGTATTCGTACGACGCCGTTTTCTTTATCCCCATACCGGAGTCGGGGAAATCGATTTTCTCCGGGCGGGAAGGGTGGACCGGCTCATAGTCGGCGGCGCAGATTCGGCAGAGTTCGTCGTGACCTTTGTGCATACGCACTACTTCCGGCGTGTCCTTCTCCCAGAAATTAGTCTCCGCCGTCGGATCGGACAGTCCTGCCATATACTTCACGCAGTCGCCGGTGAAAGCATCCAGAATAGCCCTGTCGAAGTTGGGGAGATCGTAGTAGAGGCATCCGCCGATAGCGAGAATCGAGCCCTTGCCGACGGGGGTTTCCCAGATTACCCGGTATTCCGGGCGCATAAAGACATACTCCCACTGGCAGGCGATGACCTTCGCCCCGTCTGCTTCCGGGAAATTTCCTTTGCTGAAGCCGTTTATGCGGCATACGTTGTCTTCCGCCCCGTGCCAGGGATATGCGCCGCCGTGCAGTGAGGCGAACAGCGGGTGACCGAGCCTTGAATGGAAGCCGATTTTGCGGCCGAACCCTTCGTCTATGCACTCATAGTTCCAGTGTTCGACAGGGACGGGCTCGATGCCCCATATATTGAGCAGACGTACCGCCTCCATAGAGAGGACGAGTCTGCCGCCGCCGGTGACATAGTCCCTCAATCCGTCCTTCCAGGCATTCCGCTCCCCGCCGCCGAGGAGGGTGTCAGTGCTGTGAAGCCACACCACATCGCAGCCCTCCGCCGCACGCGGTGAAATCACTCTCGTCGATGCGGCGTTCCCGACGGCTTTTTTCAGACCGTCGGCTTCCGCTGCGGCTGGGCCGTTGCCGATGATTCCCACTCTGATGCCGTCGCCGCATCCCGCAGCCGTCAGCATAATGGCCGCCAACACGGCGGCCAACCTTTGCATTCCAGTGTTTTTCACCTTTCTACAGTCCGTTCTGGAGTTCCCTTTCGTATTTCTTGGCGGCGTTGTAATCCACCACATAATACCACCAGTTGTTCAGATGCAGGTCGTTCTCATCCTCGTTGATTCCCTTGAAGTGCGGCATATGCGAGAAGAAGTACATCATCCATCCCTGCTGGTTGCTGTTCCATTCGCTGCTGTTGACCCTGCGTGCCTTTGACTTGCTCTGGACCATTTTAGGGTAGTCGTACCAGATGTCGGCGTAGGTGTAAACGTATTTTCCGAGATTGCTGTAGTCGTAGTCATACTGGCCGTTCGGCGGGAAGTGCGTGCATCCCACGTGCGAATAGCCGGACTCGTACTTCTCGTATTCGAGACTGTGGCTGGCATAGCGCTCCCAGTTGTTGAGGTCTGCCTCCCGTGCCGGGAGGTTGTTGCCGCTGCGGTTTCTCCAGGAGCCATAGACCTGCTTCATAATGGATTCGAAACGGTGGCCGTAGCTGTGGAGGGCAAGGTCGGTCGTGCGCTCATAGTTGCAGAACATCACTGTGACCAGATCCTTGCAGGGCGCTCCGGTCGAAATGCCCGGAGAGTTGCACCAGAACGCACCGTTGCCGATGAGCCGCGACTCGTACATCCCGCATCCCGGGTGGTTGTACACCCAAACCTCCTGGATCTCGTTGTTGTCCCGCATCTTGTCGAAGCCGTAGTACTGCAGCATCCCCACATAGTCGTATTCCACTCCGGAGCCTATGCCGGGGCACTCGTGTCCGTTGGCATAGATAACATCCCGGAAATATTCTATGCTGAAATACTCCTTCTCCGTACCTGTCTTGGTGTTGTCGTAGCTGAACAGCCGCTCGGCACGGATTTCCTTCACCACTTCGTACTGGATGACGCCGTGGGAGGCTTCCTCCAGATCAGCCTCGAATTTCTTGGCCTGTTTGACAGGGTCGTTCCAGGAGTAGCCGTTGCCTCCCACCGTGCACACTTCGTGCATATATTTGTCAGTCCCCGGCATAAGCGGATCTTCGTACAGGATGGCCACCTTGACCGTTATAGGGTCCGCGATCCTCTCCTCATAAGGCTCCACCGGTCCCTCGGGGAGCCGGGTCAGCGTGAAACTCCTGATTTCCTTGTCGAAACTGTCTTCCTTGCCCCAGGCTATGACGCTCCAGTACACCTTGACCGTTTCTCCGGACTTGATGCCGAGAGAACCCGCGAAACTGTCGAAATCCTTGACCGAGAAGGACGAAGGATTGCGCACTGCGCTGATGTCATACGGCGACGCCAGTTCCGCCGACAGGCTGAGACGGACCTTGTAGGCGTTGACATTCTGGACATTCTCCCACTCGAAGCTGACATCGCCGGCCGTCAGAAGGTCTATCGCGGCTCCGTCTGCGGGGGCCTTGAGGACTATGGTCTCCAGAGGCTCGGGCTCGGGTTCGACAACGGGGGCTTTTTCGCACGCCACCGCAACGAAAATGGGGGAGGCGAGAGCCGCAAGCGCGGCAGCAAAGAATCTGAAATTCCTTTTCATCTTATCGGTTTTAATGTTAATGCGGTAAATCCGAGGAAGCCAATTCTCCCTCTCTGACACAAAGGTATCCGGCTGGAGCGGTCTCCGTTAATGTTATCGTATCAGAAAAAAGTAAAATCGTATCGCCCCTATTTGAAATCCTTTGGCAGCACTCCGAACTGCTTGAAGAAGCATTTTGAAAAATAGGAGGAGGAACTGAATCCTACGATATAGGCGATCTCATTCACTCTGTACTCTCCCTGGCGGAGCAGTTCCGCGGCCTTCTTGAGCCGTATCAGGCGTATGAAATCATTGGGCGTCACCTTGAGGACTTCGGAGGTCTTGCGGTAGAGCGTCGCCCTGGACATATTCATCATCGACGCGAGTTTGTCTATGTTCAGATCGACATCCTCTATGTGGCTCTGGATCATCTCGATCAGCGAGTTTATGAAGCCGTCGTCAGCCCGGGTGAACACCAGATTGTCAGAGCATTGTTCTCCCGTAAACTTTGACGTCTCTGCTATGTAGTGGGATTTCAACAGGTTGGAGATGCAGGCGATGAGGAACTCATAGTAGAACGGTTTGTCGACGATGAAGTCGGCTCCGCAGCTGTAGGCCTCCGACTTGGCCGCAGATGTAGTGGTCTCGCTGGAGAGGAGAATCACCGGGATGTGGCGGTACCGCAGATCT
Organism: Lachnospiraceae bacterium; assembly: GCA_963640185.1. Taxonomy (GTDB): domain Bacteria; phylum Bacteroidota; class Bacteroidia; order Bacteroidales; family UBA932; genus Cryptobacteroides. The sequence continues at coordinate 24,594 of CAVHXU010000003.1, read as the reverse complement.
TCCTTGATTTTCCGGCACAGCGTCCTGCCGTCCATATCCGGCATCACGATGTCCGATATGATGATGTCTATGCTCTTCCTGCCTATCAGCTTCCACGCCTGATTCCCGTTAGTGGCGCGGATGACACGGAAAGTGGATTCGAGCAGATTGGAGATGTAGTCGAGAAACTCCACGTCGTCGTCCACCATAAGCACGACCTTCTTCTCCGAGTCGAGCAGGCTGTTTTCCGTTTCCGGCTGCTCGGTCTCCGTCTCCCGTTCCCGCTTCGTGTCTATTCTGAAACTGTCGGGCTGGGTGAGGGGAAGCCTTATCTCGAAACAGGTGTGGCCCTCCTCCGTCTCGAAGTATCTCACTCCGCCTCCGTGCAGCTCAGCGAGGGAACGCACCAGGGACAGCCCTATGCCGAAGCCGTCCGAGTCCTGTTGCACCTTGAAGAAGGGGGTGAAAAGTTTCCCGGCCGATTCGGGCGGAATCCTGTCTCCGTCGTTCGAGACCGACAGGACGAAATCCTCGTTCTCCTGCCGTATCGCTATGCCTATTGTCGTGTGGGCGTGTTTGAGAGCATTGTTCAGCAGATTGCTCGTCATCTTCACGAACATCTCCACATCCACGTCGGCATAGAAGCGCTCCGGGATGTCGCGGTCAATCCCGATGCCCTTGATCTTGGCGGACGGGTCGAAACGGGAAATGACGCTTGCGGCGACGGAACTTATCGATGAATGGACAAAGACGGGCTTATGTGTCCGGGCATTCACTTTCCTGAAGTCGAGAAGCTGGTTGACGAGGTTCAGCAGACGGTCCGTGTTGTCCCTGATCGTCAGCAGGTTGCCATATTCCGGATTGGACGGTTTGGCTTTCCCTATCATCTCGTTGAGCGGCAGCTTGATGAGGCTCAAAGGCGTGCGTATCTCGTGGGTGATGTTGGAGAAGAATCCGATTTTCGCCTCATAGATTTCCTTTTCCTTTTCCTCCTCTATCTTTTCTTTCCGACGCTGTTCCAGCGCAAGCACTCTTCTGCGTGCAAGATATGCGCATCCGGCGGCGACACCGGCGATGAGCACGGCGTAGATGACGAATGCCCAATCCGAGAGCCAGAACGGCGGACGGATGACAATCTTCAGCCCCGCGAGTTCGACTGAGTCCTCATCAGGAGACTCGCACACCCGGAGCCGGTAGGTGCCGTATGGCAGGTTGGACCAGCTCAGACGTGTGGGCAGGCTGACAGGCATCCACACCTTGTCCCAGTTCTCCAGCTTGCAGTAGAATGTGTGGCTTGAGGAGGGTGAATAGTTGATCTCGGTGACGTCTATGCCGAATACGGCAATGGGGGGGGGAATTTCCAGACATTCCGTTTCCGCTATCGAGCGCTGCAGCAGCGGAATGCCGGGGTCCGCCGGGGTGACTTCCCTGTTGTTTATCCACAGCGAAGAGAGCAGCACGTTTCCTGTCGAGACAGTCTCCGGCAAGTCTTCCGGGACAAAGGAGACAAAACCGGAGATGCCGCCGAAATACATAGTGCCGTCTGACGCGAGGAATCCTGATTTGAAATTGAACTGATCGCAGAGCAGACCATTGTCCTTGGTGTAGCATACGACGCTTTCCCTTACGGGGTCGATCTTGAACAGTCCCTTGTTGGTGCTTCCCCACAGAGCCCCGAAACGGTCTGAGACGAGGCTGTAAACCACATCGTTGGGGAGTCCGTTGCCGGAATCGAACCTTTGTGCGAAAGAGTCCGTCTCCCTGTCGAATTCGAAGACTCCGTGTCCGTTGGTGCCCACCCAGATGTTGCCGGATTTGTCGAATGCCAGACAGACCGCTCCGGATATCAGGCTTCCCTCGTCCTCCCCTCCGTAGTGCTTCCATTCGTCCTTGTCGCGGTCATACGACCACACCCCTCCGCCGAGAGCCGCGAACCAGAGCCGCCCCCGCCAGTCCTCCCTGATGTCATTCACCTGACGGATGATCTCATCCGCTTTCACGGCCACGAAAGTGTCCGTATCTGGAAGGTAACGGTTGAGGCCCGCTGATGTGCCCACCCAGAGCACTCCGTAGGAATCTTTGAAGATTGAATAGATGTCCTCGCTCAGGAGAGAACCGTTTCTTCCCGCCGCGCGGAACCGCCGGAATGTCCCAAGCCTGGTGTCCAGCCTGAAAAGACCCTCCGAAAAGGTCCCCGCCCACAGGATGTTCCCGTCGGAAAGCAGTGCGTGGACATTGGTCGCCGGAACGGGAGTGGGGGAGAATACTCCGGAGACGGGGTCGAACTTGTTGAGCCCCGCATCTTCGGTCGCAATCCACAGATTCTGTTCCTTGTCCTGACAAATCTCGCTTATGCAGCGCCCCGAGATCGAATTCGCCCCCGGTATTGGATAGTATTTCTGAAAGGGGCTCGAACTTGCAAAGTAGTTGACTCCTCCGAAAAATGTCCCGACCCAGATGCCTCCGTCCCTGTCTTCGGCAAGAGAGTGTACTGCATTGTCCGAGAGAGAATAGGGGTCTCCGTAGATGTGCCTGAAAGTCTCGACGGAGCGGTCTCTCGGGTCGCAGACATAGACCCCTGACTCCGTACCCGCCCAGATTCTCCCGTCGGAGGCCTTCAGCAGGCAGCGGACATACAGTTTCTCCGCTTCGGAAGCATCCTCTCCGGGGATGAATCGGGCAAATCCGGATTTACGGCAGTCGAACGACAGGACTCCCGCATTGGCCGTGCCTACCAGCAGCACATCCTGTTTCCAGGGTATAAGACAGGTGGCCTCGACGGCCGTGCTCCTGCCGCTGTCCGACTTGAGGGACACCACACTGCCGTCCGTGAGATCCAGTGCAAGGAATCCCGCGCTTCCGGCAGCTACATAGAGAGTGTTTCCGTCCCTGTGGACTCCTCTGACGGAGATCCCGGACGCATCGATCCCCTGTGTCCCGGCCCAGCCCGCCAGAGGATATTTCAGCAGTTCCGGTCCCCGTGTGTAGCAGTATATCGAAGGACTGTCTCCGGCTATCCATATATCGCCTGCGGAGTCCTTCGTGATGGTGCGCACACAGAAATCCACAGTTTCTCCGAAACCGCTGTTGAGAAAACTGGAGAACCGCTCCATTCCGGGATCATAGACTTCAATCCCCCGGCCCGTACCGAACCAGATTCTGGAGTCGTCGTTCCTGAAGCTGCAGAAGTAGCGGTCTCCGCTCACCGCGCCCGCATCGGACGCTCCGGCCCTATAGACTTTGAACGAGTGCCCGTCATAGCGGTTGAGGCCGTCCTGGGTGCCGAACCACATAAATCCCCGGCTGTCCTGACAGATGCAGTACACCATACTCTGTGACAGCCCGTCATCGACGCTCAGCGATTTGACGTTGGCGCGGCTGCCGGCGTACGAAAACAGTTGTGAGGCGAGAAGCAAGGCGGCTGTCAGACAGCATTCGGTTATGAGTTTCATCGTAAAATGAGGTATAGGGCCCTTAAAATTGCGCAAAGATAATAAAAAGGAGCGGTCACGGCAGTGGCCGGAGGCGGGAAAAAAGCCAAGCAGGGCCGGCCAAAAGCTCTTTTCAGCCAGCCCCGCATTGGGTTTGCGTTCATTCCACTTTCAGGTTTCCTCCTGATATGGCATTGATTATTATGCTATCAGCGGCTCGGTCCTAAAGGGAAGCCTTGTACTCCTCTTCGCACTTTGCCGTGTAGGCATCGGCATCCGCCTGATTCCATTCCACCATTTTGTGAGGGATAGTCTCTATCCTGTCGGGATAGCCCATATTGGAATAGTAGTGTGCCCAAGTGTCAGTTTCGGCGTCAAAGCCCTCTGCGGAGGAACCCACCAGGAGACGGAAGTCGCTCCAGACGGAGGTGTCGCCCTTCTTCGCATCCGGGTCATATCTCTCGTAACGTGTCTGTCCCCAGCCTTTCTCGAAGCCGATGTATGTGCATTCTGTCGCACCTCCGAGCTTCATCTGCGTCTTGTCGCCCTGAGCCTTGCGGTCCTTGTTCAGAATCACGTCAAGGCTTGCAGGCACGAGGTACCCGAGTTTTGCGTTGTCTGTAGAGCCAATAGGTAATGCTGTTCCTGCTTTAGGGTTGCTGACATTGGCGAAGAGTGCCACTTCGAGGACTTTTGACGCCCAATTGTGAGGGAGGGCTCCGAAGAGGGCGTTCTGGTCCATATAGATCTCCGAAAGGAGAGGGGAAGCGGCGAGTCCGTCAGGGATCGGTCCTACAAGGCCGCAGACAGAGAGGTTGATTTTGACGAGCTTCGGAGTGTCCCATTCCTTCGGGAGGCGTTTGCCGTTGAGCCCGGCTTGACCTCTTTCGTTGATTATCGTGAGTTGAGGGAGCACCATCTTTTCAGGGAAATCGGTGAATCCTGCACCGTCAAAGCCGGTGACGTAGTATTTGCCGTCAAAGTCCGTCATTCCGATGCCAGGGAAAGCGCCCGGGTCAACATTGTACCAGTCAGCCACTTCAGGAGTGGATTCTCCGAGCATCTTACCCTCCACGATCGCCTTGAGGAATTCGAGGTCGCTTTCGTTGACGTTGGATTCTTTCTTGCTCTGTGAGACGAAAATCTCCACTGCGTCGTAGTCACCTATCTTGACATAGCAGGTCGCTGAGCGGGCCTTGCCGCTCTCGTTCGCCTCTGCGAAGAATGAAAGTGTGGCATCGCCTGTCCCGGAAGTAGGGTTTACTGAAAGCCAGAGCTGATCTTCCGCGAATTCGAGTGTCCATTCATCAGTGTACCAGTCGGAGGCGGCGACGATGTCGCAGGTGACGGTCTCTCCGTCAGGGGCGATTGTCAGTTCCTTGTTGACGAGCGCCGGCCTCGGCTTTTCCGGCTCCGGTTCCGGCTCGGGCCCCGGTTTGGTGTCAGGCTTGGTGCACGACAATGTCGTGAAAGCGGCAACCGTGAAAGCTATGGTCGCCAATCTGAAAATCTTTTTCATAATGATTGAATTTGGTTATTGATTTAATGTTCTATGGTTCTGCAAGTCTTCCGTGTTCTGCGGCTTTGGGGCGTTGGAACTATGGAGAGCCGTCGTTGCGGTCACAAATTTATGCGGACGACTCCGGTGGGGACTACCAAATTCGTATCATAAAAACGCAAATGCGTATCAGCATTTTTGCGATTATTTGATACGATAGGGGGGTCTGTCGGCACCATAATATGTAAATTTGCAGGCTATGAAACTGAAACCACTGATTCTACGGTATTTTACCGGCATCGCCATTCTGATTTTCCCGCTTCTGGCGTTCTCCTGCAGCACGACGCTCAAAAACGAATACTCCTCCCGCGAGCAGGAGAAGGAGGCTTATGCGCTTATACAGAGGACTATCGGAGACCGGGCGCGGCAATTCGATCTGCGGATAGGCTCTCCGAGGGAGGATGGCAGGGACTGGTTCAGCCTTTACTCCGGAGACGGGAGAATAGTGCTGGAGGGCAACAACGGGGTCTCGGTCGCGAGCGCGTTCAAGGCCTATCTTGAGCGCTGCTGCCACTGCCAGATCACCTGGTGCGGAGTGAACCTCGATCTTCCCGACCCTCTTCCTCTGCCCGATGAGAAGATAACGGAAGTGTCTCCCTACAAGTACCGCTACTACCTGAACTACTGCACATTCAACTACACTATGAGCTGGTGGGACACTGAGCGCTGGCAGCGGGAGATAGACTTTATGGCTATGAACGGGGTCAATGCCCCGCTCGCCGTCACGGGCCAGTGCAGCATCTGGCAGAGAGTGTATCGCCGTCTCGGGTTCACGGATGAGGAGCTGTCGGATTTCTTCTGCGCCCCTACACATTTCAGCTGGTTCTGGATGGGCAATCTTGACGGCTGGGGAGGGCCGCTTCCGCAGTCTTTCTTCCGCAGGCACGAGGATTTGCAGAAATTCATCCTGGAAAAGGAGAGGCGGCTGGGTATGACTCCGATTCTTCCGTCCTTCACCGGTCACGTGCCTCCTGCCTTCCCGGCCAGATTCCCGGAAGCCGAAGTCCATCAGACCCGGTGGGTCAATTTCGCCCCGGTGAACATACTTGCCCCGGACGACAGCCTTTTCACCGTCATCGGGCATCTTTTTATGGAGGAGCAGACAAAGGCCTATGGGACCAATCACCTCTATTCCGCCGACACTTTCAACGAGAACAGGCCTCCGCTCAGTGATTCCCTCTACCTCAACGGAATGGGACGGAGGGTCTATGAATCTATGAGTACATTCGATCCCGAGGCCGTCTGGGTGATGCAGGGCTGGCTCTTCTACAGCGAGGGGGATTTCTGGGGCGAGAAGGAAACAAAGGCGCTGCTCTCCGGAGTACCTGACGAACGGATGCTGATTCTGGATCTGTGGAGCGACAGGGTGCCGCTGTGGCGCAAGACCAAGGGCTATTACGGCAAACCCTGGGTCTGGTGCATGCTCCACAATTTCGGACAGAATCCGGACTTCAACGGCAATCTGGCGAATGTCGCTACCGGTCCGTCCGAGGCTCTCGCGGATCCTTTGGGCAGGAACCTTTCCGGCATAGGAGTGACGATGGAGGGTATCGAGCAGATGCCTTCGGTCTATGCGCTGATGTTCGACAATTTCTGGAGGGATACTCCTCAGGATACGGACGAGTTTATGGCCCGCTATCTGCGCAACCGCTACGGCAGGGATTACCGTCTGACAGAGGAGGCCTGGGCGGAACTTGACCGCAGCGTGTTCGAGTACAGCATCTCCGGCGGTATGATCCCGTCGACGGTGACGTCCCGCCCTTTCATCGGGGAACAGCCCTGGAGACTCTCGGAACGGCATACGGAGAAATATGTGAAACCTCTCGGCTCTGCCTGGCGGAAGATGATGGAGGCGGCTCTTTCGTCCGATGACCTCTGCGCCCACGACGGTTTCCGCTACGACATAGTGGACATAACCCGTCAGGTGCTGACGGAATATGCCGATGTGATCCAGGCCGGGGCGGCGAGGGCATTCGCTGCCGGAGATGCCGCCGGGTTTGAGACGGCTGCCGCCGCCTACCTCGAACTGCTGGACGATCTGGACCGGCTTCTGGAGACAAGGCGGGAATTTCTCCTGGGGCGCTGGCTGGCCTCTGCAAGGGCATACGGCGACAATGCGGAGGAGGCTGACCTCTACGAACATAACGCCCGCGACCTCATCACCCTGTGGGGCGACCGGGACTGCGGCATCCACGACTATGCCTACCGGCACTGGGCCGGGCTTGTGGGCGATTTCTACAGGGCGCGATGGGCCGAACTCTTCTCTGCGGCAGGGAGAGCCCTGAAGGAGGGAACGCCGTTCGACGCGGAGGCGTTCGAGGAGATGATAAAGGACAGGGAATGGGAGTGGACTCTCAGGACCGGCAGTTTCGCGACCGAGCCTTCGGGAGATGAAGTCGCCGTGTGCCGGGAACTATATGAAAAATACTCCGGGGTCATCTTGATGCCTTGATACGCGGATACTGTCTATCCGGCAGTCTCGCAGGCGAGTCCGTCTCCGGGAAAGAAAACTCGCAGAACCAACAAAAAAGTCGAATAACGAAAAAGATTAGGATATGAAGTTGAAAATCGCAGTCGCAGCCGTGCTTTCCGCGGCTCCTCTCCTCCTTTCCTGTTCCAAGGGCGCGGACATCTCCCGAAACATCCCGGTCAGCTTTGACAGAGTCACCGTGAACGATGCTTTCTGGCAGCCGAGAATCAAGGCGCTGTCGGAGACCACAGTCCCGTTCTGCCTTGACCAGTGCTGCACAAGAACAAGCAGGGTGAATAATTTCGCCGTCGCGGCTGGCCTCTCCGAGGGCAAGTGGCAGGGGCTTTTCTACGATGACTCCGACCTCTACAAGACCATCGAAGGAGCTGCCTATTGTCTGCGCAACGAGCCAGACACGGCTCTGGAGGCGAGACTCGACTCTATTATCTCCATCATTGCCGCCGCTCAGATGCCTGACGGCTATCTTGACACCTATTACATTTTGGAGAAGCCGGGGCAGAGATGGACGGATATGGACAAGCACGAGATGTATTGCTGCGGGCATCTCATAGAAGCGGCGATCGCCTACCGGGCTGCTACCGGCAAGACGGAGCTGTTTGATGTGGCACAGCGGTTCGCGGATCATCTTGTTTCCAATTTCGGTCCCGGGAAGCGTGACTGGGTGCCGGGCCATCCCGAGATTGAACTTGCTCTGGTGCGCCTTTATCGCGAGACCGGCAACCGGGACTATCTGGATCTGGCGCATTTCCTGCTTGAGGAGCGGGGCCGGGGCAAGGCCGACTGGGGCGAATGGACCCAGTACTATGTGGATGCGGAGCCGGTGGCGGATATGACGCGGATCTGCGGTCACGCGGTCCGCTGTATGTATCTTTTCACCGGGATGGCGGACTGGTCTGCACAGAGCGGCTCTCCGGAGTATCTTGCGGCTCTCGACCGCCTGTGGGAGAATGTGACAGGGGCCAATATGTATGTGACGGGAGGCATAGGTTCGTCCCGGCACAACGAGGGATTCACCGAAGACTACGACCTGCCGAATGCCGAGGCTTATTGCGAGACCTGCGCAAGCGTGGGTATGGTGATGTGGAACCAGAGGATGAATATGCTAAAGGGTGAGGGGAAATATGCGGACATTCTCGAACGCTCTATGTACAACGGCGCACTCGCAGGGATATCCCTTTCCAGCGACAGGTTCTTCTATGTCAATCCTCTGGCTTCCGACGGAGGCCATCACCGCAAACCCTGGTACGGCACGGCCTGCTGCCCGAGCCAGATTTCACGCTTTCTCCCGTCCGTAGGGGGCTATGTCTATGCTGTTTCTCCCGATGCCCTCTGGGTCAATCTCTACATCGGAAGCCGGACTTCGGTCAATGTGGCCGGAACGGATGTGGATGTGAGTCTCTCGACCGCTTATCCCTGGGACGGCGAGGTGGACATAGTCCTTTCTCCGAAGCGCAGCCGCTGCTTCGATGTGAAGCTGAGGCTTCCGGGCTGGTGTGAGCAGTATGCCGTCAGGGTGAACGGAATGCCGGTCGAACCGGTTGTCACCGACGGATATGCGGTGCTCCGCCGCAGGTGGAAAGAGGGCGATGAGCTGAGCCTCAGTCTCGATATGCCGGTCAGGGTTGTTGCCGCGGACAGCAGGGTGAAAGCCGATGTGGGGAGGAGGGCTCTTCAGAGGGGACCGCTCGTCTATTGTCTCGAAGAGGCTGACAATCCGGGGTTTGATGACTCCGTTCGCCTCGAAGAGGATGCCATGTTCGAGGTGAATTCCGAGCCCGCTCTTCTCGGGGGAGTCTGCACCATTACGGCTCATCAGCAGTCCGGCGACCTGAAATTCATCCCTTACTACGCCTGGGACAACCGTGCCCCGGGCCGTATGGAGGTCTGGCTGAAGTACGGCGAGTGACCGTTGGCCATCCGTCCCTTGTTTCTGCGGGACTGGAACTGAACAGTCGTTAGATTCATAGCCTTGCGGATTTATTCCGGTTGCGTTAAGAAACGACATTGCGATTGTTAGAAAAATTACTATCTTTGCACTGTGATGCGAGCGCAAGTGGAGTTATGAAGTACAAAGAACTGGAACGGCTGCTGAAAAAGGCGAAATGCTACGACACCTGACGGCAGCAGAACGGACATCCCCTGTGGTTCAGTCCGAAGACTGGGAAAGAATTCAAATTGAGCAACCACGGTTCGGAGGAGGTCGCAACAGGAACTTTGAGGGCAATCAAAAGGGCGGCGGGCATTTAGTCCCCCGGCTTTTAGTCATAGTGTTATGCGGAAGGTGAAAGCAATAATCGAAAGGGCATCTGACGGGAATTACAGCATTTATATGGATGCTGATGATATGTCCTATCTGGTCACGGGCACTGGTAAGACCGTGGAAGAGGCTCTCAAGGTCTTTAGGGACGGATATGAGGATATGAAACAGTATTATGCAGAAACAGGCAAGAGTTTCGAGGAGGTCGAATTCGAGTATCTGTATGATGCGGCCTCGTTTCTCCAGTACTATGCCAAGACAATATCCCTTGCCGGACTTGAGCGGATTACGGGCGTTAATCAGAAACAGCTCGGGCACTACATCAGCGGTTACAGGCATCCGTCACCCCGAACAGCCAAGAAGATAGAGGACGGGGTTCATAGGTTCAGCCAGGAGTTGTCATCCGTCCGATTAGTCTGACGCAATCCGAAGCCGTGTCCTTGTAAAAGAGCCAATTTGTCAACCAGGCCCGGGCAGGTCATCTGTTTTGTTTCGGTCGGCCGGTGACATTCCAGAGGGCGGCTCCGATGTAACTGGCTATCCCTACTACGCCCAGAGCTGCGCCCGATGCACGCTTCGAGGCAATGTCCACGGCCATAAGCCCTCCCAGAAAGCAGATGAGGGCACCTATCGACAACCCGAAGAGCACCATACTGACCGCATCAACCCAGAAACTGTGTTCTCTCCAGAGCAGAAAGAGACAGAGAGCTGCGACATTGGTGAGTCCGAAAACCAGTGCCGGAATGTTCCTACAAATGACAGCCTGTAATAGCGAAATTCAGTCGAAAGGGGCCTACAATTTAGACCTGTCAGGGACGGCTCCCGCTGTCCTAGATACTCCTAATCCATCCCGAATATTTTTCTGAGTTTGTTCGCTTCGGTCATCAGCTTGTTCGGGTTCGAAGTCTTCAACTTCTGGAGGTTCTGCATCTTCCACCTGACCGAGGGATATTCTTTTAAGTACTGATAAGGAGAACTTCCCCAATCAACTGAGAGTTCCTCAAATGCAACCAGAAATTGCCTGTCAGCCTCGGTCATCGAGGAGTTGACATCGCTGATGAACTTTTCCCTCGTCAATTCAAAGTCTTCATAGCTGAATGGTATCTCGCTCATTCCAGAGAACTGACGCTCCATAGCTTCGTGTTGGTCGACAAGATTGGGAGCGAATGACTCGTGAATGGGCCTGTCGCTTCCAAGCATACAGAATATCAGCCCCTCTTTCACTTCTGTCAGGGGGACATTCATCTGTTTGACATCAAAGAGATCGCGTGGGTGCTGCCGTGACAAGGCGGCAGAGATCTTCCCTCCGTAGAGCTGCGGTATTGACACTATCTTCGCGTCGACTTCTACCCCGAACATAGACTGGGCCTTCTCACATAGCGGCCATAGCACGGCATCTCCGCATACAAGTCCACGCTTCGTCTGATTCACTTCTATTTTCACCTGGCAGCCGTGGCTTTCGCAGGTGATTTTGCAAATGTCAAGGCGCGGGATCACCCTGACATTAGGGAAGCGGTGTCTGACCCGTTCGGCGATTCTCAAGAGAGCTTCGTTTATGTGTTCAAGACTGGTGTTCCTGCCCTCAATCGGGATATAAGTAACATCTATATCGACCGAAAGCCGGTACAGGTTTTTCACGAACAGGTTGATGGCCGTACCTCCGTGAATCGCAAAACAATCTTCATCTGTTACAAAAGGGAGTATCCGCAGCAAAAGCTCCACCTTTTGACGATATACATTATCCATAATTAGCAAGTTCTCTAGGTATGACTATGTCGTATGCGGCAACTTTTACTCCTCCTTTCGTAAAACTCCGCGTTCCGCTGCCGAGCGATATGCGCAAAAGGTCAAGTTTGGCAAACCAGCGGTGCTGTGCCTTCTCCGCCATATACAGAAACATCCGCTTTACTTTGACGGAAGTGCATTCTTCCAATAGCTGCTGCACCAGAGAGGCTCTGAGGGATGCAAGCATCTCCATAAGATAGTACACATCCATCAGATCATAATGTGACGGAGAGAGCAGCAGGCATTCCATTATCGCCCGCTCCGGCGAAGATATGGTCAAAGTCTGTTCTTGGTAATCTAATTGTTCGAGACCCGCATCCCCTAAGACCTTTGTTGAAACTTGCACAAGATTCATATCAAGTTCGGCTTCGTTCAACCATTTGGGAAGCGGAGGCCTTGCCGGAGCGAAAATGATGGCCCTGGGCTTCCCCATGGCGATGTAATGAGAAATGCCTTTCAGTTCCAAGGCCGACGCAGCCCCTACGTGATATTTCATCCCGGTCTGCTTCTGGTACGATGCCAATACGCCGTAGAGCGTCGGAGTGTCCCCGGAGAATTGATATACGCCGGTTGATATGCGCTGCAGCCATCCTGATTTTATATAGTCCCTTATTTCGCTTCTGCAGAAACCGGACTTCTCCAGCCAAGATGTAAGCAATACTCCATTTGATGGACTCTGCTGACGTAATATATTTATCTTAGTGCTCATTTGGTAGTGATTAACCTTACAAATATAGCATTAAAATAAACTATAAACAAATTATAGAAACAAAAAAACTCTCTTATGGCTCTGTCAAAATCGCTGACAAGAGTTCTTCCGCCTATGTAAAGAATGGTCAATTCAGTTTTAATGCGAATGACGCTTCTGTCGGTGCCAAATTCTACTTTTGAATTTGCCGTGTGCGGCATAGAGACTCGTGCCTCTTCCGGCCGGTGACATTCCAGATACTGACCGTGCAGAGGACGGACAGCACAGCGGAAGCGATCCAGAACCATTTGGCGGACGAGAAATCATAGACTGCCGCGCTTCCCGTTTCAAGAACTTTCCCGCTCTGTATGGTGATTCCGCTTATCAGATCCTGCAGGGCGGCTCCGATGTAACTGGCTATCCCTACTACGCCCAGAGCTGCGCCCGATGCACGCTTCGAGGCAATGTCCACGGCCATAAGCCCTCCCAGAAAGCAGATGAGGGCACCTATCGACAACCCGAAGAGCACCATACTGACCGCATCAACCCAGAAACTGTGTTCTCTCCAGAGCAGAAAGAGACAGAGAGCTGCGACATTGGTGAGTCCGAAAACCAGTGCCGGAATGTTCCTACGCCCTCCGAAGAAGCGGTCTGAGACCCATCCGGAAGCCATAGTCCCGATGATTCCGCACACCGAACTGATCGAAATGATGGAACTGGCCTCCAGATTGGTGTAGCCCTTTTCGGCCTCCAGAAAGAATATCCCCCAGCTGTTGACGGCATATCTGGCGATGTACATAAATGCGCTGGCCAGCGCGAGCATCCATATTGCAGGATTCTTCAGAACCTCCTTCTGATGCTCTCCGATGCTTTTCCCGCCGTCTTTGCCCTCATTGTCCGCACTGTCTTTCGCGGCAGAAACCACAGGAGGCAGTCCGCAGCTCTGGGGCGTGTCGCGCATAAAGACGGCTATGACGGCAAATCCGAGCAGACCCATCAGACCTGCTCCACGGAAGCCCCACTGCCAGCCAAGAGAAGAGACTATCACTGCAGTGACAATGAAAGTGATGGCTTCACCGATGTTGTGGCTCGAAGACCAAAGTCCGTAGAAAGTGCCCCTTTCCCTGTCCGTGAACCATCGCGACAGCGCTACGACACAAGGCGCCGCCCCCATAGACTGCGCCCAACCGTTGATTCCCCAGAGAACGAGGAACAGTGCGAATGATGTTGTAAAGCCGAGAACAAGGTTGATAAGAGCCGACAACAGCAGTCCTGCGGATAGAAAACGGCGGATATTGCTTCTGTCGGCCAAAAAACCGTTGGTGAATTTGCCGACGGCGTAGGTGATGAAAAGGGCGGAGCCTATGATGCCCAGTTCGGCCTCCGAAAGCACATCGGCATCGACGATAGGCTTCTTGATTACATTGAGGCTCAGGCGGCACACATAGTAGAGCCCATATCCGAGAGTGGCGGACAGGAACACCGACCAGCGCAGTCCGGAGTATTTGCGATTCGCTTCCGCCGGGTCGGCTATCGGCTCCGAGGGAGCGGACACCGAAAAGTATTTGAAAGGGTTCATTTCGCGGATTCCTGTCTTATGGGTGAAGACCGCGCCGGCGGAGATACTCCAGCAGGTGCTCCGCCCGGTCGGTCTGGATGATTCGCGCGCCGAGAGTGTCTATCAGATAGCCGAAAGCGGCATCGGGGTCTTCGAGGGAGAGGTCGTCATCGTGCCCTCCGCAAAGGCTGTCCCAGAGCGTATTGTACCATAGGAGCGCCTGTCCGGCCAGGCGGGAGCGCGTTTGCCGCGCCAGAGTGTCATCTTCGGCATATACAATCTCGTAAGCCGCCGGCTTCAGTCCGTTGATGAAACCCTCCATCAATGCTGCCGCCTCCGGCTTCTCGATGTTCACGACCGGCATATAGATGATTTCATCAAGCATATCCCCATAGTCCGCCAACACTTCTTCGGCAGGTCTGCCGCCTTTCATTATTATGTGCCGCGCCATACCGGTCTTTTCCAGTATGGGGACTATCTGACTGAAATATCTGTCGGCTTTGTCGAGGTTGACCAGCACTCTGCCCTTAGACACCGACAGAGCCTCCTCAAGTGTCGGGATCTGATGTTTTGTGCGTATCCCGCATCCGTTCTTGAGCCTGAGGGTCCTGACGGAGTCGAGCGTCCAGTCGCAGACGCGGCCTTTTCCTGTCGTGGTGCGGCCGAGGGTCCCGTCGTGCATCAGAATGAGCACGCTGTCACGGGTCATCTGCAGGTCAAGCTCGACTATGTCAACACCTGCCGCTATCGAATGCTCTATGGCGGCTATTGAGTTTTCGGGCGCATATCTCCAGTCGCCTCTGTGCGCCACAACAAGCACGGCGGAGGTGTCGCGTGAAAGGATCCGTTCCCTGAGCGAATCGGCCCGGCACTCCGGCTTGTCGGAGAAACCGCCCCCGCAGCCCGTCAGAAGGATGGGTGCGAGGAGCAGCACAATCATTCTTTTCTTCATCAGTTCAATTCTATTTCAGTTCTCCGTTTTTCCAGACGAGCCTTTCACCCCAGAAAGGCAGGTATGTGTCCGGGCAGGCCAGAAGGGCAGCCCGCGCCAGTCCCTGATCCAGAGTCCATCTGGAAGAGTCAGGGTCTGTATGTGAGAGTTCCAGGATGTGTGACAGAAGCACATACTTCGGATAAAACACAGCACCTATGACATTGTTCTCTGCAAGTTCGTTCGGAGCGTATCGGGGGATATATACATCGATGCCCGAAGTGACATCGTACTGGGCGGCTGTGAAGTTCGAGTCTCCGGAGTGCAGGACGGTGAAATCTCCGTTCTCCTTGCCGCAATCAATCTGGAACACTGTCACCGGTACATTCTTCGCCGCATCGTTGTTGTGGCTGGTGATGAATGTATGCAGTTTGAATCCGCCTAGCTTATAGTCCTTTGCCGCTGTCGAGGTGTATTCGTAGCCCGGGGTGTCGAGGAAGTTCTGCACGACCGGCTTTCCCGCCGACATCATAGCCTCGATGAGGGCTTCGGACTTGTGGTCCTGATGGATGTGGGTGATGCAGAGGAAGTCCAGATACGGCTCCAGTTCGGCTGCCCTGCGGTGGAAAATGTCCACGGCAAAGCATCCTGATGGTGTCTTGACCACATAGCCCATATTGTACAGAAGATAGAGATGGACCTCCCCGGCGGCAGGCTTAAGGTTCGTCACCCCGTCAAGCACACGGTCAAAAGCCGCATCGTAGCAGGCAAGTATGTCTTCGTACTTCACAAGAGAGCCTGCAAGCCACTCCTCTCCGGAGAGGAAACTCTTGAAAGTGGAGGAGGAAAGCGCATCCGCATAGCCCTGTATCTTGCTGAACAGGGCTTTGCGCGCGGTCAGATCTGCATCTGCCGGAGAGGTCTTCCAGAGTTGCTCCATCACTGCGGACGCGTCGCTTGGCTTGGGCTGCGGCATCTCCCAGCCGTAGTTTTCTTTTCTGTCGCACGCGGAGGCGAAAACCAGAACTGCGGACAGCAGAAAGAGGCGGGTGTATCTTTTCATAGTCATAGGTGTCGTTTATTTAAGTGAATTTGTCCCCTGGAGATTCCCTCCGCGCATAGGCCATCCTTCCGCTGCGAGGGCGGTCTTGACGTCGTATGCCGAGACGGAGCCGTTCGTGCCGTAGTATATCCGCCGGTCAGGGCCAATCGTTACCGGACTCATAACCTGTACTCCGATGTTCATCACCACCTCGCGCGTGCCTGAAGCATCGAAAGCAAGCAGGTTGAACGGAGCTGCATATTGCGCGACATACGCCTTGCCGTCGGAGGCGATGGCGAAGCCGGAATAGATGTAGTTCTTGTCCGTATTGTCCGTCCATTTGGAAGTTCCGTCGCTCTTTGTCGCATAGAGGTATCCGCCTTTCTCGCAGAAATATACCGTGCCTTCGGCATCTGTCACCGGGTGGTAGCAGTCTCCGGCCGTCTTGGCATCTTTCCATCTGGTGGTGCCGTCGGAGAGATTGAGCGCGACACAGCCTCCGCCCTTTTTGAGGGTGGCATAGAGAAGGTCTCCCCATATCGCGAGCGAGCCTCCCCGTTCCGTGACATTGTGTTCATCTGCGCTCTGCCATTTCTTCTGGCCGCCCGCGCTGTAGGCCCAGATTCCCTTGGAGGTCGCGGCATAGACAGTTCCGTCGCTTCCGACGACTACTCCGCTGGCCGTGCCCTCCAGCGTCCCCGTCCACTTCTCTGCTCCGGAAGATGCGTCGAGCGCATGGAGGACTCCCGCGTTGGAGAGAGCATACAGCATTCCGTCACCGGTCACGGCCGGTGCGGCTTTCACAGCCGCACCGAGGGCTTTCTTCCACTTCTGTGCGCCCGCTGCGGAAACCGCGTAGAGCGTCCCCTCGGAGTCTTCAGTGCCGAAATATATCGTTCCGTCAGCTCCCACCGCAGGGCCTGCTCCGTAGGTGACGGCACCGGTCGCGAATTCCCAGACGACCGTGCCCATTATCGCGTCAATGGCGACGAGTTTGTTGGCGGTGGTCGCGGAGTAGAGAGTCTGACCGTCCTGTGAGAAGACTATGTTGCTCGCTTTCTGATAGCCTGTTCCTCCGACCGTAGTCCAGACGAAGCCTCCCACGCTAATGTCAATGGTGGCTTTCTCGCTCTTGCCGCCCTTGTAGTTCACGGTGATGGAAGCGGTGTAGCTGCCGACATCAGTATAGCAGTGGAGCGCTTTCTTTTCAGAGGATTCCGCTCCGTCTCCGAATTCCCACTTCACGGACTCGATCTCACCCTGTATGAAGTATGCCGGGTTGTACTCGAAGGAGCAGAGCTGGAACCGGATGAGATTTCTGCCCGTCACGGTGATAGGATCTATCACGCCCGGAGTGGCTGTTGCCTCGACTGCCGGAGATTCGCCGTGGGCATAGATGCATACGAGTGTCAGACGATATTCCGTGCCGTTGGTCAGAGACTCTATGAGCTGTGCGGTCTCAGCCGAGGTCATCTGGATATTGTGCGGCTCGCGCCCCTCTGCCGCGACGCTGAGGCGATAGGAATAGTCCAGTTTCGTGTCCGGCGCGGTCCAGGTGGCGTAGATGCGTCCGTCGCCCGCCATCGCCCTGAAAGCGGACGCGGCTATTCGAGTCGATTTAGGGGTGCAGGTCGCAGAGACTTTCTGCGAAAGCCCTTTTTCGTATCGTCCCTGCACGGAGAAGGTGTAGGCGCAGTCGTTCACGAGCTTCTCCACAGTGAGAGTCGTCTGCGACGGCGGGACGGTCATCTCCCCGTCTTCGCCGCTCGGACTTCCGGCCACCCAGGAGACATAAAACTCTTTCGGAGCGGGCTTTCCCTCTTGAAGAGTCCATTTCAGGAGCGCCGATCCGTCTCCGGCCGTGGCCGAAAGAGTCTCCGCCTGAAAGAGGGAAAAATCTGCCCTCGGCAGCGTGTCGGCGCAGCCCTGAAGGACGAGAGCCGCAGCGGCGGTGAGGTATAATATCTTCGTTTTCATTGCCATTCAATCTTTAATTCGGTATTCGTCTATTTGCCATATCCCGGGTTCTGCCAAAGCAGCGACGGGTTGTTGATCCTCTCGATCTCCGCGTTGGGGATAGGGAAAAGATACTGCCATTCCTGTATCTGATGCCCCTCCGCTGCGGCCGCCTCCTGCGCTCCTCCCATCCTCACGGCATCGAACCAGCGGTGTCCCTCATACGGGAACTCCTTCTGCCTTTCGAGCATCACGGCCTTGCGGAACGCATCCTTGTCAGGGATGTCCGCAATCTGGAGCGGGGCAAGGCCCGCGCGGGTGTGAACGGCATTGAGGGCCTGTAGTGCGGGCGAGTCCGCCGAACCATTGTAGCCCAGTTCATTGAGAGCCTCAGCATACATCAGGAGCACGTCGGCATAGCGCAGGAGTATCAGGTCGTTGCCGTACTGCTTGGTGGAAGCGTCCTGAGTGTCGTAGAACTTGCGCATAAGGCAGGTTTTCACTCCCGGCACCTGGACATATTCGATGAGCGGCTTCCTCGCGTCCGAAGCGTCGTAGAGATTCTTCAGCACGGAGGTCTGGTTGTTGTCGTCGGTGAGGTTGGTGATGGAATACCACGCTCCGTGGCCCTCGCCCGGCTGCTCTTTGTTGTAGCGTATGGCCCAGATGATCTCGGCGTTCAGCTTGTTGTCCACGCTGAACACGTCCGCTACCGCCGGCAGCAGGCTGTATGTGCCGAGCATACCCTCAAGCAGCGATGCGGCCTCCTGAGGCTTGCCGAAAGTGAGGTGGACTTTGGCGAGCAGGGCTTTCGCGGCTCCGATGGTGGCGCGGCCCGCATTGGCCGACGTGTAGGAGGCCGGGAGCATCTTGTCTTCGATAATCTGCTTCAGGTCCCCCGAGATGAGAGCGTACATCCCATCCTTGTCGGTCCTTCCGATATTGAGGGCCTCCGCTACGGTGACCGCTCTGGTGGTGGTCGGCACTCCGCCCCAGACACGGTACATATTGAAATAGGTATAGGCACGGATGAACAGAGCCTCGCCCTTGTACTGTGCTTTCAGCGAGGCGTCGAAGTCTGCGCCGTCTATCTTGTCGAGCACCAGATTGCAGCGGTAAACTCCGTTGTTGAAGTTCGCCCAGCAGCTTTCGAGTATGCCGTTGGAGGCGATGTCCTGGAACTGGTCGATGTCGTAGCGGTCCTGCGTCCCGGTGGTAGGAGCGTTCAGGTAGAGGTTGTCGCTGCGGTACTCGCAGCACTCGGTATAGTAGCTCGTCTGTGTCTGCAGCTTGGCGTAGCAGCCGATGACGGCCAGATTGAAGTCGTCAGCGGTCCGGTAAACCCTGTCGATGGTCACTTCGTAGTCCGGCTTCAGGTCGAAGAATTTCTCGCAGGAGGCAAAGGCCGCCAGAACTATACTGGACAATAATATCTTGAAAATCAACTGTTTCATTGTGTTTCCCATATTAGAAAGTTAGATTCAGGCCGACCATAAACGTCCTTGCCAGAGGATAAGTTCCGTAGTCTATGCCCGGGGTGAGTGCGCTCGTCTTGAGGCTGACCTCGGGGTTGTAGCCGGTGTATTTCGTCCAGGTGAACAGGTTCTGCCCGGAGATATAGATGCGGAGTTTCTCGATGCGGAGCTTTTCAGTCCAGTTTCGCGGCAGGGTGTAGCCTATCGCGAGATTCTGTAGCCTCAGATAGGAGCCGTCCTCTATATGCCAGGTCGAAGTGCGCCCGTTGTACCCGGTCGCCTTTCTGTTCGCCCTGTTGGTGTTGCCGTCACCGGGGTTCTCCGCACTCTGCCAGCGGTTCAGCGTGAGCGTCATCATATTCACGTTGCCCTCCACGCTCGCGAGGTAGCGGCGGTTGAGGTTGAGAATCTTGTTGCCGTACACTCCCTGGAATGCGAAAGTCAGGTCCACGCCCTTGAAAGCGATGTTCCCTCCGAATCCGTAGGTGAACTCAGGCATATAATTCCCGACTATGGTCCTGTCCTTGTCGGCATCCAGCACTCCGTCGCCGTCCACATCCACGAAGCGGAAGTCTCCCACGCGGGTGTTGGCGAAGTGAGGATAGGCTTTCAGTTCCTCAGCATTGCTGAAGATGCCGTCCTGCACGAGCAGGTAATATGAGCCGATAGGGTCTCCCACCCTCGTGATGAAAAAGTCGTGGGAGGTGCTGCCCGTCTTGATGATCGGAGTGTCATTGGCACCGAGCGCCTTGACTTCGTTGGTGTTCCGCGCGAGATTGGCGGAGAACGAGTAGCTGAGACTGCTGCTCCACGAATGCTGTGAGGTCAGTGTGAATTCCCAGCCCCTGTTGTTGACTTTTCCGACATTCATAAGAGTGGTGCTGTGTCCCGTGAGCTGCGGGATCGGCACGTCGAGGAGCATATCGGTCGTGTTGGCGTAGTAGTACTCCACGGTGAGTCCGAAGAATCCCTTGAAGATGCGGAGGTCAAGTCCGGCGTTTACC
Source organism: Lachnospiraceae bacterium (assembly GCA_963640185.1). Classification (GTDB taxonomy): domain Bacteria; phylum Bacteroidota; class Bacteroidia; order Bacteroidales; family UBA932; genus Cryptobacteroides. The sequence goes on along the minus strand of CAVHXU010000003.1, from coordinate 4,439 downwards.
ATCGAGGTCTTCTCCCATGTGAGGTCGGGATTCTCGATACCCGTAGGCTTGTAGCCGCTGACCAACGTCCCCCTTCCCGTCCCGAGGATATAATTGTCGCTGTCCATAGTGGAAAGGTGGGCGTAGTTGCCTATCTGGAAGTTTCCCGTCTGCCCGTAGGAGGCCCTCAGCTTGAGGTCATCCACCCACGACAGACCGGCGACCTCCTTGAAGAAATCCTCTCCGCTTATGCGCCACGCCGCCGACACTGACGGGAAGTAGCCCCAGCGGTGATTGCGTCCGAAGCGGGAGGAGCCGTCAGCCCTGATCGCGGCCGAGAGCATATACTTGCTCCTGTAGGCGTACTGCACCCTGGCAAGGACGGAAGCGAGCGACCACTGGTCCGTCTTGGAACTGCCGTCAATCACGGTGCCGCCGCCTATTGTCTGGATGTAGTCGTTAGGATAGTCCGTGGCCTTGACGCTGTTGCCCTTGTAGGTCTCTTTCTGGAGAGAGTGGACGAGAATGGCGTTGAGGGAATGGTCCCCGAACTCTCGGGCGTAGGTCAGCTGGTTTTCCCACAGCCAGTTGAAATAGAATCCCGAGGAACTGTACCCTTCCGGATTGGACTTGGCGTTGAAATAGGCTTTGCCCAGAAGAGGAAGCTCGGAACTGCGGTACTTGTCGTTGTGAGCCCCGTAGAATGTTCCTCCTATGGAGGTGGTGAAGTTCAATCCCCGGATGATGTCGTATCCTGCAAAGGCACGGCCGGTCATCGCGATCCGCGACACCACATCGCTCTGCAGCGTCGCGAGCGCCACTGGATTGAGAACCTCGTTGTGCTGGTAGTCCGTCCCCACACGCCAATAGCCGTTTCCGTTGAAGTTGAATGTGCCATCGGCGTTATAGACCGGCCAGAGAGGCACGGAGGCGAGAGCCGACTGCACCACTCCGCCGCTCCCGTAAGCCCCGGAGGCCTGAACCCTGTGCGACGAGGAATATGACGGCGAGAAGTTCACCCCGTATTTGAAATTCTTGTATTTGCCGTCGAGGTTCATACGGAAAGAGAATTTCTCGAAATCCGAGTTGATGACAATACCTTGTTTCAGATAATAGTTTCCCGAAATGAAATAGTTGATGCTCTGTGTCTTGCCGGAGATGGAGAGATTGTGGCCGGTGGTGTGCGCAGTGCGGAATATCGCATCCTGCCAGTCCGTGTCGGTCAGTCCCGGCTCCCCGTTCAAGTAAGGAATCAGCCCCACGGGCCAGTTGCTGTACGACTCTGGACGCTCTCCGTTTATGGCCGTTCCGCCAGGGTGAAGGTCATAGTATGCGTTGTCGTGTCCTTCCTTCGCCAACTGAGCGAACTGGTAGGCGTTCATCATATCTATTTTCTTCGACACTTTTTCAAACCCGTAGTATCCGTCGTACGAGACGGAGAGTTTGTCGGACTTGCCTTTTTTCGTCGTGATGAGTATCACGCCGTTGGAGCCGCGAGAGCCGTAAATGGCCGCAGACGAGGCATCTTTCAACACTTCCATTGACTCCACATCGTTCGGGTTCAGATTGGCGAGTCCGTTCTCGATGGGCACGCCATCTACTATGTACAGAGGGTCGTTTCCCGCCGTCGCTGAGCTGACGCCGCGCACGCGCACCAGCAGGTTGGAGCCCTCCGGGTCTCCGCTTGTCTGCATCACTGTCACTCCGGGCATTTTCCCGGCCATAGACTGGCGGAAGTCGGAGTTAGGAAGGTTGGCCATATCCTCGGCCTTGATTGATGAAATGGCCGTGGAGACATCGCGCTTCTTCACGACGCCATAGCCCACGACCACCACATCGTCAAGCAGAAGGGCATCTTCTTCCATAACAAGGTCGATTTCCGACCGGCCGCCCACCTTGTGTTCCTGTGTGGCATAGCCGATGGAAGAGAATACCAGTACATCCGACGGCTTGGCCGATAGCATCCACTTGCCGTCAAGGTCTGTGGTTGTTCCCGTGGCCGTCCCCTTCACAAGGATTCCGACGCCGATTACCGGCAATCCGGACGCGTCTGTGACAGTGCCCCTTACTTGTCTTGCGGTTTCGGCGGCGCGGGGTTTAGTCTCATCCTGTTTGCGGAGGTAGATTTTCCTGTCGCTGATCTCGTAGGTGATGCCCGTTCCGGCCAAAAGCCTGTCGAGGGCGGTTTCGAGTTTGACGTCCGTGACTTCCAGAGAGACTGTGCGGTCGGGATCAACGGCCGGCCTGGAGTGATAGAATGTGTAGCCTGTCTGCTCCGAGATGGCATCCAGGACATTGACCAGTTTTACCTGTTTCAGGTTGACTGACACTTGCTGGGCGGTGGCTGTCGCGCAGAACGCCATCAGTCCCGTCAGTGCAAGCAGAAGTCTGATTCGTTTCATCTGTCATTGGTTTTAGCGCTGTTACGCAGTTTGCAATCAAGACACGTCAATCGCCCGAAAGTGTGAGTCTTGTCGGAAAATAATTTTCTCCCGGCTCACCATTTTTGTCCGGACATGTGTCTTTTATCCGGAGAGCATCGCGGCAATGTTCCGGGGCGGGGCTTGAAAGTGTTCTGGAGAGGCGGCTTGAAAAAATGCTTATATTTGCGGCGTATAAACACAGACGACTGCCGTGACATCGGGGGAGAAACACTCATTTTACCAAACTGCCGACGACAGGGAATTGCTGCGGGGACTTAAAGACTCCGACAGGGAGGCTTTTACCTGTATGTACAGACGCTACCACGCTATGTTATATACATTTGCGCTGAAGTTTATGAAGTCCCGTCACGATGTGGAGGACATTTTGCAGTCGGTGTTCGTGAAGATTTGGGTCAGCAGGGATGCCATATTCGTGACAACAAGCCTTAGGAGCTACCTGTTCGCGATGACAAAGAATGCGGTGATGAATTACATCCGCGACTCCAATACGGCTCTCCGCCACAGTTACCGCATCGCCCAGTCGCAGCCCGACTCCGATGACGAACTGTACACATTGGCTGAGCGGTGTCACGCTTCGGAAATCCTGCGCGGGGTGATAGAGGCTTTGCCGCAGCAGCAGAGGATGGTCGCGAGGCTGCGTTGCGAGGGTTATTCCAATGCCGAGATTGCTAAGATGGCCAACCTGTCCATCCACACCGTGAATTCACACTACAGGGCCTGTGTCCGGGCATTGAAGGCTCGCCTTTCAAATATCCCCGATGCACTGTCACTTGCCCTGTTACTGATAACTTTTTCACTATGAGACGACCTGAAGACATAATGATTGAGAGAGTCCTGAACGGGAGAGCTACCGAGACCGAGGCGGACGGAGTGGCTGCGTGGTTTGCCACCAGAGAGGGGCAGGAATGGCTCGGCTCCAGAATGGACAGGGCGACGCAGGAGATAAGCGACGGCACGACACCTCTTGCGGAGAACATTCCGACCGAAGAGTTGCTTGCCCGCATCGACAGGTACATCGCCCGCCGTCGCAGACTCAGGGTGGCACTTGTCGTGGCGGCCGCAGTCGTGCCTTGCCTCCTGATAGCAGGGATGTGGGCGGATGTCGGCAGCAGGCTGGGCGGTGGCCTCTTCCCCAAGACTGAGATGGCGCAGGAACAGGCGAGCTATGGCGAGCGCAAGGAAGTCATATTTCAGGACGGCTCCAGAGTCTGGCTCAATGCGGGCTCGGTGATAGAGTTCCCCCGCGATTTCGCGTTGACCGAACGCTGCATAAGACTCAGCGGCGAGGCCTTTTTCGATGTTCAGCCCAACGCCAGGCGGCCGTTCCGGATTCAGACGGCCGATGCCGAGGTCCGTGTGCTGGGGACGGAACTGAATGTCCGGGCCTATCCCAACGAGCGGACCGTGAGTGTCGTGCTGATAAAAGGTAAAGTCGAGTTCCTCAGCGATGGGAAGCGCTTTGAGATGAAGCCGTCCCAGAGACTGGTTTACAGCAGGGATGACAGGAGCGTCAGAATTTCGGATGAACAGACTCCCGACAGAGGCACATTGTGGAAGGACAACATAATCTGCTTCCGGGATGCTTCCCTGCGGGAGGTCATAACTACGCTTGAACGCTGGTACGATGTCGAGTTCGATGTGGAGGATGCCGCCGCTTATGGTCTCCGCTTCTCGCTCAGCACGCCTGAAGTGCCGCTTGACGCTCTGCTTGAAGAAATGCAGCGCATTTCCGACCTTTCTTTCGCCCGCAATGACAGGCGGGTCTCAGTCCGTATGGAATGAAACCCGCACGTTTTTCTGTGCAAAGCTCATGGGACAGAGACATGCCGGGAAAAGTTACATCCTCAGGCAGATTATGATGGATCTTGTCTCCGGAGGCATCTCCGGAGATAAGATACTTTATGTCAGCAAGGAGTACACAAGTTTTGATTTCGTCCGGTCATATAAGCAGATTGAAACCTGGCAGAATTGATGATATATAAAAATATATCAAAATATTTGCACGATGATATATTT
>CAVHXU010000002.1:0-22194 GCA_963640185.1 Lachnospiraceae bacterium | reverse complement strand
AAAAAGGTTGACATTTTTGGGGGCGTTAAACAAATATTGTTCTCTGTTTGTAGGAGAATTCCTAAAGTTTCCGTAGTTTTGCAGGTAAATCGATAATAATGAGTAACTAATAAACTTATTGCTGTATTGTAATGAAAAAATATTCGAACTTCTTTACCTTTGTCATAATAGGAGTCTTTTGTTTTAGTGGCTGTGAGAAAGTTCAAATCCAGTCTTCTGATTTACGAGAGTGTTTTGATCCCACTATTTCCAAAACTATCCCAGTTGAAGAAGCGCTATCTTCTTTAGATAGACTTATGGGAGATCTTTATGGTGAAACTAAATCTTATGATCGAAGCTATTCAGTCGAAGTATTTGGAGGAACACCTACGAAATATTCTGGTTTTGCTCTTCCAGACACTACGCTTTACATTGTAGATTTGGAAAGCGGGTATGCTGTTTTATCCGCACAGAGAAAGATTCAAACAGATGTTTTTTGTATAACTGACTCTGGCTCAATCACGGCTGATGACATACGGAATGCTATTTTACAATACGAAGAAACTGGTATTACGACCAAATCATCAGAGGACGAAGATGACTATTTCGAGGATATGGGAAGGAATACGGTTCCCTCCATTATTGCGGCATCAGTGATGAATCAGTTCTATTATGGCGCGGAACCCGAATATGATGTCAGCGAAACTAAAGCCAATACATATTCTGGCATCCCCAATACTCTAGCAATGCTTAAAACAAAATGGCATCAAGGATCACCTTTTAACGATTTCCGGACTGATGGTTCACCCGCAGGTTGTGTCGCAATTGCTACTGCCCAAATTATAGAATTCAATGCGCTAAATCATGGATATACCCATTTCATCATAGACAGCAATAAGTCGTTTAATTGGAGTGAACTATTTACTGTTTGTCATAGTTCAAATCGGTATTATTCTGGTACTACAAGTGCACAGCAAGAGGCAAGTGGTTTTCTTTACTATGTCGGCCTCAGCAAGAATTGCAAGATTAGCTATCATTCTGATGGTTCCGGAGGATATGCTGATGGCGCAAAAAGAGCATTTAAGAACATGGGATACAAGTCCGTCAAAAAGTACCTCGGTTTCGAGAATGCAGATAAGAATAGGGCAATCTCCCAATTGACAAGCGGCTTCCCCATGTATATGGATGGCTCTGGCCCCGGTGGCGGACACGCCTGGGTCCTTGATGGAATCTATGTCAGAAAAGTGTATGGAGAAACAGGGAATTACCTACGAACTGAAAACTTGTTCCATATTAATTGGGGTTGGCGTGGAATGGATGATGGATATTACACTCAAGGTGTTTTTGACACATCACAAAGGCAAGATACGAGATCAGGTATAGATCCAGGCACTGTTTCAAGTCCATCCAGTAAATATACCTGGAATTATAGAACAATTACCTATTCTTTGTAGCTGATATGAGAAGAGTACTGCCGTTATGTATCGCCGCCATCTTGATATGCGCTTGTTCAAAGATTGACAAAGAATGGCTAGCTTGGAATGGTGAAAAAGAGATCCCGTATAGTGGAGGCACTGTAATATGGAGACCGGGGAAGAAAAGTGTTCGAACATTCCCAGTTATAAATGCATTGTACTTCAATCTGTATAATTATGATGGGGAATGTATATCGTCAGAGAAGGTACAGGATGTTCGTGGAGATTGGTACGAGATAACAACTGCAATGAATACTCTATCTATTCTCTTTTCCGCAAATGAAACAGGATATTTACGTGAGTTGCAAATATCGTTTGAGGATGGAATCACCAGAGGAGGGCACACAATCGCGGTTGTACAGAATTGTAAATGATTTCGTATATCGGAGCCTGTGATAGACTCCGATATTACGAACTGACTTACTTCACGACACCGTTCTCAAGCGTGAAGCTCGCGAGCTTGGTCCCGTCGGTCTTGTTCAGACTGAAAGTGTAGGTGCCGGTGAATCCGTTGGTCTTAAGCGTCTCGGCATAACCGGTTACCGCGACCTTCACTTTATCGAACATCGCCTTCGCCCCCGCCACAGAAGCGGTCGCATCGGTGGCATAGTAGGTGAACTGGTTCTGCCAGTTCTGACTGAACTGCTTGGAGACCTCGTCGCGCAGCTTTATGTCGGAGCAGGTCATCGTGAAACTCTCGTTGCTGCGGTTCGGCGTGCTGAGCTTTATCATAGCACTCTGGGTCGGATGAACCCTGAGCTCGAGGTCATAGTAGCTGTAATTGAGCTCCGTGATCTCTGTGATGTCGTCAGCCTTGACATAGTAAGGCTTGTCCTTCTGAGGATGCGGTACCTTGACAATCCAGGTGAACTCCGTCTGCCAGTCGTTCTTCTGGAATGTAGCCACTTCATCGTGATAAGGAGTCCAGCCCGGATGGAACTGCGGGACTACACCCTCAACCCGCCAGTTAGGAATCTCGTTCTGCATCTTGTGATACACCCTGAGGCTGTTCATGCTTTGGCTATGGGTCTCCGTGAAAGAGAAACCTCCGGTAACCCCGCCCATAAGGCCGCCAGAATTGAATCCGATGTTGCCGCTGGCCGACCAGGACAGGCCCGTCGAATACCCGGTCGTCCCGCTGACATCCGTCTTCGGAGTGGTGGCCAGAAGGGTCGTGTTGTTGACTGGGTCGCCGTTTTCCTGCACGATATGCGCCGTGTAGTCGAATTTGCTCATATAAGGACCGTACCACTTGTTGCTACGCCAGGACCACCAGTGTCCGGATGTCGAGCCGTCGTCAAACCTCACTTCTTTGCTTATCTCGACCCAGGTCTCGGAACCGTTCTGGCAGCCGAGCGCGGAGCAGTGGAAATTCGGCTCCATACGGATGAAATAGTAGTCTTCGTCCTTGTCGAAATCGTAGGCGCTGTAAACAGTATAGACCATTTCATAGACGAGGGTGCGATCGAGTGCGCGGCTCGGCCCTACTTTGTGCTGGATGCTGATGCGCTCCCCGGTCATATATTTGTCTATGGCGTCGCTCGCTTCGCTCTTGAGGCCGAAGTCAGCCGCATTGAACGCGCTGCGGGTCTCGGTTTTGCCGTCCTTGACCCACTTCATAAGCAGATCCGCCGACTTTCCGTGGTCATAGGCGTTCGGAGTGTAATCTGTGCCAGTATAGAGCGCCTCCCGCGAAGTCTGGCCGTCCGAAGAGTAAAAGTAGAAACTATTGTCGGAACTGTCGGCAGTTTCGTCAAGGTCGCGGATCAGATAGAGGGATTTGTTGCGAAACGCCACTCCCTCCACTTTTCCGAAGTTGCCGCTTTCGTAGAGGTCTTGTACGGTATGCATCTTCTCCATAAAATCCACAGCGGCTTCCCAGTCGAACTGTATGCCGTTCAAGATGAAATACCCGATGGCGTTCTGCACCGCATGTTCGAGATCCGTCATCTTCATAAATGTGGGATGGATGAAGATGAAGCTGGCACCGCCCGCATAGGCCTGAAGCAGCAGTCGGACCTGCTCTGTGGTGAAATTCATCACATAGCCGGTAGTGAAGACTATGATTTCGGCATCGGCGCAGATCTCCTCCGTCACACTGCCTTTCAGGCGGTTCACTATCGAAGCGTTGAAGTCTGAGCGGGCGCTTCCAAGCACCACTGCCTTGGCATCGGTGGTCACATCCAGCTGGTCTGTCTCCGGAAGCGCCACATATTCTTCTATCACTGCCTTGGATTCGTCGTCAGGATTGTCCACTTCGCAGGAAGAAAACACGGAGACTGTTGCGCAGAGCGACAGGGCCACTGCCGCCGTCTCTTTCAAAAACTTTCGTTTCATAAAACATTACACTAACATTAACAAAACGTTGCCTTTGGCTCTGAGGCCACACGTCCGCGGCTTTTCCAGACGGCAACGCGGTATGTCAGCAACCGGCTGACGCCTGCAAAGGTAGCATATTCGATCCAATCCGGCAAATTCCGCCTGCAAGGTGACGGGACAGACTGCAGAAAGGTTTTCTGGTGTCCGGGCGCTATCCGGTGGAAAGAATGTTTCGGGGTCAGAACCGGAACGACACGCCGGCTGAAACATAGCCTGTGTCGTGGCCTCCCTCGACCCAGAGACCTGCCATCTCGCAGAAATACCACCTCAGGCCGGCGGTCGCGACGAAGGTGATCTTAGTGTCCATCTTGTTGAAAGCGCTGCTCGCCTTTTCTCCGCTCTCGTGGTCGGTGGTGTGTTCGCCAATGAGGCCTGCGTCAAGCATAGCGCGGGCATATAGTTCGAGACGGCGGCAGAGGGTCAGGTGGTAGCTCAAGCCGGCCGCTATGTCGAAACGGTTGCAGAAAGTGTCCTGCCGCTTGTCCCCGTAGCCGTCGTCCCGCATCCAGTGGTAGCCGTAGCGCGAATATTCCCCGCCTACAGTCCATCCCAGACTGCCGAAGCGTCCGAAATCGAGGAAGCATATATCCGAGTAGAGCATCACCGGAGGCACGACCATCTTGAACGAGGCTTTATCCTCGGAGGTGGAGGCGTGTTTCATCACCCTCGACCACGGAGCGACGACGGGGGAGACTCCGACCTGGATGGTTCTCGTGTATTTCGGGAACACGATTTCGGTCTTGGTCCGTTTCCAGTCCACATTCTTCGCGGCATCGGAGGAAGCCACTCCTCCCTGCACCCCGATCTGATCAGTGCTCAGTTTCCCCTCTGCGCGGAGCGCACTGTGCCCGTAGGAAGCCTCCCAGACATAGATGACATCCATAAAGCCGGGGAATTCCCCGGAGCTTATCCTCTCGGCAAAGTCCTTATAATCATAGATTTTCCCGAAATACCGGCTCAGCACGGCTTTGGACATGGAGGGCTCCTGCCGGTCAAAGACGTTTCCGCAGTTGTCCGTGCCGACCATTATCGCCACATCGCCGGCAATGCTCAGATACCAGGAGCGGATGGATGCGATGCGGGTGACAGTGCCGATTTTTTCTGTTTCCACCGTGACGAGGGAATAGAGGTCAATGCCCTTGCCCAGATATTCTTCCCGCACCCATTCGACCTTGGCCTTGCCTCCGGCCAGCCCGGTCCCCTTGACCAGCCTCTTAACATATTTGTCGCTGCCCTCAAGCAGGAGGGAATCGACATCCTCATTCAGATACCGCGTCCGCTCTCCGTCCGGGGTGAGGCTGAACTCGATGTGGTCGGGCCTGCCGATGATAGCGGAGCGGAGGTAGCCGTTGAGGACTTTCTCCTCTCCCTTGTTCAGCCAAATCTTTGCTTTTACGCCATTGTCGTCATCCTTTTCTCCGGACACCACGCCGGCATTCGCCGCAAGGCATAGTGGCGAAAGCATTGCCGCCAGAAGCAGCACAAACACAGTCTTTTTCATATTTGTCGAAAATTTCCGCAAATTTACCCCCCCCCCTTGCCAAATAACAAAAAATATTTGCAAAATTTCGGAGCGCAGCGACTCAAGGGGTCTGGGGAATCCGGTCCCCAGTGCCCCGGTGGGGCTGTCACGTTAGTGACTGGGGGTTGGACAAATGGCAAGGGGCTGACCGGAAAGCGATTCCGGCCAGCCCCTCCTTTAGTTGTTCTTCCGTCAACTGTACTATTTGTAGAGCAGTCCGCGGAACTTGCCTATCTGTCTGCTGACGGCCTCCAGAGCCTTGGCCTCCTCGCTGTTCTGAGCCTTTGCCTCGACCTTGTCCGTCTTGGCGTCAGCCTTCTTGGCGACATAGGAGCCTCCTACCTGGAACTCTGAAATGTCTGCGCATTCAGACTCTTTAGGAGTGAAAGAGTATTTCTGGATTTCCTTGCCGAACAGACCTGTCGTCTTGTCCAGACCCACTGCTACGCACACAGTCTCCATATTGAATTCAATGTACCAAGTATAATTCCGTCTTGTGAAGAGATCAAGCATAGTCGCGAGCAGGCTCTCCTCCGAAACATCCGCCATTCCATAGGCGACCCACTGATCGACATAGCTGAAATTCCAGAAATAGACTTGACCATCGTGGCCTTCTGGCAGATTCTCTCCTGCCGGAGCGAATTTGCAGTATGCCAGATTGGCATAACTCTCGTCAGCGTATATAGGAAGTATGGTTCCCACATCGGAGCATTTCCAGTATTTGTTCAGGGAAACGGTACCCTTGTAGTCACATCTGTCAGGAATCTCCGCCTTGTATGACTCTTCGCTGAAGATGACATCACCTATGATCTTGCCTTCGTTGACATCAACGGCGAATGCTGCGACCTTGAGTTCTGTTCCCGGCACGATACTCTTGCCGACTTCTATCTTCTCTCCGTGTGTCGCCGTAGCCTGATAGTATTGCGGATATGTTGTAAAGTGTCCGCCCGATTCAATGGTTGCCTTTACGTTCGCCTCCCAGGTCTCCTTGAAAGTCTCCGGGGTGTAGCCGGTGTGAACCAGTGCATAGCAGTAGTCGATGCTCTCGTCGTTCGGATTGATCACATAGTCGAGATAGTAGCCCTTGGCCGGACTGTTAAGCGTCTCGCTGAACGTCACAGTGAAGTTCCACTTGGTGTAGTCGCCTTTCTCCTTGGTGGTCACATACTGATAGACAGGGTCTGTGGTGGCCGTGCCCGCAGCATAGCCCCAGGCTGCGACGATGTATTCGGTCTCCGCCTCTATGTCGTCCGAGAAATAACTGCTCAAGTCTCCGGTTTGGGTGAATCCGAATGTGGACTGAAAGTGTGCGACAAGCGCATCGAGCAGTTCCTGACCCTCCTTGCCCTTGAAACTTTCTGCCGGGGCGATCATAAGGGCATAAGGGTCATCGTTGGTCGTGGTGATGTTGAAATAGATGGAACGCGCCTTCACTTCTGTGATCTCCAACGTTATCTTGTTGTCGGACGGCTCCAGCGTCAATGTGTGTATCTTGTGTATCTCGGCGTTTCCGATGAGTTTGCCGGTGGTGTCGAAGTAAGCTACCAGGACATAGTACTCCTGTCCCTGCGTAAATGTGGAAGTGTAATTGTAGGTATATCCCGTATATTCGGATTCAATGTTGTCGGTCTTGAGGGTCATTGCATATCCTCTCTCTTCTCCCATCTTTGAGACCCAGAACGCACTTGCATCCTTGAACAGGGCATCGGCTTTCTCGTTGAGGTCGTCACCTGTGGCAGATGCGTACTCTTCGGGAGACAGGACAAAATAATAGAAGCCTTGTTCCGCGTTGTCCCGTTCAATGCTCAGATATACATAGTCATAGTCAACCACCGGCGTGCTCACCGTGAAGTGTGCCACCGGGGTTTCGAACTCATAGTCCTTCACTGCGCTGATGACATCACCGAATTTGTCCACATAGCAGGCGATTACGCTATATTCCGTGCCGCCCTCAAGCGGGTACTCCGCTCCGATTACTGTCCCGGGGGCATATGTCAGCTGTTCGATGGCTTCGAGATAGTCCGCATCCTCGCCGTAAGCCTCGACCTGCAGGTCAATGATCGCTTCCACCTTTTCCGCGATGTCGGCACCGGCCGTGCTGTTCAATGCATCCGTCGCTATCACATTGGTGTAGAACCTCCAGTCGTTCTGTGTCTCCGTTTCGGAGATCTGGACGAACGCGCTGTTGGCCAGAATCTCGGATACTGTCACGCTGAAGTAATCCTTGTCCGGATCCGGCATATTGATGAACGGATCGTGACTGCAGCCGACCAAAACCATTGTCGCTGCCGCTGCGGCTGAAAAGCCTTTCAAAGTTTTTTTCATAAATTTGATTTTATAACTACTAACTACTAAACTATCCGGATGTCAGCTGCCCCGAGCGTCTTGAACTCGGACGCGGCGTGTGAAAATCAGTTGGGTTTCTGTCCCAAAACGTAAATTTTGCTGTGTAAAATTGTAAATTTTTTCCTACCGTTGAATTTCCGCCAGCATTAAAATTATGTTAAATCGGCCTTCGGTGTGCGTAAAATGCTGATTTGTAATCCGGTTATATTTTCTAAATTTCAGACGGAACTTAGCTTCCAACGGGCGCATTCAAATGCGTTTAAACGGCGGTTGCTTGTGGTGAGATTGTGGTTTTGCTTAAGGAATGCAAATTTTATTGCCGCTATTTGTGCAGATTGTAATCAGATTTTCCTGTGATGTGCGCAGACTGCGAGGTTTTGCCCTTCCGGCCCCGCCTCCGCTTTCAGCATTGAGCGAATATCGCTATCTTTGCGGGCTAAAAACGGAATTATGGCAGACGAAAAAATCATTTTCTCGATGAACGGAGTGGGCAAGATATTGCCCCACAACAACCGGGTCATCCTCAAGGACATCTACCTCTCTTTCTTCTATGGGGCCAAAATCGGCATCATCGGCCTGAACGGCTCGGGAAAGTCCACGCTTATGAAGATAATCGCCGGCATCGAAAAGCAGTATCAGGGCGAGGTGGTCTGGTCGCCGGGCTACTCTGTCGGATATCTGGAGCAGGAACCTCAGATGGACCCGCAGAAGACGGTGATAGAGGTGATTCAGGAGGGCGTGCAGGAGATTATGGCCGTCCTGAAGGAATATGAGGAGGTGAATATGCGTTTCGCCGAGCCGATGTCCGACGACGAGATGGCGGCGTTGATAGAGAGGCAGGGAGAACTTGCCGAGCAGATAGAGCGCGTAGGGGGCTGGGAGATCGACGCCAAGCTGGAGAGGGCTATGGATGCCCTCAATTGTCCTCCCGCCGACGCTCCGGTGCGCAATCTCTCGGGGGGAGAACGCCGCAGGGTGGCTCTGTGCCGCCTGCTGCTCCGGCAGCCGGACGTGCTGCTGCTCGACGAGCCTACCAACCATCTCGATGCCGAGTCCATACAGTGGCTTGAGGCACATCTGCAGCAGTACAAGGGCACGGTGATAGCAGTCACTCACGACCGTTATTTCCTTGACAACGTGGCGGGCTGGATACTGGAGCTCGACAGGGGAGAGGGCATCCCGTGGAAAGGCAACTATTCCTCCTGGCTTGAGCAGAAGACTCTGAGGCTGGCTATGGAGGAGAAGCAGGAGAGCAAGCGCCGCAGGACTCTGGAGAGGGAGTTGGAGTGGGTGAGGATGGCTCCGAAGGCGCGTCACGCCAAATCCAAAGCCCGTCTGGGGGCTTATGAGAAGCTGGCCGGGGAGGATGCCCGCGAGAAGGAGGCTTCACTGGAAATCTTCATTCCCAACGGGCCGAGACTGGGCAACAAGGTCATCGGCTTCAACAACGTGTCGAAGGCCTATGGCGACCGCCTGCTGTTCGAGCATCTGAGTTTCGTGCTTCCTCCGGCTGGAATAGTCGGAGTGATCGGTCCCAACGGTGCGGGCAAGACGACTCTGTTCCGTCTGATTATGGGCATGGAGAAGCCGGACAGCGGCGAGATCACCATAGGGGAGACCGTGAAGCTGGCCTATGTGGATCAGCAGCATAGGAGCATCGACCCGGACAAGACAGTGTATGAGACTATTGCGGACAATTCGGAGTTCGTGCGGCTCGGCAGGCGGGAGGTCAATGCGCGGGCGTATGTGAGCCGCTTCAATTTCACCGGCGCGGATCAGGAGAAGCTCTGCGGAGTGCTGTCGGGCGGTGAGCGCAACCGTCTCCATCTGGCGCTGACTCTCAAGGATGAGGGCAATGTGCTGCTGCTTGACGAGCCTACCAATGATGTGGATGTGAACACTATAAGGGCTCTGGAGGAGGGTCTGGAGAACTTCGCTGGCTGCGCGGTGGTGGTCTCGCACGACCGCTGGTTCCTGGACCGCATCTGCACCCACATTCTGGCTTTCGAGGGCGATGCGCAGGTCTGTTTCTTCGAGGGAAGCTATTCCGAATATGAGGAGAACAGGAAGCGACGCCTCGGAGGCGAGGAGCCGAAGAGGTTCAAGTATCGCAAACTAATAGAGTAAAAAGCCGTACTACTCGGTCTCCCGGTAGTACGGCAAATTCTCCTTGATGACGATGTCGATCGGCATCTTGTGGTGCACCACGGCCTCATGCTTCCGGTACAGCAGATGCCCGATGATGCTCTTGACGGCCAGAAATCCCTGCTGCTCCGGCCTCTGGCACAGCAGAGCGTGGATATATCCCGCACGGAGCCCGCGCTTGTTGTTGTAGGTGAGGTCATAGCAGACTACCCGGACATCCTTCCGCCCTCTTGACTCCAGCAGATCGGCAACGATGTGTCCTCGCGAATTCATCACCGCTATGCCGTTGATATTCGGATGCTTGTGCAGGAACTCCGAGAATACGTCCTCGTTCTCGTCCGTGTTGAGAATAGAAAAGTACTCCTCGTGGATGGTCGTGTTCCGTCCTTTCTCCCTGTCTATCTCCCGAATCATATCCACGAATCCCCGCTTGCGCTCGGACGAGTTGAATGACTTCTGGTTGCCCACTCGCTGGGACTTGAAAATCACCACTTCACCGTCACCGACGATAGGTACGGTCAGCATTCTCGCCAGTATCCCGCCGCTGCAGTACTGGTCCGAAGCGAAACTCGCCACGGGATTGCATCTGTCTATCACTGAGTCCACGAAAACGTAGGGAATCTTCCCCTCATCAAGCTGCCGGCACAGCTGCAGTGTCGGCTCAATGAAGGTGGGGCCGATTATCACAGCATCCGGATTCTCCGCCATCACCCGTTCGAAGGCGCTCTTGCAGGAGTACAGGTCAAACTGGTTGTAGAACGAGTAGCTGCAGTCCACATCTATGTCGCAGAACTCCTCGAATGCGTGCTCGAAGCCGTTCTGCATGGAGCCCCAATACTCTCCGATACTTGCGGACGGGATGGTGATCACTATCCGGAACGACTTCTTCAGCGACACCGCCGAAGTGTGTATGTTGAACTTGTAGTCCACCTGCGCCAGCACGGACTCCACTTTCTCACGGCTCTCGGCCGACACGTTGCCTCTGTTGTGAAGAATCCGGTCAACTGTGCCCGCCGACACATTTGCCATTTTCGCTATATCCTTGATCTTGATTTGCTTAGCCATAAAGTGTCATTCTATTGTGGTCTGACGCTGTTTTTTATCCCCGTCCCGCGGCTTTTTCCGGGGAGTTTCCGTACCTTGCGGGGCAGTGTGCAAATTTTGCTTTTTTTATCCTAAAAATCAAAATTATGTATAACTTTGCCTACTGTGTACGAACACAGTCATAAAATCCGTCAATGAAATATAACACATACGCTGAAATGAAAAATCTTTTTGACATCTCGGGCAGGGTGGTCGTAATGACTGGAGCCTGCGGAGTTCTGGGAACCACCATCGTTAAATATTTTGCTGCGCAGGGGGCCAAAGTCGTTCTCCTCGACCTGGACCGCGCCTCCGCTTTCGGCGAGAAAATCGTCGGGGAAATCAAGGCGGACGGCGGTGAGGCCTGCTTCTTCCCGACCAATGTGCTGGACAAGGCCGCCCTGGAGCGCAACTATGATCAGATCATCGAGAAGTACGGCTCCATAGACATTCTGCTCAATGCCGCCGGCGGAAATATGGCAGCCGCCACCGTCCCGCCCGACAAGACCATCTTCGACCTCGATGTCGATGCCGTCAAGAAAGTCTCCGAGCTCAACCTTTTCGGTACGATCATTCCGACTATGGTGTTTGCCAAGGCGATGGTGAAGAGCGGCAAGGGGTCCATCATCAATTTCGCGTCCGAGTCGGCTCTCCGTCCTCTCACCAGAGTGGCGGGCTACGGCGTGGCCAAGGCAGCGGTCGTGAACTGGACGAAGTATCTCTGCGCCGAGCTTGCCATCAAATTCGGCGAGGGACTTCGAGTCAACGCTATCGCCCCGGGATTTCTCCTGACCAACCAGAACCGTTCCCTCCTCACCAACGAGGACGGCTCTCTGACACAGCGCTCACACACCATTCTGGCGCATACTCCGGTGGGACGTTTCCTTGAGCCGGACGAGCTCGTAGGCACCCTCCACTATCTGGCTTCCGACGCTTCCAAGGCGGTGACCGGTACGGTCTGCGTGGTGGACGGCGGTTTTGATGCATTCTCAATCTAATCTGCAGCAGCTATGTTCCATCCGATTATCGAAAGTTTCCGCTGGTACGGGCCGAATGACCCGGTGTCGCTCAGTTTCATAAAGCAGGCGGGTGTCACGGACATTGTGCACGCGCTGCATCACATCCCCAACGGCGAGGTCTGGACAGTCGAGGAAATCAGCAGGAGACAGCAGCTCATCGCGGACGCCGGCCTCAAGTGGAGCGTCGTGGAGTCCGTTCCGGTGCACGAGCATATCAAGACTCAGGAGGGTCGCTGGAGGGAGTATGTCGAGAACTACAAGCAGAGCATACGCAATCTCGCCAGCTGCGGCATCAGGATCATAACCTACAATTTTATGCCCGTGCTCGATTGGACGCGCACCAATCTTGCCTACGAACTTCCGGACGGGTCTCGGGGACTCCGCTTCGAGAGGGCGGCGTTTATGGCGTTCGACCTGTTCATTCTGGGGAGACCCGCCGCATTCAAAGAGTATTCGCCGGAGGACATCGCCAAGGCCAAAGCCCGTTTCGACACTATGGACGAGGCCGAGATTCAGCTCATCACGAGAAATATGATTGCCGGGCTTCCGGGCAGCGAGGAGAGTTTCACCCTCGATCAGTTCCGCGAGGCTCTTGCGCGATATGACGGCGTCAGCGAGGAGCGTCTCCGTCAGAATCTCATAGATTTCCTCAGGGAAGTATGTCCGGTCGCCGATGAATGCGGCAGCGTGATGGTCATCCATCCAGACGATCCGCCTTATCCCATTCTCGGTCTCCCGCGCATTCTCTCCACGGCGGAGGATTTCCGCAGGATTGTGGCCGCGGTGCCCAACCCTTCCAACGGACTTTGCCTCTGCACGGGTTCGTTCGGAGTGCGTGCGGACAACGATCTCGTGTCGATGATGTACGAGTTCGGCGACAGGGTGGATTTCGTCCACCTCAGAAGCACCAGACGCGACGACGAGGGCAACTTCTATGAAGCCAATCATCTGGAGGGCGATGTGGATATGTACGGTATGATGAAGGCTCTCCTCGAAGTGCAGCAGCGCAGGGGAGTGAGCATCCCTGTCCGTCCCGACCACGGTCATCAGATGTGCGACGACCTCAGCCGCAAGTCCAATCCCGGCTACTCGTACTATGGCCGTATGCGCGGATTGGCCGAGCTTCGCGGTCTGGAACTCGGCATCGCCAAATCATCGGGTATGCTTTAACCATTATAATACCCACAAATTGGTATTGCGGCGCCCGCCGTTTCCGCATAACTTTGCATCCGGGTTGGGGAAAGAAAGTGTCACATTTTCCCCGGCCCGGAGTTTTTTGACAGATGAGAGCCGGTGGGCCGTGCGGAAACGAGTTTTGCCATAGGATAGAGTTCGTATAGTTTGTAATAGTTGTCAGTCTTTGAAATCCATCTGATTCCCGCGGTCCCGCTCATCTCTCTTTTTTCATTTCCCGAAAGGGCGGGAAATGAGACCTGAGAGCCGCTCAGAGAACGGACAATCGCAAATATTCTTGGAAAAAAAACGGACAGATTCTATCTTTGTTGCCCTATTCCAATCTGAAAGTATGAGCAACACCTACACGTCAACGATGAAAATGGCCTCCCTCCTGACCGACATCAGGATACTCACAATACTCGAAAGACTCGATTTCCGGCTCGGCTTCGGAGACGGAACGGTAGCGGAAGTGTGTATGAACCACCATTTTCCCGTTGAACTGTTTATGGAGATCGCCAACATCTCCATGGATCCGGAATATATGCCTGACCTTTCGAGGTTCGACCGGGCGGATCTTGCCAAGATAGAGGACTACATCCGTTCTTCCCACCGCTATTACTCCGAGCACGCTGTCCCTCATCTCCACAATCTGATACACCAGATGCTCACCGAGTCGGGCAGCGCTTTCGCCGAGCCGCTCAACAGGTTCTTCGATGAACTTGTGGAGAAGTTGGATTCGCATTTCGAGTATGAGGAGAAGTTCTTCTCCGGCAGCGGCTGCGCGGAGGAAGACGGGGGAGAGGATCATTTCCAGTTTCTCGAGAAGCTCGACGATCTGAAGAACATAGTGATCAAGTACCTGCCGGACTCCGGCAACAACGCCACCCGCTACCGTATGCTCAGCCATCTGTTGGCGATAGAGGCGGATATGCGCAACCATATACGCATAGAGGAGAAGCTGTTTTCACCTCTGCTGAGCCGCTATTCCGATTCGGGAGACAAGCCAGACACAGACAGGCACAGCGACTCCGGGGTGCTTTCCCAGCGCGAAAAGGAGATCCTGGCTTCCGTGGCCCAAGGCAAGACCAACAAGGAGATCGCCGACGAGCATTTCATCTCGATAAACACGGTCGTGACCCATCGCAAGAACATAGCCCGCAAGACTGGCATCAATTCCATCGCCGGCCTCACGGTCTATGCCATTCTGAATCACATCATAGAGATCTGAGAGGCGTCTATTCGGCCTTTCCGCTTTCTTCAGCAGCCTTTCCGACCCCGTCGGACTCTGCGCCGTCCTTGTCCGCCGCTCCGGCCTCAGCGGCCTCCTTTTCCCCCTCTGAACGCTGTCTGTAGCGGAATCTGCGGATCTTGCGCGTGGCCGTCTTCTCGAACGGGTCCTTCATCACTTCCACGTCGCCGATTTTCGAAGAGCGGCCCACTTTCCGGTTGACATATTCGATGACGGACTTCTTGAGATTCTCCAGATTCTCGAAGAACTCGTCCTCGCTTGTCTGGTCCCAGTTGATGAAATCATCGTTGAAATGGACCATAGCCACCAGCTTGCCGCCTTTCTCCATCACGAGAGACTCGCTGACGCCGTCCATATTGTTGATGACATCCTCGATTTCCTCCGGATAGATGTTTTCGCCGGACGGACCCAGTATCATATTGTTGAGGCGTCCCTTGATGTAGAATCTGCCTTTCTCGTCCTGCACCGCAAGGTCATTGGTCCTGAACCAGCCGTCATCCGTGAACACCTCGCGGGTCCGCTGCGGATCCTTGTAGTAGCCGAGCATCACATTGTCACCCTTGACTATGATTTCGCCCTCGCCGGTCTGGGGGTTGACGTTCATCAGCTTGACCTCCGTCCCGTAGGCCGCTCCGCCGGTCGAGCCTATATGTGTCTGTTTCACGCCCGCCGTGCAGATGAGCGGTGCGCACTCCGTCATTCCGTAGCCTATGGCATAGTTGAAACGGGCTTTCTTCAAGAAAGTCTCCACCTCCGGGTTGAGCTTGGCGCCTCCTATGCCGAAGAACTTGATCCTGCCTCCGAACGTCGCCCGGAGCCTGAATCCGATGAACCAGTACATAATCGACGGCATCTTCCGCTCCATCCAGCTGAGTATGCGGCTTTTCCTGATGGTGGGGACTATGCTTCCCCGGTAGATTTTCTCGATGACCAGCGGCACCGAAAGCATAATCGTCGGCCTGACTTCCTTCAGCGCCTTTATCAGCAGCGACGGTATTGGCGGCTTGGCCAGATAGACCACTTTCGCCCCCACATAGATCGGGTACAGCACCCCGAGACTCATCTCGTAGGTGTGCGCCATCGGCAGAATCGAAAGCCACACGTCCTTGCTGGAAGTCTTGTGGGCGTGGTAGGCGATGACCATATTCTTGCACAGGTTGCGGTGGCTGAGCATCACTCCCTTGGCGTTGCCGGTGGTGCCGGAGGTGTAGATGATGGTGGCGAGGTCGTCCGCCTGCGGCTGGCAGGTGCGGCCGTTGCAGGTGAATTTGTCGTCGTCGCGGCGGATGATTTCGAATGTCTCTATGTCGATGACCAGATTCATCTTCTGCTGACATTCCTCAGACACCTTGTGCAGGTATTTCTGGGACACGAAGATGGCCTTGCAGCCGGAGTGTTCCAGGATGTTGGTGATCTCATTCTCCGACGAGTCGGGCAGTATGGGCACCGACACCCTGCCGAATGCCACGAGTGAAAACATTGCCACTGTCCAGTTCGGGCCGTTCTGCGACAGTATCGCCACTCTGTCACCCGCTCCGATGTCGTAGCGCGACAGTCTGCGCGAGATCTCGTCGCATTGATGTCTGAACCCGGCGTAGGTGTAGGTCACACTGCCGTCCAGAGTGGTCGAGAGCACGTTTTTCGCATACAGCGAAGTGGCGTAGTCGTACAGTTTACCCAGAGAGTCGATGTAGTTCTCCCTTACTTTGGCAATCTTCTGATAGAAATTGCTCATAAAAATCCTTTTAATGGGTGATGTAGTTCTCGGGATGCTTTCCGGTGAGGTGCATCCCCTCATAGATTTCCTGTATCCTCTTCATATCGGCTTTCGGATCATCGCTCAGCTCGAACTTCTGTCCTCGTCCGACACGCTTGGTCTTCCAGTCGAAATAGCCGAGATATACAGGACAACCCACCTCTCTGGCAATGGTGTGGAAGCCTGTCTTCCAATGCTTCATAGGCTTCCTCGTGCCCTCGGGGGCAAGTGCGAGATGCAGCTTGTCCGCCTTGTTCATCGCGTGTATCGCGCTGAGGGCGGTCGATGCTCCGTGATTGCGGTCAACGGGCACCGCACCAAGTTTGCGCAGCAGCGGTCCGACGGGCCAGAAGAAGAATTCTCCCTTGACCATACAGTGGGCCTTGCCTCCGACAGAGGTGTAGTAGAGATAGGAAATAACAAAATCCCAGATGGAAGTGTGGGGGACACCGAGAATGACGCATTTGTCTTCAGGAACGGGCGGCTCGACGGCTGTCCAGCCAAGCAGTTTGAGCAGAAATGCGCAGGTTTTTCTCCACATAGCAACAATTGTCTAAATGTTAACGTCTTCGAGCTCTTCGGCCGAACGCAGGTTGTCCATAATGAATTCCTGCCTTTCGGTGAAGTTCTCTCCCATATAGAACTCCATCAGCTCCGCCATAGACTCTCCGTCCTCCAGAGAGACCGGATCCAGCCGGATGCCCTCGCCGATGAAGTTCTTGAACTCGGGCGCGGAAATCTCGCCCAATCCTTTGAATCTGGTGATCTCCGCCCCGCCCTTGAGCGCCTTGACGGCCTTTTCCTTTTCTTTCCGGTCATAGCAGTAGCGCACTTCCTTACGGTTGCGCACTCTGAAAAGGGGAGTCTGCAGGATGAACAGATGCCCGTCGCGGATGATTTCCGGATAGTATTTCATAAAGAAAGTCACCACCAGCATCCTGATGTGCATCCCGTCGTTATCGGCATCGGTGGCGATCACTATCCTGTTGTATCGCAGGTCATCGGTGCTGTTCTCCATCCCGAGAGCGTTGATGAGCAGGGTGAGCTCCTCGTTCTCGGCCACTTTCCGGGCGCTTTCCTTGTAGCAGTTGATGGGCTTGCCCTTGAGGCTGAACACGGCCTGGGTCTGGGCGTCGCGTGCCTGTGTGATGGTGCCGGATGCGGAGTCTCCCTCCGTGATGAATATGCTGGTCTTTCCGGCGAGATGCCTGTTGGCCTCCGAAAGCCTGTCTCCGAGATGGATCTTGCAGTCGCGCAGTTTCTCGTTGTAGATGGTGCTGCGCTTGCTTCTCTCCTTGTTGGCCTTCTTGACCTCGTTTATCTCCTTGCGGACTTTCTCGTTGTTCTCGATTTTCTCCTTCAGCTTGGGAACCACTTCCTTGTGGATGTGGAGGTAGTTGTCGAGATTGGTCTTGACGAAATCGTTGATGAACGCCCTGATGGTCTGTCCGCGCTCTATCTGCACGGCCCCGTTCTCATCGAGGATCTTGTTGCCGTTCCCGTCCGTGATCTCCTTCTCGTAGGTATAGACCGAGCTGAGTCTGGTCTTGGCCTGGCCCGCGAAGATGGGGTCCTGGATTCTGATGCTCACGGCGCCGATCACGCCCTCCCTGACATCTTCCGGGGCATATTCTTTCTTGAAGAACTCCTTGAGGGTCTTGGCTATGGCCTCTCTGAATGCCGCGAGATGCGTGCCTCCGTCCTTGGTGTTCTGGCCGTTGACATAGGAGGAAATGCTTTCGCCGCCGGTCTCTCCGTGCGTCAGGACTATCTCTATGTCGGTGCCTTCGAGGTGGATCGGCGGGTAGATGGGCTCCCTGGAAAGCTTGTCCGTGACCGCGTCCAGAAGTCCGTTCTTCGAGAGATAGGCCGTGCCGTTGAGAGTCAGAGTCAGACCCCTGTTGAGATAGGAGTAGTTCTTGACCATGTCCGTGACGAAATCCATATTGTAATGGAAGTTTCCGAACATCAGATTGTCCGGGACGAACTCTATGTAGGTGCCGTTCTTCTCCTTTGTGGCGACTTTGTCCTCCGCCCTGATCTCCTCCTTGAGCACGCCGCGCTCGAAAGTGACGGACGCCATCTGTCCGTTGCGGTAGGACTCGCAGTGAAAACGGGAAGAAAGCGCGTTCACGGCCTTGGTACCCACTCCGTTGAGGCCGACCGCCTTCTTGAAGGCCTTGTCGTCGTATTTTCCTCCGGTGTTGAGCTTGCTGAGCACTTCGGTGAGCTTGCCGAGAGGGATGCCGCGGCCGAAGTCCCTCACGGAGACTTTTCCCTCCTCGCTTATGTTGATGATGACATTGCGGCCGCTCCTCATCTGGAACTCGTCCACCGCATTGTCGATTATCTCCTTGAGCAGTACATAGATGCCGTCCGACGCGCTTGAACCGTCGCCGAGCGAGCCGATGTACATTCCGGACCTTTTCCGGATGTGGGTCATATCGTCGAGCGACTTGATGTTGCTTTCGTCGTAGCTTACCGTTTCGAGTGCCTCTTCCTTCATAATCTTACTGACAATCCGACAAAGTTACGAAAAAAAACTTATATGCCGCCCAGAAGCATCGCCGCATAGCCGCAGACGAGCGCCACCCCGCAGTTGATGAGTTTCGCCTCTATGAAGCCCCTCTTGGTCTCGGCGAGCAGGGGCAGGGCCGCGTGTCCGTCCTGGCTGATGCTGTTGGCGAGCAACACCGGGAAAGGCAGAATGCCTGAGGCGTAGAGAGTCACGAAAATGAGATGCGGCCCGGATTCGGGAATGATGCCCACGGCCACGGCGAGCAGAATCATCAGTGCCGTGTTGTCGCTTATCCAACTCCGGATGTCTATGAAGTGCGTGAGAATGCCTATGGCGGCGAGAACGCCGAATGTCCAGAGGAAAATGCTCGGGAGATGCCTGCAGATGATGTGATGCCAGAGATGTTCGTCGATGAAATGGTCACTGGCAAAGGCTATCACGCCAATCATTATCACGCTGAGACAGGCGAAGAGAATGTTCATCCATCCCTCGTCCAGCAGATTGATTTCCACCGCGTGGTCCTGTTCTTCGTGAGCGTCGGCGCGGATGCACTCCGCGGCGTCACCGTGGTCGTGACCGTCGTGTCCGTGAGCCCCGTGGTCGTGTTCCAGATAGCCGAAAGCGAGTGCGAGAGTGAAGATCAGCGTGCCGGACAGTATGACGGCCCTCTTCCATCCGAAATGTCTGCTCCGGGTGTGTTCCTCCTCTTCGGAATGGATCTCATAGCCATCTTCGCAGATTTTGCCGGCGGCAGGCACAGGCTCTGCGCCAGTCCCTTTTTTCTTCCTGAGGGCATCCCCCGCCAAATCAGTGAGCCAGCCTGTGACAATCGCCAGGACGAAGAGTATTCCGAACAGCATCAGCGCTTTCTGCGGAAACATAGCCAGCATCACGAAAGCTTCGTCCCCGGAGGAGGCTATCATCATAGCTATCAGCGCTCCGAATGAAAACATCCCGTGAGTGTAGAGCGACACGGTGGCGAAGCCTCCCATACATCCTGGGACCGCCCCCAGCAGGGACGCCACCACCACCTGTCCGAACCGGCTCTTCCGAAGACGGCTGAAAGCCCGCCCCCCGGACTCGATGTTCAGCGACTCGATCATCATCATCATCACCACCACAAGTCCGGTGACGAGGATGCTGTTTCTCAGTGTATCAATCAGTATTTCAATCATTTCCTATCACTCTATGACTCCTGTTATGAACAGGTTGACCAGCGGTCTCAGCGGGGAGTTGGTCGTCAGCGTCACGATGATGACCGTTTCGCCCTTGGGCATCAGGGAGGTGTCGACATGCACTCTGAAACTGCCGCTCTCTCCGGGCCGTACCGGATAGATGTCGCTGTGGGAGTAGCATCTCGCGTCCGTGTCACATTTATAGACCCGCAGCGTGCTCTTGCCGGTGTTCTGCAGCGTGAATTCGGCGTGGATGGGCGTGCCGCTCCTGATGATGCCGAAAGAATAGTTGTTGGTCTCAAGATATGCCCTCGAACCGTTCCGGCGCTGCTCTTCGGTCAGCGAATCGAAGTTCTCGACACTCGACGCGAACACTTTTATGGGCTTCATCTCCACTGCTCCGACGACCGGGATGGCCGTGTATGTGTTTTTGCCCCAATGCTTTCTGTCAGTCCTGACGGTGAACACTATCTCTATTTCCGCCTTTGCGGGGACGATGCCGTTCCTGATGAAATCCTCCTCTCCGGCTTTCCGTATCTTCACGTCCAGCAGGGGATCCGCTACGCTGAACTCCAGCTTGACCTTTGAACCTGTGAGGTTGACGGCTTTCAGCACTCCGCTTTTCTCCAGTCCCTGCCTTATCTGTCCGACATTGACTTCGAGCGTCCTGAAGCCCAGCGCGCCGAGTCTTGTCGTGTAGATTTCCTCGACGGGTAGCTGTCTCTCGCGGCTTACTCCCCTGAGCTTCAGTATGCAGGGCTTGCTGACTCCGGAGAAATACACGGTGAGATCCTTGTCAAAGGCGACAGGACCTTCGTCGTTGCTGTAGGTCGCCGAGATGCTGCCGCTCCGGCCCGGCAGCAGAGGTTCCCTGGTCCAGTCCACGCCGGTACATCCGCAGGAGGATATCACGGAGTAGATGGCAACGGGCTTGTCGCCCTTGTTGGTCACCTTGAAGCTGCAGGACACCGCACCGCTTCCTGAAATGATGTCTCCGAAGTCGTGCACGTCCTTGTCCAGCACTATGCCGTTGCCGACGCTTATCTGCGCCTGCGCGACAACACCTGCCAGCATTGCGGCTATGGCCGCGGCGATTTTTCCGAGTATCTGTCCGCTGTTTCCCGTCATTTCAATAAATATTCTCGCAAAGATACTACGGATATTGAAAATAAAGTCTAAATTTGTGCGATTTCAGGTCCGGCGGCACCCGTTTTCGGGGAGGCAGGCCGACGCCTTTTTGAAGACAACTAACAAACTGTTTTATTATGGCATACAAAATTTCTGAAGATTGCGTAGCTTGCGGCACCTGCGCCGGCGAGTGCCCTACCGGAGCCATTTCCGAGGGTTCCATCTATGTTATTGACCCGAACGTCTGTATCGACTGCGGCACTTGTGCGGATGCTTGTCCGATGGGGGCTATATCTCCTGCCGAATAGTGGAGTTTGGCTAAAAAGCGGGTTGCACCCCATCTCTTTAGTCAGGGTCAGGGGAATAAAAAAAGGTTGGCCGAATCGCTTCGGTCAACCTTTTTTGTCGTGGAACTGACTTTCAGTCAGTCTGTCATTACAACTTCGGACCGGCCTTCACGAGAGCCTTGCCCGCATTGTTGGACTCGTACTTCTTGAAGTTCTTGATGAACCTTGCAGCGAGATCCTTGGCCTTCTCCTCCCACTGTGAGGCGTCAGCGTAGGTGTCACGCGGATCAAGGATGCCGGTGTCAACGCCGGGGAGCACGGTAGGCACCTCGAAGTCGAAGTAAGGAATCTTCTTTGTAGGAGCCTTGTCGATTTCTCCGTTGAGGATGGCGTCGATGATGCCGCGGGTGTCGCGGATGGAGATACGCTTGCCTGTGCCGTTCCAGCCGGTGTTCACGAGATAAGCCTTGGCACCGCTCTTCTTCATCTTCTTCACGAGCTCCTCCGCATATTTCGTCGGATGAAGTTCGAGGAACGCCTGACCGAAGCAGGCAGAGAAAGTAGGAGTAGGCTCTGTGATGCCGCGCTCCGTGCCTGCCAGCTTGGCGGTGAAGCCTGAGAGGAAGTAGTACTTGGTCTGCTCAGGGGTGAGGATGGACACCGGAGGGAGAACTCCGAACGCATCTGCGGAAAGGAAGATCACCTGTTTTGCTGCAGGACCCTGTGACTCCGGACGAACGATGTTGTTGATGTGGTAGATAGGGTAGGAGACACGGGTGTTCTCGGTGACGCTCTTGTCGTCAAAGTCGATCTTGCCGTCCTTGTCCACAGTCACGTTCTCAAGAAGCGCGTCGCGGCGGATGGCATTGTAGATGTCAGGCTCCGACTCCTTGTCGAGTTTTATGACCTTGGCATAGCAGCCGCCCTCGAAGTTGAACACGCCCTTGTTGTCCCAGC
>CAVHXU010000001.1:0-76060 GCA_963640185.1 Lachnospiraceae bacterium | reverse complement strand
ATGCCTCGCGGCAGCGACAGGGATACCGCAGGAATCCCCTCCCTCGTAAGATGCCTCGCGGCAGCGACAGGGATACCGCAGGAATCCCCTCCCTCGTAAGATGCCCCGCGGCAGCGACAGGGATACCGCAGGAATCCCCCTATTTCTTCCCCTTGAAGGCGTACGGCGCGTATATCAGGCCATAGTACTCATACACCGGCCGCATAGAAGCCTCCACCCTCTGCACAAACTCCTCCGCATCGCCCTCTCCCTTGTGCCACGCGACCTCAGCCAATGCGCAGAAACGCGGCAGATCCATATGCTGCACGTGGTCAAGGCTGGAAATGTATTCCGTCCAGGTGTTGGCCTGAATGCCGATTATATACTTCCGCGCCTCAGCGTCCAGCTGAGCATAGGGTTCGAAAGACCAGCTCTTCTCAAGGGGCAAATTCCCGCCTATTCCGGCAGGCTCGCCGTTCCCGGCAGGATCGCCCGTCTGATAATAATCCAGATAGAAATAGTTGTTGGGGGCCATAATCACATTGTTCCCCCTCTTGGCAGCATTTATGCCTCCCTGCGGCCCCCGCCAAGACATCACCGTAGCTGTGGGAGTGATCTCGGACTCCAGAATCTCGTCCCAGCCGATGATGCGTTTGCCTTTGGCATTGAGGTATTTCTCAATCCGCTTGAGCAGATAGCCCTGAAGCTCGCCCGGCCGGGTGAATCCCTCCTCTTTCATACGTCTCTGGCAATCAGGGCATTCCGCCCATCTGACACGCGGGCATTCATCTCCTCCGATGTGTATGTACTCGCCCGGAAAGAGCTTGCACACCTCGTCGAGCACATTCTCCAGAAATTCGAACGTACTCTCCCTGCCGATGCAGAACACCTCATCATTCACACCCCATTCCTGCCATACCTTGTAATCCTTTCCACGGCATCCGAGACAGTTGTAGCTGGCGAGAGCCGCTTCCGCATGGCCCGGCATCTCTATTTCCGGAATGACCGTAATCTGACGGGCTGCCGCATACTTCACTATCTCCCTGATTTCTTTCTGAGTGTAGAATCCGCCGTGAGGAGTGCCGTCCTTGCCGTTCTGCCCCTCCCAGCCTACAGGGGACTGCTCCCGCCAGGCACCGATCTCCGTGAGGCGCGGATATTTTTTGATCTCGATTCTCCATCCCTGGTCGTCAGTCAGATGCCAGTGGAATACATTCAGCTTGTGGAGAGCCATAACGTCGATGAACCTCTTCACTTCGTCAACGGTAAAAAAATGCCGGCAGCAGTCGAACATAGCTCCACGATATGCGAAATCCGGATAGTCGTCCACCTCCATACCGGATATGGCCAGACTGTCTCCGCGAGGATTCCCGGCGCTCTCCACAAGTACCTGAGTCAGACTCTGCAGGCCCCACCATACACCGCGGGCGGATCCTCCCCTTATGACTATGAGATCTTCCTGATCAACGGAGAGATTGTATTGCTCTTCGGCCAGAGTGCTGTCAATGAACAACTTGACTTGGGCATTCCGGACAAACCACGCTCTTCTGACCTTCGGCAGGCGGACTTCGGAAACGATGCGCCTGAAGCCCGTTCCAGTCTCGTATTCTCCGGGCGCGCAAGGCTTCTGCAATGAATATGACCAAGTCTTGACGAGCTTTCTGAGTTCGCGGTTTCCGGCATACACCTTGATTTTCTCCGCAGGAATCAGCACAGATGTTCTGGTCTGCATAATGCTCTGAGGTTCAGGGACAATGACAGGGGTCCCGGCTCTGGAGACCGCGGTAGATGCGAAAATGGCGCCCAACAGGGCAAGAGAGGCCAAAGTGCCTGATGACAATGTTTTAAATGACATATCCGGTTTGTATTTTAGTGTATCCGTCCAGTGCCGCCGCATTCCCGGTGACTGCTGTCATCCCGCCGGGATACGACCATTGTCTGCAAAGATATGGAAAAAGTTTGAGCTTTGGTAGCATCATCATTTGTTGGTATTTTGGCCTTCGGGAATGCCTGAAATTGTGCAACTTGCCGGAATATTGCTAAATTTGCCGCCCGCCGGGCAGGATGCGGGTACAGGCCGGTCTGTCCGGGAGGGACGCCGTTGCGGCGAACAATCCAGTCAGCTTCCATTTATGAAACTTTCAGATCTGAAAACAGGAGAAAAGGCCGTTGTAGTCAAGGTTTCCGGCCACGGCAGCTTCAGAAAGAGAATCACCGAGATGGGATTCATCAAGGGCAGTGTGGTCAAGGCGGTGATGAATGCCCCGCTCAAAGATCCCATTGAATATGAAATCATAGGCTACCGCATATCCCTGCGCCGCGAGGAAGCCGCGATGATAGAGATTCTCTCCTACGGAGAAGCCAAGTCCATACTCAAGGAGGAAAAGGAAGACAATGCCCCGATCACGCCGGAAGACTGCGGGGACGAACGGATCGTCGAACTCGCCGCCGAAAGAAGCCGCACGCTCAGGGTCGCTCTGGTCGGCAATCCGAATTGCGGCAAGACATCGCTCTTCAACATAGCTTCGGGCGCTCACGAGCACGTAGGCAACTACAGCGGTGTCACGGTCGATGCGAAAGAGGGATATTTCGAGCACAAGGGCTACAAGTTCGTGCTGGTTGACTTGCCGGGAACATACTCGTTGTCAGCCTATTCCCCGGAGGAGCTCTATGTCCGCCGCAACCTCATAGACAATGTCCCCGATGTGGTGATAAATGTCGTGGACTCGTCCAATCTCCAGAGAAATCTCTACCTCACCACCCAGATCATAGATATGAACCTGAGAATGGTGATTGCCCTGAATATGTATGACGAACTCACGGCCAGAGGAGACAGGCTGGACATAGCCCAGCTCGGCACGCTGCTCGGCGTCCCGGTCGTCCCCACGGTCAGCCGCACGGGCAAGGGCATAGACGAGCTTTTCGACACCGTGATAGCTCTCTACGAGAACAACACTCCGGGGCTCTCGCGCCATATCCACATCAATCACGGCGCCGAACTCGAACAGAGCATCGACCGCATCAAACTGCTCCTCCAGAAGAATCAGGATCTCCGCAGGAAATACTCAACCCGTTATCTTGCAATCAAATATCTTGAAAACGACTCCGACGTGGCTTCCGTTGTCGAGGCGCTTCCCGACAGGGACGAGATCATCGCCGCCCGTTTCGAGGAACAGAACCGCATAAAGGAGATTCTCGGGACAAGCGCGGAAACGGCCATAGTCGAGGCCAAGTACGGCTTCGTGCAGGGGGCTCTTGCCGAGACCTGGGAAAAGGGCAGACAGAAGCGGACCAATGAGAGCGTCAGCGAGAAAATAGATGCTGTGGTCACCAACAAATGGGCTGCATTCCCTATTTTCCTGCTTCTGCTGTTCATCATTTTTCAGGCCACGTTCACCCTCGGAGACTATCCCGTCCAGTGGATCCAGTGGTGCGTGGACAAGCTCGGGGAGATGTTTATGTCCTATATGCACGACTGGTGGCTCAGAGACTTGATAGTCAACGGTATAATAGGCGGAGTGGGCTCTGTTCTGGTGTTCCTGCCAAACATTCTGCTGCTCTACTTCTTCATCTCGCTGCTTGAGGATTCGGGCTATATGGCCAGAGCCGCGTTCATTATGGACAAACTGATGCACAAGATGGGGCTTCACGGCAAGTCCTTCATCCCTATGGTGATGGGCTTCGGCTGCAATGTGCCAGCAATAATGGCGTGCCGCTCCATCGAGTCGCGCAAGAGCCGGCTAATCACGATCTTCGTGCTGCCGTTTATGTCCTGTTCGGGGAGGCTGCCTGTGTTCGTAATGCTCACGACGGCGTTCTTTTCGCATTATGCAGCAATGGTGATGATGTGCCTCTACCTGCTGGGAATCATTCTCGCCATACTGTCGGCCAAGCTCCTGAGTTTCTTCATCAAGGATGACGATCTGCCTTTTGTGATGGAGCTTCCTCCATACAGGATACCGACGGCGAAAGCCATTTTCCGCCACACTTGGGAAAAGGGCCGCGAGTATCTGCGCAAGATGGGAGGAGTGATTCTGATCTGCTCGCTGATAATCTGGGCTCTGGGCTATTTTCCTCACGATGCCGCTCTGCCGGATGCCGTCCAGCAGGAGCATTCCTACCTCGGTCAGATCGGCAAGGTCATCGAGCCGGTACTCGCCCCTATGGGATTTGACTGGAAAATGGATATAGGCATAATCGCCGGAGTGGGAGCCAAGGAGCTTATAGTCAGCACACTGGGTGTGCTCGGAGCAATGCCGGAGAATGCCGCCTCGGCTCTCGCTTATATGGTGTTCATCCTGCTGTATCTGCCTTGTATCGCGACATTTGTGGCGATAAAGAATGAGGCCGGAGGATGGAAATGGGCTGTCGCCTCAATAGTCTATACTATGCTGGTCGCCTGGATTATGGCATTCGCCACATATCACATAGCCCTGCTGCTCTAAAAGGAGGCCCAGCCGCGCCAAAGCGGGTGTGGATTGCCTCCGAGCAGCCTGTCCACACGCGGACAGGTGCAAGAGGGGCTCATCGACTGCAAGTTATCGCGCAGCGATGACGCAGATGACGATGGGAGGGGCCGGAGCGAACAAAGTGAGCGGAGTACTAAAAGAGAGGATGGCCCTTTCAGCCACCCTCTCCTTTTTTGAAACCCAGCTGCCTCCCGTCTGTTCACGGAGAGCAGCTCCATACGGATTCCCGTTACTTGCTCAACGCAGTGGCGACATCCACGGCGCAAGCCACAGTGCAGCCGACCATAGGGTTGTTGCCTATGCCCAGAAAACCCATCATCTCGACATGGGCCGGAACTGAAGACGAACCAGCGAACTGCGCGTCGGAGTGCATACGGCCCATAGTGTCGGTCATACCGTAAGACGCAGGGCCTGCGGCCATATTGTCAGGATGAAGAGTACGGCCTGTACCGCCGCCTGAAGCCACAGAGAAATACGGCTTGCCGGCAAGGATACGCTCCTTCTTGTAGGTACCTGCCACAGGGTGCTGGAAACGGGTAGGGTTGGTGGAGTTGCCGGTGATGGAAACGTCCACTCCCTCGTGCCACATAATGGCAACACCCTCGCGGACATCGTCAGCGCCATAGCATCTTACCTTTGCGCGCGGACCGTCGCTGTAGGCGATTTCACGGACAATCTTGAGCTCGCCCGTGAAATAGTCGAACTGAGTCTGGACATAAGTGAAGCCGTTGATGCGTGAGATGATCTGGGCGGCGTCCTTTCCGAGACCGTTCAAGATGCAACGGAGAGGCTCCTTGCGCACTTTGTCGGCCTTGGCCGCTATCTTGATGGCGCCCTCCGCAGCGGCGAAAGACTCGTGGCCTGCCAGAAAGGCGAAGCACTTGGTCTCCTCGCGGAGAAGCATAGCGGCGAGATTGCCGTGTCCGAGACCCACTTTACGGTCATCGGCCACGGAACCCGGAATACAGAAAGACTGGAGCCCGATGCCTATTGCCTCGGCGGCCTCCGCAGCATTCTTGCAACCTTTCTTGAGAGCGATGGCAGAACCTACCACATAAGCCCATTTTGCGTTTTCGAAACAGATAGGCTGAGTCTCCTCGCAAGTCTTGTAAGGGTCCAGACCATATTTGTCGCAGATTTCATTGGCCTCCTCGATAGAGTGGATACCATTAGCCTCAAGAGCCGCAAGGATCTGTTTGATACGGCGATCCTGACTCTCAAATTTCACTTCTCTAATCATAATCCTGCCTCCTATTATTCTTTACGTGGGTCAATATACTTCACTGCACCGGCCTCTTTGCTGAAACGGCCATAAGAGCCAGTCACCTGTTTGAGAGCCTCATTGGCGTCAACGCCTTTCTTCACGAGATCCATAAACTTGCCGAGATGGACAAACTCATAGCCGCAGATCTGGTCGTCCTTGTCCAGAGCGAGAGTCTTGATGTAGCCCTCGGCCATTTCGAGGTAACGCGGACCCTTTGCCAGAGTGCCATAGAGAGTACCCACCTGGCTGCGGAGACCCTTTCCGAGATCCTCCAGTCCGGCGCCGATCATCAGACCGCCCTCGGAGAAAGCGGACTGTGTACGTCCATAGACAATCTGGAGGAAAAGTTCGCGCATAGCCGTATTGATGGCATCGCATACGAGGTCGGTGTTCAGAGCTTCGAGAATCGTCTTGCCGGGGAGAATCTCGGACGCCATCGCGGCGGAGTGGGTCATCCCGGAGCAACCGATAGTCTCCACGAGAGCCTCCTGGATAATACCGTCCTTAACATTGAGCGTAAGCTTGCAGGCACCCTGCTGAGGGGCGCACCAGCCGACACCGTGTGTCAGTCCTGAAATGTCTGTAATCTGCTGAGCCTTGACCCATTTACCCTCTTCAGGGATAGGAGCCGCACCGTGGTTAGGCCCCTTCTTGACGCAGCACATCTGCTGCACTTCGTGAGAATAAATCATAGTCTATATAAGATAAAAAGTTCCAATCCTGTCCCGGGACGAAAGCTTCCCCGAAACCGCGCAAAGATAAGGATATTTTTTCAGAGTTCGTCTGATTTTTTGCTCCCTTGCCTCTGTTTATTCATCCGCAGGGCAACGCCGCAATCCGCTTTTCTCAAACTTTTTACAAGAAGATGATCTGCAGCAGAATATATACCGGCAACAGCACCACCAGCGAAAACCTCACCATATACCCGAAGAAAGTCGGCATCTTGATGCCCTGACTCTCGGCGATGGACTTCACCATAAAGTTAGGCCCGTTGCCGATGTAGGTCATGGAGCCGAAGAACACGGCACCGATGCAGATTGCCTTCAGCATAAGCTCCGGAATGCCGGCCACATAGCTGACCCCATTGAACATACCGTCCACGACTCCGGCACCCGCAGCGGCGACAGACTCCGGAAGACCCTTCGCGAGACTGTGGAAAGCGACTGCGGTAGGCGTGTTGTCCAGAAACGAACTCAACAGACCTGCCGAGTAGTAATACTGCCAGATCTCGGTGAATCCCAGGTTGGCGGCATTCTGCTCCATATACATCAGCGCCGGAGTCATAGTCACGAATATGCCCAGGAACAGAGCCGCAACTTCCAGAATAGGCCCCCAGGAGAACTTGTTCATAGCGTAACGTACCTCGTGTTTGGTCGTGTAGAGTGACAGTCCCATAATGGTAGCCAGCACTATCTCTCTGAGGAACTTGATCCAGAGCGAAGCATCCTCGGCCCCCATCTGAGGGACGAAGTTCGGATTGATGAATGCCACGGCGGCAACGATGCAGGCCAGAAACCAGAAGTTCATCCTGCCCTTGACCCTTATGCTGTGTCCTCCGACGAAGTCCTGCGGCAGCTCGAACGCCTCCTTGGCCTCTTTTCTGCTATAATAGAACTTGTCCGCTATGTAGTAGAGGAGCAGCAGCACTCCGCCCGCGAAAAGCCATTCCGGCAGCATATTCAGGAACCATGTGAATGAAGCCCCGCGCAGGTAGATCATAAACAGAGGCGGGTCGCCGAGAGGCGAGAGCAGACCTCCGCAGTTCGCCACCAGCGCGATGAAGAAAAGCATGGTGTGCACCTTGTACTTCCTGTTCCTGTTGATGTCCAGCATAGGGCGGATCATCAGCATAGCCGCGCCCGTGGTGCCCATTATGGACGCCAGAGCGAATCCCGTTCCGAGGAACAGGGTGTTCATCTCCGCTGTCGGCCGGATCCTTCCCTTAAGATGAATGCCGCCGGTCACCACATAGAGGGTGAGCAGCAGTATGACAAACGGCACGTAGTCGAACAGTACCTGATGTTCCAGCTCTGAGCTGAGGTCGTTGAGAATCAGGTAGATGGCAACCGGTACTCCGAGAATCAGAGATACCAGGAGCTTGTGGGAGTTCTTGTCCCACCATTTGGGCGAAATCAGCGGGCCGACGGCTATCATAATCAGCATAATTCCGAACGGAATCATCGTCCACGCCGGTATTTGAAATACGGCAGCTTCAGCTGCAATTTGTTCTGTCATAATAATTTCACTTAATCATTCCTCAAAGCGTCCGCAGCGGCTCCGCTCCCCAGAAGAGCCTGTCCTGACGGCTGCGGGGCGGCGGCCAGTCCCGATGCCCCGAATGCGGCAAAGGTACTATAATTTATTGTGAAGAAGATGGGATTTTCACCATAAAAATGGGATAAAAATCCATTATGTAATCTTTATCCTCCTTTGTGTAACATCATCTTTATCAGTCTTCAAGGACGCCGTAGGGCACATCCTCGCCCTGCCCGCTGTTCCTTATGATTTCTCCGGCCTCCTGTCACTGTCGTGACAGCCCCTCAAGGGCACCTGGATGGCGATTTATAATCATAAATTCGCACAACAAGGCGTCCGGACAGCCATAAATTCGCAAAATAATGCGTTGAAACCTGTTGCCGGAGAGAAAATCTATCCTATCGACGTCGCGATGATGAACTGCAGAGAAAGTGAAAGGACATCATATTTCAACCGGCATTACACCAATTTAGGGGCTTTGGGGTCAGGAGCGCGGAAGAGCACGACGAACAGCAGAGCGACCACGGCCGCGTATGCTGCGAAGATGTACCAGCAGGCGCTCCAGCCGTCCAGACCGCAGGCGAGCTGATTGCCCACAGTGAAGACCCTCTCCACGCCGTCGATCACGACCGTCTCCGCGTGAGTGAACCGGTTGACGACAGCCTGCGCGCCGAGCGTGCCGACAGTCGCGCCGATGCCGTTGGTCATCAGCATAAACAGTCCCTGGGCACTGTTCTGGACACTTCCCGATGTGCGCTCATTGACATACAGCGAACCCGATATGTTGAAGAAATCGAAAGCCACTCCATAGACGATGCAGGACAGGATCAGCATCCACACTCCGCTGCCGGTGTCTCCGAGACCGAACAGGCCGAAGCGCAGCACCCAGGCGACCATAGCGATGAGCATCACGTTCTTGATGCCGAACTTCTTCATCGCGAACGGAATCAGCAGGATGCCCAGAGTCTCCGCAATCTGCGAGATGGAATAGATGGCGGTGGCATTTCTGGCCCCCCAGGAATTCTCAAAGCCGGCGACGCCCTGGAAATGGGAGATGAACGGAGTGGCATAGCCGTTGGTGATCTGGAGCGCGATGCCCAGCAGCATAGAGAAGATG
Organism: Lachnospiraceae bacterium; assembly: GCA_963640185.1. Lineage (GTDB taxonomy): Bacteria > Bacteroidota > Bacteroidia > Bacteroidales > UBA932 > Cryptobacteroides. The sequence continues at coordinate 66,975 of CAVHXU010000001.1, read as the reverse complement.
AAGAACAGAGCCATCTGCTTGTCTCTGAACAGCTTGAACGCCGACAGACCGAACACGTCAGCAAGCGACTGATTCACCGCCTCGGCCTTCTTGATCTTAGGCAGGGTGAAGCAATACACTACCAGGGCGAGTCCTATCGCACCGGAAATGATGAACTGGTGATAGGTGTTCTGGAAAGAGACCCCGCCGGCCTTGCAGAAATTCATAATCCACATACTGGCGATGAATCCCACCGTGCCGAACACCCTGATCGGAGGGAAGTCCTTCACCGTGTCGCCGCCGTTCTGCTCCAGAATGCCGAAAGCGGCTGAGTTGGAGAGAGCGATGGTGGGCATATAGAACGCCACGCTGACGGTGTAGAGGGTGATGAATACAGGGAAACTGAATGTGCCGCTGATGAGTGCGGTGAGTTCAGAGCCCGTCGCTCCCGTGGCCGCTGCCGAAGCTTCCACCGCAGCGCCATAGACACCTGCGCCGAGCATAGCCAGTCCCGCTATGAAATGGCACAGAGCCAGAGACTTGGTGGCCCCAAGCCATTTGTCCGCGACTATGCCCATCAGGGCCGGCATAAAGATCGAGACGATGCCCTGCATCGCATAGAAAAGGCCTATGCGGGTGCCCAGACCCACCTGAACGAGATAGTTGCCCATTGAAGTGAGATATGCTCCCCAGATGGCCCACTGGAGCAGGTTCATCACTATCAGTCTCAATTTGATGTTTTTCCCCATAATTCTGTGTGTTGATATGTCTCTATAATAATGGCCGGTATGACCCGGGCCGGACAAAGTTACAAGTATTTCACCAACTTTTGCTAACTTTGGGCGCGAAAAAGAAAGGGAAATGGAGTTCAGGCTCACAGCTAAAGACAGCGGTTCCTCAGCGAGATGCGGAACGATGACGACTGATCACGGGCAGATAGAGACGCCCATCTTTATGCCGGTCGGCACAGTCGGCTCGGTGAAAGGCGTGTATCACCGTGATCTCAAGGATGACATAAAGGCCGAAATCATTCTCGGCAACACCTACCATCTCTATCTGCGTCCCGGTCTGGACATTATCAGACAGGCGGGAGGACTGCACAAGTTCGAGTCCTGGGACCGTCCCATACTCACTGACAGCGGCGGATTCCAGGTCTTCTCGCTCACGCCCATCCGCAAGCTCACCCCCGAAGGCTGCACTTTCCGCTCCCACATCGACGGCTCCAAGCACATCTTCACGCCCGAGAACAATGTTGACACCCAGAGGATTATAGGTGCCGACATAATGATGGCCCTGGACGAATGCTGTCCCGGCGACGCGGACTACCACTATGCCCGCAAGTCATTGGAGCTGACCCAGTCGTGGCTTGCGCGCTGCGTGAAGCACTTTGATGAGACCGAGCCGCTCTACGGCTATTCCCAGACGCTTTTCCCCATCGTTCAGGGCTGCGTCTATCCCGACCTCCGTCTCAGGGCCGTGGAACAGGCGGTCAGTTTCGACAGGGAGGGCTACGCCATAGGCGGGCTTGCCGTGGGAGAACCTACGGAGAAGATGTACGAGATGCTGGAGCTGGTCTGCCCCGCGCTTCCCGCCGACAAGCCCCGCTACCTGATGGGGGTCGGCACTCCGGACAACATTCTCGAAGGCATTGCGAGAGGAGTGGATATGTTCGACTGCGTGATGCCCACCAGAAACGGAAGGAACGGGATGCTGTTCACATGGAACGGCATTATGAATATGCGCAACCGCAAGTGGCAGGACGACTTCTCGGAGCTGGACCCTGCGGGGACTTCGTTCGTCGATCACGCCTACAGCAAAGCATATCTGCGGCATCTTTTCATCGCAGGCGAGATGTTTGCGGCACAGATCGCCTCCGAACACAACCTCGCCTTCTACCTCGACCTTGTGCGACAGGCGCGGCAGCATATCCGGCAGGGCGATTTCGCCCAATGGAAGGAACTGATCGTCAAGAAGTTGAAGAACAGGCTGTGACAAGCGCAGCAAAGACAGACCGGAACAAAAGCGGCGGAAAGCGGCAATATAACAAAAGCGAAGCCTGAATAAATGGAATTGGATCTTCAGCCGAGAAAGCTCGACCTTTACATAATGAAGAAGTTCATTTTCACCTTCTTCATAGCCATTATCCTGATAATCGGCATAGTAATCATCTTCGACATCAGCGAGAAGATAGACGACTTCGTGTCCAAGGAGGCGCCGCTGAAAGAGATAGTGTTCGACTACTACCTCAATTTCATCCCGTACTTTATGAATATGTTCTCGCCGCTCTTCGTATTCATCACGGTGATTTTCTTCACCTCCAAGATGGCGGCGAACTCGGAGATAGTGGCGATTCTGGGCTGCGGCATCAGCTTCCACAGGATGATGGTCCCGTATATGGTGTCGGCGTTTCTCATAGCCGCATTCTCCCTCTGTCTCAACCTTTTCGTCATACCACAGGCCAACAAGACGAGGGTGGATTTCGAAGGAAAGTACATCAAGTCCAGCTATATCGCGAACGGGCGCAACGTCCACTACCAGATCGCGCCGGGAGAGTTCGTATATGTGGAGTCGTTCAGCACCTGGAACAACACGGCCTACCGCTTCACGCTGGAGGACATCCGAGACAACCGTCTGGTATCCAAGATTTCGGCCGAATCGGCAGTCTGGGACAGCACGTTCGGAGGCTGGCAGCTGAAAAAATATATCCGGCGGGATTACTACGACGACCAGACCGACGTGATTCACTCCGGTGCGAGGAAAGACACCGTGATAGGCCTTACCATAGACGACTTCTATGTCCGTAAGAAAACCTACGAGACTCTGACCTACAATGAGTTGAACAGCATCATCGCCAAACAGGAGATGCGCGGCGACTCCAACATCAAATACGCGCTCATCGAGAAGCACAAGCGCTTCACCCTGCCGTTCTCCGCTTTCATCCTGACCATAATGGGAGTCGCGCTCTCATCCAAGAAGAAGCGGGGCGGCATCGGATGGAATCTCGGCATCGGCATCGCCCTGAGCTTTTCCTACATACTGTTTATGAAGTTCAGCGAGATGTTCGTGTTCACCGGAGTCATGTCCCCGGGCTGGGCTTTGTGGACGCCGAACATCCTGTATTCGGTCATCGCCGCAGTGCTCTACAAGATAGCGCCCAAGTAGCGCAGTGACTCTGCGGTTCCCGCAATCACTTGCAAATCAGCCTCTAACCGCCACATATTATGAACAGTTTCCCAATCAATCCACGGTATCGCGACGCTTTCACTGACGAGGTATGCCTGATGGAGCGGCGCATCCGGCGCATATTGCTGGTATGCAACAACTACGACAGTTTCGCACTGGAGGAGGACGGCCACATCGAGGATCTGATAGCCAGGGAATATGCGGAACTGAACCTCAGCAACCCTCCGTCGATTGACCGCGCGGAGTCTGCCGATGACGCCCTCACACTGCTGGCGACCGACAGGGATTTCGATCTCATCATCACGCTCTACAACATCCGCAAGAGCGATGTCTTCGGTTTCGCCGCCGCGGCAAAGAAACTGTCGCCTTCCACTCCGGTCGTGCTCCTGAGCTCGTTTTCCAAAGTCATCACCCGACAGATAGCCGAAAATGACCTTTCCTGCATCGACTATGTCTTCTGCTGGAACAACAACGCCGACGTCATCATCGCCATAATCAAGCTTCTCGAAGACAGTATGAATGCCGGGCACGACATCCCGGAAATGGGAGTCCGGGCCATTCTGCTGGTCGAGGACTCAGTGAGGTACTATTCCGCCTATCTGCCCCTGCTCTACAAACTTGTGTTCCAGCAGAACAGCGAGTCCATACGGGACGCGCTCAACGAGGAGCAGCAGACACTGCGGAAGCGCGGCCGTCCCAAAATCCTGATGGCCAACTGCTATGACGAGGCCGTCGCCCTGTACCGGAAATATGCGTCCAACATCCTGGGAGTCATCTCCGACATAGGCTTCGTGCTGCACAAAGGGGACAAGTCAAAGGATGAGAAGATCGACGCGGGGCTGGATCTGTGCCGTCTGGTGAGGGCCAACGACCCCACGACCCCTTTCCTGATGCAGTCTTCGCAGGAGAGTATGCGTTCGGCTGCGGAGGAGCTCGGAGCCGGTTTCGCGCTGAAATCGTCCAAGACCCTCACCCACGAGATGAGCGAGTACATTGTGCGGGAGTTCGGATTCGGGGATTTCATAGTGACGGATCCGGAGTCGGGCGAGACCGTCGCCAGGGCCGGCAATCTCGCCGAATTCGAGAGTCTCCTCTCCACCATCCCCGCCCGCTATCTCAAGTACTTTTCTGACCACAACAACATCTCGCGATGGCTCTACGCAAGAGGCATTTTCTCTGTCGCCGACCACTTCCGCCCCCTCAGGATCAACTCTCTGGAAGAGGCCGAGCGGATACGCAAGTATGACATCGACCTCATCCACGATTTCCGTGTGAGCCAAGGGCTCGGAGTGGTCGCCAACTACACCCCTGACAGCTACAACGACGCCATCCGCTTCTGCCGGGTGGGCAGGGGCTCTCTCGGAGGCAAGGCGCGGGGTCTGGCATTCCTCAACCACATTCTCCACAAGTACAATCTCTATGACAAATGGGATGATGCGCGGGTGCTGGTGCCCCGGACGATGGTCATAACCACCGAATATTTCGACCGTTTCATCAAGGACAACGGGCTTACCTACGTCATCAACGCGGACATTTCCGATGCGGAGATCCTGTCGGAGTTCGTGGCCTCGACACTGCCGCAGGAGCTGACTTCGGCTCTGAGGACTTTCATCCGCAACGGGCGGAGGCCTATGGCGATACGCTCGTCCTCGAAGCTGGAAGACTCATACTATCAGCCGTTTGCGGGAGTGTATTCCACCTATATGATTCCGCGTACAGAAAATGAGGACCAGATGCTGAGACTGCTGTCAAAGGCCATCAAAAGTGTCTATGCCTCAGTGTATTTCGCGTCTTCGAGAGGTTATATAGTCTCTACGGGGAATATGATCTCGGAGGAGAAGATGGCCATAGTGGTACAGGATCTCTGCGGCAGGGAGGACAACGGCTATTGGCTTCCGACGCTGTCCGGCGTGGCGCGTTCGGTGAATTTCTATCCCGTGGGCCGCGAGAAGCCGGAAGACGGGGTGGTGAAGATAGCTTTCGGCCTGGGCAAGGCTGTGGTGGACGGGGAGACGGCTCTGAGATTCTCCCCGAAATATCCGAGGAACGTGCTTCAGACTTCCACTCCGGAGCTCACGATGAAGGAGACCCAGCAGTTCGCATACGCGCTCGCCCTGCAGCCGGACAAGTTCAAGACTTCGGTGGATGATTCGGTCAATCTGGAGAGGGTGCCGCTCGCCGACTGCCGGCGCTTCGCCGATTTCCGGAAAGTGGTCTCTACCTACGACTATGAAAACGCGCGTATGGTGGATTCGCCGCACGCCGAAGGCCCGAAGTTCATAACATTCTCGCACATACTCAAATACAACACCTTCCCGCTTGCCGGGATTCTGACCGAGCTCTTGAAAATCTCTCAGGAGGAGGTCAAATGCGACGTGGAAATCGAGTTCGCGGTGCAGCTCTCGCGTGACGACAACTCCAAGTCTATGTTCAATGTGCTGCAGATCAGACCGATATCCGCGGATGGACTTGCGGCCAAGGCTGACTGGAGCAGTCTGCATCCTCAGGGCAGCATTCTCTGGTCGGAAAAGGCTATCGGCCCGGGGAACATCGGCGGAGTGAGGGACATAGTGTATCTCAAGGCTTCGGCCTTCGACATCCTGAAAACCCGTCAGATGGCTGCCGAGCTGTCCCGCCTCAATGCGGAGATGCGTGCGCAGAAGCGCAATTACGTGCTTGTCGGCTATGGCAGATGGGGCTCTGTGGTGCCTACTCTCGGAGTCCCGGTGCAATGGGGAGACATCTCCGAGGCCTGTCTGGTGGCGGAGTGCTGCCTGCCCGGATTTATCGTGGAGCCGAGCCAGGGGACGCATTTTTTCCAGAATCTGACTTCGTTCAATGCGGGCTATGTGAATGTGAATCCCTATTCACGCCCGGAGGAAAGGTTCGACGCGGAGTTTCTGGACGGCCTTGCGGCCGAATGGGAAGGCGACTATGTCCGCCTGGTGCATTTCAATGAGGATCTTGTAGTCTGCGCAGACGGGCAGGAGGGCAAGGCCGTCGTCGCTGTGCAGCGGCAGAAAGAAGACTGTCCCCAGAATTAATACCGACAGTCCTGGGACCCGCCAGGCCGGTCTCTATACCCGGTCGAAGATGTGCTTGAGAACAGGCCAATGGCAGATTCTGTTCACCGAGTGCTGCGGAAGCAGGGAGCAGAAGACCATCGCCAGTTTGGCTACGGCGCTTGGGATCAGGATTCTGCGGCCTCTGAAAAGAGAGCGGAGGGCGGACTTCACCAGACGCTGCGGAGTAATCATAACGCCGAGATGGCGTGCCAGCTTCCTGAGAGACGGCCTAAGAGTGATGAGAGGCGTGTCAACGGCGGAAGGACAGACGGTCGTGACATTGATGCCCCAGTCCCTGTATTCGTGCCAGAGTGAGGTGCCGAGGCTCTTGGAATAGGCTTTGGTCGCCGAATAGAGAGAAATGGTCGGATAAGGGAGATATGCTGCAAGCGAGGACATTATGAGCACATAGCCTCCCTCCCCGCGACGCAGCTTTCCGGCACGGCGTATTTTGCGTTGCGCACGGCGGCTCAGCCTTTCCTCCTCTCCCGGAGCGAGCCCCGCCTTTTCAAGCTCAGACTTGCGGACAAGACTCATCCTGCTCTCTGACAGTGCTTTGGCCCGATTCACCATATCCGTGCCGAAGAGACGGCAGAGATTGGTCGGAGCGACACAATGCACGCCCACTATCAGTTCCACCTGTTTCGGGGAAGTGTTCTCCAGTTTGTTGAAGACCAGAAGTCCGGCGTTGCTGATAAGGATGTCCACCGTGATGTCCTGCGACTTCGTCCAGTCATAGAGTTCCTGCGCCGCCTCGAAACGGGACAAGTCGGAATAGAGGGGAATCGCCTCCACCCCGTAATCCCTCTCAAGCATAGCCGCGACCGACTTGTTGTCCTCATCCCTATTGCTGACTACCAGGATGTTATGACCTTTGGCCGCAAGCTCTTCCGCATACTCCAGGCCCATTCCTGAAGACGCTCCCGTGACAAGACTGAAACACTTTCCCATATCGTGAATCCCTGATTAAAACGGCGCAAACTTACACAAATTTCATTAAAACATTTAGAGGCCGTCCGAATTTTTTCTAAATTCGCGGGATGTTTAGCAATCAGCTCTATGAGACCTTTTTACATAACTGACACACTTTCAAGGGAGAAAGAACTTTTCGAACCTGTCAATCCCGGCAGGGTCGGGCTCTATGTCTGTGGCCCCACCGTCTATGGGGAAGCCCATCTCGGCCACGCAAGACCGGGCATCACCTACGACGTTCTGGTGAGACTCCTCAGGCATCTCGGATATAAGGTTCGTTATGTCAGGAACATAACCGATGTCGGACACCTAACCGGCGATGCCGATGAGGGCGAGGACAAGATTGCCAAGAAAGCCCGGCTGGACCAGCTTGAACCGATGGAAGTGGTTCAGACCTACACTTTTGCATATCACGAAGCAATGCGCCGGCTCAATGTTGCCCCGCCGTCCATAGAGCCCCGCGCCTCCGCGCACATCATCGAACAGATAGAGCTCGTGAAGAAGATTCTGGATGCGGGATACGCCTACGAGAGCAACGGTTCGGTGTATTTCGACGTACAGAAATACAATAAGTCACACCACTATGGAGTGCTTTCCGGACGCAACCTCGAAGACACCGTGGAAGGCACCAGAAGTCTCGACGGACAGGGCGACAAGAGAGCCGCCTTCGATTTCGCGCTATGGAAAAAAGCGGCTCCCGAGCACCTTATGCGCTGGCCGTCCCCCTGGAGCACCGGCTTCCCGGGATGGCATCTCGAATGCTCCGTGATGAGCGAGAAATATCTCGGAAAGCATTTCGACATACACGGCGGCGGGATTGATCTGGTGTTCCCTCACCACGAATGCGAGATTGCGCAGAATGTCGTGTCAAGGGGAGACTCCGGGGTCAAATACTGGATGCACAACAATATGATCACCATCAACGGCAAGAAGATGGGCAAGTCGCTGGGCAACTTCATCACCATCGGCGAGCTGTTCCACGGCACTCACCCTCTTCTCGCCCAGGCATATAGCCCGATGGCCATCCGTTTCTTCATACTGCAGGCGCATTACCGCAGCACGCTCGACTTCAGCAACGAGGCCCTGACGGCGGCCGACAAGGGACTGAAGAGGGTGATGCAGGCCTACCGCGACCTCTGCGAGCTTTGCGGCAGAAGCGGATTCAGTCTTGAGTACGGACAATTCGCTGACAGTGTCGCCCCTGAAAGCTTTGAAGCCGACTCGAAGGAGGTCAATGAGCTCTGCGAGAATGTCTATAGGGCTCTCTGCGATGACCTCAACACGCCTGTCGCTCTGGCGCACATCTTCGAGGCGGTGAAGCTGATCAACTCAGCCAAGGCTTCCGCCGGGCAGAATATCTCGTTGAGCCGGAAGGATCTGGACACTCTGTACACGCTTTTCAACGACACCGTGTTCGGCGTGATGGGGCTCAAGGACGAATCCGCCGAGGCTTCGGCAGCCGGCGGCAACAAGGCGATGGAAGCGCTGGAAGGCGCAATGGAGATCGTGCTGGCTATGCGCCGTGCGGCGAAAGATGCCAAAGACTGGGCCACCAGCGACAAGATCCGCGACGAACTGAAAGCCATAGGGGTGACGATCAAGGACACCAAGACCGGCACCGAATGGTCCCTGTAGGGTTCAGCCTATTTGAGCACCGTCGGCGAGAACCTCCTGCGGAGTGATGAACCTCATCTTGCCGTCTCCCTGACGTGCCATCAGAATCATTCCTTTGGACTCGATGCCCCGGATCTTCCTCGGAGCGAGATTGGCGAGAATGCATATCTGCCGGCCGAGCATATCCTCCGGAGAATAATACTCCGCTATACCCGAAACTATGGTTCTCCGGTCAATGCCGGTGTCTATGGTGAGTTTCAGCAGCTTGTCGGTCTTGGGCACGCGCTCCGCCTCCAGCACGGTGGCAGTGCGGATGTCCATCTTCTCGAAGTCTTCGAAGCTGCACTCGGCTTTCTGAGGCTCGACTTTGGAAGCGGCTTCCCTGGCTGCGGCCTCGGCTTCGGCGGCTTCCTGCGCCTCCCGGAGAGACTTAAGCCTGTTAAGCTGGAACTCGATGGCCTCATCCTCGATCTTGGAGAAGAGAAGCTCCGCCTTGTCAAGCCCGTGTCCTGCTGGAAGAAGCGGAGCGTCCTGTGAGAGACTTGCCCAGGAAAGCATAGCCGTGGGAGCCTCGGCGCCGGCTCCGACGGTGTGAAGCGCAGCCGCCTCGCCGTCCCGGAAGAGGTTGAGTCCCCTGCCGTCCGCTCCATAACCTGGTTCTGAAACGCCCTCTGGCAGAGCCTCGCCCGCCCGATAATCATAGCCGGCGAACAGATCCGTACGGAGCATTCCGCGAAGTCTGGCGGCAGAGAACGGCAGGAAAGGCTCGAACGCCACCGAGAGAGCGGCGCAGATCTGCAGAGAGACATTGAGAATGGAAGCCGTCCTGTCCATATCGGTCTTGGCCACTTTCCACGGCTCGGTGTCGGTCAGGTATTTGTTGCCGAGACGCGCCATATTCATAGCGGCCTTCAGGGCATCGCGGAAACGGAAGTTGCGGATGGACGCCTCTATCTCGCGGCTGATCACAGGGATCTGCGAGAGAGTCTCCGCATCGACCGGCTCCGGCTTGAGATTCTCTGGTACAACTCCATCGAAGTACTTGTGCGTCAAGACAATGGCGCGATTCACGAAATTGCCGAAAATCGCCACGAGCTCGCTGTTGTTGCGGGCCTGAAAGTCTTTCCACGAGAAATCGTTGTCCTTGGACTCGGGAGCATTGGCGCAAAGCACATAACGCAGGACATCCTGCTGCCCCGGGAACTCTTCGAGGTACTCGTTGAGCCACACGGCCCAGCCCTTGGAAGTGGAGAGTTTCGCTCCCTCCAGATTCAGGAACTCATTGGCCGGCACATTGTCCGGGAGGATATAGTCACCGTGGGCCTTCAGCATCGACGGGAATACGATGCAGTGGAACACTATGTTGTCCTTGCCGATGAAGTGCACCAGGCGGGTGTCTTCGTTCTTCCACCATTTCTCCCAAGTCTGCGGAAGCAGCTCCTTGGTGTTGGAAATGTAGCCGATGGGAGCGTCAAACCACACATAGAGCACCTTGCCTTCAGCCCCCTCGACCGGGACAGGCACGCCCCACTCCAGATCACGGCTCACCGCACGCGGCTGGAGACCGCCGTCAATCCACGATTTGCACTGGCCATAGACATTGGGCTTCCACTCCCTGTGTTCTTTCAGTATCCATTCTGAAAGCCACGGTTCGTATTCATTGAGAGGCAGATACCAGTGTCTGGTCTTTTTCTTCACAAGCACGCTGCCGCTGAGAGCCGATTTCGGATTGATGAGCTCGTCCGGGCTCAATGTGGCGCCGCATTTCTCGCACTGGTCACCATACGCTCCCTCCGCCCCGCAGCGCGGACAAGTCCCCACTATATAGCGGTCGGCGAGAAAAGTGTTCGCCTCGGTGTCATAGTACTGCTCGGACTCTTTCTCAATGAATCTGCCCTCGTCGTAGAGCTTGCGGAAATAGTCCGAAGCCACCTTGCCGTGCACTTCCGACGTGGTGCGGGAATAGATGTCGAAATTGATCCCAAGCCCGGCGAAAGACTTGCGTATGACAGCATTGTAACGGTCCACAACATCCTGCGGCGTGCAATTCTCCTTGCGGGCCTTGATGGTGACCGGCACTCCGTGTTCATCGGAACCGCAGATGAAAAGCACATCCTCGCCTGCCATTCTGAGAAATCTCACATAGATGTCGGCAGGGACATATACCCCTGCGAGGTGTCCTATATGCACGGGGCCGTTGGCATACGGCAGCGCACAGGTGACAAGCTGTCTTCTGTAGTTTTTCTTTTCCATATATTTTCTGTTCTATTTCCTATATCCGTTCCATTTCACTATACCTTGCCAAGCTCCCGGCTCAACATATTCTTGGTCCGGGTGAGCGACACTATCTCTCTGGCGAACTCCTCCGTCCTCTCCGGCTGTGTGAGCATAAGCCGCTGAATCCGCGACAGCTCCAGCTTCACCCTCTCCAGCTGATAGTTGCGGATGGCCATAGGCAGGTGCTTTGCTATCACTGTCTTGTCCTCGGTCAGCGAGTTCTTGAAACTGTTCACGGAGATCCTGTATTTGTCATCCAGAATGTCCATCACGACCGCCTTTGTCTCCGGGTCGTCAGTGTTCTGCAGCCGGGACAGAATCCGTTTCTCATCGAGCTGCCCCTCCCCGAAATAAAGAGCCATATACGCCTCGTAAACCTTTCTGTACGAAGGATTCACGAAAGACAGTGGCTTCTGTTCGTCATTGAGAGCGCTGTCGATGAATTCGACCACGTTCATCGGAGGATTGACATAGTAGGGAGAATCATCTTCAAAGCCCAAAGTCATGAAGCCATATAGGAGAATGAAAGACAGGAGTCCCTTCTCGGAGGCGGCAAGCTTCGGCTCAGTGATGACGACGGGGGAAGACTTGGGAGCAGCCTCTGTTTTCGCCACGACGGCAGAAGCTTCCGTGTCCGGCTCCGGGGCCTCTCCGTCCCCCGCCGCAGCCTGCCTCTCCTCACGGAGACGGTTCCTCTCCCACTCCCTGCGGTCGGCTTCGAGCATCGCCTCACGGGAAGTGTTGGCGCGGTTATAGAGCAGCTGCTCGTCCAGATCGAACTTGACGGCACAGCTTTTAATATATGAAGCCCGCTGAATGGGATCCGGTATCAGAGCGACCGTATCGGCGATGTCATTTATCAGATTCGCCCTCTTGAGCGGATCGTTTCCCGCCTCCTCCAGCAGCAGATCAGTCTTGAAGCCGATGAAATCCCGGCTGTGGGACTTGATGAAATCCTGCACCTCTTCGAGAGTGTGCTTCCGCGAATACGAATCTGGGTCATCCCCGTCGGGAAGCAGCACGATGCTCACGTTGAGACCCTCCTTGAGCACCAGGCCGATGCCCCGCAACGCCGCGTGGATGCCGGCCGCGTCTCCGTCATATATGATGGTGACATTGGAGGTGAAACGCTTTATCAGCCTGATCTGGGGCACGGTGAGAGAGGTGCCGCTCGAAGCCACGACATTAAGTATGCCGAGCTGGTGCATGGACAGGACATCCAGATAGCCCTCCACCAGGATGCAGCTGTCAGCCTTGACTATGGCGGATTTCGCGAAATGGATGCCGTAGAGCGAACGGCTCTTGTCGTAGATGTCGGAGGCGTTGGAGTTTACATATTTGCCGATATGCGCGTCCTTGAAGTCGGAGCGGAGAGTCCTGCCGCCGAAAGCTATCACCCTGCCGGTCTCGGAATGGATCGGGAAGATGGCCCTCTCGTAGAACCGGTCGTACAGGGCCCCGCTGTCCTCCCTCTTCCCGCACAGACCGGTGTCCAGGAGATATTCTTCCTTGTAGCCGTTGAGACGGGCATCGTCCAGAAGAGCGTGACGCGAACTCATCGCCCAGCCGAGACAGTATTTGCGTATGGTTTCCGGTTCCAGACCGCGGGACAGGAAGTACTGGTAGCCGAGGTTGCGGCCCTCCTCCTTTTCGAGATTGGCCTGAAAATGCCTCATAGCGAACTCGGACACCTGCATCAGGCTCTCCTGGCGGGACTTGCGTTCCCTGTATCCGGGATCGTCCTCCACTTCCTCTATCTCGATGTGGTATTTCCTCGCCAGATACTGCAGAGCCTCAGCGTAGCTCAGATTCTCGTGATCCATCACGAACTGCACCGCCGAGCCCGCCTTGCCGCAGCCGAAGCATTTGTAGATCCCTTTGGACGGGGTGACATAGAACGAAGGGGTCTTCTCGTTGTGAAACGGACAGCAGGCCACATAACTCGCGCCTCTCCGCTTCAGGGAAACGAAGTCGCTGACTACATCCACGAGATCCGTGGCGTCAAGTATCCTGTTGACCGTCTCTTCGGGAATTCTCACCTTTCAGTATCATTGCCGGGAGCATCGGCCACTTCCGCCCTCTGCTCGTCCGGAGTGTTTTCCTTTTCCACCTTGCGGATGAGCTGAATCATCTTGATGGAGGACATCAGCTCCGACAGGCCGTAGAGCAGCAGGGCCACACCCACGAATATGTCGATGCTGGTCTTAAGCACCGGGCTGGTGGGGATGATGATCAGGAATGCGCCGAACACCGCCACGAAAAGGGCCGGCACCGCGAAAGGCCAGAACGAGAACTTCACCGCACGGCGCGCACTGAGCAGCACTATGAACTCCCAGATGCCCATTATGCAGAGCACCACGCCCACCACATAGATGAGTATGCTTGCCACATAGTCGGCGAACTTGAACATCAGCACGGCTATGAGCAGATCCATCACCGCGTTGGAAAGCAGCAGGGGGAATGACCCCTTGTGCCGTCCGATTATGGCAAAGACCAGGGCCACGATGCCTACAAGCGCCAGAACCCCGGCAAAGACCTTGACCAGGACTCCCATGGCAGTCTCCGGGGTAAAGAAAATCAGGACGGCGAGGGCGATGGCTGCAAGTGCTCTGAGAATGCCGCTGTACCTGTTTGAGTAACCGAATGTTATCATATCTCCAATTTTTAATGTCGGGACATTGTCCGGAACGCGTACGGCCTCCGGAAAGGAGCCGCCGGTTTCGGGCCGCTAATTTACTACTTCGCAGAGAAATTTCAATCGCACTATGCGGATTTCTTCCTCCTCGTAGTCGGAGCCCAACTCGGCGATGGCGTCCTCAAGCGAATCCGACGCGGCATCGTGCAGGAAATAATTGTATATGTCCTCGACTATGTCCTCGTCCAGAGTCTGGTTCACATAGTAGGACACGTCCAGATGGAAACCGGTCTTGACTATCGCCTCTATCTCCGTCAGCAGCTCGTCCATATCGAGATTGAAGTTGGCGGCTATGTCCTCAAATGACATCTTCTTGTCTATCAGGCCTATGATGCCTGTCTTGCGGGAGTTGGTCTCCGTGGTTCTGAGCACGAAGTCGTCAGGGCGCTCGATCTCGTTGTCCTCGACATAACGGGCGATAAGCTCCACGAACTCCCTGCCGTATTTCATAGCCTTGCCCTTGCCCACGCCCTGACAGTCGGCAAGTTCCTTCACCGTGACAGGATAGCTTATCGACATGTCCTCCAGAGAGGCGTCCGAGAAGATGATCCACGGCTGCAGCCCGAGCTTGCGGCCTATGTCGCGGCGCAGGTCCTTGAGCATCGGGAGAAGCTGCTCGTCTCCGCCTCCTCCGGCCTTGGGTGCAGCAGGCGTGACGTCGTCGTCATCGTCCTCGCCCTCGGAGAACTGCCTGTCCTCTGTGAGAATGAGTTCGTGAGGATGTGAGAGGAACTCCCTCCCCGCATCCGTGACATATATGAGCCCGTAGGACTCTATCTCCTTGTAGAGAAGATGGAGCACCACGCACTGGTGTATCAGCGCAGTCCAGAAATGCGCCGTGTGATCCTTGCCGGCGCCGAAGAACTCCGACTTGTCGTGCCTGTAAGACTTTATCAGCGAGTTGTTCACACCCGCGAGAACGTTCGCCAGATGCTCTATCTTGAAATGCTCCGGCATAGAGTCCACAAGTTCGATGATGAGGCAGGCTTCCTCCCTTCCGTCAAAACGCTTGCGCGGATGGAGGCAATTGTCGCAGCAGCCGCAGCCGTCCTGAGGATAATCTTCGCCGAAATAGTTGAGCAGCAGCTTTCTGCGGCATTGGTTCGACTCCGCGTAGGCCACAGTCTCCAGAAGCAGCTGTTTGCCGATTTCCTGCTCCGCCACCGGCTTGCCCTGCATAAACTTCTCCAGCTTGAGTATGTCCTTGTAGCTGTAGAAAGCTATGCACTCCCCCTCCTTGCCGTCACGGCCGGCACGGCCCGTCTCCTGATAATAGCCCTCGATGCTCTTGGGGATGTCGTAATGTATCACGAAACGCACGTCCGGCTTGTCGATGCCCATCCCGAACGCTATGGTGGCCACTATGACGTCCACCTCTTCCATCAGGAACGCATCCTGGTTCTCGGCTCTGGTCTTGGCATCCAGTCCGGCGTGATATGGACGCGCCTTTATGCCGTTGATGTTCAGCAGCTCGGCGATCTCCTCCACCTTTTTGCGGCTGAGGCAGTAGATGATGCCGGACTTGCCGGGATGCTGGCGTATGTATTTGATGATCTCACGCTTGGGATCGGACTTGTCCCTCACTTCGTAGTAGAGGTTGGGCCTGTTGAACGAGGACTTGAAAACCCGGGCGTCGGCGATGCCGAGATTCTTCATAATGTCGCTCTGCACCTTTGGCGTGGCCGTCGCCGTCAGGGCGATGATCGGGGCCCGGCCTATTTCCTCCACGAGATCCTTTATCCGCCGGTACTCCGGCCTGAAATCGTGCCCCCATTCGGAGATGCAGTGCGCCTCATCGACGGCATAGAAAGAAATCTTTATCTCCTTGAGCATCGCCACGTTCTCGGGCTTGGTGAGAGACTCCGGAGCGACATAGAGCAGCTTGGTGACTCCCGAGAGCAGGTCATTGCGCACCTCGTTCACCTGGGTCTTGTTGAGCGACGAGTTGAGGAAATGGGCTATGCCCTCATTCCCGGAGACGAAGCCCCGGATGACGTCCACCTGATTCTTCATCAGCGCGATGAGCGGGGAGATGACCACCGCGGTGCCCTCCATCACAAGCGCGGGCAGCTGATAGCACATCGACTTGCCGCCTCCAGTGGGCATAATGACGAAAGCGTTATGCCCGCCCACAAGGTGGGTGATGATCTCCTCTTGCCCCGGCTTGAATGTGTCGAAACCGAAAAACTCCTTAAGTTTCGAGTGCAGTGTCAGTGAATCGATGGCCATATCCAAAACGATATTATGCTCTAAGTTAGATATTTTTTTCGTACTCGACAAAAAAAAGTATATTTGCACCCTGATTAAATTTAAACACAATATGAAATCAATCAAAATTTTTGCGGCTGTACTCGTTGCAGCACTTGCATTTTCCTGCAAGAGTCAGGATGTCAAGGTAGAGGGTGTGGAGCTTCCGACTTCTGCGGACGTTGATTCGGTCAGCTACCTGATAGGTGTAAACTTCGGTTCTTTCCTCAAGGGCAACGGCTTCTGCGAAGAGCTTTCGGAGCTCAATATGGCTCAGATCAAGAAAGGTATGAAGGATTTCCTCAAAGCCGAGGGTTCACCTTACGATCCTGCTTTCGGAGAGCAGTTCGACATCGACCTCAACAAGATGGGCGAGATTCTGAACGGCTTCATCTCCAAGAAACAGGAATACAAGTCTGAGTACAACAGGCAGGCGGGCAAGAACTTCCTCTCGAAGAACATCAAGAAGGAGACTGTCGATTCCACTGCCAGCGGACTTCAGTACACCATCATCGCCGAGGGTGCCGCAGAGAAGATTCAGCCTAAGGACACCGTCTGGGTATTCTACAGAGGTACGACCATCGACGGCAAGGAGTTCGACGGCAATATGGACGCCGAGGAGCCTACCAGATTCGTGGCCAATCAGGTCATCAAGGGCTGGACTGAGGGTCTTGGCCTCGTGGGTGAAGGCGGTGAGATCAATCTCTTCATCCCGTCCGATATGGCTTACGGTCCGCGCGGCAGCCGTGGCATCGAGCCTAACTCAGTCCTCATTTTCGAGGTGAAGGTACACAAGGTGGGAAAGTTCGTTCCCGAGGAGGACAATGAGGAAGATGCCGCCAAGGTGAAGACTTCCCCTATGCACCCGGGTCCGCAGATCAAGAAATAAGTTATGGCACTCGAACTTGAAGGCAAGATAATCTCCAAACTGCCTGTTCAGAGCGGCACTTCGGCAAGGGGCGCCTGGCAGAAACAGGAGTTTGTGATAGAGTACCAGGAGGGCAACTATCCCACTCAGGTGTGTCTGAACGTGTGGGGAGAGGATCG
This sequence comes from Lachnospiraceae bacterium, assembly GCA_963640185.1. Taxonomy (GTDB): domain Bacteria; phylum Bacteroidota; class Bacteroidia; order Bacteroidales; family UBA932; genus Cryptobacteroides. Next base: position 49,896 of record CAVHXU010000001.1, on the reverse strand, counting down.
CGTGAAGGATCTGGACCGCTTTGCGGTCGGATCTGCGGTCAAGGTCTCCTTCAATCTCAGCAGCCGCGAGTACAATGGCCGCTGGTACACCGATGTGAGAGCCTGGAGGATTGAGAATCAGGGAGCTGCGGCTCCGGTTCAGCAGCCTGTCGCAGGCGCTGCCCCGACTGTAAGCATCACTCCGGCAACCGCGCCGGCTGGCGCAGCCCCTGTGGACGGGGACAGCACGGACGACCTGCCGTTCTGAGGTTGACTAAAAAGCGGGGCCCATCTGTTTATCCAACCTCATAAATATGGGAAAAATAGAAACGAGGGTGACTCGAAAGGGTCATCCTCGTTTTTTGTGGTGTGGGGCTTCGCGGCTGCAGCTTGTCTCTGAGAGGGCTCGAGAGGACTCCGCTCTCTTCGTTCGCTCCGGCCCCTCCCATCGTCATCTGCGTCATCGCTGCGCGATAACTTGTTGCCGATGGGCCCCTCCCCCTGACAGGGGCCGGGGTGGACACGCCTCTCAGAGGCAACTGCAGGCGGTATCGTCATCGGAGCGTCAGCGACAAAGCGGCAAGGCCGCTCGGCCGGATGGCCGTAAAAGATTCTCCCCTGAAAGGGGCCGGGGGTTAGAGCGGATGTTTCCATTGTATGGAATTCCTCCATACAATGGAAAAATCGCGCCGCCAATATGACATCTGCCGCTTGGCATAGCGCCGCGTATTGCGCTTTATCAGCTCCACAGCCCGCTCCAGCGTCGTCACAGGACCGTCACCGGGGGAAGTCGGCCCCCAGCCCTCCGTGCTCACCTTGCCGTCGAGGAAGTCGAACCAGTCGAATATCTCGCGGTAGCCCACGGTCTGCAGCGCCGGCAGAGACCGGTAGCCCGCGAGCGACCTCACCTCCTCCACCAGCCCGGCCTCGATCATCCGGTCCACACGGGCGTCTATCCGCGCATAAAGCTCCTCCCGAGGCAGTGTCAGCCCCACTTTCTCAATCTCGAAATCACGCTTGCGCTTCGCTCCGCTCTTGAAGGATGAGAATTTCCTGCCTGTCATCAGACACACCTCCAGCGCCCGGACCACCCTCTGTCCGTTCGAAACATCCAAAGCGGCATAACTCTCCGGGTCCAGACCCCTCAGCCGCTCCGCGAGGGCTTCAACGCCCTCCTCACGCCACATCCGCGTCAGAGACTCCCTGAGGGCCGGATCGGCAGGCGGAAAATCATCCAGCCCGTTGCAGAACGCATCCACATAAAAGCCTGAGCCCCCGCACATTATCAGGGTGTCGTGACCCTGCGCGAACAACTTCCTGACCAGCTCCAGCGCCTCCAGCTCGTACATTCCGGCCGTATATGGCTCCGCAACGCTGTGATCCTGAATAAAATAATGCCGGACAGCGGCCAACTGCCCGGCGGAAGGGACCGCAGTCCCTATCGACATTTCCCTGTAAATCTGACGGGAATCGCAGGAAATCACAGGCGAGCCGCAGCGCAATGCCTCCGAGACGGCATAATCCGTCTTCCCGACAGCCGTAGGCCCCAATATAATCCTGACCTTATGCACTAATCCTCATCTTCGTCATAGATTTCCTTTCCGTCCTCGTCGCTTTCGTCATCATCCTCGTCATCATCCTCATCGCCGAAATCATCGTCATCCAAGTCATCATCGTCCTCATCTGAAAAATCCTCGACCGGAAGACGCTTCTTCTCGTCGGGCAGATCCTCGAAAGCCACATAGCCGTTCTCGAACTCGATGGGATTGGGGCCCTTGGTCTCCACAAGCACAGGATAGACTCCGTTCGACGATACGGCTCCCTCCCCCTCGAAATTCACCAGCACGCTTTTTTTGTTGGTGGTGTCATAGAAATAGACGAAACTGTCCTCCCCCCTCTTGTGGCAAGCCCCGCAGGTCACCACATCGACGGTGCCGGCACCCAGCTCCACGGTACTGTAACGGGCGACGGCCTTGCCCTCCTCATTGACAGCCTTGAACAGAATCAGCTGATCCTGCGGAAAGTCCATATCGGAACGCATCTTCTTGTGGAAAGTGTAAAGAGAAGTGGTGTCCTTGACATCATACACCCTCGCGAAGCCCTTGAGTCCGGGCAGGGAAACTCTATATCTGAGAATCATAATCTGAATGTTTCTAAGCGCTGCCAAAGGTAGAAAAAATGTTTGAAATAGTCCCAAAAATATCTACATTTGACGACTTTGACTTCGGCGGATGGAAGCGGACACGGACATAAAAGACAGGTTCAACAGCATTGCAGGCCCATCGGAGGGGCTTTTCAAGGACAAGGGCAGCAGATTCATAGCCCTCGCCTACCCCGTTGACAGCGAAGAAAAGGTCAAAGCCATAGTGACCGGCCTGAAAAAGGAATACCACGACGCCAGACACCACTGCTACGCCTACCGGATCGGGCATCTCGGAGAACTGGCGAGGGCGAGCGACGACGGCGAGCCTTCGGGTACGGCGGGGAGGCAGATTCTCGGACAGATAGACTCGGCAGGGCTGAGCGACATACTGATAGTGGTGGTCCGCTACTTCGGCGGCATAAAGCTGGGAGTCCCTGGGCTGATACGCGCCTATAAAAGCGCCGCCGCCGATGCCATCGCCTCCGCCGAATTGACAGAAAAGACGGCAACCCGTTGTTTCCGGCTGCGATTTGACTATCTTTGCGTGAACTCCGTGATGAAAGTGCTGAAAGATATGGGCGTCGAGCCGTCGGAGCAAAGGTTTGACAACCGGTGCAGCCTCGATGCGAAAGTGCGGCTGGGAATTGTGGAGACATTTCTGCGCAGAATCGGAGACATAGCCGGAGTGCAGACGGAGGAAATGACCGGGAACAGCGACTGTGAAACATCTGATAACCCATTGATATGAAAAAGGTCTATAATTTCAACGCAGGGCCTTGCATCCTGCCGCAGGAGGCGATTGACGCTTCCATTGAAGCTTTGAAAGATTTTGCGGGCACCGGTATTCCGGTCATTTCGGTCTCCCACAGATCCAAGGAATGGGAAGCCGTGATGGAAGAGTGCCGTGGACTGTGGCGCGAGCTGCTCAACATACCGGAGGACTACGAAGTGCTGTTTCTCGGAGGCGGAGCCTCGATGGGATTTCTCTATGCGGCTATGAATTTCCTCGAAAGGAAGGGCGCCTACCTCGAAACGGGGGTCTGGGCCAAGAAAGCGCTTAAGGAGGCCAAGGGGCTTGCCGGAGCACTGCAGGAGCAGAAAGGCGGCTGCGAAGCGTTCGCCGTGGCTTCATCCGCAGACAGAAATTACTGCTACATCCCCAAGTCCTACGAGATCCCCGCAGACGCGGACTATTTTCACATCACCACCAACAACACCATCTACGGCACTGAGATAAAGACAGATATGGACTGCCCGGTGCCTTTGGTGGCGGATATGTCCTCGGACATTATGTCCCGGCCGGTCGATGTCACGAAATATGCTCTGATCTACGGCGGAGCCCAGAAGAATGTCGGCCCTGCCGGCGTCACTTTCGCCATCGTGAAGAAGTCCGCCCTCGGCAAGGTCAGCCACTACATCCCGACGATGCTCGACTACCGCACCCACATCGACGGCAAATCCATGTTCAACACCCCGCCTGTGTTCCCTATCTTCGTGATGAAGGAGACTCTGAAATGGATCAAGGCTCAGGGCGGCGTGGAGGCCATCCACCGGATCAACGAGCGCAAGGCCGCCATGCTTTATGACGAGATCGACCGCAACACTCTGTTCACCGGCACTGCGGACAGGGAGGACAGATCCATTATGAACGTCTGCTTCGTGATGGCGCCCGGCAGGGAAGCCCTGCAGGACGAGTTCCTCGCGTACGCCAAGGAATGCGGAATGGTCGGCATCAAGGGTCACCGTTCCGTGGGGGGCTTCAGGGCTTCGCTCTACAACGCCTGCCCTGTGGAGAGCGTAGAGGCTCTGATCAGGTGTATGCAGGACTTCGAGACTGCGCACAAATAGTTCCACGGACCACAAATCGACACTTAAACTGCTTAAACTGACGGAATTATGAAAGTTCTACTGGCGACACAGAAACCGTTTGCCGCTGTCGCGGTGGCCGGTATCAGGGAAATACTCTCGGCCGGCGGCCACGAACTCGCCGTGCTGGAAAAATATACGGACAAAAGCGAACTCATCGAAGCCGTGGCGGATGCCGATGCTATGATAGTGCGTTCGGACAAGGTCAGCGCCGAAGTGGTGGAGGCCGCTCACCGTCTGAAGGTGGTGGTGAGGGCCGGCGCCGGATATGACAATCTGGATCTCTCCGCCTGCAGCGCGCACAACGTGGTGGCTATGAACACTCCGGGCCAAAACGCCAACGCCGTGGCGGAACTTGCCCTGGGACTTATGATCTATATGTCACGCAACCGGTTCACCCCCGGCACGGGTTCGGAACTCGCCGGCAAAAGGCTCGGTCTGCAGGCCTACGGCAATGTCGGCAGGCTCGTGGCGGGCAAGGCCAAGGCTCTGGGGATGGAGGTGACGGCCTTCGACCCGTTCGTCACGCCGGAGAAGATGATCGCAGACGGCGTAGTCCCGGCGGAATCTCTGGAGACGATGTACGGCAGCTGCAATTTCGTCTCCCTGCACATCCCGGCGACGCCTGAAACGGCCGGATCCATCGGTCGGGAGCTGGTGGCGCTGATGCCTGCCGGAGGATGCCTCGTGAATACCGCCCGCAAGGAAATCATCGATGAGGCCGGTCTTCTCGCCGTTTTGCGCGAAAGGGAGGATCTGAAATATGTGTCCGACGTGGCTCCGGATATGGCGTCCGAGTATGCCGAGGCTCTGGACAAGCGCTATTTCGCGACTCCGAAGAAGCAGGGCGCGGAAACGGCCGAGGCCAATGTCAACGCTGGTCTTGCCGCCGCCCGCCAGATTGCGGAGTTCTTCGCCACCGGCTGCAGAAGATTTCAGGTGAACAGATAGCTGCCGGAGCTGAAAGATGAAAATGACGCTGCTGACCGTCGGGAAGACCGACCGGGACTGGGTCGGAGACGGGCTTGAAATCTACACAAAAAGGCTCTCCCACTACATTCAGTTCAGCATAAATGAAATACCCGAGCTCAAGAAAGTGTCGGCTCTCTCCCGCGACCAGATCAGGCAGCGCGAGGGAGAGCTGATTCTCGGGAACGTCAGAAGCAGCGACGAGGTGATTCTTCTCGACGAGCGCGGGAGGGAATACAGCTCGCTGGAGTGGGCCGCGTCACTGGAAAAGAAAATGGCGGCAGGACGGGACATCGTGTTCGTGATCGGAGGAGCTTACGGCTTCAGCGATGACGTTTATGCGCGCGCTGACGGGAAGATTTCGCTGTCCAGAATGACCTTCTCGCACCAGATGGTGCGGGTCATCTTCGCGGAGCAGCTGTACCGTGCCTTCACCATCCTGCGGGGAGAGCCCTACCACCACGAATAGGCTTCCGTCAGGCAACCGCAGGCGCCGCACAAAGTGATTGGTAATTGGCACAACGAACTACCGTCGGGGCAACGAGACGGTGAAGCAGGCGCCGCACAAAGTGATTGGTATTTGGCACAACGAACTACCGTCGGGGCAACGAGACGGTGAAGCAGGCGCCGCCGAGAGCGAATGACCTGCTGTAGTTGATGGTGCCGTCGCAGGATTCGATGATGCTGCGGCAGATGCTCAGGCCGAGGCCGGTGCCGCTGGTCTTGGTGGTGAAATTGGGCACGAACAGCCTGTCCACATCCTCAGGCTTCACTCCGGTGCCGTTGTCATCCACCGTGACATCGTAGAAGCCGTCTCTGCCCGAATTGCGGATACAGATCACAATCTTGCCCACAGCCGGCTCCAGACCCCGTGCGGACTCCTCCCTCTGACGGATCTCGATGGCCTGTATAGCGTTGGTTATCAGGTTGATGAAGACCCGGATAAGCTGAGACTGCGGAGCCGTCACAAAGCTGTCGTCAAGCCCCATATAGGTGAAACGGATATTTTCCCTGTTGTCGAAAATCAGTATCTGCTCATTGATTATCCTGTCCAGATTGACCGGGACAGGCTCCTCCGTGGACAGTTTCGCGATGGCGGAGAAGCCGCTCGCCGTCTCGGCAAGGATGTCTATATGCTCCAGAATAACAGCGGCGGTCTCCTCGAACTTCTCGTCCCAGTTGTCGGTGCCGTTGCGCTTGAGGCGGATCAACTTCTGAATCTTGAGTTTGATGGGGGTCAGCGAGTTCTTGATCTCGTGGGCGGCCTGGCGGGCCATCTCGCTCCAGGCATTGTCCCGCTCGGCCTGTGCAAGCCGCTTGGTGCTCTCCCCCAGCACGCCCACCATCTTGTTGTACGCCTCGACGAGACTTGACACCTCGTCGTTGCCCTTGTAACTGATGGTTTTGAGATTGTGTATGTCCACCTGATCCATCTTGCGGCCGAGCTTGGTGAGGTTGCTCAGGATGGTGTCGGTGAACAGCGAACTGACATAGATGGACACCAGAAGCAGCATAAAGAAGAGGCAGGTGATTAGGCTGGCGTGCAGCACCGCCTCCTGACTGAAGTCGAAATTGCGGTCCGTATACGGGCAGCACGCTATCGCCACCATCGTCCCCCGGCTGTTGAAGATCGGCGCGTACAGCGAATAGAAAGTCCTGTCCGCGAACTTCTCCTTGTGGATGAAATAGCGCTGGTTGAGCCTCGTGATGCTGTAGTAGGCGTCCTGGTCGAGACGGCTGCCGACAATCATCCTTTCGAAAACCTCCGGATCGGTGGAGACGAACACCTTTCCCCCCGGAGTGAACAGCGAGATGTCCGTTTTCGTAATCAGGCCTATCTCAATGAGTTCGTTGGTGAAATTGAGGTTCATCAGGTCCTCGTAGCCGGCGGCATACTGGCAGCGCTTCTCCACCAAAGCCTGCATAGTGTTGATCCGTCCGGTCATCAGATTCTTTAGGTTGGTCTCGTTCCTCTCGTACACGAACACCACCGACACCACCACTATCGCGGTCATAGTCAGGACGAGAGCACTGATTATCAGCGCATTGATCTTGGCTTTGAGCAGGCTCGGCTTCCTCCCCCTAAGACCTCTGCGGGGGTCGCGCCGGAACAGCAGCGAGATGAGGAACAGGCTCAGGAAAATGAAGGAAAACGAAGTGAAATAGGCCGTGAACTTGCGTGAGGGGCGGGAAATCACTATCGTCTCATCATTGTCCAGACGGGTGAAGAAGTGGGTGTAACCGCCGGACTTGACCGTCGTATGCCCGGCCTCGTCAAAGTGTTCGCCGGAACCGGTATAGACGGTCGGATACGGATAGGGGGTGTAGCCGCCGTGATAGGTCTTAAGTCTGGAGTCGTAGTATTTGGCGTAGGAGTAGAACGGCGGGATGCTGAGCTCCCCCGGCCGCGTGCCCGCGCGGAGAAGACTCCGGTAGCCGTAGCGGTCCGTGTCGGGGTTGTTGGGGATCTGTATCACCATCCGCGTGAGCCCCTGCCCCTTGACATAGTACATAAATATGCCGAAGTAGCTGTTCTGCCCGTCGGACGAGTCGTTGTACAGGAAATGCGAGCCGGGAGCGATGGGAGTGCTGCCCGCTATGATGGCATCGAACATCATTTTCATCCTGCGGTCGCTGTCCCTCACCACCAGCACATTGATGTCCCGGATCTGCGAGAAACGCCCGAAATAGCTGTCGCTTATCCTGTTGTAGAGAATGCGGTCGCTGTTGTCAAGCGGAATCAGGGATGAGATGACCTGGTCCGAAGCGATGGCATCCTCCACCGAGATGAGCTGCAGCTCCAGAGAGATGTCCCTGTCTATGGCGAGACGGTCCGCCCATGTCCATACGCGGTTTTCCTCCTTGCGCAGGCCGTTGAATATGGATGTCACCGTCAGGAACGAGGCGGTGATAAATGAGAAGGCTATGAGCCAGCCCGTGGACAAGGGATTGAAATTCAGCTTGGTGAGCTCCTTGATAATCGGCCTGAAGCAATAGGTCTGGAACCAGGTCAGCAGCATCAGGATGATATAGGACAAGAATACGGTCACGGAATAGGCGGCACGGCCGGGCCAGCGGAAGAACTCCAGCGAAATCTCGGAGTTGTCCGACAGGCTCTGCAGCGACAGAAAGGTATAGACCGTCACAAGCACCATCACCAGCAGTATCACGCCGCTGTATATCAGCAGATTGCGTTTCACGCCCGACTTGGCGCCGTAGATTCTCCATATTATCTTGCGACGGAACAGAAGCGACACCGTGAGCAGCAGAATCAGGGACAGATTTATCAGAATCAGAGCACCGAGAGAGGAGAAGAACGGGCCGTCCGCATAGACAATAGGCGAGAAGAGATTGTGGCTGAACTCCCGCTTGAGGCTCCAGTCCCCGTCCCGGATGACCTTGAACACAGGCTCGTCACCGACGTCCACCACGGAACCGGCATCCTCCGCCAGCGGGACGATGTCATATTTCCCTTTGAGCCGGAGCTGCGGATTCACACCCTTGCTGCCGCTAATGTTCCGCTCCGTGACTGTGTTCTTGATCTCTATGCCGGCGATTATGCGGACATCGCGATCGACCCGGACCGACTTGACCAGATACCATCCCGAACCTATGCTCATATAGAGAGGAGTCTCCCGTACCCTGTTCAAGGGAGAATCGAGCCTGTCGGGATAATTGGTCAGACGCGGGAATATGAGCCTGGTGGAGATGTCGTCGTTGGCCTCGCAGAATTGGTTGCACCAGGATTGGAGCGAGTCGTTGACATAGCGGTACAGCACAAAGTCCTCAGGAAAAGAGTCGAAACGGAGCAGGGCGTTCCGGTCGCCGTCCGCCGCGCGGGCGATGTAGCCGTCCAGCTCCGCCATACGCTTCTCCAGCTTCCTGCCTACACGGGAGGCGGCCACATCCACATCGTAGGGAGCGGCCTTGAGCCCCAGAAACACGGCAAGCCCCGCCACCATCAGCGAGGCGCACACTATGGCGGCCATCTTAAGCCGGAAGCGGTTCTTGTCCGAAAGCTCGGTCATCTGGGCATTAGACTTGGTCATCTGGGCATTTCCATTGCAGCGTCAGTCAACTCTCTCCAGCAGCTCCGGACACGGGCGGGAAGCCGCTGAAGTAAAACGCACAAATATAATCAAAAACATCGGGCCGTCACAGCGACTCGATGTTCAACTGCTGAATCTGATATTTCGTGTCCTTCAGAGTGACGAAAATGGTCACCAGAAACAGCTCCCCGCCAGCCGAAAGCGTCCCGAGAGCATATTTCACATTGGCCTGGGCCGCCTTGTGGGTGATCTCGAAACTGCGCGCCCTGTAGGTCGAGAAGAAAGATTTCAGAATCTGTCTGGAATGGGAGCGGGAGCAGGTGTTGGACTCTCCGAGAATGGAGATCTCCACATTGTCCGCAAACCAGGCCGACAGACTTTCCGCGTCGCCCTGGGAAAGATATTTGGCAATGGGTGTGAACACGTCGAGATCGGACTGCGGAGCCGCCGTGACGGCACGGGAAGAGCAGTTTATGACCGGAGTCTGGGCAGACAGCATCCCGGGCACAAGCACCAGCGCAAGAACCGCTATTTCGATTTTCCCCATTTGCAGTGGTCTGATTGAAAAACCGACGCCGGTTTTTGCAAAGATTAAGCCAAAATTAAGTACTTTTGCAGACCTGTTTCAAAAGCACAGAACTATGTCAACCACGCGTACAGAAAGCGACCTCATCGGCTCAAGAGAGGTCCCGGAAGACAAACTCTACGGAGTGCAAACCCTCAGGGGCATCGAAAACTTCCGTATCAGCAGATTCAAGCTCAGCGATTATCCTCTTTTCATCCAAGGACTTGCTATCACCAAGATGGCGGCGGCGAAAGCCAACCGCGAACTCGGACTGCTCACGGAGGAACAGGCTGCGGCCATCACACAGGCCTGCCGGGAACTGATGGACGGACAGTTCCATGAGCATTTTCCGGTGGATATGATCCAGGGAGGAGCCGGCACCACGACCAATATGAACGCCAACGAAGTGATCGCCAACAGGGCGCTTGAGATAATGGGCTACAGGCGGGGCGACTATGCACACTGCTCGCCCAATGACCACGTGAACCGTTCGCAGTCAACCAACGATGCCTACCCCACCTCCATCCATCTGGGACTCTATGCCACCCATCTCCGGCTTCTGAAACACCTCAAGGCTCTGATTCTGGCGCTTCACGACAAGAGCGTCGAGTTCGCCGACGTGCTGAAGATGGGCAGGACGCAGCTGGAGGACGCCGTGCCTATGACTATGGGGCAGACTTTCGGCGGCTTCGCGGCCATTCTGGAGGACGAGATAGAGAATCTGGACTATGCCGCCAAGGATTTCCTGACGGTGAATATGGGCGCCACGGCCATCGGGACGGGCATCGCCGCCGAACCGGGCTACTCGGAAAAATGTATCGCCGCATTGCGTGAGATCACAGGATGGGACGTGAAGATCGCCGCCAACCTCGTGGGAGCGACCTCGGACACGTCCTGTATGGTGGGCTACTCCGCCGCCCTGCGCCGCGTCTGCGTGAAGATGAACAAGATATGCAACGACCTTCGGCTGCTGGGCTCCGGTCCGCGCTGCGGATTGGGAGAGCTGATACTGCCCGCCATGCAGCCGGGGTCGTCGATTATGCCCGGCAAGGTGAATCCGGTCATCCCGGAAGTGATGTCCCAGGTGGCATACAAGGTGATGGGCAATGATCTCTGCGTGGCGATGGCCGGAGATGCCTCGCAGATGGAGCTCAACGCCATGGAGCCGGTGATGGCCCAATGCTGCTTCGAGTCCGCCGACCTGCTGATGAACGGCTTCGACACGCTCCGCAAGCTCTGCATCGAGGGCATCAAAGTGAACCGGGAGCGCTGCGACTACAACGTGAAGAACAGCATCGGCATCGTGACCGCACTGAACCCAATCATCGGCTACAAGAACTCCACCAGGATAGCGAAAGAGGCTCTGGAGACGGGGAAAGGCGTTTACGACCTGATACTGGAGCACGACATCCTGTCCAAGAAGGACCTGGACACCGTGCTGTCTCCAGAAAATATGATACGCCCCGTGAAGCTCGACATCAAGCCGAAGAATCTGTAGGAACAGTTCCGCTACAGAACCGGCTTGCAGAAAGGCTGCGGGGACTTCGTGGAGGCGTAGTCCGAAGCGTCCTTGCGCACCGAGTCCGGAATGGAGGAGCTGACATAGCGGCACACATCGTGCGTGTCAGAGTCCGTTGACATGGAAGTCATCGTGAGTCTGCCGTCCTCACTTTCCACAGAATAGTCGCTGCCCCAGGAACTGCCGTCGGAATATTTGCCGGACAGGGTGCTTCCCCGGAGAGACCAGGTGCCGTCGAATCCGGACCAGTGCCCTCCCCCCAGTTTCTGGAAGAGCTCGAAGCGTCCGCCTGAGGCCGAGCCGGTGAACTTTATATAGACGTCCACATCCATCCCGGTCTCAGCCACGCTCACTCCGGAGAACGACTCCAGTTTCCATTCCCCCTCTATCTGCACCTGCCGGAGCGGCTCTACGGGCTTTTTGCAGCCGCCGGCCGAGAGCATCACGGCCCCGAAGAGGACCAGCGACACGACTGCACGAAATATATTATTGAGTTTCATATAGTTGCATTTTTGAGAATTATCCGCCACCAAAGCGGCTACAGCCACCCGCCATTGGAGGATTTGACCGTGCGCGCTATGATTGAAATCGTGCGGTCGAGTTCGATTCCGCCCATATTGGTGCCGTCGCCCAGGACTTCACCACCTGCTATCGCCCTTATACGGACACGGGCACAGCCAGGCTTGGTAGGCTCTATCTTCAGGCGGCCGTAAGCCATGACGGGATCGGCGCTGACTCCGATTGCATCCTTGTCCTCCTGAGACATTTCCACGCTCAGGTAGGTCAGGTTCTTGGAGCAGCCCCCGAAATAGTCCGAGATGTCGAGCCTCTGTGACTTGCCCACCACCGCCGTAATGCACGGGATGCCGTCCAGCGACATCAGGAAACGCCAGGCATCAATGGTCCCGGTGCCCATATTCTTGCGGAAGGGAGAGAGGGAGAGCGTGCCGAAAGAGTTGCCGACCAGAGTCGTCTTCTCCCCGGTGAGCAGGTCATCGATGTCATTGGCGGCCGTCAGTATCTTGGACATAAACTCGTTGCCTGTCAGTTTGATACCTCTTTTGAGCATATACGAAAGCCCGAGTGCCGCGACACCCGTGACGTGCGGACAGGCCATCGAAGTGCCCTGCATATAACCATAGCCCGTGTCGGCATTGACATAAGGCAGGGTGGACAGCACTCCGCCGGAATATGCGGTCACGCCTCCCGTATAATATTCTCCGCCCGGGGCGGAAATGTTCACTCCCGGACCATAATTGGTGTAATAGGTCGGGAGATTGTCGGCTGCTATGGAGCTGACCGCTATATATTTGTAGTAGGCGCCGGGATATGCGGCCATCGCAGTCGCCTCATTCCCTGAAGCGTACACCGCCACACTACCCTCCAGCGCCGGGCAATTGTCCGTGGCAAGGAAATAGTCCATGGCGGCAAGCTGCGCGGGAGCCTGTGCGGCATATTCGGCATCGGTGGTCATAGCGCCGGCTGTGTAGCCATAAGAGCACTGGACTATGGATGCGCCGTTGTCCGCGGCGTATTTGAAGGCCCGGGCAAAACCGGCCGCACTCTGCTGCACTCTGCTGTCGAATACCTGACAGGACATTATCTTCACTCCGCCTGCAGAGCCGTCGCCCCCGGCGATGCCGCAGACTCCGATGCCGTTGTTGTTGACGGCCGAGATGGTGCCCGCGATGTGGGTCCCGTGGCCGCTGTCCCTGGCGGTACAGCTGATGGGGCCGCCGTAGGCGAAATTGTAGCCGTGGACATCGTCAACGTAGCCGTTGCCGTCGTCATCGATGCCGTTGCCAGGGATCTCGCCGGAGTTGGTCCACATATTGGACTGCAGATCCGGGTGGTCGAAATACACGCCCTCGTCAATGATGGCGACTATGACGGAAGGGTCGCCGGAAGTCAGTTTCCACGCGTCCTTGACATTGATGTCCGCTCCTGATCTCGCCGTAGGGGCGATGGACAGGTCCCCCGTGTTGTAATAGTGCCACTGATGCGCCACCTCGGGGTCATTGTAGGGACACCAGTCCGTGGACTGCGCCTTGGTCAGAAGAGAGGCGGTGCCGGACGGATAGTAAGTGTATGTCACTCCGTCGCTCGCCTTTTCGCACAAGGTGCTGTACTCCACCAGTTTCACTTCGGGCAGAGCCGCCACTGACAGAGCCGCCGCTTCGAGGTCTGTCCCCTCGTCCAGTCTCATCAGATACCATCTGTCCAGACCGAAGCGCTTCTCCATCTCCTCTTTGCCGGGCACGGAAGGGAACAGTTTCTCCAGACTGCCGACGGCATCCAGCCCGGACAGGCCGGACAGCGGCAGCTCCGCATCTTCCGTGCAGAACATAAGCTCGGTCCGCAGCGCGTTCCGGGGCGAGTTCACTATCTTGGAGGCGACAAAATCATTCTCCTCCGGCAGGACTTCGACCGCAGTCTCCTGCAGGGCGTCGGCACAGGCGCTCAGGGAAACCGCGACGGCAATCAGCGGCCACGGTGAAAAGAAGTTTCTGTATCTCATAGCATCAATCTTTGAGTGATTTGACAAAAGGAGGATGGCCGGAGCAATTCCAGTCACCCTCCTGATATGTGTTCCAGATTGGAAGCGCCTATTTGGCAAGTTCAAGCCTCAGGAACGGCTTCTCAATCTTCCTGTCGGACTTTACGGCTGTGAAACCGACTGTCCTGTTGACTTTCTCGTCCACTTCGACTCCCCCGAAGTGAGCACCGGACTTCACGATACGGGCCGCATCAAGATTCCCGGAAGTTCCGAACGGAATCAAGGAGGAGAAGGACGCAGTCGTAGCCGGAGTGTCGGCAGCCGTAGGGGTGAAATCAGGGTAGGCCTCGTCGGTCACATAAGGCTCATATCCGATACCAAAATTCCCATAATAACTGCCATCGATAATCAGTATATACCCGACCGCGAAATAGAACGTGTGAGAAGCCTCATCATAGATGCTGACCATGGTGTTTTTCGCAATGTCCTCGTCAGATTTCCCGGCGAGCTTCAAGAGATCTTCATATTCCACAACATATATCGGATATCCGCCATATGTGTAGCCTGTCTCCTGAGTGGCGACATGAGCTTTTCCTGTCGCATTGTCATAAGTGAAACTGAAATCGACATTGTTGCACCAGTGCTCAATCACATAAGTGTCGGCGACATTCGGGTTGCGGAAAATCTCGAGTCCCTCATCGACATACGCCTTGTCCTCGTCTTCTTCATCCACACGGAATCCGGTGTCGTAGGTATATGTTCCCTTTCCGATCAGCACATTGGCGAGACCATCAGTGGTGATCCTGGCTGTCTTGACAGTCTCGGAATAGCCGTTGGTCGCCCAGACCACCAGTGTGTAGTCAGTCAGGGCCGCCAGTTTGGTGAACAGATACGAGTAACCTCCATTGTTAGCCTTCTCTACGGCGGCGTCACCGATCGATTTGACCTTGCCCACTGTCTTGTCGTCAATGTCGGCAGTCTTGAATACACCCCATCTGACATCGGTCAGATCCTCTCCGTAGATGTAGCCAAGCGCTGAATTGGTCTTGTCGTGGCCTGCGCCGGCATAACTTGACGTGAGCTCAATCCCCACTGTCAGGACAACGGCCTTGTCCTCGGCGTCATCCGGAGCGACATAGGTGGCGACTTCAGAAACATAGTTGAGCACCTCAGGAGTGTCGCCTTCGGTCACAGCGGCCGCGACGATGGTGTAAACCCCTGTCTCTTCGAGTTCGAGCTCCACCGTACCGGACTCCGTCACCACGGCTGCATCCGGATTCTTCACCACTTCAAGCACTTTGGTGTAGAGGTCAAGCGATGAAATCTCTCCCTCGTACACGTCATAGACGACTTTCTTCACGTCCGTGCCGAGAGTGAACTGCACTGGGAGCTTGCCGTCCTGTGTGGTGTAGTCCGCAGTGACATCGAGAGTGTAGTCGGTCAGGACAGCCCCGGGGAATATGATGGTAACCAGAGGTTCGGTAGAGTAGTTCCAACCACCGAGCCCATACATATACACTATCGGTGCAATCTGGACACCGGCCGGGAGAGCCGGCTTGCCGTCTTTTGCCTCCTGATACTGGATGACTCTGCTATATGCCCAAGCATCTTCATCTTCCGCCGTATCTTTAAAATCTGCCGGATGGATGTAATTGAGGAGTTTGTTATAACTGGTATTTGGGATTCCGGTATCGAATGGATCCCAATAGACGAGATCTGATGAAACGACTTTGACTTCACTATAGAACTCATAGGTCTGTCCCGGCTGAAGAATTTCGAACTTAAACCAAGTGTCTCCCTGATACTTGCTGTTAAGCTTGGTAAAAGGGTTCTCCATTCTGAACAGGTACGGGTTGGAATCACTCTGGTAGAGCAGCGGAGCCTTTGCCCCGTCTTCCGTTACTTCGTAGCTAAAATATTCGTCGATGTAAGAGACAGGACCGAGTTCATTCCATTTTGCACGCACCACCTGAAAGGACAGCGCGGTAGGATTGGACGAATAGATCTTGACATAGTCCCCGCTCGTGCACTCGACCGTGCAGGAGTAGGTCTTGCCGACCTCGGCATCGAGGAAAGAGACCTTGAACTCCGTCTCCGTCTGACCATCATCGAAGAGAATCTCTGAAGCGGAGAACACATCCTCCACAACCTCGCCGCCGCAAGTGGCGGTGACAGTGACAGGGACTACGATGGCATCGTCCTCCTTGGTCCTGTAGGCCTTGAAAGTGAAAGCGGCTTCATCGGCAGGATCCAGCTCTACGCTCTTCTGAGCGGAAGTCAGAGTCTCGAAATAGACTCCGTAGCTGTCGTTCTCGGGCTCGCCCGGCTCTATCTTCTCTTTCACGCAGGAGGTGAAAGGCAGGACGGCGAGCGCGGCAGCCAGTATTTTAGTGTAAATCGTCTTCATATCCATAATTATTTTTCAAGCCAAAGTTCAATAGTATCCGACGGATCAGGATTGTTGGTGTCATCGGTGATGCCCCTGTTGTTCTGGAACTCGCCGCGGGTAATCGTGAAGTTCCACTGAGGCGACCGTCCCGTGCAGTTCAGACGATAGACACTCGCCTGATTGGTTCCAGAATAGCCTCTCTCAATGCCCTCGTCGAGACGTTTGAAGTCGAAGATGAGGATACCCTCGCCCCAGAACTCGATGCGCTTCTCGAACAGAAGGTCATCTTTGAGGAAAGCGTCCAGGTCACTGCCGGTGCAGACGAACTGAGCATCCCTGTTGGCCTTGATGAAGGACTCGAGAGCTGCCTTGCCGGCGGCGACACCCTGTGTGTGGGCCAAAGCTTCGGCCTCGATGAAGTACATCTCCTCGATACGCATCAGACAGTGGTCGGCGCAGTTGCCGCTGTTGTAGTCATAAATCTCACCCTGATATGGACGGAACTTGAGGTTCTGGTACGCTTTCATAGCCGGAATCTCGAGATCTGCATCTCCATACAGGGATATGGACTTGTCCGTGAACTTATAGACATTCGCCCACTGGGCAGCCTCAGGATTGGCGACGAAGTCCGGATCGAGCCAGCAGGCCTTGCGCCAGTCCGAGTCGCTGATCCGGTTGTAGAAGTTCCTGTCCACACCGATCTGGGAGAGCGGAGCATAGCCCCAGGATGCTTCGGAGCTGATGTGGGCCGTGTAGGTCATAATGTTCTCCTGATTCTCGGAAGCGAGTGTCTGGCCGAAGATCCATGCGGAGTTGGCGGAGCCGCTATTGAAGCCGTTTTTAGGGTCCTGCCACTGATCCTTGGTGAGCGGCACGCGCTTGCTCTCGGTAATGACCTTGCGGGCACACTCGGCAGCCTTGGCGAAGTACTGCTCATATTCGCCACCCCAGTAGCCCATCTCTATGTAGGCTCTCGCACGGAGACCATCGACAAGATAGGAGGAAGGCTCCGTGTAAGCGAATGTCTCGCCGGAAAGAAGCGCCTCAGCCTTGTCCAGATCCGCAAGAATGAATTTGTACATCTCCTCCCTCTTGGCGCGCGGATTGTTGTTGGCTTCGGACTCCGTCAGATCAGGGGTGATGATGGGAACGGTCAGACCGAGAACATCCTCTGAAAGCTTGTATCCTTTCCCTATGGCATATGTGTCCCGGACTTCCTTGGCCTCATAGAGACGGGCCAGGTCGAGATAGAAATAGGCCCGGTATGCGTACGCCTTGCCCAGAATCGCTCTCTGGTCGCCGGACGGATTCTCCGGAAGGACACTGATGATGTCATTGGCTATCTTGATCCACTGATAGTAGCAGGTCCAGAAATAGGCGCAATAGATGTAACGGGATCCCTGATACTTGTTGTATGCCTGAGCATAGAAACGGTTGTAGTAAGGGTTGTCGCCGAGGGTCGCCACATCATTGAGCATAAACTCGGTCATAAGGTGGATCGCACCTATGCCGAAGTCGGTATGCACCGCATAACCCGTATAGTAACTTGCGGTGTTGAATGAATTCATACTTGCAGGAAGACCCTTCAGAATGCCCTCTGTGGCAGAGGAGGATTTCGCAATCTGAGATGAAGTCTGAGTAGCTCCCTCCGGGAAGGTCTCCTGAATACAGGCTGTCGCAAGCACAGAAACAGCCAAAACGCCAATTGATTTCAAAAGTATATTTTTCATTGTAGCTTCTGTATTTGGAGTTAATTAGAATTGGATGTTGATACCGCCGGAAATCGTGCGGACCGTAGCGTTGCTTGCATAGTTGGTGGAGCCGGAGAATGAGTAGCGAGGGTCAAATCCCCTTCTCGCAGAGACATAGAAGATGTTGTCGGCAGCCACATAGATGCGGAGTCTGCTTATCTTGATCTTCTGGGTCAGCTTGGCAGGGAAAGTGTAGCCGATCTGCGCATTCTGGAAGTTGAGGTAGCTGGCGTCGGTCAGGAAACGGTCGGAAGTGGCGTTGACATTCTGATCCAGATACTGGAAGCGCGGCATATCGCTGTCTTTGTTCTCCGGAGTCCAGGCGTTGAGCACATCCTTGTGGAAGTTCTGTCCGAGGCTTCCGCCGGGCGCATCGAGAGATGCCGCATAGCCCGAATCGTAGGACACGCCTCCGATCTGATAGGTGAACTGTACCGCTACATCCACGCCGTAGAAGCTGAGACTTGTGCCGAAACCTCCGTAAAGCTTAGGGGTGGCGGCGGGGTGCAGATAGTATGTCGCGTCACTGTAGTTCTTGGTGGTCTCTTTCCCGGTGACATTGCCGTCTTTGTCCTTTACGTCCTTGTACCACATAGGTTCGCCGGTCTCGTGGTCAATGCCGGCGTAGGACGGCATATAGAACGTGTAGAGAGGCAGTCCCTCGCCGATGAACTTGTTGCCGGACGCGTATCCTGAATAGCCCTCGATGACCGTGGTCTTTCTCTCTTCAGGAAGACGGATGATCTTGTTGGTGTAGTGGGTCGCATTCACATTGGCCGTCCACTGGAAATTCCGGCTCTGCACCAGAACGCCGTCCAGTGAAATCTCCACACCCTGGTTTCTCATATCGCCGATATTGGCGTAGTAGCCGCTGTATCCGAGCGACTCCGGAACCGAGAACCAGAACAGCATATCGGAAGTCTTCCTGTAGAAGTACTCCACCGTGCCGTTGAATCTGTTGCCGAAGAAGGCGAAGTCCACGCCGGCGTTGAAGTTGGTGTTGGTCTCCCAGGTGATGTTCTCGTTACCCTTGTTGTTGAATGAGATACCGATTTCGTCGTTGGAGTTGGTGATGGTATAGGTGTCGGTGTAGAGGTAATTGCTGATGTTGTCGTTACCCTGTGAACCGACGGAAGCCTTCAGCTTGAGCATATCCACCCAAGATGCGTTGAACCAGCTCTCACGGTCGATGAGCCAGCCGGCTCCCACCGACCAGAAGTTGCCCCAGCGATGCTTCGGATGGAATCTTGAGGACGCGTCACGACGGTATGATGCACTGGCGAAAATCTTTTCGGCATAGTTGTACTGGCCTCTGAGGAAATATCCCTCATTGTTGTACCATGACTGTGACGAGCTTGCGCTCTTGGCATCCACCACCGCACCGTTGAGCTCGAGGTCATCCACAGAGAAGATCCTGGTCTTGGCTGCGGAGAGAGAATAGCTGTGCTGACGGTAGTACTCATGGCCCGCAAGGATGTCCACATTGTGCTTGCCGGCAAAGGTGTGGTTGTAGTTCAGCAGCTGCTGGAAGTTGAAATAAGTGCTTCTGGCGTGGCCGACGCTGATGTTTCCGCCGTTGGACACGAACTGGCCGTAGTACGGGTTGCTCATACTGCGTGAACGGGCCTCGTCGAGACCGAAACCTCCGTTCACCGTGGCGGTGAAGTCCTTGAGGAACTTGAACTCGGCATAGCCGGTGCCGTTCACCGCATTGCCCTCCGAGTCATCCCTGTCGAGGAGATGGGTGGCCAGAGCGTTGGCGGACTGCGAGTTCGGACGGGTGAGGCCGGCATTCCTGCCGCTACCGAAGTCGTATATCTTGTAGCCGTTGCTGTCTATCATCACGTTGCCCTTTCCGTCCCTGACGAAGAGAGGATAGATAGGCGCCATACTCACTGCCATACCGAACACTGAACCGGTACTTCCCGCAGACTCGTTAGGGCTCGCGTTCAACCAGCTGTAACGGGCATAGCTCGCATTGCCTCCGACCTTGAGCCAGGATTTGGCCTGATAGTCGGCACGGAGCTTGGCGGTGTAGCGCCGCATACTTGAGTTCGGGATGATACCCTTGTTGTCCAGCATACCGAGAGACGCATAGAATGAGGCTCTCTCCGTGCTGCCGGAAACGCTTGCATTGTACTCCTGGCGCACCGACGGCTGATAGACGTTGTCGAGCCAGTTGTCCGGCTTGAGGAGGTAGTCCTGGCCGTTGTAGCTGACCACACGGCCGAGGGAGGCGTTCGGATTGAGTTTGCCGTTGTTTCCGATGAGGAGCTCCCCGTCCGGAACAGTATAGACATTGTATCCGAGACCGCCGCCGCTTGCCGGACCGGTGAGGGCGTTGGCCGCCCTGAGATGAGCCTCTGACTGTGACAGGCCGTTTGCCACATAGTAGTTTCTCAATGCGGCATAGTGAGTCTCATAGTACTGGCCCGGATCTGTAATGTATTCGTAGTCCTTGGTGGCTCTGGTGTTCACACCCACCTTGGCGTCCAGAGTGACGACCGCTTCGCCTCTCTTGGCTTTCTTGGTGGTGATCATAATCACACCGTTGGCACCCCTCGCGCCGTAGAGGGCGTTGGATGCTGCATCCTTGAGGACGGTCATCGACTCGATGTCGGACGGGTTGATGTTGTTGATGCTACCCGGATAAGGCACGCCATCGACGACATACAGAGGTGAAGAACCCGCCGAGATGGAGCTCGTACCGCGGATGCGTATGCTTGGGGTGGAGCCGAGCGCTCCGGAAGACGTCGTCATCTGCACGCCGGCCACGACTCCTTCGAGTGCGCGGGTCGCGTCTGAGGACTGCACCTTGGCGATGTCATTTGACTTGACCACCGTAGCCGAGCCGGTGAAGGCTTCCTTGGTGGTCTGGCCGAACGCAATCACGATGGTCTCGTCCAGTGCCACCGCGTCCGGCTCAAGGGCGACATTGATCTTTGTCTTGCCTGCGACAGCTACTTCAGCCGAAACATAGCCCACTGAAGAGAAAATCAGGACAGCGTCCTGTGATGGGGCCTTGATGCTGTAATTGCCTTCGGCATCGGACGAAGTTCCTGTCATTGTGCCTTTGACCTGAATGGATGCGAAAGGGATCGCTTCGCCGGTTGCGGAATCAGTCACAGTACCTGTAACTGCGCTCTGGGCGAATGTAACTCCCACTGACATCACTGCGGCCACGAAAAAAAGAGCGATTTTTTTCATAAGCATTGATTTAGTTAAACATTTTAATTATTACTACTTTTTGATGCTATCGGTGTAGTGTCGCTGTCCGGAAAGCCTCCCGGTCGGAGGAGTCACGCGCCCTGCACAATAAAACGGGCGTATTATCCGGCATAGCGAACCACAAAGTTCAAGAATAAATTTCAAAAAACCAAATATCTGTAACTGCTGATATTTAGGTGCTTGCACAAAGATAGTTATAAAAGCCGGATTTTTTGCTTCAAAATGGTAATTTTTTGCACATTCGGCAGTAACAGTTTATAATGAGTTTCGGGGTTTATATTCAAATCTGTATACTTGTTAAAAATTTGTAACAGCGGGATTATCACAGGGCGGAAAATGTGAAGTATTGGTTGTGAAACATTTAGGCGGATTTTTCAGATTATGCGGGGAACACCGTGACAAACGCAGGGTCGTCTGCGCCGGCTATAAATTTGTCTCCGCCCGGGCAAAAACATACTGAAACAATGTCAGTTTCCGACATTTTTCAGTATTTTTGCGGAGGATGGGGTGGTCGGAAAGTCACAGCCACGGAGCGGCGGAGTGACGGAGCGGCGTGACAAAAGAGAGCGGGCCTCATCCAAGACTCGGAGACATTGGCGACAAAAAGAACTCGTATGCTTTATCCTATCGGTATCCAGAATTTTGAAAAAATCCGCAAAGGCGGATATGTCTATGTTGACAAGACGGCACTTGTCTATAAACTTGCCAGTGAAGGCTGCTACTATTTCCTGAGCCGTCCGCGGCGGTTCGGCAAGAGCCTCCTCATTTCCACGATGGAGGCGTACTTCAGCGGACGGAGGGATCTGTTCGAGGGGCTGGCGATCGACTCGCTTGAGAAGGACTGGACCGCATATCCGGTACTGCATCTGGATCTGACCGGCAGCAGATACACTTCGTTGTCCGACCTCAATGACAAGCTTGACCGTCATTTGAACAAATGGGAGGAAGACTATGGCAAAGTGGGTGATTTTCAGGATCCCGCGTCAAGATTCGATGCAGTCATCGAGGCCGCTTTCCGTAGAACCGGACAGAAAGCCGTCATCCTCATCGACGAATATGAGAAGCCGATAATCGACAATATCGACGACCCGGACTTGATGGAGAAGTTCCGCCGGGAGCTCCAGGGCTTCTACAGCGTCCTGAAAGGCAAGGATGACTGCATCCGTTTCGCGTTCCTGACCGGGGTCACCAAGCTCGGCAAGATGAGCATTTTCAGCGGGCTGAACAACCTCAATGACATCTCGATGGACTTGGCTTGCTCGGACATCTGCGGGATCTCGGAGAGTGAGTTGAGGGACTGTTTTGACGGGAGCGTGGAGGAACTGGCGGCAGCGGAGGGAATCAGCCGTGAGGATTGTTACGGGAAACTGGCCCGGATGTACGACGGTTACCATTTTCATCACAAGGCCGCCGGGGTATATAATCCGTTCAGCATAATCAACACATTCAAGAACAAGGAATTCCGTATGTACTGGTTTGAGACGGGCACACCGACGTTCCTTGTCCGCTACCTGAAGCAGGGGAGATACAACCTGGACAACATTTCAAAGAATATGGTGCCGGTGGAGACGCTTACGGGCGCGAACTATGTCAGCCCCGGCCCTATAACCCTTATGTACCAGAGCGGCTACTTGACCATCCGAAGCTATGACCCTGAATTCCGCACCTACACCCTCGACTATCCGAATGAGGAGGTCAAGAGCGGATTCCTGCATTCACTCAGCCAGTTGTTCGCACCGGCGCTCATTGAGGGGGAATTCTCGGTGTACCGGTTCGTGAGCGATGTCAGAAGTGGCAATGTCGATGGCTTTATGAACCGCTTCACGGCGTTCCTCTCGGGCAACGGCTACGAGATCCAGGGTGATCTGGAGCTATACTTCCAAAACACTATGTCAGTGATGCTCAAAATGATGGGCCTGTATGTCAAGACGGAGTACCACAGCTCCAACGGCCGCATCGATATCATCTTCGACACCGACAAGTATGTCTATATCATAGAGTTGAAGCGCGACCAGTCACCGGAGATTGCCCTCAAGCAGATTGAGGAGAAAGGCTACGACAAGCCGTTCCTCGCCTCCGGCAAGCAAATCATCAAACTCGGCATCAACTTCTCGTCAGAGACCCGCACGGTTGACGGGTGGAAGGTGATTTAGACACGGACAGTCCTAATAGTTCATACCGAATGACCACAGCGGCAGGGTGTTCCTGTAGGCGTATTCTATGTCGTCTTTGACTACGAAAGCGTCTTCTACTTCCTTTATCTGCTTGCCGGTCTTTCCCTTACCCCCCACCTCGAAGGTGTGGCCGTCAATCAGGAAGTCCGAAACAGGCGACGCCGTCACTTTGTTGCGCAGGGTCAGTGCCGACAGAAAGAACGTTTCTCTCACATTCCCTGTTTCAGGAGCATTTTCAGCGAGGGCATAGATGAGATTCGTGTTGCCGAGATAGACTTTCTCGACTTTTTCCACAAGCGCCATTCCGTCAGAGCAGGTATTCAGCAGACGCACGAGGCGGGCTTTCGCCATATATGTCATATAATCCGCCACCGTGCTTCTGTCAGCCGATATCGCCCGGCCTATCTCGCTGTAGTTCGGTTTGAAAGGGACGCTCCTGGATATTACATACAGCAGTTTCTTCAGTTTTACGGCGGTGGATATGTTCATTCTGGCGAAAGCGGGAATGTCGATTTCCATAGTCTGGTTTACCGTATTCTCAAGCCTGACTCGGTAGTCGTCCTGATTGAAAAACGGGAAATAGCCGTTGACCAGATAATCCTTGAAACAGGCCAGCGGATACTTGACTTCCGACGGGAGTTCCACCTTTCCGGCAATGATCTCGGCCAGAGAATATGGACGGATGCCGAGGTTGAAACGGAAGTTGAGATATTCCCTGAACGACAATCCCTCCAGAGTGTATGGGATGGCTCTCCTGCTGAGATCGGCATCTGTCCCCCGCACGATTTCGAGTATCGACGACCCTGTCACTACGACCTTGAGCCCGGGAAGATAGTCATACATCATCTTTACTTCCCGAGTCCATCCCTCATACTTGTGGACCTCGTCGATATAGAGTATTTCTCCTCCGTCCTTATGAAAGGCTGAAGCGGTGTCGTATAGCGAATGGTTGGAGAAATAGGTGTGGTCTGCGCTGACATATAACGACTTGTCTCTTGCGTCAGTGAGTTTTATGTGCTGCAGGACCATAGTGGTTTTCCCCACTCCGCGGGCTCCCGTGATAACCATCAGCTGCGTGTTCCAGTTGATTTCATCGTGAAGGTAACGGACGAAGTCAAGCCCTGTCCGCCGCAGTTTGTCGTGGTACATTTCAAACAGTTGTTCCATATTCCGTCAGTTTTCTCAGGTGCAAAGGTATGATTTTTTTTGCAAAGTGCGGAAACGATTCCGCAATTTCTTTCGAAAAGTGCGGAAATGATTCCGCAGACGAGGCCGACTCTTCATCAGGCCGGGGAGTAGCCCCGGCGGCGGACTTTTGAGAGAGTGTTGCGGTGGACTCCGTAACGCTCCGCTATCCTGCACAGCGGCTGCCCCTCCCCGACCAGACGCTCAATCTCTCCCGCTTCCAGACATATCCTGAGGACTTTTTCCGAGCAGCCTTTGGGACGGCCGAGTGTCGCCCCGGAGGCTTTCTTCGCAGCAAGCGCCTCTCTGGTGCGCTGGGATATGAGATTTCTCTCTATTTCTGAGGCGAGGGCGAAAGCGAAGGCTATGATTTTGGAGTTGATGCTGTCTGACAGGTCGAAATTGTCCTTGATAGTGTGGATTCGCAGCTGTTTCTGAGAGCAGATGTCGAGAATGGCCATAATCATCAGCATATTCCTGCCGAGCCGCGAGATTTCCGTACAGACCAGCAGATCGCCGGGCTTCATACTCCGGATGACTTTCCCCAGCATCCTTTTCTCCCACGCTATGGTACCCGAGACCTGCTCCGTCGTCCACCGGTCAACCCGCAGGGACTTCCCCTCGCACCATTTCCTTATTTCATATTCCTGACTCTCAAAGGGCTGCAGCTGCGTGCTGACTCTGACATAGGCATAGACACTCATACGATTCTCCGATTTTGGTTAAACATTCCTGCGCGGACAAATATACGCCCGTTTTATTGTGCAGGGCGCGTGACTCCTCCGACCGGGAGGCTTTCCGGACAGCGACACTACACCGATAGCATCAAAAAGTAGTAATAATTAATGTTTAACAAAAAGGTACAACCTATGAGGAAAATCAAAATCTTTCTTTCAATGTTGTTCGTGGCGGTGAGCTTTCCAGCGTTCGCGCAGAATATCACCGTTACAGGTAAGGTGACCGACTCGGATACCGGAGAGCCGGTGGCGGGTGCTGCCGTACAGCTTAAAGGCAGCGTCAGAACTTACGCCCTTACAGACAATGCCGGCGACTATAAGATCAGTGTCCCGGCCAATGGCGAACTCTCTGTGAGTTGCCTGGGATTTGTAGCGGTCGACGTTGCCGTAGAAAACAGAGGTGTTGTCAACATCGTGCTGGAACCGGAAACCCAGAAACTCGACGATGTGATTGTCGTGGCCTTCGGTACATCCACAAAGGAGTCCTTTACGGGATCGGCTAAAGTCATCAATTCCGATGATCTCGCAAAATCCCAGGTAGCATCCGTGACTTCAGCCCTTGCGGGAAAGGTAGCCGGAGTGCAACTGACCAGCTCTTCCGGAGCCCCGGGCAGCACGGCATCAATACGAATCAGAGGATTCAGTTCAATATCTGCCGGAAAGGAACCTCTCTACATTGTGGACGGGATGCCATACGACGGAGACCTCAACAACATCAATCCCGCTGACGTGGAAAGCACGACAGTGCTCAAGGATGCCGCATCCAATGCTCTGTATGGAGCCCGCGGTGCCAATGGTGTCATTCTCATCACCACCAAGAAAGCCAAGAGCAAGGACGCGGTTGTCACAGTCGATGCGAAATGGGGAGCGAACACACGGGCCCTCCGCGACTACGAATACATCACAGATCCGGCAATGTACTATGAGACCCACTATCAGGCTCTCAACAACTACTACCTCGGTCTGGGCTATTCAGCGCTTGAAGCGCACGACAAGGTGAATGCCGTAATCACAGGCCCGGCGGCATCCGGCGGACTGACCTATCAGGTGTTTTCTGTCCCTGACGGCGAATCCTTCATCGGGACAAACGGCAAGATCAATCCTAAAGCGACATTGGGCAACTATGTGACCAATGATGGCACCACCTACTTCCTGACCCCGGACAACTGGACTGATGAGGCTTACCGCAATTCCCTCAGACAGGAGTACAACCTGAGCGTCAGCGGCGGTACGGAGAGGGCGAATTTCTATGCTTCGCTGGGGTACCTCAACAATCAGGGTATCACCTACAACTCAGATATGACCCGTTATTCGGCACGCCTCAAGGCTGATTATCAGGCAAAGTCGTGGCTGAAATTCTACGGCAACACATCTTTCACCAACTATAATTACAATTCATTGAGCGACAACGGCTCCAGCAATTCGACAGGCAATGTCTGGGCCTTCACTTCGCAGATAGCGCCAATCTTTCCTCTCTATGTGAGAGATAAGAACGGCAATGTGATGATTGATGACAATGGTTTCCGAATGATGGACTACGGTGACGGAATGAACGCCGGACTCACCCGTGCGTTTATGCCGAACGCTAACCCTCTGTTCGCCAACAAGGTGAATACAAGAAACTCGGAGGGGCACTCCGCCACAGCGGCAGGGGCTATGGATGTCACATTCCTGAAGCATTTCAAGTTCACAGGCAACGGTTCGTTCTCTCTTGACGAATATCGCGGAACAACCGTGCAGAACCCTTACTATGGCCAGTTCGCAGGATCGAACGGTACAATCAGCAAGACACACGCACGCACAACCGCATTCAATACCCAGCAGCTGTTGAACTACACCCAGTCATTCGGCAAGAACAATGTCAACATTATGCTCGGACACGAGTACTACAACACCAAGTACTACTACCTCGGAGCATCCAAGCAGAATATGTTCTCACAGGACAACAAGGAACTTGCAGGGGCTGTAGTGGACAATCAGAGCGCCTATTCTTACACAACCGAGTACAACAACGAGGGATTCTTCCTGCGCGGGCAGTACGACTACGACAACCGCATTTTCGCGAGTGCCTCATACCGCCGCGACGCATCCTCAAGATTCCATCCGAAGCATCGCTGGGGAAACTTCTGGTCACTCGGTGCCGCCTGGATCATCAGCAAGGAGCCGTGGTTCAATGCAAAGTGGGTGGATCTCCTCAAGATCAAGACTTCATATGGTACTCAGGGCAACGACAACATCAGCAGTTATCTCTACACAGACCGCTATGACATCGTGCCTTCTGCCGGCAACATCGGAGTGTCATTCAGCGGCAAAGGCACTGAAGATATCACCTGGGAGACCAACGGCAATTTCAATATGGGTACGGAGTTCACCCTGTTCAACGGCATTCTTGACGGTTCAGTCGAATACTTCCACCGCAAAACCACTGATATGCTGTTCGCGTTCAATGTCGCTCCGTCGCTCGGTTACACTTACTATTACGACAACATCGGAGATATGAAGAACTACGGTGTCGAACTCGCTCTGACCGCCAATGTCATTCAGAAGAAGAACATCAACTGGTCTATCGACTTCAATGCCACAAAGGTAAAGAACAGGATCACATATCTGCACGATGACGTGAAGACTCTGACGGTGGACGGGTATGACGGATACAACGACGGGACCTACTTCTACGGCGAGGGACTTCCTATCTACACCAGATATCTCAAGAGTTATGCGGGTGTGGATCCAGAGACCGGAAAGTCGCTCTGGTACAAAAACATAAAGGACGAAGACGGCAATATCACCGGGAAAGAGACAACCGATCAGTACGCCTCTGCCGACTATTACCTCTGCGGCAACTCCATTCCGAAGTGGTATGGCGGTTTCGGAACATCATTCTACTGCTTCGGCTTCGACTTCTCCGTCAACTTCTCATACCAGATCGGAGGAAAAGCATTCGACAGCGGTTACCAGACATCAATGGCATCACCTACACAGGGCAGTACCGGCACGAATTATCACGTGGACATACTCAAGTCCTGGTCAAAAGACAACACCGGTTCGAACATACCCCGTTTCCAGTACGCCGACACCTATTCTGCAGGAACATCTGACCGTTTTCTCATTGATGCAAGCTATCTGAACATAGAGAACATCAACGCCGGATACACGTTCCCGTCAAAATGGACGGAAAAGATCAAGATCCAGTCACTGCGTCTCTACCTCGCCGTCGAGAATGTCTGGTACTGGTCAAAACGTCAGGGATTTGACCCGCGCTACTCTTTCACGGGTTCGACCAACTATGCCACTTACCTCCCGGTAAGGACAATCTCCGGCGGCATCACCATTAAGTTTTAATCAAGGAGGAGAACAGAAATATGAAAAATACACTTAAAATATTATTGATAAGTTCTGCGGCACTTCTCGCCTCATCCTGCGTCAAGGAGACTTTCCCTACCAGCATCGCGACATCTGAACAGATCGGAAAGTCAGCTTCAGCTCTCGAGGCCCTGGTCAACGCCATCTCCGCCCAAATGTGTGCTCCATATCCTGTTTACAATGATCAGGTTTATGAGTACGATATGGGATATCCCGGGATGATGATTATCACCGACACCGCGTCTGGAGATATCGTGGATTCCGGCGAAACAGGATATGACTGGTACAGTTTCTGGTCATCGCCGCACTACAATATCGGCCCGAACGCCGGCACTTCTTATGTCCCTTGGCGTACATACTATATGTTCATAAAATCTGCGAATGATGTCATCGGGGCTGTTGACCCTGCGTCGGCCAATGAGACACAGAAGCACTATCTCGCATACGCTTGCTGCTACAGAGCATTATTCTATCTGAACCTCGTGCGTATGTATGAGTTCAAGGCGGCGACCGATCCAGGGGTGGCAGGAACATACACTCCTGAAAACGACATAAATGGCCTGACTGTTCCTCTTGTCACGGACAAGACCAAAGCCGACGAGGCGAAGAACAACCCGCGTGTCACTGTGGAAAAAGCTTATGAACTGATTTTCTCGGATCTGGACGCGGCAGAGAAATACCTTGAAGGCACAAGCAGTTCCTGCAGCCTGTTCCCGAGCTACGCCGTAGCCTGCGGTCTCAAGGCAAGAGCATATCTCGAAAGGGGCTCGGCTGGTGTAGAAGGAGCTTTCGCCAAAGCTGCGGAATATGCGGACAAAGCGCTGACGGCATTCGGTGGGACTCCGCTTACCCAGGATCAATGGGAAGACCCCATAAACGGCTTCAACAACGCCGCTGCCAATGCGACATCCTGGATGTGGTACATCGGATATGATGCCGAAAATATGGGCAATCTCTGCACATTCGTGGCTCATATGAGCAATGAGAACACCTGGACTGCTTATGGCTGGAATGTCGGCCGCGGCATTCCGCGTTCTCTTTATGAAAGCATTCCGGATACCGATTTCCGTAAGCATTCCTGGATTGACCCCAAGGGTGATGCTTATTACAAATATCAGCTCGCCAGAAAAAGAGGCGATGCCAAGGAGGACCCTTACACTGGATCAAAGGCATTCGGAGGCGGAAACTATGCGTACTGCAGCATAAAATTCCGCCCGGCATCCGGCGAATGCAATGTTTACAAGACGGGCGGAGCCACCCAGATTCCTCTTATGAGAATGGAGGAGATGATTCTCATCAAGGCTGAAGCACTTGCTCTGTCAGGTGATCTCGCTGGTGGAAAAGATGCCCTGAACTCTCTAATCAAGACAAGAAATCCGGAGTATAGCTGCAGCGATATCGCCAGCGCGTCACTCTTTCAGGACGAGGTTTATAAGCAGAAAAGAATCGAACTCTGGGGGGAGGGACTTATCTACTTCGATGCGAAGCGACTGTCTGCGGGCTTCCGCAACGGCTATTCAGGCACCAATGCGCAGGGTGGCTACAAATACAATTGCACCGGTGTCGCTCCTTGGTGGAACTTCGTCATCCCGCAAGCCGAGCTCAACGGGAATCCGGTTCTACAAGGCTACAACAATCCGGACCCGACAAACGTGGTCAACGAATGGGTGGGAGAATAGTTTCTAATGTATTAATTCTGAAGATATATGAAAAATATTCATAAAATATTGTCAGCAGCTGCGCTTGTCAGCCTTGTGGCGGTGTCCTGCAACAAGGAACTGACTTATGAGCCGGGAGAAGCCGAGCAGGATGACTGCTATGGGGTCTTCTTCCCTACACAGACTATTACCTCTGAGTTCGATCCGGCCGATGAGTGCAAAATAACGCTCACCGCAGAACGTACCAATGCCGCAGGCTCCATTGTGGTTCCGGTGGAGATCGAGCAGAGTGAGGGAGATGTATTCTCTTTCGACCCGATTTCATTCGATGACGGCCAGACATCAACCACTTTTGACGTCACTTTCCCGGAGGCCGAAATCGGCAAATCATATTCATTCACAATCAGCGTCACCAGCAGCAAGTACGCGAAAGTCTATGGCACGCAACCGACATACATATCAGCTTCTCTGAGCCGGGTTAAATGGAATCCTGTTGCCGTGCTTCCATACTCCGGAGAAGGGACGGAAGGCATCGCGCAGTGGAGAGACGACTTTTTTACCACTTTTTTTGGTGTGGACAATGTTGAATACGATGTGGAGATCCAGGAAAATGAAAACACTCCCGGACTCTACAGGCTGAAAAATGTCTATGGCGCAGCATACCCATACAATGAAGAAGGCGACTGGGACGCTTCACAAGACTACTGGATCTTCATAAATGCCACGGATCCCGCTGCCGTGTACATCGAGACAGCGCATACGGGATGTAACTGGGGCTATGGAGAATTCAGCATCGGCAGCTATGCCGGCGCCTATCTGGCACAGGGCAATACAAAGCAGTGGGTTGCAGAAAAGGGCTGTTTCGGCACACTCTCCAACGGTATCATAAAGTTCCCTGTCGGTACGCTTCTTATCAGTATGTCCGGATATAAAGGTGGGGCTTGGTATGACGCCAACACAGGTGGAATGTTCCGCGTGACCCTGCCTGGAGGAAAGGATGCAGACCACAGCTTTGGCATTTCGGTAGGTTTCAGCGAGGATGGTGAGACTCCTGTCAAATTCTCGCTCGGAGAAGACATCAGCAGCATCAAGTATATGGTGTTCGAGGGTTCGTTGGACAATGCCGGAATCAAGGAAGCGGCGAACTCAATAGCGAAATCGGAAGAAGCCTCTGTTGTCACCGAATCCGGCATCGTCAAGATCACCTGCGAGAAGACGGGCATTTACACCATTGTCGCCCTTGCTTATGACGGTGAGGAACTGATAGACTATGACGGAGAGTCGTTCGGATATGTCGCAGCCGGAGAAGAAGAGGACAATGCGACTGTCGTCACCGCAGGTCTGGAGCTCACTTCACGCTATGAACCAAGCGGATTCAACAAGACTAACTCTGTGTTGTTCTATGTTTATGGAAAGGACATCACAGCAGCCAAGATAGCCATTGTCGCCACATCCTCTTTGAAAGACGATGTCACCAAGATCCTCGCGAAAGTGGACTATGTGGGTGACGAGACTCTTGAGCTTATCAACAGCACAGGGTATTCAGACCTTGGCATCGGCCTCAAAGCCTTGACGGATTACACTCTGATAGTGTGGGCGACCAACGGATTCACTGAAACCGTCAAGACTGTCGATATCACTACAGAAGGCCTCGAAAACGTTCCGCTCGGCAGCGGAGATTACACCTATGCCTCCAAGTTCATAAAGGATGAGGACGGTAATGCCTACATAGACAAAGGTCTCGGAATCTTCCAGAATCCTAACTTCGCGAACACCTATGTCATCGAGCATTGGGCTTATAATACCGATTTCACTTTTACATACGACAACGCGACAGGCAAGATTGTCATTCCTCGGCAGGTAACCGGTGCCACATATTCGGGAGTTCCTATCTATGTCATTGAATTCAACAAGTTCCTTGAATACTCTGGAAATGATGTTGAAGAATATAGAAAAGAGAGTTCATACGACTCCGCAACAGGAACATTGTCTTTCGCTGTCGCCTATGTCATATTCAACTCTGACGGCTCATACTACGGAGCTTCAAACGCAGGTGTCGAGACATTCGTTCTCGGCGAAGGACACAATTTCCCTGTGGACTCGGACAATGCAGCTGCAGCATCAGTCAAAGCCGGGAGCAAGATGTTTGTAAAGGGATTTGCCGGTATGGATGTGGAACATAGCCTGAAAGCTGCCACATTCTCATCCAAGTCCGTCGGCAAAGAGGCGACCGCCAGCATTGACAAGTACAGCGTCAACTCTGACATCAAGGTCTTTGTCAAGTAATAGCATCAAAAACTGAGAAAGGGAGGCGGGGACTGAATCAAACGAGTCGCCGCCTTCTTTTTTGCCCGAACCCGCGCCGATTCGGGTTATGACCAAACAGATAAGACTATGAATACCTTTAGAATAGTATCACATTTGTCCGCTCTTGCAGCTGCGACGATGATGTGTCTCGCGTCTTGCTCAAAGATCGATGCTGACAGGATACGGATTCAGGCTGATGAGAATGACTTCAGAGAAAAGATCATCAACACGAAATCCTCCTGCTCGCCCTGCAGCGAGGTTTTGCTGAAGTTCAAGGAAACTCCATCCCTCGCACTTCTGGACTCCCTGGCCACCGAGGGAATAGTTCTCAGACCGGCGGTGACATCGGTCCCTGGCAAGGAGAAAATGGAAAAGGAATTCGGGCTCGATTTGTGGTATGTCTGCCCGGTCGATGACTCCGAAGCAGAAAGCATTGCCGAAGGTCTGGCCCGGTCCGCTTCTGTAAGCACTGTGGAGTACGGGGTGCAGTATGTCAAGGCATCTGACTGCGTCATATACCCTCTGGAGAAGAGTCAGCCGGTGCAGGTCCGGACGGACACCAAAGCGGATGTCGTCTTTGAATCCGTGTTCAATGACCCTTATCTCGTAAAGCAGTGGCACTATATGAACATCGGTGACAGGGCTGTTGCAACTGATTGCTATGCAGGAGCAGACATCAATGTCAAGGATGTATGGAAATCACTTACTGCCGGCGACAATACCATCATCGTAGCCGTTGTCGATGAGGGGGTGAAATACAACCATCCAGATCTGGCCGCCAATATGTGGACAGGCCCGGATGGAGAGCACGGCAGGAATTTCTGCTCACCAAGCGGGGAAATCACCTGGACAAACAACGGTGACACCGGGCACGCCACACATTGTGCCGGGACAATATCTGCGGTCAACAACAACCGGACTGGTGTGTGCGGGATCGCCGGAGGAAGCGGGAATGGGGACGGAGTGAAGATTATGTCCTGCCAGATATTCGACGGCAAAACGGGAGGTTCGAGCACCATTATCGCAAATGCCGTGAAATATGCTGCCGACAACGGCGCCTCTATCATTTCCTGCTCTTTCGGCTACAAGGGGGGCACATACAAATCGGATTCAGAATACCTTAACGGTAACTCAGGAGCCAACTCTCTGGAAATGTCCGCGATACGTTATTTCGAAGCCGCCAAGAACAATGATGTGCTTGATGGTGGAATAGCGATTTTTTCATCGGGAAACGATGGAGATCCCTATGCGACCTATCCGGGAGCATACAACGACATAATCAGCGTTTCGGCCTTCGGCCCGGATTATTTACCGGCGTATTACACCAATTATGGTCCGGGCTGCAACATTGTGGCGCCTGGCGGAGAGGCCTACCATTCCAATTCCGGCGGGTCATTGTCATCTTCCGAGGCGATGGTTCTCTCCACGATCCCCAGTGAGTTGAAGGATTCCGACTATGGATATATGCAGGGAACATCTATGGCTTGTCCGCACGTGTCCGGCATAGTGGCCCTGGCACTTTCATACGCCAGAAAACTTGGCAGACACTACAGCTTGTCCGAATTCAAGAATATGATCGTGACCTCGGCAAATGACCTCGACAGCAGAATAACAGGCACCAAAACCCTCAACGGGAAATCTTTCAGCCTGGC
Source organism: Lachnospiraceae bacterium (assembly GCA_963640185.1). GTDB lineage: Bacteria > Bacteroidota > Bacteroidia > Bacteroidales > UBA932 > Cryptobacteroides. The sequence continues at coordinate 15,865 of CAVHXU010000001.1, read as the reverse complement.
TCCGTACTATCACAAAATGGGAACTGGCTCCATTGATGCCTGGACTTTGATGATGAAGATAGAGGGCGTCCCGAGCATTGGAATCAGATCCGGAGAAAGACAGTGGGTGGACATATCTCCATACTTCGGGACATCGTCAAAAGTACTTACATATATGGATATTGAAGTACTTGACAATGGCTCGGAATCTCTGGGACTCGTAGAAGAGCCGTATATCAAATATGGGAAACTGTTCATCTACCCGACCCGGCTGGGTTCTGCCCGCGTCAGAATCACTGCTGTCGGTGGAGGAGATGCCATCGGAGGGGATGACGCCATCGGGGGAATGAAAGTGACGCAGGATGTGTCGGTTGTTTCCAGAAATGTCAAATCAAGCAATGGGGGTTGGTTATGATAAAGTTCAATGCAATTCATCCGCGCCTAAGGCAAGCCCTGAGCGCAATCTTTGTCTTTGTTTGCTTAAATGTCCTGTCTGTCGGCTGCAACAGGAAAGTGGAGACTCCGCTCACCGTAGAAGGAGAATGGGAACTCACGAACATCGAAACCCGCGCAGTGAAAATCGGCAGTGACGAGGTGGAGGTCTATCTTTCATTTGAGGCAGACCGAACATTTGAAATCTTCCAGAAAATCGGATCGGGCAGGTACCGCAGGTACACGGGCACGTGGACTCTTGGCGGGACGACATTGTCCGGCAAATACTCCGACGGTTCTTCCTGGGGCAGCATCTATGCTGTGGAGCTGGCCGACAATACCTTGACGCTGACTTCCACCGCATCCTCCGCATCCACGGCCGACAAAAAGACGGAAGTGGAGGTCTATACCAGAACTGCCATTCCTTCTGCGGTACGCAAGGACGCTTACGATGAATGATCCGTGAATGGATTGACGCGACAGAACCGGATTATTGTCCGCCGGACCGGTATCAAGCATTTGGTAAATCCGAACAAAAACAGTACTCTTGTGCTACAAATCTGTGAATTGTCACAAAAATATAGCACAAGAGTATGGTTTTTCTGAAGCCGCCCCGGGAAAATGTTCCTATGGGCGCAGGCTGCCTATAGGCACGACCCATACGCCGTCAGGACGACGGTAGGCATACGAACCGAGGCCGGTCAGGACCATCATAAAAGACGGTTCGGGCATTTTGGTCATATCTATCTTGTTCTTCAACATCTTCAGGGAGCGCACTCCTGCCTCTATGTTCATATCCCCGCCCATCTTGATTTCCGCCAGTGCATACTGCCCGTTGCGCAAGTGTATCACCGAATCACATTCAAGGCCGTCCTTGTCGCGGTAATGATATACATTTCCATTCAGCGCATCGGCATAGACACGAAGGTCGCGGACCGCCATTGTCTCGAACAAAAGGCCGAATGTCTCCAGATCATTCACCAAATCGTCCGGTCCGACACCAAGTGCCGCGACGGCTATTGACGGATCCACGAAATATCTTGTATCCGTTGTCCGTATGGCTGTTTTGGAGCGGAGATTGGGATTCCAGGTCGGCATATCTTCTATGACAAACATCTTTCTGAAGACGGCAAGGTAGTCGTCAATCGTCTTTTCGCTCATTGAGTCTGTCTCGTTTGTCCGCATATCATCGCGTATCTTGGCAAGTGAGACCTGAGTTCCCTGATGACGGGAATATGAACGCAGCAGTCGTTTCGCCTTTTCACTGTCCCGCTTCACATTGTCAATCCGGTTGATATCGACCTCTGTAACGGCCTGATAATAATCGAAAGCGCGTTCGAGAGAGATTTCCGGGTTCTGCAGTGCGGCTTTGGGCCATCCGCCACGGCACACAAGAAACGCCAATCGCCTTATCTGGATGTCGGGGGCCCCGGCGGGGGTGGCCGTCTCGGAGAACAGTTCGCCAAGACTGATGCTTCCGTCCGAATCACCTGATTCCCACAATGACATCGGACGCATTTTCAATCTGGCGATACGCCCTGTGCCGGAATGGCTGAACATCTCATCCTCTTCGCCATTCCAAGTCGGGACTGATGACCCGGTCAGGATGAATTGACCGTCTTCTTTCCTGTGATCGCACTCGAATCTTATGCTGTCCCAAAGCGACGGTGCAAGCTGCCACTCATCAATCAGACGCGGCACGGCTCCCGCAAGAAGTATTTCCGGGTTCATCGAGGCGAGTTGGATATTAGTGTGGCGATGTCTGGGATCGTTCATATACAGGATGCTTCCGGCAATCTGTTCGGCTGTCGTTGTCTTGCCGCACCATTTCGGTCCCTCTATCAGTACTGCCCCCATACCTTCAAGTTTCCGGGAAAGCAGTTTGTCCGCGATTCGCGCTTTATACCCGTTCATATCAAAACCGTTTAAAATCAACGGCAAAGATAGCGATTATTTTCGCACTTCCGAATTTGGCGGCATTTTACTTCCGAATTTGGCGGAGTTTTACTTCCGAATTTGGCGGCCGGATTTCATCTTGTTCCAGTTCAGAACCGGCAGAATCGTGGCCAGCAGGGCGGCGATCAGCCAGAAGACGGCGGCCGCATCGAAGCCATCACGCCCCTGAATCAGATAGCCGCTCGCCACATCCTGCACTGCGGCAGCCACATAACTGGAGATGCCCACCACCCCGAGGGCCGCCCCGGTGGCCTTTCTGGGCACTATGTCTATGGCCATAAGCCCAGCCACGATGCAGTAGAGGATGCCCATCGCGAAATTGAACACCGCCACATAGAATGTGTTGAGAGCTATGTTTCCTCCTGTGAAAAGGAACAGTGCGAGCGTCACCGTGCCGAGCAGGCCCGAAATCAGTGCCGGCTTCATACGGTCTCCCCCGAACACCTTGTCCGAAAGCCAGCCGGCCACCATCGTTCCGGAAAGTCCGCCCACAAGAGCGGCGGTGGCTATGACACCGGAGGCCTGTTCCAGAGAGAACAACTTCGCCTTCTGCAGGAAAAGCACGCCCCAACCCGTTATGGCATATTTGGTTATGTAGATGAATGCCGAGGACAGGGCGATGACCCAGATGCCGGGATGCCTCAGAACCTCCTTCTGAAGCGTGCGGGTGCGCATAGTGTCCTCCCGGCGCATCTCCTCCCCTGCGAGCGTCTGCACAGACGGAAGACCGCAGCTCTCGGGATTGTCGCGCACCAGCAGAAACACCATTAGGCTGCCCGCGAAGCCGACCAGTGCGGCGGCAATGAACCCCCACTCCCAGCCGAGACGCGCCACTACGGCCGCTATAAGCACGAACGAGATGAATTCGCCGATGTACGGAGAGATGCTGAAGATGCTATAGAAAGTCCCCCTTTTGGAGAGCGGGAACCAGCGGGACAGGCTGATGACCCCGGGCGCGGCTCCCATTGACTGAAACCATCCGTTGACGCCCCACAAAATGAATGTGAGGACCAGCATCACCGGCGAGGGGAGACTCACGAATCTGGCAGTGACGCCGAGCAGGGCTATGAGCAGATTAATCACCGCTGACAGCAGCAGACCTATGCCCATAAACCGGCGGATGTTGCAATAGTCCGCAATGAAGCCGTTGATGAATTTGCCGAAGGCATAGACCAGCAGCAGAGCCGAGCCTATCAGCCCCAGGTCTCCTGCCGACAGCACTCCCCCGTCGATCAGCGGCTGTTTCACTATGCTGAGGCTCATTCTGCACACATAGTAGAGACTGTAGCCGCTCAAGACCCCGATGAAAGTCTTCTTTCTCAGGTCACGATAGACTTCGTCCGACTTCTCCGCCGGGACTTTGTCGGAGGACACTCTGCTTATGCGGAAGTAGTTGTATAGGCTCATACCTGCGAAGTCTGTTAAAGCATCCGACTTCTGCGGGGCAAATATAGCCAAAAATTAGTAATTTTGCGGCTCGGCGGCAAAGCGGCCGGACCGAATTGCCCATTGCAGACACTGGAAACTCCGTGAACAAAGTCAATATCAACAAAGAGATGCTGCGCCTGGCTCTGCCGAGCATTCTGGCCAATGTCACCGTGCCACTGGTAGGTATGGTGGACATCGCTATGGCCGGGCATCTGAGCGGGGAGAACATCGCCGGCATCGGGACTGTGGAAAATGCGACTCTGATAGGAGGGATAGCCATAGGAACGATGATCTTCGACCTGCTGTACTGGAATTTCGGCTTCCTGAGAGTGGGCACGGGAGGGCTTACGGCACAGGCCTACGGACGCAGGGATGACCGCGCCTGCACGGGGATTCTGACCAGGGCACTGACCATAGCATTCAGTTCGGCATTGGCTTTCATCCTGCTGCAATGGTTCATTGTGCAGCTGGCGTTCCTGTTCATAGACTGCAGCCCGGAGGTGCGTCTGCTGGCCACCCGCTATTTCTACATCAGGATTATGGCGGCTCCGGCCACTCTGAGCCTGATGGCCTTCAAGGGATGGTTCATAGGGATGCAGGACAGTCTGAGCTCTATGCTGACGGATGTGATCGTGAATCTGGTCAACGCCGTCGCCACGGTCATTCTTGCCGTCGGTATCGGCCCGTGGGAAGGCATGGGATTCTCTGGCATCGCAGTGGGGACTGTCATTGCCCAATACTGCGGACTCGCCGCCGCTCTGGTGTTTCTGCGGAGAAAATATTGGGACAAGACATACGCCCATTTCCATAAGGAGGATCTGAAGGCGGCATTCAAGGGTGATGACAACCGCAAGTTCTTCACTATGAATCTGGATCTCATCATCAGGTCTTTCAGTTTCATAGGCATCTACATAGGATTCACCCTGATTGCGGCGAAGTTCGGAGACCTGCTGCTCGCGGTGAGTTCGATAATGATGAAACTGCTGCTGCTGTTCTCGTATGTGACGGACGGATTCGCCTATGCCGGAGAGGCTATGACAGGCAGGTTCATCGGAGAGCACGACAGGGCTGATCTGAGGAGTACGGTGAAATACACTTTCATCTGGTCGGCGGCGGTGTGTCTGGTCTTTATGGCTGTCTATCATTTCGGAGGGGAATGGATGCTGCGGATTATGACCTCGGACGAGAAGGTCATAGAGGCGTCCGCCCCATATATGATCTGGTTGTTCTTTATGCCGCTGACAGGCTGTGCAGCATTCACCTGGGACGGAATCTACATCGGCGCGACGGCATCTAAGGAAATCCGCAATTCGATGCTGCTGGCTACCGTGGGATTTCTGGCGACCTACTTCATTGCGGACAGGATTATGCATCCCGAGCCAGCGGCTGCGGTGCATCTGCTTCTGGCGGCGTACTTCGTGCATCTGCTGGTGCGCTCGCTGATGCTGACGGTCTTCTACCGGAGAGCCGTGCTCTCCCGTGTGCGCTGAGGCCGGAAACTCTCAGACTCTGTATTTTCCGCTTTCGTCGAGCATACCGAGGTAGGAACTGTATCGCTCCGGAGTGACTATCCCCTCTTCCACTGCGGCCTTCACCGCGCAGCCAGGTTCGTGGGTGTGAGTGCAGGGGGTGAAGCGGCAACTGCGGGAAGCCTTGAGCATCTCAGGGAAATAGAGAGCAATCTCCTCCGGGGGGACATCCACCAGACCGAAGCCCCTGATGCCAGGAGTGTCGATGATGTAGGCTTCTCTGACGCTGTCTGATCCGTCCGTGATTTCCTCCCCTGCGGACCGGCTGTCGGGGGCGTCAGGCGCACAGTCAAGATGCAGCGGATACATCTCGTAGAAAGTGGTGGTGTGTCTGCCCTGAAGATGAGCCTCCGAGATTTCCGAGATTTTCGGCGACAGGGACGGATCCAGAGCCTTTATCAGCGAAGACTTGCCCACTCCCGACACTCCGGAGAACAGGGACACTCCACGGCACAGCGACCTCAGACCGGCTATCCCCTGCCCTGTCCGCGCTGACACTTCCACTATCCTGTAGCCCGCTCCCTCATAGATTTCGTGAAAACGCCGGAGAGCGTCGCCGAATTCCCCTGCGGCCGCGGCGGAGTTGAAGATATCAATCTTGTTCAGCACTATGCAGGGACGGACGCCATAGACTTCGCAGGTCACCAGAAGCCTGTCCAGAAACTGGAGCTTGACCTCCGGAAAAGCAAGCGTCACCACTATGAAAGCCTGATCTACATTGGCGGCTATGATGTGCGCCTGACGGCTCAGATTGGTGGATTTGCGTATGACATAGTTGCTGCGCGGAAGCACTTCAGAGATGACTGCGGGATCTTTTTCATCGGGCACAAGTCCGTCCGTGGTCTCGAAGATGACTCTGTCCCCTACGGCCAGGGGATTGGTCGTGCTGCCCGCCGTCAGCCTCACCCTGCCTCTGAGCACTGCCGGGAACAGTTCCCATTTCGGCAGCATTGTCAGAAGATAGTGGCTGCCGGTATGTTTGACCACCGTGGCTTCGCCTTTCATAACCAGCTACATATCAATAAAATAAAATCACACCCTGAATTTAACTCCTTATTTTTCAAGCAGTTGCGCCTGCCGACCGTCCGACCGCCGCACCCCGCCGTCTCCTCTCCGCCGATCACCGACCGGCTATTCGCAGCACGGACAGGCCATTGCGACGCTGACCAGCTATTCGCGGCATAGGCGAACAAAGTTATACAAAAAATGTTACTTTTGCCGTATGGTTGTGCTTATAACAGGTATTTCATCCGGCTTCGGAGCGGCGACCGCGGATCTGCTCTCCAGAAGAGGCCATTGCGTTTACGGTACGGTCCGCAAAGATGCCGACTGCGGCAGAATCCCCTCTGTACACTATCTCAAGACCGATGTCAGAGACAAGGCCTCGATAGAGGCGGCGGTGGAGAAAATCATCTCCGAACAGGGGCGCATCGATGCGCTCGTCAACAATGCGGGCATCGGCATCGGCGGTCCGATAGAGTTCGCGGAGGATGATGAGATCCGGGCGATCACTGAGACCAATTTCTACGGCTATGTCAACTGCACACGGGCGGTCCTCCCCTATATGAGAAGGCAGCGCGGAGGCAGGATAGTGATGCTCAGCTCGATAGGCGGACTTATGGGGCTGCCGTTCCAAGCTTTCTATTCCGCTGGGAAATATGCCATCGAGGGCTTCAGCGAGGCTCTTCGTCTGGAAACCAGGTCTTTCGGCATCAGCGTGACCCTCATCAACCCGGGGGACTGCGCCACGGGATTCACCGCCGGCAGGAAAAAATGCATTGCCTCCGCAGAAGTGGCGGCCGCCTATCCGGGCTATGCCGCATCTATGGAGAGCATTGAACACGACGAGATGCACGGACTTGGCCCCGAGACGGTCGCAAAAGCCGTCGCAAAAGTGTTGGAATGCCGCAGGCCACCATATCACCGCATCGTGGCTTCTCCTGTCCAAAAGCTGTCAGTGTATCTGAAGAAACTGCTTCCCGCCGGGCTTTTCGCTTCAATTCTGGCGAAGTATTATAAATTGTAATAAAATTTCGTAGATTTGCGCCCCGATTTCAGAATCGGGGTTTATTTATGCGTACACGGAATTTTTGGGGATATGCGGCAGGCATCACTACGGGAGTCACTTATGGTATGAATCCCCTGTTCGCCATGCCTGTGCTCGGGCTTGGAGTCAGCATCGACACCGTGCTTTTCTTCAGGTATTCATTTGCGGTGATACTGCTCGGGATCTTTATCGCCCTGTCGGGCAAATCATTCAGAATCAATCTCAAGCAGGGGCTTTGGCTGGGCGTTCTGGGCGTTCTCTACTCTCTCAGCAGCCTCGGGCTGTTTCTTGCCTACAGATTCATTCCCTCCGGCATAGCCACGACCATTGTCTTCCTCTATCCCATACTGGTGGCTCTGATAATGTGTCTCCTGAGGGTCTTCCCCAACTGGCAGACCTGGATGTCAATCGCGGTCACGGCCGTGGCAATGATGTTCCTGTGCCGTTTTGAGCCGGGCAGAAGCCTCAATCCTGTCGGAATTCTGCTTTCATCCGGTTCCGCGCTTGCATACGCCCTCTTCATAGTGACGGTCAACCGCAACGAATGCATCAGGGACATCCCCAACGATGTGCTTACATTCTATGCGCTGGCGGTCGGCACCGTGGTGTTCACCATTCACGCCCTGACTTCGGGAACGGGCACAGAGGCAGCCGGGGCGTCATCTGGGGCGCAGGGCTGGAATCTCCCGCTCATCAACGACATACGGATTCTCAATGCGCACCCGGCCTCATGGGTCAATCTGATACTACTCGCCCTCATTCCCACGATCGTATCGACAGCGACTCTTGCCGCCGCGACCCGTATAATCGGCTCCGTGAAAGCCTCTGTCCTCGGTGTGTTCGAGCCGATTACGGCCATCCTCATAGGAGCCTTGATGTTCAACGAAAAAATTACTGCAAACATAGTGACCGGCATCTGCCTGGTCATTTTCGCGATAGTCTTTATGATTGTCAGTCCGGATTTCCACAATCTTGCTAAATTTGCAAAACTCAAACACAGTTTACGACACTGACACCATCCGGACTATGATCAACGAAGAAAGCATCGGCAGGGCACTGGAAAAACTCTTTTCGGAACTGCCTTTCAAGAATGAGCCTTCGGGGCTGTACAAGCCTCTGGAATATATGATTGCGATCGGCGGCAAACGCATCAGACCACGCCTGTGCCTGCTCGCATATTCCCTTTTCAAGGATGAAATTTCCGATGAGATACTCGCCCCCACGGCCGCCATCGAGGTGTTCCACAGCTTTACGCTCATCCACGATGACATTATGGACAACGCTCCCATCCGCAGGGGCGTGCCCACCGTCTGGAAGAAGTGGGATGAGAACACGGCTATCCTGTCCGGCGACGTGATGTCCATAGAGAGCTACCGTCTGCTCTCCCGGACTCCGGCGAAATACCTTCCGGAGGTGCTGACGCTGTTCTCCGACACGGCTGCCTATGTCTGCGAGGGACAGCAGTATGATATGGAGTTCGAGATGAAGGAGTCCGTGTCTATGGAGGAATACATCCGGATGATCGGGCTCAAGACCGCCGTACTGATAGCCTGTGCGGCAAAGATCGGCGCGATTGTCGGCGGAGCCTCGGCGGAGGATCAGGCGGCTCTGTATGACTATGCGTGGTCGTTGGGACTGGCTTTCCAGATTGCCGATGACTGGCTGGACACTTTCGGAGACCCTGCCGTGTTCGGCAAATCGATTGGCGGAGACATACTCAACAACAAGAAGACCTGGCTGCTGACCAAGACTTTCGAAGTGGTGGCGGACAAGGAGAGGGAGAAACTGGAACTGCTGAATGCGATGACGATGCCGGTCGACACTCCGGCACAGAAGCAGAAGAAAATTGAGGCGGTGCGAAACATCTACATCGAGTCAGGAGCGAGCCGGGCGGCACAGAACGAGATACGCCGGCTTCACGCTGAGGCCCTCTCGCACGCGGAGAGGTTGTCCGTGTCGAAAGTGAGACGGGAGATGCTGCACAGGTTCGCGGAGGGGCTTCTCTCCAGAGCGAAATAATGTCGGATGAATGCGGTGAACGATAAAGGATTATGGAGAAAAACGAGATAGAGATAATGGCACCTGCTGGCAATTTCGAATGCCTCAGGGCGGCCATTCAGGGAGGGGCCGATTCGGTCTATTTCGGAGTCGGCAGTCTGAATATGCGTTCACATTCGGCCAACAATTTCTCTGCCGATGATCTGGCAGAAGTCTGCAGAATCTGCCGGGAACGGGGTGTCAAATCCTATCTCACTCTCAACATCGTGCTGTATCAGGAAGACCTGCAGCCGATGCACGACACGCTCGACGCGGCGAAGGCTGCCGGAATCACGGCGATCATCGCTTCTGATATGGCGGCGATTATATATTGCCGCAGCATCGGTCTGGAGGTGCACATCTCCACACAGCTCAGCATATCCAATGTGGAGGCGCTGCGTTTCTATTCCCGATTCGCAGATGTCATAGTGCTGGCCCGCGAGCTCAATCTGAAGCAAGTCAAGCAGATACACGAGACGATAGTGCGTGATGGCATCTGTGGACCGTCGGGAAGGCCGGTCGGGATTGAGATGTTCGCCCACGGAGCTCTCTGTATGGCAATCTCCGGGAAATGCTATCTCAGTCTGCACGAATACGGTGCCTCCGCCAACAGGGGTGCCTGTTACCAGGTCTGCCGCCGCGGCTATGAGGTGACCGATCTTGAGACCGGAAATCAGCTGCTGGTGGACAACAAATACATAATGTCGCCCAAGGATCTGTGTACCATAGAGTTTATGGACAAGATCATAGATGCCGGAGTGACGGTGTTCAAGATCGAGGGCAGAGCCAGAAGCGCCGAATATGTCAAGAAAGTGACTTCCTGCTACCGCAGGGCTGCGGATGCGGTGTGCGAGGGCCGATTCAGCGGCGAACTGGCTTCCGCTCTGAAAGCCGAACTGTCCGAAGTGTTCAACCGGGGCTTCTGGGACGGCTACTATCAGGGCGCAAGACTGGGAGAATGGAGCGAGGTTTACGGCAGCTGCGCCAAACGCCGGAAAGTGTATTGCGGCAAGGTGACCAACTGGTTCGACAAGCTGTCCGTGGCGGAGATTCTGGTGGAGTCGGCCTCTCTCCACAGGGGCGACCGCATACTCATCACCGGTCCGAGCACCGGAGTGGTGGAGACGACAGTCAGCGAGATCCGGGTCGATCTGAAGCCGGTGGATAGCGCGGACAAAGGCACGTATTGCTCCATTCCGATAGATTTCTCCCAAGACTCCGACACCATCCGGGAAGTGGCCGGCAGCCCCAATCGTCTGCGCCGTTCCGACAAACTCTATATCTGGAGCGAGACCGGCGAAGCCGACTGACAGACCGACCTTTTACGGCCATCCCCCCCTTTGCCCGATCGCGATACCATTGCCTGAGCGCAACCTGTCCTGCCGGTCTCCTCCTACGGAGGAACGAGGGAGAGCAACGACAGGGACTGCGCCGCGGAGTCACTGATGACGCCCGCCGAACGGAGAGCCTCAACAGTCCACTTCTCCTTGGGATTGTTGTCTCGGTAGAGGACTATCCCCCTTGCGACTGCGCCGGAGCGGATGTATGGATGCTTTGCCAGCGAATCGGCCGGCAGAGTCCAGAGCGGGTATGGGCGGACATATTCCGGTCTCACGCAGACAAGGTCGCTCAAGGCATCGAATTTCTCCCTGTCAAAGTTATAGATTTCCAACAGCTGTTCCTTTCGGGAGTAGGAACCTCCCAACTTTTCGCGATACTCCACCATCTTCCGGGCGAAATACCCTCCTATTCCCGGCAAAGCGTCGAAAGCCGCAGAATCGGCAAGGTTGAGATCCGTACGCGGAATGTCGATGTAGGGTTCAAGACGCCGATAGATGGAATCCGAGACCACGAAGGACTTGGCGAAATCCGCCTTGCGTCTGAACCGGCCGCCCTTGGCCCGGTAGTTCTCGATGGATTGAGCCTGCTTGGGCGAAAAGCCGAGCCTCTGCAGGTCTTCAAGCGATGCGGTATTGGGATCAAAGCTGAAATTCTCCACCCGACGTCTCGGGACATTGTCTCTCACCCTTTGGGCGGTCTCATTTGCAGCTCCGCTTCGGCGCTCTATCCGCACTCCGGCGTTCCTGCCGCGCCTGTAGTCATGGGACTCCGATCCAAACGCCCGTCCCGGAACGCCGTCATTCCGGTTACCGGCTGATTGCCCCGACAGCGGTCCTGCTGAGCCGCGATCACTCTCCTCCCCGCCCGCAAAAACGAATACGGTGTCCGGAGCATCCCTGTCAGAGGCTATTTTCGCCACCGCCGCGCTGTGCACAAACAGAGCGATCTGATACCCCATCGTCAGGAACAGCAAGGCCACTGACCCCGCGACGAAGGAGCCTTTCAGCACAATCTTTTTCTTTTCTTTCATAACCCGCCTGTTGATTCGCGGCAAAGTACAGATTCAGAAACACTTCCGGCAGAAAATCTCCGCACGGCCGCGACAACGGCTCCGCACAATGCCTTCTAAGCGGGCATCCACACTGGCTGTCGGGCGAGACTACACTGCAGCTGGCAGCGGCCTCCATCCGTGAAGTCATAGAAACGGCGTAAATATGGGGAATAAAAAAGTGAATATCAAAATTCACTCTCAGATTTATTCTTTTTTTTATTTCGGGCACCGACTATGAGCACAATTTCCCCCTTGGGCTCGTGCTCCCTGTACCAATCGGCAAGTTCCCTGATCGTTCCCCGCCTGTGCTCCTCGTGGACTTTGGAGATCTCCCTGGCAACGGCGCAGTCCCTGTCCTCCCCGAAGACTTCCGCAAACTGCTCCAAAGTCCTGACAAGGCGATAGGGAGACTCATAGAAGACCATTGTTCCGTTTTCACGGGAGAGCTCGGCCAATCGGGTCTGACGCCCTTTCTTGACCGGCAGGAATCCCTCAAAGACGAATCTGTCGCAGGGGAAACCGGAGCTGACCAGAGCCGGAACAAAAGCGGTCGCGCCTGGCAGAGTCTGGACCTCAATGCCCTCCTCGACACAGGTGCGCACAAGCAGAAAACCGGGATCCGAAATGCCCGGAGTGCCGGCATCGCTGATCAGGGCGACATTGAGTCCGGCGAGGATACGATCTCTGATGATCTCGACTGTCCGGTGCTCGTTGAATTTGTGATGGGACTCCAGACGGCCGTGAATGTCGTAATGCCGTAGCAGCACGCTGCTGGTGCGGGTGTCCTCCGCGAGAATGAGGTCCACCTCTTTCAGCACGCGGACGGCACGGAAAGTCATATCTTCCAGATTGCCGACAGGAGTCGGCACAATGTAGAGTATGCCGGCCATCACATCAGTCTCCTCCGGACCGCCATCATAAACCTATAAACCACATCGGAGTCAAGATTCCACGCCGGAAAACGGCGCAGCAGATAGACGATTGCCTGCTTGAGGTCGGGCGAGGCATTGATTTTCTGTATGACTTCCTGATAGACAAGAGGATCCTCACCGAAGAGGGTGTTGATGAAGAGAATCTTGTCGTTCATCGAGATGGCGCTGCGCACATCCCTGACAGGGATGCCGGCGATGTCCGTCATCCAATACTTTGTCCTGACTCTCTCATACTCGGCATCCGCAGCGGCGTCATTTTCAGTGGCAACGGCATCTCCGGCGGCAGGCACAGCAACAACGGCTTCAGAGACATCGGCTGCGACACTTCCGGCGGCCGCTTCGGCAATCGTTTCCGGCACGGCTTCCTTCACTGCAGTAGCATCTTCAGAAACAGGCTTAGAGATGATATTTCCGGAATCTGTTGAAGCCTCCGCCGTGACAGTTAGCGCCTCCGTCAGGAACGGCTCTGCCGCAGCGTCCCGCACGGTCGGGGAATCCTCTTCGCCGAACGGCAAGTCTCCATCGACCTCCACGGCATAGTCCGGCGGCAGGTCTCCGTCATCGTCCAACACGACGGACGGCACATCACCGTCTTCCCCCTCCACAGGCCTCACCGACTCATTGTCTTCGGCATCAACGGACGGCACATCACCGCCTTCCGCCTCCGCAGGCCTCACCGGTCCATTGTCTTCGGCATCGACGGACGGCACATCACCGCCTTCCGCCTCCGCAGGCCTCACCGGTCCATTGTCTTCGGCATCGACGGACGGCACATCACCGCCTTCCGCCTCCGCAGGCCTCACCGGTCCATTGTCTTCGGCATCGACGGACGGCACATCACCGCCTTCCGCCTCCGCAGGCCTCACCGGTCCATTGTCTTCGGCATCGACGGACGGCACATCACCGCCTTCCGCCTCCGCAGGCCTCACCGGTCCATTGTCTTCGGCATCGACGGACGGCACATCACCGCCTTCCGCCTCCCCGTCCGGACTCACTTCGTCCTCCGGCTCGAATGAAGTCAGATCATCCATCTCAATGGACATCACAGGCAGATCCTTAGACAGAATATCCTGACTCTCAGTAAGTTCTGCGAGCTTAGACTCCAACAGATCCAACTGCTCCCTCGCATTCCGGAGCGCGGCCCTGATTTCGGCCAAAATTTGTTCCTGCCTGCTTTCCATAAGATAGATTTGACTATATTTGCAAACGCCAATCACAAATTTAGGATTTTTTAACGATAAAACGGGATATGTTTTTGGAAAATGCAAAAAAGGCCGGCTCGATAGAGGTCATCTGCGGGTCGATGTTCTCCGGCAAGACCGAGGAGCTCATCAGAAGAATGCGCCGGGCACAATTCGCCAACCAAAAAATCGCCATCTTCAAGCCCCGGATGGATGTCCGCTACTCCGAAGAAGAGGTGGTCTCCCACGACAGCAAGCATATTCCATCCTTTCCGATTGATACGCCGGCAAAGATTCTGTCTATGGTGAACGGTGTTCAAGTGGTGGGCATCGATGAGGCCCAGTTCTTCGATGACACCCTGGTGGATGTCGCCCAGTCTCTCGCCAATTCCGGTGTCAGAGTCATCTGCGCCGGGCTTGACACCGACTTCACCGGCAAACCGTTCGGTCCGATGCCAGCTCTGATGGCCATCGCCGAAGATGTGCAGAAAGTGCACGCCATCTGTGTGAAATGCGGAAGCCCGGCACAGAACTCGCATCGCCTCTCCCGCAGCAATGACCTCGTGGTGCTCGGTGAAAAGGATATCTACGAACCGCTCTGCCGTCACTGCTATTTAGCCGCCATCGCTGCTGAATAATCCAAAAAATCGCTATATTTGCAGTCCCCAAACAGTCCGGAGAGATGCTCGAGTGGCTTAAGAGGCACGCCTGGAAAGCGTGTATACTCCCAAAGGGTATCGGGGGTTCGAATCCCCCTCTCTCCGCAAAGTAGTCCTAATTCTCTGATAGATAGAATTTTGCGAGAATTTTCAGAGGAAAACGGGACAAATTCAGGACAGAGTATTTCGCAAAGCTCCGGCAATCTTTACAGAGTCTTGTCGGAGCTTTGCGAAAGAAAAAAAATGTCTTTCTTCAAACCAACCCCCTACATCGAATATGTGCCGCCCCGTTTGACCCGGGGCAAAATCTGGTACATCACCTATTATGTCCAAAACCCCGGTACGCAGAAACTCAAGCGGATGAGAGTCAAAGTGAACCGTGTGCAGTCGCTACGTGAGCGCCGGGCAATGGCCCGTGCGATAATGGGACGCATTGCAGAAAAACTCTCCCTCGGATGGAACCCGCTCGTGGAGCGCTATGCGCCGAAAGCTTACAAAAAACTCTTCGAGGCGTTCGACTCGTTTTTGGAAGCGAAAGGACGCGAGCTGGAATCGAACTCGATGCGCAGCTACAGTTCGTTCGTCAGAACTCTGAGAAACTGGCTGACCGCCCACGGATGCGATGAGAATACCTACGCTTGTGGAGTTTCCGGCTCTATTGCCGTAGACTTTATGGAGGACATTGAGAGAGACCCGAACATTTCTCCGCGCACATACAATAATTACCTCCTCTTCTGCCGCGTCCTGTTTGACTGGATGATTGATCGGAAATACATCTCGGAGAATCCCTTCGCTGAGATAAAGCGCAAGCCGAAAAAACTCACGAAGAAAAGACGGCGCATCCTCTCGGATGATGAACTGTCAAGGCTCTGGAACTACTTGGAAAGGGAGAATCCGGAATTCCTTGTACTCTGTATGCTATGTTACTGCTGCCTGATGCGTCCGAAAGAGATAGCCCTGTTGCGATGTTCCGACATCCGCCCCGACGCCCAGACGGTCATCGTGCGCGGGGAAATCGCCAAGAACGACAACACCTCCGTACGCACCATTCCCGACTCGATGATGGTATATGTGCGCCGTCTCGACCTGAGCAACCCGAAACTATTCTTGTTCGGAGACCACCGGCACAATGATTTCAGCCCCGGGAAAACAGCTCTTCCGGAAAGGAAGATAGGAACATTTTGGAACAATTTCGTCAGAAAGGAGTGCGGGTTCCCGATGGAGGTCTCATTCTATAGTCTCAAGGATACAGGCATCACGAACCTCGCGGCTGCCGGAGTCCCCGTCTCGTTC